>NZ_JAJOMC010000035.1 GCF_021129155.1 Arthrobacter sp. AK04
ACCCAGTAGACGCCACCCACCCCCGACGCTCTCGCACATGATGCCGCTTCCCGGACGATCCTCCCGCACTTGATGGCGCTTCCCGGGGGATCCTCTTCCACTTGATGCCGTTTCCCGGGGTGATCCTCTCTCACTTGATGGCACCCTCCCGGGCGGGCCCTTCCCACTTACTGCCGGCAGGAAACCCCCACCACCGACATCGAGTGAGAGAGGATCGCGGGAAGCCCCGCATCGACCGAGAGAGGATCCCGGGAAACCCCGCATCAAGTGAGAGAGGGTGTGAATCTTCCCACGATGCGGCCGCCTGGGCTTCGCTCGTGATGCTCTGCGGGATGGCTCCTCTAGAATTGATGAAGATGTACGGACTTCGAAGCGCTTGATTTCGGGTTGCGTAGGAAACGAAACACGGATACGAGCGGCTGCAGTTGCGCCAGTGGTCGGCTCACAACAGGAGGAATCCACATGGCTGAGCACAACGGCGGCAATCGCGGCGGAAATGACCGCGGCGGGTTCCGCGGCAATAACAATTCAGGCGGGGATCCCCGGGGTTTCCGGTCCCGCGCCAACCGTGACGGCGGCGACTCATCCGGTCGTCCCTCCGGCAGTGGTGAGCGGAAGCCGTTTGGTGACCGTGATCGTAAGCCGTTCGGTGATCGTGACCGTAAGCCGTTCAGCGGCGGTGGTGAGCGGAAGCCGTATGGTGACCGTGATCAGAAGCCTTTTGGTGATCGTCCGCGCCGTGATGGCGAGGGGGACCGCCGCGGTTTCGGCGGTGGTGAGCGGAAGCCGTTCGGTGATCGCGACCGTAAGCCGTATGGTGACCGTGATCAGAAGCCTTTTGGTGATCGTCCGCGCCGTGATGGCGAGGGGGACCGCCGCGGTTTCGGCGGTGGTGAGCGGAAGCCGTTCGGTGACCGTGACCGTAAGCCGTTCAGCGGCGGGGGCGATCGTAAGCCGTTCGGTGACCGTGACCGTAAGCCGTTCAGCGGCGGGGGCGATCGTAAGCCGTATGGTGACCGTGATCAGAAGCCTTTTGGTGATCGTCCGCGCCGTGATGGCGAGGGGGACCGCCGCGGATTCGGCGGGGGAGAAAACCGGAGGCCCTTCGGAGAACGCAGCGAGCGGCCCGGCCGCGGTGACCGCCAGGACCGCGCACCCCGCAGTTTCGATCGTGCCCCGGGCCGCGGAGACGCAGGTCCCCGCACCTTCGGCCGGGACCGCCAGGAAGACCGCCCCGTTCGCGAACCCAACGTCCGTGACCTCCGCAGCGCGAACCGTCCGGACCGGGAGAGGTCTCCGCAGATCGATGAGGACGTCACGGGCAAGGAACTCGACCGCGCCACCCAGCACCAGATCAAGACGCTCGAGGCAAAGAGCGCGGAATGGGTTGCCCGCCACCTGGTGATGGCCGGCCGGCTCATTGATGAAGAACCGGAACTCGCCTTCCAGCACGCCCTCGCTGCAAGCCGCCGCGGCGGCAGGCTGGCCGCGGTCCGCGAGGCCGTGGGCCTGACCGCCTACGCAGCCGGCCACTACGGCGAAGCCCTCCGCGAATTCCGCACCTACCGCCGCATCAGTGGCTCCAACGTCCACCTTCCGGTCATGGCTGACTGCGAGCGGGGACTGGGACGCCCTGACCGCGCCCTTGACGTTGCCCGCTCCGAGGAAGCCCAGGACCTGGACGCTCCCGGCAAGGCAGAACTCGCCATTGTGGCAGCAGGGGCCAGGACCGACCTTGGCCAGCTGGACGCTGCGGTAGCCGAGCTGGAAATCCCGCAGTTGGACATCAACCGGGCTTTCTCCTACAGCCCCCGGCTTTTCCGTGCGTACGCCGACGCCCTGGCCGGCGTGGGCCGCAACGATGAAGCCGAGAAGTGGCGGAAGCAGGCCGTGGTTGCGGAAAACGCGCTGGGACAAGGCGTGGATGAAGAACCGGACATCATCGACCTCGGCTGGGACGAGGAGGAAGAGGCGAGGGAGGAAGCAGAGCGCCGCCGTCTCCTCGACCGTGCGTCTCAGGCGTCCGAGACTGCTCCCAAGGCCGCGTCCGCTGAAGGTGCCCCCGCCGCGCAGGCCGCAGAACTGCACGCAGCAGAGGCCAATGCGGAGCTGCAGGACTCTGAGCCGCAGGATGCGAGCATCGACGACCAGGAAGCTGACTACTTCGTTTCCGACGACGCCGAGTCTGACGAGGACTCGGTGGAGCGTGACGAACTGGAATCCGCTGGAACGGCCGCAGGCAGCGCCGCCGACGATCATGATGACGCTGCGGAGTACCAGGACCAGCCGGACCGCCGGGAAGACTGAAGAATGGCCGACGTTGCCCTGATTTCCCTGTTCGATGCACTGCTGGCGGACCTGGACGGCGTGGTCTACGCCGGTCCGCATGCCATCCCCGGTGCCATTGAATCGTTAAAGCAGCTCGCCGGCATCGGCGTGGGCCTGGGATACGTGACGAACAACGCGTCGCGTTCCCCGGCCCAGGTTGCTGCCCACCTCCGCGAGCTGGGGGCGCCGGCCGAGGACCACCAGGTGGTGAGTTCCTCGCAGGCCGCCGCGGATCTGCTTGCGTCCCTGCTGGCTCCCGGCTCGCGGATCCTCATCACCGGCAGCCCGGCCCTTGCCGCCGAAATGGAACTCGTTGGCCTGGTGCCGGTGTACAGCCAGGACGAGGGCCCGGTCGCGGTTGTCCAGGGCTTCAATCCCGAGATTGGGTGGAAAGACCTGGCCGAAGCCACCTACGTGGTGAACGCCGGCGCACTGTGGGTGGCCACGAACACGGACATGTCCATACCGCAGGCACGCGGCATCGCGCCCGGAAACGGGACGTTGGTGGCAGCTGTTGCGGCAGCCACGGGCCAGACACCCCGCGTGGCCGGCAAACCGGAGGCCCCGCTCTTCCACTCCGCAGCCAAACGGCTCGGGGCCGAACGGCCGCTGGTGGTGGGGGACCGGCTGGACACGGACATCCTTGGCGGCAACAACGCCGGCTTCGCCACCGTGGCGGTGCTGACCGGCGTCGACACCCGCCAGACGATCCTGGCCGCCCGGGCCGCCGAACGCCCGGACTACATCATCAGCAACCTGGCGGACCTGCACCGGCCGTACCCGGAGGTGGCGCACCACGACGGCACATACGCCTGCGGCGCAGCCACGGCGCGGGTGGCCAACGGTGCGGTGGGCATCATCGGCAGCCAGGACAGCCTGGACTCCTGGCGCGCTGCTTGCGCAGCCTGGTGGGCGGCAACGCCTGACGCCTCCACGCCCCAGGCGCCCGATCTGGTGTGGATGGATCACTAGACTGGTGCAATGACTGAGCTGACCGAACCGGAATCCGCAGCAGCCCAGCCTTCCCCGGACTGGCCCGGCAGCGGGGATGCGGGAGTGACGGATCCCGTGGTGGCACAAGCACTGGCGCGGCTTGGCACCCTTCCGCAGGTCCCGGTGTCCGACCACGAAAATGTGTACAACGAACTCCACGATGAACTGCTGGCCGCGCTGAACACCGCTCCCAACAACAGCGCGCCCGCAGGTGCGGACCAGACGGGCGGCGCGGCCTGATGCCGGCACGCCTCGACCAGGCCTTGGTTGCCCGCGGGCTCGCAAGGTCCCGAACGCATGCAGCCGCCCTGATTGCCGAAGGCAAGGTCAGCTCAGCAGGCCAGGTCCTGGCCAAAGCGTCCCTGCAGGTGGACGAGGACAAGCCCCTCGAGGTCGACCACGACGAACGGGACACCTACGTAAGCCGGGCAGGGCACAAACTGGCCGGCGCGCTTGACGCCTTCCCGGAAGTCCAGCCGGAGGGCAAGAGGTGCCTCGACGCCGGTGCCTCCACCGGCGGTTTCACGGACGTCCTGCTTCGGCGCGGGGCCGCGCACGTGGTGGCGGTCGACGTCGGACACGGCCAGCTGGTGCAGCGGCTGCGGGAAGATCCCAGAGTGGAAGTCCACGAGGGACTGAACGTCCGGTACATGTCGCCCGCGGACATCGGGGGCACGGCGGAACTCACCGTCGCCGACCTCTCCTTCATCTCCCTCACCCTGGTGCTCCAGCCGCTGGCGCTGTGCACCGAACCCGGTGGGGACCTGGTGCTGATGGTGAAGCCGCAGTTCGAGATCGGCAAGGACCGGCTGGGACGCACAGGTGTGGTCACTTCCGAGCGGGAACGGCGCCTGGCGGTGGAAAAAGTAGCCAGGGCATCGCTCGACGCCGGGCTCGACCTGTGCGGCCTGGCGGTCAGTCCGTTGCCGGGCCAGGACGGAAACGTTGAATACTTCCTGTGGATAAAACGCAGGATCAGCCAAGACTTGCCTAAGATCGAAGAGCGGGAGGCAGCGGCTGCTGCCTTGCTCGGACGTATCTGGCCGAACCACTAGAGAGCGGAACCTGATGAGCAGGCGTGTACTGGTCCTCGCCCATACCGGCCGCGAGGACTCGCTGAAGGCCGCGTGGGAAGCGTGCGCCCTCCTGCACGCCTCAGGCATCGTGCCGGTCATGCAGGAATCCGAACTTGCGGACATGGAGCGTTTCTTCGGACACCTTGCCCAGCCCGTGGAGGTCCTCCACGACCACGTCCAGCTCCCGGATGTTGAACTGGTGATGGTCCTCGGCGGGGACGGCACCATCCTGCGCGCCGCCGAGCTGGTCCGGGAAGTGGACGTGCCGCTGCTGGGCGTCAACCTTGGCCATGTGGGCTTCCTGGCCGAAAGCGAGCGGGCGGACCTGGCCCAGACCGTCGAGTGGATCGCCAGCCGCGAGTACACGGTGGAAGAGCGGATGACCATCGATGTCCAGGTGTGGGTCCGCGGCCAGAAGATCTGGCACACCTGGGCGCTGAACGAGGCCGCCATCGAGAAAGCCAACCGCGAACGCATGCTCGAGGTGGTGACCGAAGTGGACGAGCGTCCCCTCACGTCCTTTGGCTGCGACGGCATCGTGCTGGCCACCCCCACCGGATCCACGGCGTACGGCTTTTCGGCCGGCGGCCCCGTGGTGTGGCCCGAGGTGGAGGCACTGGTCATCGTCCCCATCAGTGCCCACGCACTCTTCGCCAAGCCGCTGGTGGTCTCGCCCCGTTCCAGGCTGGCTGTGGAGGTCCTCGGCCGGACGGATGCCCAGGGCGTCCTGTGGTGTGATGGCAGGCGCTCCGTGGATTTGCCGCCGGGTGCCCGGGTTGAGGTCACAAAATCCGCCACGCCCGTGCGGCTCGCCCGCACCCACCAGACGCCGTTTTCGGCCCGGCTGGTCCGCAAGTTCGAGCTGCCGATCCATGGCTGGCGGGGACCGGTACCGAAGGCGGACGCCATCCACACCGGCCCCATACCCATCGTCAGGACACCGCGGCCCATGCCTCCGCTCCAGGTGCCCCAGCCGGACCAGCCCGGCGATGACAACGATCCCACCACCGCAAAGTGAAGCCATGCTTGAAGAACTGAGAATCCGCGACCTTGGCGTCATCACCGACGCAACGCTGCCGCTCGGGCCTGGCTTGAGCGTGGTGACCGGCGAGACCGGTGCCGGCAAGACCATGGTGGTCACCGCCGTCGGTCTCCTCCTGGGGGCGCGGTCCGATGCCGGCGCCGTCAGGAGCGGCGCCAAGAGTGCCACCGCCGAGGCAGTGCTGAAGCTCGACGCCGGCCACCCCGCGATTGCCAGGGCCCTGGAGGCCGGGGCAGAGGCGGAGGAGTTCGACGGCGGCGCGGAGCTGATCCTTGCCCGTCGCCTGGGCTCGGACGGCCGCAGCCGCGCCTTCCTGGGCGGCAGGGCCGCGCCGGTGGGTGTCCTCGCTGAAATCGGCGAGACGCTGGTGGTGGTCCATGGACAGTCGGACCAGATCCGGCTTAAGGGAGCTGCTGCCCAGCGGGGCGCCCTGGACAAGTTTGCCGGCGATGCGCTGGCTGGGACGCTGGCCGCCTACCAGGACCTCTACAACCATTGGAAGTCCAGCCAGGCCGAGCTGGACACCCTCCGCAGCGCTGCACGCGACAGGCTGCGCGAGGCCGAATCCCTGCAGAGCGCCCTCGCCGAAATAGACGAGGTTGATCCGCAGCCGGGGGAGGATGAAGTCCTCAAGGCGGAAGCCGTGAAGCTGGCCAACGTGGAGGAACTCCGCATCGCTGCCAGCACGGCCCACCAGGCGCTTATCGCCGAGGACTTCGGTGACGAGGGGGATGCCACCACCCTGGTTGACGCCGCCAAACGGACGCTGGAGCATGTAGCCGAGCACGACGCCGAGCTGGGCTCCGCGGCAGCCCGGCTGGCCGAGGTGGGCTTCCTGCTGAACGACATCGCCACCGAACTGGCCAGCTACCAGGCCGGACTGGACACAGAAGGCCCCGAACGGCTCGCGGAAATCGAGGACCGCCGGGCTGTCCTGGCCAAACTGGTCCGCAAATACGCACCGACCATCGACGAGGTCCTGGTCTGGGCGGAGAACGCCCGCGTGCGGTTCGATGAGCTGCAGGACGACTCCACCCGGATCGAAAAGCTGGACGCGGAGGTGGTCCAGGCAGAGGCGGACCTGAAGAAGCAGGCCGCCGCCATCAGCAAAATCAGGGCGAAAGCGGCGAAGGATCTGTCAGCCCGCGTCAGTGCGGAGCTGAAGGCTCTGGCCATGGCCGATGCCACCCTGGTCATCAACCTTGAGTCCGGAGGGCAGCTGGGTCCGCACGGCGCGGACGAAATCGGCTTCCTGCTGCAACCGCACTCCGGTGCGCCCGCCCGGCCCCTCGGCAAGGGCGCCTCCGGCGGTGAACTGTCCCGGGTCATGCTCGCCATCGAGGTCGTGCTGGCAGCCGTGGATCCCGTCCCGACATTCGTCTTCGATGAGGTGGATGCCGGCGTGGGCGGCCGCGCCGCCGTCGAAATCGGCCGCAGGCTTGCCATGCTGGCCCGCCATGTCCAGGTGCTGGTAGTCACGCACCTGCCTCAGGTGGCCGCTTTCGCGGACCAGCACATCACTGTCACCAAGACCTCCGTCCGGGGAGCCGACGGCGGAACCGCCACCGGGTTCACGTCCAGTGACGTCCGCCTCCTCGACGGTCCGGAAAGGGTCCGCGAACTGGCCCGCATGCTGGCCGGCCAGGAAGACTCCGAGTCGGCGCAGGCCCACGCCCAGGAACTGCTGGACGACGCGAAATTCCTGCCCCAGGGGGCCTGAAAGCTGGCTGGGGGCGTGCCCGGCGTGCCGGCCGCCCCTTGATCGGCGGACGGCCGAAGGGCAGACTTGGACGTTTGGGGAACACTGCCGGCGATCCGTGGAAGGCTCAAATGATGATAAGCTCGAATTCCGTGGTGCAGCGATCAAATTCCCGTGTAAATTCCCGGTTCCCGGGTTCATCCAAGACGACCAAACACATCTTCGTAACCGGTGGTGTGGCGTCCTCGCTCGGTAAGGGACTGACGGCATCAAGCCTCGGCCACCTGCTGCGCGCACGCGGCCTGTCTGTAACTATGCAGAAGCTCGATCCCTATCTGAACGTGGATCCGGGCACCATGAACCCCTTCCAGCACGGCGAAGTCTTCGTCACTGACGACGGCGCCGAGACCGACCTGGACATCGGGCACTACGAGCGCTTCCTCGACGAAAACCTCGAAGGTTCAGCGAACGTGACCACCGGGCAGGTGTACTCCACGGTCATCGCCAAGGAGCGCCGCGGCGAGTACCTCGGCGACACCGTCCAGGTCATCCCGCACATCACCGATGAGATCAAGCGCCGCATGCGCCTGCCGGCCGAGGGCAAGAATGCCCCCGACGTCATCATCACCGAAATCGGCGGCACCGTGGGCGACATCGAATCCCAGCCGTTCCTCGAATCGGCCCGCCAGGTGCGGCAGGACATCGGCCGCACCAACGTGTTCTTCCTCCACGTCTCCCTGGTCCCGTACATCGGGCCGTCCCAGGAGCTGAAGACCAAGCCCACCCAGCACTCTGTCGCAGCCCTGCGGTCCATCGGTATCCAGCCCGAAGCGATCGTTATCCGCTCGGACCGCGAAGTACCCGAAGCCATGCGGGAAAAGATCGGCCGGATGTGCGACGTCGACATCGACGCCGTGGTCAACGCCGCCGATGCCCCCAGCATCTACGACATCCCCAAGACCCTCCACACGCAGGGCCTGGACTCGTACATCGTGCGCGCCCTGGACCTGCCTTTCAAGGACGTGGACTGGACCAGCTGGGACAAGCTGCTTGAGGCGGTGCACAACCCCAAGCATGAGGTTGAGATCGCACTGGTGGGCAAGTACATCGACCTGCCCGACGCCTACCTGTCAGTGACTGAGGCCCTGCGCGCCGGCGGTTTCGCCAACGACACCAAGGTCAAGATCCGTTGGGTCCCGTCGGACGAATGCGAAACCCGCGAGGGCGCCATTGCAGCGCTCGACGGCGTCGACGCGATTTGCGTCCCTGGCGGCTTTGGCATCCGGGGACTGGAGGGCAAGCTCGGCGCCCTGAAGTTCGCCCGCGAAACCAAGCTCCCCGTCCTGGGCCTCTGCCTGGGCCTGCAGTGCATGGTCATCGAATACGCCCGCAACGTGGTGGGACTCGAAGGCGCTTCGTCCAGCGAATTCGAGCCGGACTCCAAGTACCCGGTCATTGCCACCATGGAAGAGCAGCTGGAGTTCGTCGAAGGCCGCGGCGACCTGGGCGGCACCATGCGCCTGGGCCTCTACGAAGCAAAGCTTGAACCCGGATCGGTCATTGCCGAGACCTACGGCAAAACCACCGTCAGCGAACGCCACCGCCACCGCTACGAGGTCAACAACAAGTACCGCGACCAGATCGCAGCCGAAGGCCTGGTCTTCTCCGGCACGTCCCCGGACGGCAAGCTCGTTGAATTCGTCGAGCTGCCCGCGGACGTCCACCCGTACTACGTGGCCACCCAGGCGCACCCTGAGCTGAGCTCGCGTCCCACCCGGCCGCACCCGCTCTTCGCGGGCCTGGTCAAGGCAGCCCTGAACCACCAGAAGGGCTCCGACACGGCCGGGACCGCGGATGCCGGTGCAACCGAGGCCCTCCAGTCCGGTACGGTAGCCGCTAAGTAGTTCCAACAGAAAAAGGACGGCGCGATGCCCGGTACACCTGAAACCACCCCTGCTGCGAAGCAGGTTTCGGATGCACCGAGCCCGCGCCGTCTTTTGTCTACCGAGAAGGTCTACGAAGGCCGGATCTGGGATGTGGTCAGCGACAGCTTCCAGCTGCAGGAAACCGGCGAGGCACTCACCCGCGACTACATCGACCACCCCGGTGCCGTGGCCGTCCTGCCCATGAACGCTGCCGGCGAGATCCTCCTCCTCAAGCAGTACCGCCATCCTGTGGGCATGGATCTCTGGGAGATCCCCGCCGGCCTGCTGGATATCGAGGGTGAGGACTTCGTGGTGGGGGCCGCCCGCGAACTGGCCGAGGAAGCAGACCTTGCCGCGGGAACCTGGAATGTCCTGGCGGACTTCTTCAACTCACCGGGATCCTCCAGCGAGGCCATCAGGATCTACCTGGCCCGGGACCTGCTGGACATACCCCACCACGAACGCCACGAGCGGACGGATGAGGAAGCCGAGATCGAGTTCCACTGGATCAGCCTGGACGACGCCGTGGACTCGGTACTGGCCGGAAGGCTCCACAACCCGTCCGCCGTCGTCGGAATCCTTGCAGCCGCCGCCGCGCGCGCCAGCGGCTTCGAGGGGCTCCGTCCCGCGGACGCACCCTGGCCTGCGCACCCCAGCCAGCGCTGATGGTGCCACCACCCTCCGCAGAACTGGCCTCCGCAGGGCCGGCTGTCGCCGAGGCGGCCCCGGCCGGGCCGGTCCGGGACGCAGCACCGCCCCCCGCCCCGCCCACGGCGATTGACCGCGGCATCACTGACTACCTGCAGCACATGGGCGTGGAGCGCGGACTGGCGGCCAACACCCTGGCAGCCTACAAGCGGGATCTCGCCCGTTATGCCCGCTACCTGTCAGCGGCCGGCTGCGCCCGCCCTGAGGACATCACCCGCCACCACGTCACGGGGTACGTCCGTGCGCTGACAGACGGGTCCGACGGCGGCTCCACCCTGGGCGTCAGGTCCGCCGCCAGGACCGTGGTAGCCGTCCGCGGCCTCCACAAGTTCTGGGCGCTGGAAGGCTTTACGCCCACTGACCCCGCCAGCGAAGTCCACCCGCCCATGCCTGGCAAGCGGCTGCCGAAGGCCATCAGCGTGGACGAAGTCACTCGGATCCTCGAAGCCGCAGGAACGGACACGGCAACGGGGTTGCGCGACCGGGCCCTCCTAGAATTCCTGTACTCCACCGGAGCGCGGATCAGCGAGGCCGTTGGCCTGGATGTTGACGACATCTCACTGGATGCTGGGGCGTCCGGCCCAGCCATCGTGCGGCTCTTCGGCAAGGGTTCCAAAGAGCGGCTGGTGCCCCTGGGCTCCTATGGTGCAAGGGCGCTCGAAGCCTACCTGGTGCGGGGCCGGCCCCTGCTGGCAGCCAAGGGAAAAGGTACCCCGGCACTGTTCCTCAACGCCCGCGGCGGCCGGATCAGCCGGCAGAGCGCCTGGACCATCCTGAAGGCGGCGGCCGAAAAGGCAAACATCACCAAGGACGTCTCACCCCACACCCTCCGGCACTCCTTTGCCACCCACCTGCTCGAGGGCGGTGCCGACGTCCGCGTGGTCCAGGAGCTCCTGGGCCATGCCTCGGTGACCACCACGCAGGTGTACACGCTGGTCACGGCCGACACCTTGCGGGAGATCTATGCCGCCGCGCATCCACGGGCACTGGGCTGAGCATGGCTGCTGCGGTTGCCCTCTGCTTCCTGCTTCGGGAGTTTGACGGCGTCTCCCAGGTCCTGCTGGGGCTGAAGAAGACGGGCTTTGGGCGCGGAAAGATCGTTGGCATCGGAGGCCACGTGGAACCGGGCGAGAGCGACGCGGAAGCGGCAATCCGGGAGGTACGGGAGGAAGCCGACGTCGGGCTCCGGCACGAGGACCTCCGGGATGCCGGCATCATCCGGTTCGTGTTCCCGGCCAGGCCGGAGTGGGACATGCACACGCGGTTGTTCACAGCCGTCCGCTGGGAAGGTGAACCCACGGAAAGCGCCGAGATCGCACCGGAGTGGTTTGATACCGCAACCCTGCCTGTGGACCGGATGTGGCAGGACGCGGACCATTGGCTGCCGGTGGTGCTGGAAGGCGGGAAGGTGAACATCGTTGTGACCATGGACAACGACAACGAAGCCGTCGCCTCCTCCGAGAGCCTGCTGTTCTAGGCCTTCTGTTCCAGGCCTGCTGTTCTAAGCCTTCAGGACCAGGACTCCAAAGAGGGAAGAATGACGACGGCGCGGCCACCCTGGAAGGTGGCTGCGCCGCCGTGGCCCACTGGCCGTCGTCGTGCTTTCCGCAGGGGCGGGGGTTACGCCAGGTGCCGTTCCTCCGGACCCACGTATTCGCTCAGCGGACGGATCAGCGAGTTCGAGTCCAGCTGCTCCATGATGTGCGCCGTCCAGCCCGTGATCCTGCTGGCGACGAACAGGGGAGTGAACGTCTCGGTGTCGAAGCCCATCAGGTGGTAGGTGGGTCCCGCCGGGTAGTCGAGGTTGGGCTTGATGGCCTTTGCCTCGTCCATGGCGGTCTCGAGCCCCTGGTACAGGCCCAGGAGTTCCGGCCGGCCGTAGTGCGCGATCATCTTGTCCAGGGCCGCCTTCATGGTAGGGACCCGGGAGTCGCCGTGCTTGTACACCCGGTGGCCAAAGCCCATCACCTTCTTCTTGTGGGCCAGGGCGTCCTCCATCCAGGCCTTGGCCCGCGCTGCCGCTTCTTCCAGCGATTCCTCCGGCCGGATGCCGATCTCGTCGAAGGTGTGCATAACGGCCTCGTTTGCGCCGCCGTGCAGCGGGCCCTTCAGGGCGCCGATGGCGCCCGTGACCGCTGAGTGAAGGTCCGAGAGCGTGGAGGTGATCACCCGCGCCGTGAAGGTTGAGGCGTTAAAGCTGTGTTCGGCGTAAAGGATCATGGAAACGTTGAAGGCCTCCACCACTTCGGGGACCTGTTCCTCACCGAAGGCCATCCACAGGAAGTTGGCCGAATAGCCAAGATCCTCACGCGGCTCAATGGCGGTTTGCCCGTGCCTGCGCCGCTGGTCATACGCCACCACCGCCGGCATCGCTGCGAACAGGTCCACGGCCTTTGCCATGTTGGCGTCCCGCGATGAATCCTCCGCCAGCGGATGCCTGGCACCCATGACCGAGGCCGCCGTCCGGCACACATCCATGGGATGGGAGCTGGTGGGAAGGGCATCGATCACCTGCTTGACCACCGGGTCCAGGGCGCGCCCGGCCCGCTCCCGGGCGGTGAACTCAGCCAGCTGCTCCGCGGTGGGCAGCTCCCCGTTCCAGAGCAGGTATGCGACTTCCTCAAAGCTGCACCGCGCCGCGAGCTCCTGGACCGGGTAGCCGCGGTACAGCAGCGAGTTGGTGTCCGGGTTGACCTTCGAAACGGACGTATAGTCCACTACGACCCCGGCGAGACCTTTTTTGATGTCCTGTTCAGCCATGCTGAAACTCCCTTGTTCCTGTCGCCTTTCGGATGCCGGCCGCGGCCGGCGGTGGTCCTTTAGTGCTTCCCGGGGACCTGGAAATTGAAGACCCCGGTGTCAAAACGGTTGTATGCCTCGTAGTCAACGAGGTCGTACAGCCGCGCACGGGTCAGCATGCTGCCAACCTGCGCCTCCTGCGTTCCCTCAGCCTTGATCGAGTCCAGCGTACGCTCAGCAGCGCCCATGGCACTACGGAGCAGGGTGACCGGATAAATCACCATGTTCACGCCCACTGCTGCCAGCTGGTCCACGGTGAAAAGGTCGCTCTTTCCGAACTCCGTCATGTTGGCAAGGATGGGCACATCCACGGCGTCGCGGATGGCCTGGAACTCGCTGAGGTCCTTCATGGCTTCCGGGAAAATCGCGTCGGCGCCCGCCTCCACGAGTGCCTTTGCCCTGTCCTGGGCGGCCGCCAGTCCGTCCGTGGCGCGGATGTCGGTGCGGGCCATGATGAGGAAGTTCGGGTCCCGGCGGGCATCCGCAGCCGCCCGGATGCGCTTGGTGGCCGTTTCCAGGTCCACCACGTTCTTGCCGTCCAGGTGGCCGCAGCGCTTGGGGTTGAACTGGTCCTCGATGTGCAGCCCGGCCAGGCCGGCGTTCTCGAGTTCCTGCACGGTGCGCGCAACGTTCATCGGCTCGCCGAACCCGGTGTCTGCGTCCACGATGGAAGGCAGGTCCGTCATGCGGGCAATCTGCCCGGCACGGGTGGCAACCTCGGTCAGCGTGGTGAGTCCAATGTCCGGGAGGCCGAGGTCGTTCGCAAGAACTGCTCCGGAGATGTAGACCCCCGCGAACCCCTTCTCCTCGATGAGCCGGGCCGAGAGCGGGTTGAAGGCGCCGGGGAACTGGGCGATGGTGCCCGAGGCGAGCAGTTCCCGGAACTGGAGCCGCTTCTGCTCCGGGGTGGTCTTCGAGTACAGCACTAGAAGAGTCCCTTCGGCGCGGCGTTGAGGTCGATGACGCCTGGGGCGGCGGTGATGTTCAGCTGGTCCAGCTCACCGGCGGCGAGTTCCGGCAGGCGTTCGACGGCGGCGAGGAACCTTTCAATCTCGGCCTCCTCCACGAGTCCGGCGGCGAGGGTGCGGAACTTGTTGATGTACTGCTCGCGGCCAAAGGGCCTGGCGCCGAGGGGGTGGGCATCGGCAACCGCGATGCTGTCCTTGAGGACCGTGCCGTCCGTCAGGGTGATCTCCACGGAACCGCCGAAGGCCTTCTCGGCAATGTCCAGGGAGTGGTAGCGGCGGGTCCACTCGGGGTCTTCCTCGGTGCTGACCTTCTGCCACAAATCAACGGTGTCCGGCCGTGCGGCGCGTTCGGGGGAGTAGGAGTCCACGTGGTGCCAGGACCCGTCCTGCAAAGCCACAGTAAAGATGTACGGGATGGAGTGGTCCAGCGTTTCCCGTGACGCAGTGGGGGAGTACTTCTGCGGATCGTTGGCGCCGGAGCCGATGACATAGTGCGTGTGGTGGCTGGTTTTGATCAGGACGGACTTCACGTTGGCCGGGTCGGTAGCCTCGGGGTGCTCACGGTTCAGCTTCCGGGCAAGGTCGATCCACGCCTGGGCCTGGTACTCGGCGGAGTGTTCCTTGGTGTAGGTGTCCAGGATGGCCCGCTTTGCTTCCCCGGCCTCCGGCAGCGGCACCAGGTACGAGGCGTCCGGGCCGTCCAGCATCCAGGCGATGACGCCGTCCTCGCCTTCGTAGATGGGCACAGGGGAGGTCTGCCCGCGCATGGCACGGTCTGCGGCCTCAACGGCCATCTTTCCGGCGAAGGCAGGAGCGTGCGCCTTCCAGGTGGAGATCTCGCCCTTGCGCGACTGCCTGGTTGCCGTGGTGGTGTGCAGGGCCTGGCCGACGGACTGGAAGATGGTTTCGACGTCGAGCCCCAGCAGGGTGCCGATGCCCGCCGCTGCCGACGGGCCGAGGTGCGCCACGTGGTCGATCTTGTGCTTGTGCAGGCAGATGGCCTTGACCAGGTTCACCTGGATCTCATACCCGGTGGTGATGCCGCGGATGAGCTCCTGTCCGCTGGAACCTGTGTGCTGGGCAACGGCCAGGATGGGCGGGATGTTGTCGCCGGGATGTGAGTAGTCGGCGGCCAGGAAGGTGTCGTGGTAGTCCAGTTCGCGCACCGCCACCCCGTTGGCCCACGCCGCCCACTCGGGGGACACGCGCTCGCCGATCCCGAAGACCTTTGCCCCTTGCCCTCCGGTGCTGGGGCCGTGGGCCAGGGCCTGGGCGCGGGCAGCCACAATCGGCCCCCGGTTCAGGGACGCGATGGCCACGGACGCGTTGTCGATGACCCGGTTGATCACCATGTCGGCCACCTCGGGCGTTACCGGGACGGGATCGGTGGCCACCCTGGCAATCTTGTAGGCGAGCTGCTCCTCGCGGGGCAGGTTTTCCTCGCTCTTGTAGACCCGGACGTGGTGTTCCTTAACCATGGTGCTCCTTGTGGTGGGGTGTATGCGTGCTTTTGACGTGCGAAAGGCTTCGGTGCAGGTGGAGGATGGTGGCGGCCTCGGCCAGGCGGGGATTGCGGACGGCAATCGCTTCGGCGATCGCTGCGTGCTCGGCGGCAGCGGCCGTGAGCCGCTGGGCATCGTCGGCCGCCAGGCGGCGCACGCGCACCAGGTGCACCCGCAGGCCGCGCATGGCCTGTGCCAGGTAGGAGTTGGAGACGGCCGCATCGATGGCTGCGTCGAGGCGCCCGGCAAGATCGTAGTAGGCGTGCCGGCCGGGGTCGCTGCTGTCAATAAGGGCCGGAGCTTCAAGCAGCTCCTTGTGGAGCTGGAGGAAAACGCCGGGGTCCCCGCGTTCGGCTGCCAGCGCTGCGGCTTTGCATTCTAGGGTTTCGCGCAGCTCGAAGAGTTCGTCGATGTCATCGAGTGAAACGTCGGTGACGACGACGCCGCGGCTGCCTGCCGTCGTCGTGAGCCCTTCGGCGGTAAGCCGGCTCAGCGCCTCCCGCAGCGGAGTGCGTGAAACGCCAAGGCGTTCGGACTGCTCCACTTCAGCAAGCACCGTGCCCGGGAGGAGGCGCCACTCGGTGATGTCGTCGCGTAGCGCGGCGTAGGCCCTGTCACTGGCGCGCATCGTTGCCTCCTTCGGTGTCGAACCCCCTCAGTGTATACAGAACCACCCCATATGCCAATGAAAACCTTGCTGGATGCACATCCAGGCAGTCTGTGTATACAGAAAGCCTTGTTTCGCCTTCGTGCTCCCCGCTAGCATGTCCCCTACACAACGTCGTGGATGGGAAGTGCTTCATGGTCACCAGCAGCTATCGGGACAGCTACGAGCAAAGCCTCGGGAAGCCGGGCGAGTTTTGGCTCAATGCCGCCGCCAAGGTTTCCTGGTCGGTGCCGCCCCGGCGCGCCCTGGACTCAAGCCGGGCTCCGCTCTTCACCTGGTTCCCTGACGGCGTCCTCAATACCTCCTACAACGCCCTTGACCGCCACGTGGAAGCCGGCCGGGGGGACCAGGACGCGCTGATCTACGATTCCGCCATGCTCGGCACCCGCCAGCGGTTCAGCTACGCGGAACTCACCCGGCTGGTGGCACGCTTTGCCGGCGCCCTCCGCAACCGCGGTGTGGGCAAGGGGGACCGCGTTGTGATCTACATGCCGATGATTCCCGAGGCTGCCATCGCCATGCTGGCGACAGCGCGCCTTGGAGCAGTCCATTCGGTGGTCTTCGGCGGGTTTGCCCCGAAGGAACTTGCAGCACGCATCCGCGACGCCGCTCCCGCCGTCGTGGTCACGGCTTCCGGAGGAATCGAGCCGTCCCGCCGCATTGAGTACCTCCCCGCCGTCGCGGAAGCCCTTAAACTTGCTGGGGTGCCGGACCTTCCCGTAATCGTCCGGGCACGGGACGGGTTCGCCAACGCGGCGGCAAACCACGGCTGGCATGACTGGGACTCGGAAATGGCGGCTGCGGAACCTGCCGCCCCCGTGGACGTCGCGGCCACGGACCCGCTGTACATCCTCTACACCTCAGGCACCACCGGGACGCCCAAAGGCGTGGTGCGGGACAACGGTGGCCACGCCGTCGCGCTCAGCTGGACCATGGAAAACATCTACGACGCCGGTCCCGGGGACGTCATGTGGACCGCGTCGGATGTCGGCTGGGTGGTAGGGCACTCCTACATCGTCTACGGCCCCCTGCTTGCCGGTGCCACCACTGTCCTCTATGAGGGCAAGCCGGTTGGAACGCCTGACGCCGGCGCGTTTTGGCGGGTGATCCAGGAGCACGGGGTCAACGTATTGTTCACCGCCCCCACAGCGCTGCGGGCCATCCGGAAGGCAGACCCCGGGGCGGACCTGCTGCGGAACTATGACGTCTCCAGCCTGCGCACGCTTTTCACGGCGGGGGAGCGGCTGGACACGGACACGTTCCACTGGGCCTCCCGGTCGGTTGGCGTTCCCGTGGTGGACCACTGGTGGCAGACGGAAACGGGCTGGGCCATCTGCGCCAATCCCCGCGGCCTGGAAGAACTGCCCATCAAGGCAGGTTCCCCCAGCGTCCCGATGCCGGGGTTCAGGCTCAGCATCGTGGACGGCCTTGGCGGGGAGGTGGCACCCGGCACGGAGGGGAACATCGTGCTCGGGCTGCCGCTGCCGCCCGGGACCCTGGCCACTCTCTGGGGCGACGACGAACGGTATATCTCCTCCTACCTGCAGGCTTTTGAGGGGTGCTACGCCACCGGCGACTCCGGCTACCGGGACGCGGAAGGCTACGTGTTCGTCATGGGGCGGACCGATGACATCATCAATGTTGCCGGGCACCGGCTGTCAACGGGCGCCATGGAACAGGTCATTGGGCAGCATCCGGCCGTCGCCGAGTGCGCGGTGATCGGCCTGGCCGACCCCCTGAAAGGCCAGCGGCCCAGCGGCTACGTTGTGCTCAAGTCCGGGGTGGAGGTGTCCGGGGACATCCTGGCCAAGGACCTGGTGGCGATGGTCCGGCGGGACATCGGCGCTGTTGCGGACTTCAAGCACGTGACGGTTGTGGATGCCCTGCCCAAGACCCGGTCCGGGAAGATCCTCCGCAAGACCATGCGCCAGATTGCCGACGGCGAGGAGTACACGGTGCCGTCCACGATCGAAGACGCCGGGGTGATTGACCAGCTGATCGGGACCCTCCGTCGCGGCGGCAGCGGAAACTAGCAGCGGGCACTAGCGGCGGCTGGAGCCAGCAGCCGGGTCAGCGCCCGCTCCAGCGGTACTCGTTTTCCGGCCTGCCCGGTGTGCCGTAGCGGGCAGTCCTGGAGACCGTGCCGGCATCCGCCAGGTACTCGAGGTAGCGGCGCGCGGTGACACGGGACATGCCCAGGGCGTCCATGACTTCCGTGGCGGACACGGCGACGCTGTGTTGCCTGACAAACTCCTGCACCGAGCCCAGCGTGGATGCGGAGAGGCCTTTGGGCAGGGGCAGTTCCGACGGCGCCCGCAGGCTTGCGAAGGCCTGGTCCACTTCGCTTTGGGATGCTCCGGCTTTTCCGGAGCCGGCGTCCGGGCCTGCGAGCTGCTGCCGGAACTGCCGGTAGCTTTCCAGCTTGTCGGCGAACGTGGCGAACGTAAACGGCTTGATCAGGTACTGCACCACCCCGATGGCCACGGCGCTCCGCACGATGGCCAGCTCCCGGACAGCGGTGATGGCAATGATGTCCGCCAGGATTCCCGCAGCCCGCATCCGCCGCGCAATGTCCAGGCCGTGGAGGTCCGGCAGGTTCATGTCCAGGAGGACCAGCTCCACCGGGTTGCCCGCCGCAGAGAGCTCACCGAGCAGCCGGAGTGCGGACTGGCCGTCCGGTGCGCTTCCGGCAAGCTCAAAGCCCGGCAGCCGCCCAATGTAGGCTGCGTGCGCCGCCGATGCGATGGCCTCGTCCTCAACAACGAGGACCCGGATGTTGCTCACGGTGTGTGCTCCTTCTGCGGGGACGCTGCCGCGGGAAGGAATACTTCGAATTTCGCTCCGCGCCGTCCGTTAATGGTCAGGGTACCGCCCAGCCGCTGCACTGCCTGCCGGACCAGTGCCAGCCCGATGCCGCGGCCGCCGGGCCCGGAGGGCTTGGTGCTGAAGCCGTGCCGGAAGAGCCGATCCGCGGACTGGGCGTCGAGGGCGGCGCCGGAATCGTGGACGGCGATATCCAGTCCCTCCTCATCCGATTCCACGGTCAGCTCCACGCGCCGGGGCGGGGGACCGTCCGCAGCCGCATCGATGGCATTGTCCAGCAGGTTTCCCAGGATTGTCACCAGGTCCTGCACGGCTACCCCCGCCACCGTACCGGAACCCAGCGTGGCAACGTCCAGCTGGACCCCGCGTTCGTGGGCTTCGGCCACCTTGCCCATGACCAGTGCGCCAAGGACGGGTTCATCAACGGAACTGACCATGTCATCGGTCAGCTGCTGGCTCAGTTCCAGGTCCCGGGTGGCAAAATCCAGGGCTTCCTGCGTCCGGCCCAGCTCCAGGAGCGAGACCATGGTGTGGAGCCTGTTGGCGTGCTCGTGGGTCTGGGCGCGGAGGGCTCCGGACAGGGTCCGCATGGTTTCCAGTTCGTTGCCCAGTGCCTCAATTTCGGTACGGTCGCGCAGCGTTGCCACCGTGCCGTAGACGGGTGTCCTGCCCCGGGTTCCCGGAGAGCCTGGCGCCCTTGCCGGTCCCTGGTTGACCACCAGCACACGGGAACCCGTAAGGATAATTTCGTCCTTGGCGGGCCGTCCGGATTCGAACAGGTCCCGGAGTTCCTCCTCGAGCGGCAACTCCGCCAGCGACGGCGGCATGGTTGGGTCCTTGCTGCCGGCACCTTCGAGGCCCAGCAGTTCCCCCGCCTGGTCGTTGTACATCACCACGCGCCCCTTCGTGTCGATGAGGATCAGGCCTTCGCGCACCGAGTGCAGGACGGATTCGTAGTAGGCAAACAGCTGCGAGAGCTGCTCCGGCCCCCAGCCACGGGTCACGCGTCGGAGGTACCGGCCCAGGAACCAGGATGCCAGCGAACCTCCCACCAGCAGGGCGAGGCCAATCGACAGCAGGGCGGGCAGGCGTCCGGCAAAGGCGACATCCACCGTACGGACCGTAACGCCCACTGCCACCAGCGCCTTCACTTCACCCGCCTGGTCCTTGACGGGGACAATGGTCCGCACCGACGGGCCCAACGTCCCCGCCGTCACTTCGGTAAGCTGCCTGCCCTGCAGCGCAGCGTCGATGGAGCCGATGTACGGCCGGCCGATTTCCTCGTCCCGCGGATGCGTCCACCGCGTCCGGTCCGGAGCCATGATCGTGACGAAGTCGACGTCGGCCTCTGCCATGACGTCCCTGGCGTAGGGCTGGAGCGTCCCCGTCGGGTCCGGGCGGGAGGACGCGTCCAGCACCAGGGGGCTGACCGCGATGGCTGCGGCAATCCCCGCCATCCGGTGGCCGGCCTCGTCATAGGTACGGTCCCGGGCATCGACGAATGTCGCCGAACCGACGATGGCGATAAACACCACCACGATCAGCAGGTTCGCCACGAAAAGCCGGCGGGCGATGCTCCAGGGGTGGATCATGTGTACCTCCCGACGCCCTTTCCGGCTGCCATCCTTAGGAAATCCAGTGCGCCACGACCAATACGAACGGCGCCGCGACCAATATGAACGCAACGGTGAGCTGGGTCACGGCGTACCCAATGATGGATATCACACCGGAGGACGCGTTGAGCCCAGAGCATGTGCCGCAGCGTCTATCAGATTATCCATATAAGGAGACACATCATGGCTTCTCAACGAGGAGAGTCGCTTGACACCGTGAAGACGCGGCGCAAGGGCATCGACAAATCGCACTACCTCTACATTGCCGTCATCGCCGCCGTTATCCTCGGCGCCGTGGTGGGCCTGATGTTCCCGGAGGTGGGCAAGTCCCTCAAGCCGCTCGGCGATGGATTCATCAAGCTCATCAAGATGATGATTGCGCCCATCATCTTCTGCACCATCGTCCTGGGCATCGGCTCCATCGCCAAGGCCGCCACGGTGGGCAAGGTCGGTGGACTGGCGCTGGGCTACTTCGTGCTGATGTCAACCTTCGCGCTCGCCATTGGCCTGGTGGTCGGCAACATGATCCACCCGGGCGAAGGTCTGAAGCTGGCGCCGTACGATCCCTCCAAGAAGGCGGAAGTCGACAGCACGGTTGCCTTCCTCCTCGGAATCATCCCGGGTGATATTCCGGTCCTTCCCACGCTTTTTGCAGCCCTCCTCGTGGGTTTTGCCCTCCAGAAGATGGGCCCGCAGGGTGCACCCGTACTCAAGGCCATCGGCCACGGCCAGGCACTTGTCTTCCGCATCCTCATCATGATCATGTGGCTTGCCCCCGTGGGTGCCTTCGGTGCCATCGCCGCCGTCGTGGGAGCTACCGGCTTCCAGGCCATCGTCAGCATGTTCACCCTGATGGCGGCCTTCTACATCACCTGCGCACTGTTCATCGTCATCATCCTCGGCGGACTGCTGAAAATCGTGACCGGCGTCAACATCTTCAAGCTCATGAAGTACCTGGGCCGCGAATACCTGCTGATCTTCTCCACGTCCTCCTCCGAAGCCGCGCTGCCCCGCCTGATCGCAAAGATGGAGCACCTCGGCGTTTCCAAGCCGGTGGTAGGCGTCACCGTTCCCACGGGCTACTCCTTCAACCTGGACGGCACAGCCATCTACCTGACCATGGCTTCCCTGTTCGTCGCCAACGCCATGGGAACCCCGCTTGACCTGGGAGCCCAGGTTTCGCTGCTGGTCTTCATGATCATCGCCTCCAAGGGCGCCGCCGGCGTCACCGGCGCCGGCCTGGCCACCCTCGCTGCCGGCCTGCAGGCCCACAAGCCGGAACTGCTCGGCGGCGTCGGCATGATCGTCGGAATCGACCGCTTCATGTCCGAGGCCCGCGCCCTGACCAACTTCACCGGCAACGCCGTGGCCACCGTGCTGATCGGCACCTGGGTGAAGGAGATCGAACGTGGCCAGGTTGACCAGGTGCTCTCCGGCAAGCTGCCCTTCGACGAGCAGACCATGATCGCCGGCCACGGCCACGGCCACACCGAGCCCGCAGCCACGGAAACCGAAGCTCCGCGCGTTCCGGCCGCCGTCTAGGCCCCAGCCCGCATTCGCGGCACCCAGTACCACCACAGCAGCCCCCGCAGCCATGGCCGCGGGGGCTGCTTCGTGCCTTGAATAAACCAACCTTCGACCTCAGCTAGAGGGTCAAGGCTCAACATGGGCGGAAAGTCAAGTTCCGCCGAATACCGTGTCTGTCGCTGTAACCTTGGGAAGAAGAAGGAACGGCGCTGGCATCCAGCGGCAGGAAATCACCGTCATCGAAAGTGTGGATAGATACGTGAGCAGCGAACAGGGTTCGGCAACTCTGGAGGGCACGGAATTTGACCTGGACAACGCGGTGATGGGCCCCACGGGCCGCCCATACCGGGAGTTCCCGGAACCTGCACCGCTGTCCTCCCACGGTCCGGCGCGTGTGATCGCCATGGTCAACCAAAAAGGCGGCGTCGGCAAGACCACCTCCACCATCAACCTCGCGGCAGCGCTGGCGGAATACGGCCGCCGGGTGCTCCTGGTCGATTTCGATCCCCAGGGTGCGTTGTCGGCAGGCCTCGGCGTGAACCCCCACGAACTGGACCTTACGGTCTACAACGTGCTGATGGACCGCAAGGTCAACATCCGTGACGCCATCCACCAGACCGGCGTGGAGAACGTGGACCTGCTGCCGGCCAACATCGACCTCTCCGCGGCCGAAGTCCAGCTGGTCAATGAGGTGGCGCGGGAACAGGTCCTGGACCGGGCCCTGAAGAAGGTCGAGGACGATTACGACGTCGTCCTCATCGACTGCCAGCCGTCGCTGGGCCTGCTGACCGTCAATGCGCTCACCGCGGCGCACGGCGTCATCATCCCGCTGATTTGTGAGTTCTTCGCCCTTCGTGCAGTGGCCCTGCTGGTGGAAACCATCGACAAGGTGCAGGACCGCCTGAACCCGCGCCTGCAGGTGGACGGGGTGCTCGCAACCATGTATGACGCCCGGACCCTGCACAGCCGTGAAGTCATCACCCGGCTGGTGGAGGCTTTCGGGGACAAGGTCTTCGAGACCGTCATCAAGCGGTCCATCAAGTTTGCCGATGCCACGGTGGCCGCTGAACCGATCACCAGCTACGCCGGCAACCACGTGGGTGCGGACGCCTACCGGCGCCTGGCCAAAGAGCTGATTTCGCGCGGCGGCGCACCCTAGCCAGGACGTGGCCGAATCCAAGCCCGGCTTCGAGGTGCGGCTGGCCAACTTCACGGGTCCCTTCGACCTCCTGCTGGGGCTGATCGCCAAGCACCAGCTGGACATTACCGAGGTGGCCCTTGCCACGGTGACAGACGAATTTATCAAGTACATCCGTAACCTGCAGGAACGTGGCGGGGAATGGGCGCTTGATGAAGCCAGCGAGTTCCTGGTGATCGCCGCGACGCTCCTGGACATCAAAGCTGCCAGGCTCCTTCCGGCCGGTGAGGTGGAAGACGACGAGGACATGGCACTGCTCGAGGCCAGGGACCTGCTCTTCGCCCGGCTCCTGCAGTACAAGGCCTTCAAGCACGTGGCCGGTCTCCTGGGTGAAACACTGCACCAGGAAGCCATGCGCTTTCCCCGGCAGGTTGCCCTCGAGGAGCATTTCGCGGCCATGCTCCCGGAACTGGTGTGGAAGCACACCCCTGAACAGTTCGCCGCGCTGGCGGAAGCAGCGCTGCGGCCCAAGGCCCCCAAACCCACCGAAGTGGGGCTGGCCCATCTCCACGGCGGCAATGTCAGCGTCAAGGAGCAGGCAGAAATAGTGGGGCTGCGGCTCCAGCGGGAATCGCCGCTGACGTTCCGGGCCATCATCGCCGACGCCGAATCCACGCTTGTCGTGGTTGCGAGGTTCCTGGCGCTGCTGGAACTGTTCCGGGACAAAGCGGTTTCATTCGATCAGCTGTCACCGCTGGCGGACCTGGCCGTCCACTGGACCGCCGGCAGCCGGCAGTGGTCGGCAGAGAACCTAAGCGAAGAGTTCGAGGAGCAGCTGTGACCAAGGAAGCCACGGAAGACGCGCGGCTGGGGGAGGAAGATCTCGGAAACCTCCCGGGCGGGGCCAAAGCTGCCATTGAGGCTGTGCTGATGGTCATCGACCAACCGGCCACAGAGGAGGAACTGGCCGCAGGCCTTGGCCTGACCGTTGAAACGGTGGGCGCCCTGCTGGCCGAACTGCAGCGCGAGTATAGCGGCTATACTGTTAAAGCCCCGGATATGGATCAAGCCAGCACCGCTGGTTTCGGCTCCAGCCCCCGGGGTTTTGAATTGCGGAACATCGCCGGTGGCTGGCGGATCTACTCGCGCGCAGACTTCGCCGACATTGTTGGCAAGTATGTGCTCGAAGGCCAGACTGCCAGGCTTACCCAGGCAGCCCTGGAAACGCTAGCGGTCATCGCGTACCGGCAGCCCGTCTCCAGGGCAAGGGTTTCGGCAATTCGCGGCGTCAATGTTGACTCTGTGGTGCGGACACTCGCCCAGCGCGGGCTGATCGAGGATTCGGGAACGGATCCGGAATCCGGGGCCATGCTCTACCGGACCACGTCGTATTTCCTGGAACGGATGGGAATCGGCTCCGTGGCGGAGCTGCCGCAGTTGTCTCCCCATCTTCCGGGCCTGGACGGCATCGCGGAGTACTACGACGCCGAAGGGATCTAGGCAGTTTCTCGCTGCCTGGGCAAGAGTATTTATCAGGGCAGATTATTTCTGCACGGCTGGTTAAGGTTGTCTTTGGACACCTTTCCGGCCAAACAATTGAAGGACGGGTCATGACACAGGCGGGACGCCAGGGTTCACCACGTAACAGCTCGGGACGCAACAATCCCCAGCGCAACAACACCTCCCAAGGTGGCAAGTCAGCCGGCGGTTTCCGCGGCGGTGCGCCGAAGCGGGGCGGCGGGTTCGGCAGCGACCGCCCGCAGCGCGCACCCAAGCCGCGCGAGGAACGCTTCATCGATCCGGATCTGGCATCGGACGGCCCCCAGCAGGGCCGCAGTGCCGCAGATCCGAAGGCCGCCAGGCCTTCCTCGCGGAAGCCTGCAGCGCGCAAGCCCGGAGCCAAGAAGGCCCCGGGCACTCCGGGCGCCCTAAAGCCCAAGCCGCGCACCGGCGCACCCGGCGCCGCAGCCTCCCGCGCGTTCGGAAGCGAACGCTTCGGGCAGAACCTGGGACCAGTCCGCAGGCCCTCGCGCAAGAAGGGCCCGCGCGGCGACGTTCCCCAGTCGGAACTCCACGACGCCGACGGCGTGCGCCTGCAGAAGGTCATGGCCTCGGCCGGCGTCGCCTCGCGCCGCGTCTGCGAGGAGATGATTGCCGAGGGCCGCGTAGAAGTGGACGGACAGGTAGTTACCGAGCTCGGCGTCCGGGTCGACCCCAAAACCGCCGTTATCCACGTGGACGGCCTGCGGATCCAGCTGGATGAAAACCTCGTCTACATGGTCTTCAACAAGCCGAAGGGCGTCGTCTCCACCATGGAGGACCCCGAGGGCCGGCCGTGCATCAGCGATTTCCTCAAGAGCAACAAGAACACCGGCGAACGGATGTTCCACGTTGGGCGCCTGGACGTCGCCACCGAGGGGCTGCTCCTGCTGACGAACGACGGCGAACTGGCCAACCGCCTGACGCATCCTTCCTACGAGGTGCCCAAGACGTACCTGGTGCAGGTCCGCGGACCGTTCCCGCAGGGGATCGGTGCCCAGCTCAAGGAAGGCGTGGAACTGGAGGACGGTTTCGCGTCCGTGGACTCCTTCCGCCTCGTTGACTCCACCCCCGGCCACGTCCTGATCGAGGTTGTGCTCCACTCGGGCAAGAACCGCATTGTCCGGCGCCTGTTCGACGCCGTCGGCTTCCCGGTCCTGCGCCTGGTCCGCGTCAAGGTGGGTCCCATCGGCCTGGGTGACCAGCGCCAGGGCAGCATCCGCAACCTCGGCAAGCAGGAAGTCGGGCATCTGCTGGCATCCGTAGGGCTCTGAGGCATGTCCGCCTTCCACAGCCAGGGCCGCGGGCACCTGGATGGTCCGGTGGTGGTCCTTGGGACCGGCCTGCTCGGCGCCAGCATTGGCCTGGGCCTGCGCGGGCGGGGCGTGCCGGTGTTTCTTTCCGACCCCTCGCCCACCAACCAGGCGGTTGCCGTGGACATCGGTGCGGGCCGGCCGCTGCCGGAACTGGGCAGCGCTGTCCCGCAGCTGGTGGTGGTTGCCGCACCGCCGGACGTTACAGCCGACGTCGTGGAAAAAGCCCTTTCGGATTTCCCCGGCTCTGTTGTGGTGGACATCGCCAGTGTCAAGGCGGACATCCTGGACAGCCTGCGGCGCCGCGGCGTCGACCTCTCCCGGTACGTGGGGACACACCCCATGGCCGGCCGGGAAAAGTCGGGCCCGGTGGCTGCCCGCGGCGAGCTGTTCACCTCGATGCCGTGGGTGGTGTGCCCGTCAGGGGAAACCTCTGGCGCCGCCCTCCAGACGGCCCGGGCCCTGGCTTCGGACCTGGGCGCGGTGGTCTCCCAGTTCACGGCCGACGAGCACGACGAAGCTGTTGCCCTGGTGTCCCACTTGCCCCAGGTCATGTCCTCGCTGCTGGCGAGCCGGCTCCAGGGCACCCCGCTGCACGCCCTGTCCCTGGCCGGTAACGGGCTGCGGGACGTCACCCGGATAGCTGCGAGCGATCCGTCCCTGTGGGTCCAGATCCTCGGCGGCAACGCGGCGAAAGTCGTGGAAATCCTCTACGGCGTCAGGGATGACCTCAACCGCCTGATCGGAACACTCGAGCACCCCACGGCGCCCGGTGCCCGGCTAGATCTCGCGCAGCTGATGAGCGAAGGCAACGCCGGCCAGGCCCGCATTCCGGGCAAGCACGGCGGACCGCCGCAGGCGTACTCCTGGCTGACCGTCCTGGTGGACGACAAACCCGGACAGATCGCCCGGCTCCTCACGGAGATAGGCGAGATCGGCGTCAACCTGGAGGACCTCCGCCTTGACCACTCTTCAGGCCAGAACGTGGGTATGGTGGAAATATCCGTGTTGCCGAACAAGCATGACCACCTGATCGAAGCACTCAACGACCGCGGATGGCGGGTACTCCAGTAATGACACAGGAACTTCTCGATACCATGCCCGCGCTGCGCATCGGCCGGCCGCTGGTGGTGGCCATTGACGGCCCGTCCGGCTCCGGCAAGTCCAGCGTCAGCAAGGAAGTGGCCCGCAGGCTTCGGCTCGCCTACCTGGACACCGGCGCAATGTACCGTGCCCTCACCTGGTTCTGCGTCAGCAAGGGCATCGACCTCGAAGACGCCGCAGCAGTGGAGCAGGCCGCCCGCGACCTGGTCCTGGAACTGAGCACCAGCCCCTCGGAGGAATACGTGCGGGTGGATGGCGTCGACGTCACCGACGCCATCCGCGAGCCCGCCATCTCCTCTTCCGTCAGCGCCGTGGCCACGACCCTGGGCGCACGGACCGAGCTGATCCGCCGGCAGCGGGAACTGATCGAAAAGCACCACCGCCGCATGGTGGTGGAAGGCAGGGACATCACCACCGTCGTCGCGCCCGGAGCGGAAGTCCGGATGCTGCTCACGGCCAGTGAGGAAGCGCGGCTGCGCCGGCGCGGAATCCAGCTGGGCGGCACCCAGAACGCGGAGGAGCTGGCGGCGCAGGTGACCCACCGCGATGCCAAGGACTCCTCCGTGGTGAACTTCACCACCGCCGCCTCAGGGGTGGTGACCCTGGACTCGTCGGACCTGGACTTCGACCAGACCGTCGCCGCCGCCCTGGTGATCGTCACAAAGGTACTCAACCGTGACTGAACGCGCCGCCACCACCTCCCGGCCGGGTGTTCCCTCCGGCCTGACCATGGCGTGGAGCAGGCCGGTGGGTTGGATCCTCGACCATCTGGTCTACCGGACCACCGTCACGGGCAAGGACAATGTGCCCACGGGCGGCCCCGTGATCTTCGCGGGCAACCACATCAGCTTCCTGGACGGTCCGGTCATGTTCGGTGCCGCGCCGCGCCCCATGCATATCCTGGTCAAACAGGAGATGTTCAAGGGCTTCCTCGGCCAGGTACTGACCGCTTCCGGCCAGTTGCCCGTGGACAGGCGCGGCGACCGTAGCGCGCTCCAACGGTGCAAGGAAGTGCTCGACGCCGGCCGGTGCGTCGGCATCCTCCCTGAAGGAACCAGGGGGAGCGGGGCAGCGGCGGACATTAACGGCGGCGTCGCCTGGCTGGCCCTGAACTCCGGGGCCCCGGTGGTCCCCGTGGCCATCCTGGGCACCCGCACGGGAGACGAGCACCTGGATTCCGTGCCCCGGCCCGGCAGGCGCTTCCACGTCAGCTTCGGAAATGCCCTCACCCTTGCCCGCCGGGCAGGGGAAAGCGGGCGTGCTTCAATGGACAGGGCGGCGCTGGAAATCCGCGCCGCGATGGCAGGGCACGTCCAGGACTCCATTCAACTCAGCGGGCAGCCACTGCCTTTCGCAGATGCCCGCCAAGACTTAACAGCAGTAGCCGGGACGCCGGCAGATGACCACTAAGGACAGTGCAATGAGCGATACGACTCAAACTCCCGGCCACTTCGGCGCCGGCGAAGACGAATACACGCCCACGGGCACGGACCAGGTGGCCGAACGGCTGGCTGCCATCGACGACGACGAGGCCGAGCTCCGCGCTGCGTCCCTCCGGGCGGGCCTGGAGGACTATGACCTCGACGAGGAAGACGCCGCCCTCCTCAGCGGCGAATA
Organism: Arthrobacter sp. AK04; assembly: GCF_021129155.1. Lineage (GTDB taxonomy): Bacteria > Actinomycetota > Actinomycetes > Actinomycetales > Micrococcaceae > Arthrobacter > Arthrobacter quantipunctorum. The sequence continues at coordinate 28,382 of NZ_JAJOMC010000035.1, forward strand.
CGGCGACGAGGACTTCGACGGCCCCGTCAAGCTCGATCCCGTCCTGGCCATCATCGGCCGGCCCAACGTGGGCAAGTCCACGCTGGTGAACCGAATCCTTGGGCGCCGGGAAGCCGTGGTGGAGGACACCCCCGGCGTCACCCGCGACCGCGTTATGTATTCCGCCAACTGGAACGGGCGCAACTTCACCCTGGTGGACACCGGCGGCTGGGAGCACGACGCCCGCGGCATCCACGCCCGCGTAGCCGAGCAGGCCGAGATGGCCGTTGAACTCGCGGACGCAGTGCTCTTCGTGGTGGACTCCGCGGTGGGGGCAACCGCCACCGATGAAGGCGTCATGAAGATGCTGCGGCGCAGCAAGAAGCCGGTCATCATGGTGGCCAACAAGGTGGACGACTTTGCCCAGGAGGCGGACTCGGCCACCCTGTGGGGCCTTGGCTTCGGCGAGCCCTACCCGGTCTCCGCGCTGCACGGCCGCGGCGTGGCGGACCTGCTGGACCACGTGATGGACGTGCTCCCGGAATTCTCCACCATCGAGGGCCTGGAACGCTCCGGCGGACCCCGCCGCATTGCCCTGATCGGCCGCCCCAACGTGGGCAAGTCCTCCCTGCTGAACAAACTCGCCGGGACTGAACGAGTGGTGGTGGACAACACTGCCGGTACCACCCGGGATCCGGTGGACGAGTTCATCGAACTCGGCGGCCGCACCTGGCGCTTCGTGGACACGGCAGGCATCCGCCGCCGCCAGCACATGGCGCAGGGCGCCGACTACTACGCCTCCCTCCGTACGCAGGCCGCGCTCGAAAAGGCGGAGGTCGCCGTCGTGCTCCTCGCCGTTGACGAGGTCCTCAGCGAGCAGGACGTCCGGATCCTGCAGCTTGCCATTGAGTCAGGCCGGGCCCTGGTGCTGGCATTCAACAAGTGGGACCTGCTCGACGACGAACGCCGGCGCTACCTCGAGCGCGAAATTGAGCAGGACCTGGCCCACGTGGACTGGGCGCCCCGCGTGAACATCTCGGCCAAGACCGGGTGGCACAAGGACCGCCTTGTGCCGGCACTGGACCTGGCGCTGGAGAACTGGGACAAGCGCATTGCCACGGGCCGCCTCAACGCGTTCCTGGGCGAGCTCGTTGCCGCGCATCCGCACCCCGTCCGTGGCGGAAAGCAGCCGCGCATCCTCTTCGGCACCCAGGCGTCAAGCCGGCCGCCGAAGTTCGTGCTCTTCACCACCGGATTCCTGGACCCCGGATACCGGCGCTTCATCACCCGCCGGCTGCGGGAAACGTTCGGCTTCGAAGGCACGCCCATCGAGGTCAGCATGCGCGTGCGCGAAAAGCGCGGCAAGAAGCGTTAATCCCGGTGTTGCCTTCGACACGCTGGGGCAGGAAACCCGGAAAGTGTCACAGGCACCCTCCGGGATCGTGTAAGCTCTTCTAGGTGGTTCGGCCGGACTGCTGGTGGAAATCCTCGAATGATTCGGGGGATGAAACACAGCGGAGAACGGCAGAACCAGCGGGCTGTAGCGCAGCTTGGTAGCGCACTTGACTGGGGGTCAAGGGGTCGCAGGTTCAAATCCTGTCAGCCCGACCAATAAGCGGAAGCGCCGGAGAATTTCTCCGGCGCTTCCGCTTTTTTGTGTTCCTACTTAAGGAACTTTGATGTCCTGCGGTCGGCCAGGATCTTGCCTTTTGTCTGGCAGGTGGGGCAGTACTGCAGGGCGGTGTCCGCAAAGGAGACTTCGCGGACTGTGTCCCCGCACACGGGGCACGGCTGCCCGGCCCGGGCATGGACCCTCATGTGGCTCCGTTTGACGTCCTTGAGGTCCTTGGGCGGCTTGCCCTGGGCCTCGGCCATCGCCGTTCCCAGGACGTCGTGGATGGCGTCGTACAGGACCTGGACAGTTTCGCGGTCCAGGGACCTGGCAGTGGCGAAAGGGGAAATCCGCGCCGCATGCAGGATCTCGTCACTGTAGGCGTTGCCGATCCCGGCGATCACGCCCTGGTTCCGGAGGAGACCCTTGATCTGCTGGGAGCTGCCGGCAAGGATCTCAGCCAGCATGCCGGCGTCGAACGCTGCAGCGAACGGGTCGGGGCCCAGCGTTGCGATGCCCGGCACCTCCTGGGGGTCCCGCACCACGTAAACCGCCAGGCTCTTCTTGGTTCCAGCCTCGGTAAGGTCGAAACCACGGGGGCCGCCGGGTCCGGTGAACGCAAGGCGGGCGGCGATGTGCCCCTTGCCCATCCGCAACTGGGCATCGGTGGGGGAGTCTGTGAAGCGCACCCAGCCCGCCCTGGCGAGATGGAAGACGAAGGAAACTCCGCCCGTATCTATGCTGATGAACTTCCCGAAGCGCCGGACGCCGGTCACAGTCCTGCCTTCGAGCGAACTGAAGGGGGGATCGGCTGTCTTGAGGACGGCAAAGGACACGATCTGCACTTTGGAAACAACGGTTCCCTGGAGATGGTCGGCCAGGAAGCCGGCCAGGCCGGAAACCTCGGGGAGCTCAGGCATCCGTCAACCGCCGTTCCTGGCGTCGCGGCTGCCCGTGCATGCGCTCATGCGTCCCATCTTGTCAGAAACCCCGGCAAACGCCCCGCCGGATGTGCCTATACTTTCAACGCGGCCCGTTTCCCGGGCCGCGTTGACAGTGGTGTTCGACCCGATGAAAGGCCCCTGATGAGCAACATTCCCGAAGATCTGTCCTACACCGCCGAACACGAGTGGGTCACCGCCCCCAATGCCGACGGCGTTGTCCGGGTCGGCATCACCGACTTCGCCCAGGACGCCCTCGGGGATGTTGTGTACGCCCAGATGCCCGAAGTCGGCACCAAGATCACGGCAAATGACGTTGTCGGCGAGGTGGAGTCCACCAAGAGCGTCAGCGACATCTACGCCCCCGTCAGCGGTGAAGTCGTGGCCCGGAACGAGTCCCTTGACACCGATTCCGCGCTCATTAACACCGATCCCTATGGGGACGGCTGGCTGATTGAGATCAAGCTTGCCGAAGCCGACGCCGTGGACTCATTGCTCAGTGCATCGGAGTACGAACAGCAGGTAGGCTAAAGCTAACCGGTTTTTCCGGTCCGGCCCCGGGCGAAGCCACAATGTCTTCGCACGTCAGCGGCCGGATCGGCAGCCGGTTCCGGACCTGTGCTGCAGGCCCGGTGGGCAGATGTTGGTTGCGCGCCTGATGGCCGCAGCGGAAAAGAGGAGGAGTCCATGGCTGGCCACACACAGAACCCTGCCGACGGGGAATACGGCTCGGGTGCGGCCAGGGAGTCGGAGACCACCTCCATCCATCTCACCCCGGTGAGGGATCAGCCCACGATTACCCCCAAGCTCTCGTCCGAAGAGCGCAGTTCCGTGGAGGCACTGCCGGCTGGCTCGGCGCTCCTGGTCGCCCACAGCGGCCCCAACGCCGGGGCCCGGTTCCTGCTCGATTCCGATGTCACCACGGCGGGCCGGCACCCGGACGCCGACATCTTCCTGGACGATGTCACGGTTTCCCGCCGCCACGTCGAGTTCCGCCGCACCGCCCGGAGCTTCGAAGTCGTGGACAAGAACAGCCTGAACGGGACCTACGTCAACCACGACCGCGTGGACAGCGTTGAGCTCAAGTCCGGCAGCGAAGTCCAGATCGGCAAGTTCCGCCTCACCTTCTACCTGAGCCCTGCCACTGCTGCAGGCCGCGGCTGAGCCGGGGACCACTGCCTGTGGCAATGGCACAACCGGAACGCCGGGGACCCCAGGTCCTCAACATAGGGGAAGTCCTCGCACAGCTCAGCGGGGACTTTCCCGGCATGACTGCGTCCAAAATCAGGTTCCTTGAGGAAAAAGGGCTGATCAATCCGCGCCGGACACCTGCCGGGTACCGCCAGTACTCCGACGGCGACGTCGAGCGGCTGCGCTTCGTGCTGGCCCTGCAGCGGGACCAGTACCTTCCGCTGAAGGTGATCAAGGACTACCTTGACGCGATCGACAGGGGCGAACGCCCGGAGAACCTGCCCCCCGGCGTCGTCGTTTCCCCCCGCATCGTCTCCGACGAGCTGGCTGCCGAACTGCAGAGCCGGGGGCGCAAGCTCACCGAGGAACAGCTCCGCACTGAATCCGGTGCCAGCGTGCCGCTGCTGCAGGCGCTCCTGAGCTTCGGCCTGATCAGCCACGCGAACGGGCAGTTCGACGAGCACGCCCTCCAGGTGGCCCGTGCCTGTGTCCAGCTGGAGAGCCACGGGCTTGAACCCCGGCACCTGCGCCCCTTCCAGGCGGCTGCCGAGCGGGAGTTCGGCCTGGTGGAACGCGCGGTGGCGCCGCTGGCATCCCGCAAGGATGCGGCGTCCCAGGCGCGCGCCGCGGAGGCCGCCCGCGAAATCAGCGACCTCTGCCTCACCCTGCACCGGGCTCTGGTGCAGGACCATATCTCACGCATGGACATCTGATGATTGAAGTCGAGATTGTAGGCGTTCGCATCGAACTGCCTTCCAACCAGCCGCTGGTCCTGCTTCGGGAGATGCATGGAGAGAGGCACGTTCCCATCTGGATCGGTACCCCCGAAGCCAGCGCCATCGCCCTGGCGCAGCAGGGCGTGGTGCCGCCCCGTCCCATGACCCACGACCTCCTGGTCGACGTGGTGGAAGCGCTGGGGCATTCGGTGGTCAGCGTCAATATCGTGGCGGTGGAAGACAACATCTTTTACGGCCAGCTGCAGTTCGAGAACGGCACCACGGTGAGTTCGCGGGCCTCGGATGCACTTGCAGTGGCACTGCGCGCCAAGTGCCGGATCTGGTGCGCAGACTCAGTCATGGATGAGGCCGGGGTACGCATCACCGAGCACGACGAGGGCGAGGACACCGAACCGGGTCCCACGGTTGACGAAGAGCGCGAACTGCGCCGGTTCCGTGAGTTCCTGGACGACGTGGAACCCGAGGATTTCGACGGCTAAGGTCACGTTAAGGTTAAAGTTGAGGGTGAATCTTTCGACACGCCTCATCAAACCCCTCAGGGTCTTTGACCTTGCAGGCCGCCGGGCCTAACGTCGAAGTATCAAGTTCCCATTGCTTACGGCAGCCTCGCAAGTCACACTGGAAAGTGCGCCCCGCGAAAATTACATGCATGGTCTTCATGCACCCGCTGCTGCAGTAGTTACCCGGGAGCGCATGACAAGGAGGATCCAGGTGAGTCCCAAAGGCGAAGCAGGCGGGCTGAAGCAGCCCACGGCTGGTGTTGCTGTGCCCGCGAGCGGTGCCCAGGGCCTCCTGTTTACCGAGGACCTTCCCGTATTGGACGAGGACGCCGGCTACCGTGGCCCCACAGCATGCAAGGCTGCCGGGATCACCTACCGCCAGCTCGATTACTGGGCCCGTACCGGCCTGGTTGAGCCCGCGGTCCGCGGCGCCGCCGGATCCGGATCCCAGCGCCTCTACGGCTTCCGCGACATCCTTGTGCTCAAGGTGGTCAAGCGACTCCTGGACACGGGAGTGTCGCTGCAGCAGATCCGCACCGCCGTGGAGCACCTGCGGGAACGCGGCGTCGAGGACCTTGCCCAGATCACGCTCATGAGCGACGGCGCGAGCGTCTATGAGTGCACCTCCGCCGACGAAGTCATCGATCTTGTCCAGGGCGGACAGGGCGTCTTTGGTATCGCCGTGGGCCGTGTCTGGCGTGAGGTGGAGGGAAGCCTCGCATCGCTTCCCAGTGAGCACGCGGCTGAACAGTCCTTTCCGGACGACGAACTGAGCAAGCGCCGGGCTGCCCGCAAAATCAGCTGAGGCTTTTAACGGATAAGGGCCGCCCTCCACATGGAGGGCGGCCCTTATCCGTTAAAGCCGGTTTTGGGGCTGTGTGCCTTACCTGGCGCGGCTGCGCAGGCCGCTTCCCGCTGCCATCAGGTTGGCCAGCAGGTCATCGAAGAGTGCCGCGGCGGATTTTGCGGATTCTCCGGGCCAGTGGTGCACGGGGTGGGCGGCGCCCTGGATCTGCTGCCAGTTGGCCTGCTCGGGGATACGGGGGCTCAGGAGGAGGTCGCCGAACATGGACTCCATTTCCGCGAGCCGGTAGGTGTGTTCGGAGGATCCGGACCGCACCCGGTTTGCCACGATGCCTGCAGGCGAGAGGTTGGGGGCGAATTCCTGCCGGAAAAGCTGGATGGCCCGCATGGTCCGCTCGGTGCCGGCAACCGAGAACAGTCCGGGCTCGGCAACCAGCGCCACCTTGTCGCTGGCAGACCACGCCATCCGGGTTAGCCCGTTGAGGGACGGCGGGCAGTCCACCAGCACAAGCTGGTAGTCGCCGCCGGTGGCCAGCACCGCCGCGAGCCGGCGGAGGTCGCGGCGGCGGAGGTCCGGACGGTCGTAGATGCCCGTGTAGGCGGATCCGACGGCGACGTCCAGGACTGCAGGGCCGGAACCGTTGGATCCCGCGCGCGCCGTCCAACTGCTGCGCACCACGTTGTCGGCCAGATTGGCCCGCCGGGGACTCTTGAGCATCCGGCCGATGTCCAGCTGGTCGCCGGGCTGAACGCCCAGGGCGGTGGTGGCATCTGCATGGGGATCAAGGTCCACCACCAGCGTGCTGATGCCTGCGGCCAGCGCCGCAGACGCCAATCCTGTGGTGACGGAAGTCTTGCCGACTCCACCCTTGAGGCTGCTGATGCTGACTACTTGCACTTGAGAGACCAAAACCTAACGCCGGATGCCGTGTTGGGGGTAATGTTTGCTCCGGCAGTGCCGAAGCCGGACGGTCCTGCCGCCCTACTCATCATATGTGGATGCGTCGGCGAATCCTGCTTTATTGGGCGTCGGCATGGCACCGACTGTGCTGCGGGCGCGGTTTCTGCCCGCGTTGGGAAAAGGGTTCGGGACATGACGGCGAAATCTGTGACGGTGGCCACAAAGATTTGTGTTTGTCCTTGTAGGTCCTAGACACTGTGACCACTCACCGATCCACCCGCAATGATGCAGGAGAAGTATGTTTTCCAAAGTTCTGGTGGCCAACCGCGGCGAAATCGCGATCAGGGCCTTCCGCGCCGGCTACGAGCTGGGCGCCAAGACCGTTGCCGTATTCCCCCATGAGGACAGGAACTCGATCCACCGCCAGAAAGCGGACGAGGCCTACCTGATTGGCGAAGAGGGCCACCCCGTCCGGGCGTACCTGGATGTGGATGAAGTGGTGCGGGTAGCCAAGGAATCCGGCGCGGACGCCATCTACCCGGGCTACGGCTTCCTTTCCGAGAACCCGGACCTTGCCCGCGCAGCCAAGGCTGCCGGCATCACGTTTGTGGGGCCGCCCGCAGAGGTCCTGGAACTGGCGGGCAACAAGGTTGCCGCCCTGAAGGCTGCACGTGACGCCGGCGTGCCGGTCCTGAAATCCAGTGCGCCGTCCAAGGACCTGGACGAACTTATCGCCGCTGCCGACGACATCGGCTTCCCCATCTTCGCCAAGGCCGTCGCCGGCGGCGGTGGCCGCGGCATGCGCCGGGTGGATACCCGCGAAGCCCTGCCGGAAGCCCTGCAGTCCGCCATGCGTGAAGCTGATGCCGCGTTCGGGGACCCCACCATGTTCCTGGAGCAGGCAGTCCTCCGCCCGCGCCACATCGAGGTGCAGATCCTGGCCGACGCCGAGGGCAACGTCATGCACCTCTTTGAACGCGACTGCTCCATCCAGCGCCGCCACCAGAAGGTCATCGAAATCGCGCCCGCCCCCAACCTGGACGAAGGCATCCGCCAGGCGCTCTACCGGGACGCCGTCAAGTTCGCCAAGGCATTGAACTACGTCAACGCCGGCACCGTGGAGTTCCTCGTTGATACTGTCGGTGAGCGCGCCGGCCAGCACGTCTTCATCGAAATGAACCCCCGCATCCAGGTGGAGCACACCGTCACGGAGGAAGTCACCGACGTCGACCTGGTCCAGGCTCAAATGCGCATCGCCTCCGGCGAGACGCTGGCGGACCTGGGCCTCTCGCAGGAAACGGTGCACCTCAAGGGCGCTGCGCTGCAGAGCCGCATCACCACGGAGGACCCAGCGAACGGCTTCCGTCCCGACGTTGGAAAAATCACCGGTTACCGGTCCGCCGGCGGCGCAGGTGTAAGGCTCGACGGCGGCACGGTGTACTCGGGTGCCGAAATCAGCCCGCACTTCGATTCCATGCTGGTGAAACTGACCTGCCGCGGCAGGGACTACCCGTCCGCCGTCGCCCGGGCCCGCCGTGCACTGGCAGAGTTCCGCATCCGCGGCGTCTCGACCAACATTTCGTTCCTGCAGGCAGTGCTTGACGACCCCGATTTCATTGCGGGCGACGTCGCCACCTCCTTCATCGACGAGCGCCCGCAGCTGCTCAAGGCGCGTGTCTCTGCCGACCGCGGCACAAAGCTCCTCACCTGGCTGGCTGAAGTCACCGTGAACAAGCCCAACGGCGAACTCACGGTCCACTCGAACCCGGCCAGCAAGCTGCCGTCCGTCAAGGACAAGCAGGCGGCCCCCGGCTCACGCCAGAAGCTGCTTGAGCTGGGCCCCGAGGGCTTTGCCAAGGCGCTTCGGGAACAGAACGCCGTCGCCGTCACGGACACCACCTTCCGCGATGCACACCAGTCGCTGCTGGCCACCCGGGTCCGCACCAGGGACCTGGTGGCAGCCGGCCCCGCAGTCACTGCGCTCCTGCCGGAACTGCTGTCCGTCGAGGCCTGGGGCGGCGCCACCTATGACGTGGCCCTCAGGTTCCTGGGCGAAGACCCATGGGACCGCCTCGCCGCCCTTCGCCAGGCGCTCCCGAACGTGTGCCTGCAGATGCTCCTGCGCGGCCGCAACACCGTGGGCTACACGCCCTACCCCGAGGAAGTCACCGAGGCGTTCGTCAATGAGGCGGCAGCCACCGGTATCGATATCTTCCGGATTTTCGACGCCCTGAACGACGTCAGCCAGATGGCACCCGCCATCCGGGCGGTCCGGGCAACCGGCACCGCCGTGGCCGAAGTGGCACTGTGCTACACGGCGGACATGCTGGACCCGGAAGAAACGCTCTATACGCTGGACTACTACCTGGAGCTGGCCCAAAAGATCGTGGACGCCGGAGCCCACATCCTGGCGATCAAGGACATGGCGGGCCTGCTCCGTCCCGCCGCTGCCGCGAAGCTCGTTGCGGCCCTCCGGGATCGCTTCGACCTGCCGGTGCACCTGCACACCCACGACACTGCGGGCGGCCAGCTGGCCACGCTCCTGGCTGCCGTGGACGCCGGCGTTGACGCCGTGGACGTGGCCTCCGCATCGCTGGCCGGAACCACCAGCCAGCCGTCGGCCTCGGCCCTGGTGGCAGCACTGGCCCACACCCCGCGCGACACCCTGCTGAGTTTGGCCGCCGTGAGCTCCCTCGAGCCGTACTGGGAAGCGGTCCGCCGGGTCTACGCGCCCTTCGAATCCGGCCTGCCGGGCCCCACCGGCCGGGTGTACCAGCACGAAATTCCGGGCGGACAGCTGTCCAACCTCCGCCAGCAGGCCATGGCGCTGGGCCTGGGCGAACGGTTTGAGGCGATCGAGGACATGTACACCGCCGCCGACCGCATCCTTGGCCGCCTGGTCAAGGTCACGCCGTCGTCGAAGGTTGTTGGCGACCTTGCCCTGCACCTGGTGGGCCTGAACGCGGACCCCGCAGACTTCAACGAGAACCCGCAGAACTACGACATCCCTGATTCGGTCATCGGGTTCCTGTCCGGCGAGCTTGGCGACCCTCCGGGCGGGTGGCCGGAACCGTTCCGCACCAAGGCCCTGCAGGGCCGCAGCGTGAAGGTCCGGGACGTTGAACTGAGTGCCGAAGACAGTGCTGCCCTGAAATCCGACTCCAAGACCCGGCAGCACACGCTCAACCGGCTGCTCTTCGATGGCCCCACCAAGGACTACCTCAAGAGCGTGGAGACCTACGGCAACCTGTCCGTCCTGGATACGCGCGACTACCTCTACGGCCTGCAGCGCGGCGCGGAACATGAGATCCAGCTGGAAAAGGGCGTGCGCCTGATCGCTTCCCTGGAAGCGGTGTCGGAGCCGGACGAGAAGGGCATGCGCACCGTCATGTGTACGCTCAACGGCCAGTCCCGGCCCGTTGTTGTCCGCGACCGGTCCGTGGTGAGCAACGTCAAGGCTGCCGAGAAGGCGGACACGGCCCAGCCCGGCCATGTTGCGGCGCCCTTCGCCGGTGCCGTCACCCTGACCGTCAAGCAGGGCGACGACGTCAAGGCAGGCGACACCGTGGCCACCATCGAGGCGATGAAGATGGAGGCGTCCATCACGACGCCGGTGGCCGGCAAGGTTTCCCGGCTCGCTATCTCCGCCGTGGAACAGGTGGAGGGCGGAGACCTCCTGCTGGTGGTTGAGCAGTAGCCGGAGCAGGCAACCAAGACAACGTGAGGGCCCTCCCTAAGGCGGGCCCTCCCTTGTGTTAAAGCCGGAGCCACCCCCTGCCAGGACGGCGGGCGCTGGGTCGGGACCTGGTCCGGCAGCGTGCGTAAAAGGGGCCCCGCGCCCCTGCTCGCCGCGAAGCGGCCTTAGCGGGGCGCGGGGAATAGCACGCAGAGGATCGGGGACCGCCTCGTCCGCGGGCGATCAGGAACGCGGTGCGGCGTACATCTCCTCGATGACCGTTTCAAAGTCTTTCATCACCTGGGCACGCTTGACCTTCATTGACGGCGTCAGGTGCCCGGATGCCTCTGTGAAGTCTGCGGGGACGATGCGGAACGACTTGATGGCCTCGGCCTGTGAGACTGATGTGTTGGCCGCTGTGATCAGGTCCTGGACTGCCGCCTTGACCACCGGGTTGTTTGCGGCGTCCGCAATGGAGGTGTCCGCGGGGAGGTTGTGGCGCTGCAGCCAGCCGGGCAGGGCTTCCTGGTCCAGGGTGACCAGGGCGCCGATGAACGGCCGGTTGTCTCCCACCACCAGCACCTGCGAAACAAGCGCATCCGCGCGGATCTGGTCTTCCAGGAGGGCCGGAATGACGTTCTTGCCGCCGGCGGTGACGATGATTTCCTTCTTGCGCCCGGTGATCCAGACGAAGCCGTCCTCATCGAGGCGGCCGATGTCGCCGGTACGCAGCCACCCGTCGTCGAACGTCTCGCCGGTGAGGTCGGGCCGCTGGTAGTAGCCCCGCATCACACAGACGCCCTTGGCAAGGATCTCCCCGTCCTCGGCGATCCTGACCGAGTTGCCGGGGAGGGGCTTCCCAACGGAGCCGATCTTGATCAGTGACGGGGTGTTCACGGATATGGGGGCGGTGGTTTCGGTCAGGCCGTATCCTTCGAGCACCTGCAGTCCGATGCCCTGGAAGAAGTGGCCCAGGCGTTCGCCCAGGGGACCTCCGCCGGAGACTGCGTGGGCCACGTGCCCGCCCATGGCCGCCCGCAGCTTCCCGTAGACGAGTTTGTCGAACAATGCGTGGCGAAGCTTGAGGCCCAGGCCGATGCGGCCGTCCTGCCGTGCTTTGGAGTAGGCAATGGCGGTCTCGGCCGCCTTGTGGAAGATCGCTCCCTTCCCGCCGTCCTCGGCCTTGGTCAAGGCGGAGTTGTAGACCTTTTCGAAGACGCGCGGCACCGCGAGGATGAACGTTGGCTCGTAGCTCTGCAGGTCAGCCAGGAGGTTCTTGATGTCGGGGGTGTGGGCCACGGTGGTGCCGGCGGCCATGGCGAGGACTGAGATAAAGCGGGCGAAGACGTGCGCCAGGGGGAGGAACATGATGGTCTTCGCGTTTTCATGGACGATCTCGCCAATAATGGCCAGCGCGTTGTCCGAGAGCTCAACGAAGTTTCCGTGCGTGAGTTCGCACCCCTTGGGCCTGCCTGTGGTGCCGGAGGTGTAGATGATGGTGGCGGTGTCGCGCAGCCCGGCGGTTTTCCTGCGGGCCTCAAGGTCGTCGTCGCTGACGCCCCGGCCGGCTTCGCGGAGGGCATCGAGACCGTTGCCTTCCAGCTGCCAGACATGCTGGAGCGAGGTCAGTGCTTCCGCCGTAACCGCCTGGCGGATGATGTCCTCATGGTGGGCTGCCTCGCCGAAGGCCGCCACAGCGCCGGAGTCACCGAGGTTCCACGCAACCTGGGAGGGTGAGGACGTTTCGTAGATGGGAACGGAGACGGCTCCGGCGAACCAGATGGCAAAGTCCACCAGGGACCATTCATAGCGGGTGCGGGACATGATGCCCACGCGGTCGCCGGCTCCCACGCCGCTGGCCATCAGTCCCTTTGCCAACGCCCTGACGTCAGCCAGGAAATCGGTGGCGGAAATGTCCTGCCAGGATCCGGAGGCATCGAGCCGCGAAAAGAGTGCCGGGTTGCTGGCCTTTGCTGCCTGCCGCAGCACAAGGTCGGTGATGTTGGTCTCCGGTGGGACAACAACAAGAGGCGGAACACTGAATTCGCGCACTATAGCTCCTTTGATATCCGAGGTCCCGCACAGGGGCATGCCTAAAGACTAGTACGCCCGTGCCGGACCATGCAGTATCTAAAGTTACTGGCCGGTAACTTTGCCGTCAACGGTGCGCTCCGACATGTGGGCGGCAACTTCGCCTGTCCACACGGTGCCGTGCAGTATGCCCACCTAGAATGGGGAATTATGTACGCACCGCCCCCCGGCAACCAACCCGGGCCCCTGAGCAGACCTGCCCCCTGGAGGGCGCGGCCCACCTCGCGCCGGGCGCGGACACGGCACGACGGCGGGGGCTTCCGTGAGCACCTGCGCCTCGGCCGCAAAGGCCTCGCCATTGGCATCGACATCGGCGGCACCAAGGTAGCCGCGGGAGTGGTGGATGCCGACGGCCGCATCCTCAGCGAAGCGCGGCGCGCGACCCCCGGCAGCGACCCCCGGGCAGTGGAGCAGGTCATCGTGGAGCTGGTGGAGGAGCTTGGCAGGGGGCACCGGATCTGGTCCGTGGGCATCGGCGCCGCCGGGTGGATGGACCTCGACGGCGGGACGGTGCTTTTCAGCCCCCACCTGGCCTGGCGCAATGAGCCGCTGCGGGCAAACCTGCAGCAGCTCCTCCGCCGGCCGGTACTCCTGACCAACGATGCCGATGCCGCGGCCTGGGCGGAATGGCGCTTTGGAGCCGGCCAGGGGGAAGACCGCCTGGTCTGCATCACCCTGGGTACCGGCATCGGCGGTGCCATGGTGATGGACGGCAGGGTGGAACGCGGACGGTTCGGCGTGGCCGGCGAGTTTGGCCACCAGATCATCATGCCCGGCGGGCACCGGTGTGAATGCGGAAACCGCGGCTGCTGGGAACAGTATGCATCCGGGAATGCGCTGGGGCGCGAAGCGCGGATCCTGGCCCAGGCAAACTCCCCGGTGGCCCAGGACCTGCTCGCGGCTGTGGGCGGGCGGACCGAGCTCATCACGGGTGCAATTGTCACGGAGCTCGCACTTGCCGGCGACCCGGCGTGCCGGGAGCTGATCGAGGAAGTGGGGGAGTGGCTCGGGCTCGGGCTGGCCAACCTGGCGGCGGCGCTGGACCCCGGGCTTTTCGTCATCGGCGGCGGACTGTGCTCAGCAGGGGACCTGCTGGTGGAGCCCGCACGGAAGGCATTCGCCCGCAACCTGACGGGGCGGGGTTTCCGGCCCGCCGCCGGCATCCAACTCGCTGCCCTCGGGCCGAACGCGGGACTCATCGGCGCCGCAGACCTGTCCCGCGTCAGCAGCCGGGCGCGCCGCTGACGTCATCCCGCGCACTCCTCCTCTGTTGCCTGGCAGCGCTCTGTTGCCTGGCCGCGCAGCCGGGGAGGGCCGGCCGCGCTAGACGCGTGCGCCGTCGTCGTTCTCGTCTTTTTCCTGCGGCAGCTTCATGATGAGGTACACGGTTCCCAGGACGAACGCCGCAACGATTCCCACGATGGCCAGGAGCGGGGCGGAGCGCCAGAACATCACGGACAACAGGAGCGCTACCGGTCCGCCCACGGCGGCCAGCCAGGCAAGCACGGTCAACGGATCCGTTCCGGCCAGGCTGGGCGGTTCCTCCGGGACGAATTCACCGTCATCCGGGTCTACACCGTAATCACGGGGTCCGGACGGGAAGCCTGCTTCAGTGCCGGGGTCCGGGGCCTGCGCGGGGGCCTGCCGCTCTGCCGCGGACAACTCGGCGGGAGCAGTACCCGCAAGGCCGAGCGGATCGAAGTCGCTGAACGCGGACGGCCTTGCACCCGGCGCAGCCGTATCCTGGCGCGGTGCCGCATCCGTGGCGGGATCGATGGCGGTGCCAGTGCCTGTGGTGCTGCCGGTGCCTGCGTCGGGGGAACCGGATTCAAGGCGGGCCACCAGGTCCAGCCAAACGGCGTCGTCCTGGTTGGCGCCCTGGTCCTGGGATCCGGAATTAGGCCTGTCCATAGTGCGTGGCCTCCAGGTCCGATGCTGCACTTGCCGCTGGCCGTTCCGGATTTCCGCCGGAAACCACCTCCCGGATGAACTCCACGGAGCCCTGGAAGATCTGCTCGGCGTCGTTGTCCAGGGTTGCCACGTGGTAGCTGTTCTCGAGGCGGACCAGGTCCAGGGGCGCGTGCGTCAGTCCGCGGCGGAGCGCGTGGATGCTGGAGTCCGAGACCACGTGGTCAATGGCGGACCGGTAGACCCGGACGGGGGCGGTGACCCGGGGCAGGATCCTGATGGTGTCCTTGAACAGCTTGTTGAGCTCATGCGCGGCAGCTACCGGGGTCCGGGCATAGGCGCCTTCGTCCATGCCCTCTTTGAGGATGTCGTTTCCGATGGCCGGGGTACTTTTCATGACCAGCTTCAGGATGCCGGCGAGCGGAGCGCGCGGATCGTCAATGACCAGCCCCGGGTTGACCAGGACCACCCCAGCCACTGGCCGGGTGGCAGCGATCCGCAGGGCCAGCGCGCCGCCCATGCTCAGTCCTGCCGAAAAGACGTAGTCGCAGTCCGCGTCCAGCTCCAGGTAGGCGTCATCCAGGGCACCGTGCCACTGCTGCCACCGCGTGCGGGCCAGTTCCTGCCAGCTGGTGCCGTGTCCGGGCAGCAGGGGCATGCGCACGGCGAAGCCGGCGGCGGCCAGGGCCTGGGCCCAGGCGCGCAGCCCGTGCGGGCTGCCGGTGAACCCATGGGAGAGGACCACGCCGATGCGGGGCCCCCCGCCGGTGCAGCTGCTGCTGAAGGGACTGTGGTCGAGGCTGGAGGTCATGGAGTCTCCAATGCGGTGTTCTGGCGGGCGAGGGCGTGGAAGAAAGCACTGGATTTCGCAAAGATCTCCGGGGCGTCCACATCCAGCGTAGCCACATGTCCGCTGCTGTGGAGGTCCACCACCTCAGTGAGGTGCGCGCCGAGGCCTTTGCGGAGCAGAGCCAGGGAAGTCGGCGGAACCACCGCGTCGGTGCGGGACTTGAAGACCTGGACAGGTGCCGTGACCTTGGGCAGGCCGCGGGCGGCGGCGCCAAAGAGCTTCTTCAGCTCGTGCACGGCAGCCAGGGGAGTGCGGGAGTAGTCCCCGTCATTGGTGACAGCCGCCGTCGCCTGTTTCTCTTCTATAGGGAGGGTTGTCCGCTGGAAGTACTTCAGCACTCCGATCACCCGGACCCGGCGGTCGTAGAAGCTAAGGCCCGGGTTGACCACGGACACCCCGGCAACCTTGTGCCGGGAGGCGGTCAGCAGCGCAATGGCCCCACCCATGGAAAGCCCGGCCACGAAGCATGTTTCGGTTGTCCGCCCGAGCTCCAGGTAGGCGGCCTCGAAGCTGCGGTACCAGTCGCTCCACTGCGTCCTTGCCAGCTGGCGCCAGTCGGTCCCATGGCCCGGCAGCAGGGGGACCGTCACGGCGTGACCCTGCGAGGCAAGGTGCTCGGCCCACGGCAGGACACTGAGGGGGCTTCCCGTGAAGCCATGGCAGATGGCTATGCCAATCCGCGCATTGGGCCCGTGTCCGGGGTAGCTGAAAGCGGCAGGAGGGGACGGGGTGCTGCTTTCGCTCATGCCTCCATCGTGTCACTGTTCCGGACAATTCTCACTAGAGTAGGGTTGCATTGAACTGCCGGACAGGCCCGACGCGGGGCCTGCAGGCCGCCTTCCGGAGAGGTTTCTCACGTGTTCTATTGGGTCATGAAGCGGATCTTCCTCGGTCCTGTGTTGAAGCTCCTTTTCCGCCCCTGGGTGAAGGGACTGGACAACATTCCGGCTGACGGCCCGGCGATTATTGCGTCCAACCACCTCTCCTTTTCCGATTCGATCTTCATGCCGTTGATGGTCCGCCGGCCGGTGGTTTTCCTGGCCAAATCGGAGTACTTCACCGGCACCGGCATCAAGGGCAGGCTGACTGCCCTGTTCTTCCGCCTGACCAACCAGCTGCCCATGGACCGGTCCGGGGGAGCTGCCTCGGCAGCCTCGCTGACTGCCGGCATGGAGGTCCTCTTGCATGGCGGACTGCTGGGCATCTACCCGGAGGGGACGCGGAGCCCGGACTCCAGGCTCTACAGGGGCAAGGTTGGCGTGGCCAGGCTCGCGCTGCAGGCCGGGGTTCCGGTGATACCTGTGGCAATGATCGGAACGGACAAGGTACAGCCCATCGGCAAGCGGCTGCCGAACATCCGCAGGATCGGCATGATCTTCGGCGAGCCCCTCGACTTCAGCCGCTACCGGGACCAGGCCGAGGACCGCGACATCCAGCGGAAAGTCACCGACCAGATCATGTTCGAACTGATGCGGCTCTCCGGGCAAGAATACGTGGACGAGTACGCCGCAGTGGTAAAGCTGCGGCTGGCGGGCAAGGCCGTGGAACCGGCAGCCGCCACAGAGCCCCTGGCCTCTCCGGCGGCTGATGCCGGCAGTGGAGATCCCTCGCCCGGCGCCAGCCAGGGCACCCCGCAGGACATGCGCAAAGCGGACGACGGCGGGGCTGCCGCCGCCGGGTGAGCGGGTTGTGACGTTGCGGGCGGTGTGCGTGACAGTGCGGTGTCCCGGGGCCCTGCACGACCGCTAGTCTTAGATGGTGACTGAGCTATCTGCAAAACCCGCCTTTTCGCTGTCCAGCACCGCCCAGAGCGGAGCAGCCGACTATCCCGGACTTGATAACTGGCGGGACCTGCCCATCTCCCAGCAGCCCAGCTGGCAGGACCGGGACGTGTTCGACGCCTCGGTGAAGGAACTCTCCGTCCTTCCCCCGCTGGTTTTTGCCGGAGAGGTGGACGTCCTCCGCGAGCGGCTGGCCGCCGCCGCCCAGGGCAAGGCCTTCCTGCTGCAGGGCGGTGACTGCGCCGAGACCTTCGAGGCCGCCACGGCAGACAAGATCAGCGCCCGGGTCAAGACGATCCTCCAGATGGCCGTGGTGCTCACCTATGGTGCCGCGATGCCCGTCATCAAGATGGGCCGCATGGCCGGACAGTTCGCCAAGCCCCGCTCATCCAATGACGAGACCCGCGACGGCGTGACCCTTCCTGCCTACCGGGGCGACATCGTGAACGGTTACGAGTTCACTCCTGAGTCCCGGGGCCATGACGCCTCCCGGATGCTCCGCGCGTACCACACGTCCGCTTCCACGCTGAACCTGATCCGCGCCTTCACGCAGGGCGGGTTCGCGGACCTGCGTTCGGTGCACCAGTGGAACAAGGGCTTCACCGAAAACCCGGCACACGCACGCTACGAGTCCCTGGCCCGCGACATCGACCGTGCCATCAAGTTCATGGCCTCCTGCGGCGCCGACTTCGAAGCCCTGAAGCGGGTCGAATTCTTTGCCAGCCACGAAGCCCTGCTGCTGGACTACGAGCGGGCGCTGACCCGGATCGATTCACGCACCGGATTCCCGTACGACACCTCCGCCCACTTCCTCTGGATCGGCGAGCGGACCCGCGAACTGGACCACGCACACGTTGACTTCCTCTCGCGGGTGCGGAACCCCATCGGCGTGAAGCTGGGCCCGTCCACCACCGGGGATGACGCCCTCCGGCTGATCGACAAGCTGGATCCGGAGCGCGAGCCCGGCCGCCTGACATTCATTACCCGCATGGGGGCTGGCAACATCCGCGAGAAGCTGCCCGCCGTCGTCGAAAAAGTCACCGCGTCCGGCGCGCAGGTTCTGTGGGTCACCGACCCCATGCACGGAAACACCGTGACGTCCCCCAACGGCTACAAGACACGCAATTTCGACGACGTCATTGACGAAGTGCGCGGCTTCTTCGAAGTGCACCACGCGCTGGGGACCGTTCCCGGCGGACTGCACGTGGAAATGACCGGCGACGACGTCGCGGAGTGCCTTGGCGGCGCCGACCCCGTGGACCAGGACGCGTTCCTGGACCGTTACGAGTCCGTCTGCGATCCGCGGCTGAACCACATGCAGTCCCTCGAAATGGCCTTCCTGGTAGCTGGAGCCCTGGCCAAGCACTGACACTATCCGGTGGTGTGGGCGGTTCCTCCGCCTACACCACCGTCAGGGTGATCACTGAGCCCTCGGGGACCTCCGTGCTTACGGGATCCTGGTCCCGGACCGTGCCGAAGAAGCCGCCGAGGATATTGTTCACTTTCACGTCGAAGCCGAGCTGGCGCAATGCCTGTTCGGCTTCTTTGGCCTGCTTGCCGATGTAGCTGGGAACCTCCACCATTCGGGGACCCTTGGAGATGGTCAGGGTCACGGTGCCGCCGCGGGTGAGCGTTCCGCCCGCCGGTGCCTGGCTGACCACAGCGCCTTTGGGAGTGTCCCGGCTGAAGACCTGCTCGCCGGCCACGTCCGCCTGGAGCCCGGCTGCCGTGACGGCATCAACGGCTTCGTCCTGCTCCTGGCCCACCACCACCGGCACCGGTATAGGCTCGGGCCCCTTGGACACGACGAGACTGACGGGCGTACCGCGCCGGACATCCGTACCTGCCGCGGGATCCTGTGACAGGACTGTGCCGGCGGGAGCCTGCTCATTGAACTGTTCCGTCACAGGGCCCAGCGCCATTTCAGCCGCGTTAAGGCCGTTCTTGGCCTCCTCAAGGGTGCCGCCGGCCAGCTTAGGCAGGGGAAAAAGCTGAGGCCCCTTGGAGACAAAAAGGGACACGGGCTGGAATTTGCGGATTTCGGCGCCCTCGGCCGGTTCGCTGCCCACCACCAGGCCCGAAGGCACGTCATCGTCGAAGACGTCCCTTGTCACCGACCGGAAGCCGGCGTCGCCGAGCAACTGCTGCGCCTGCGCCACGGTCTTGTTGGCGACTGAAGGGATTGAGGCGGCTGCGCCGGGGCCCATACCGAAAAACCAGCCGGCACCCGTCGCCAGGAGGGCGGCAACCACCAGGATTACCACCCACAGGACGCCGCGGCGCCGGGGGTTTCCCTCCCTCAGCGTGCGTGCTGGGGTGGCCGCAGCCCGGGCGCGTGCCCTTTCGTCCTCCTTGTCCGCCTTGCGCTGGGCACGCTTGCCCAGCACCGGAGGAGGGGGAGCCCATGCCTGGTCCTCATCCGGCGGCGAAAGGGTGCGCCCGGCACCTCCGGGCGCCAGGCCCGAAGGCTGCATCCGGGACGGGGGCGGGTAGGCGGGCGCTGCCGGCTGTCCGTATGGCATCACCGTTGTGGGATTGTTCGTGCGGCCGATGACCTCGGTGGGATGCTGGACGTGCCCGGTGTCAGTATGCGTGCCGTCTATGAACTCGGTTTCATTGGCCCCGGCTGGCCCGCGGGACGGA
>NZ_JAJOMC010000036.1 GCF_021129155.1 Arthrobacter sp. AK04
CCGGCCCGCCGCGCCCGGCCGGCCGCGCCGACCCCCCGCTGACCGCCCCCGGGCGCCATAACCCCCGCCGCCGCCGCCCCCCTTGCGTGGCACGCGGCGCCGTCGTCGTCATTTGGGAGGGGCCGCTAGCTCCGGGCCGGCAGCACGGAGCGGTACACCTCGAGGGTGGTTTCGGTGATGGACTCCCAGGAGAAGTGCTTCTCGGCACGAAGCCGGCCCGCCTGGCCCATGGCGCGGGCGCGCTCCGGGTCGGAGACCACCTCGGTGAGGGCTGCCGCGAATTCTGTC
Source organism: Arthrobacter sp. AK04 (assembly GCF_021129155.1). GTDB lineage: Bacteria > Actinomycetota > Actinomycetes > Actinomycetales > Micrococcaceae > Arthrobacter > Arthrobacter quantipunctorum. The sequence goes on from NZ_JAJOMC010000036.1 coordinate 289, forward strand.
ACGAACTTTTCCGGGTCGAGGGGCGTTCCGGTGCCGTCGGTGACCTGCTCAAGGTCAACAAGGAGTCCGGTCTGGCCGTGCTCCACCACCTCCGGGATGCCGCCGGTTGCGCTGGCCACCACCGCCGCACCGCAGGCCATGGCCTCCAGGTTGACGATGCCGAGCGGCTCGTAGATGGAGGGGCAGGCGAAGGCGGTGGCGTGGCTGAGCACCTGGATCAGCTCGTGGCGGGGCAGCATCCGCTCAATGAGCACCACACCGGTCCGCTGGCTTTGCAGCTCCTCGATAAGCCGCGCCGTTTCGGCAGCCAGTTCGGGGGTGTCCGCGGCGCCTAGGCAGAGGACCAGCTGGACGTCGGCGGGAAGCTTCGCTGCAGCGCGGAGCAGGTAGGGCACGCCCTTCTGGCGTGTGTTCCTGCCCACAAAAACCACGCTGGGCTTGGCGGGGTCGATGCCCAGGGCGCGGACGGCGTCGTCATTCTCGTCACGCTGCCACAGCTCAACGTCGATGCCGTTGTGGACCACCCGGACCTTTTCCGGATCAACGTCCGGGTAGCTGCGCAGGATGTCCTGGCGCATACCCTCAGAAACGGCGATGATGGCTGCCGCTGCCTCATACGCCGTTTTCTCCACCCAGGACGAAAGCGCGTACCCGCCGCCGAGCTGCTCCGCCTTCCAGGGCCGCAGGGGCTCCAGGCTGTGGGCGCTCAGGACGTGCGGGATGCCGTGCAGCAGGGAGGCCAGGTGCCCTGCCATGTTGGCGTACCACGTATGCGAATGGACAAGGTCCGCGCCTTCCACGTCCGGCACAATCCGAAGGTCCACGCCGAGGGTCTGGACTGCGGCGTTCGCTCCGCCAAGGTCCTCCGGCACCTGGTAGGACGTCACGGTGGCGCCATGATAGTCGGTGTCGCGGGGAGCCCCAAAAGCACGAACCTGCAGGTCAACGTGCTTGCTAAGCACCCTGCTCAATTCGGCCACGTGGACTCCCGCGCCACCGTAGATCTCCGGCGGGAACTCTTTGGTCACAATGTCTATACGCACAAGACCCAAGGTAGTCCTTCCCGCTTAACTGTTCTAGTGTGAAGGGGTCCGGGCCTACCGGACTGTCTTGGGGAGTTACGAAGGCGTACAGGAGCGACCATCATGCCGTTGAACAAAAAAGTCCTGGCCATTGTCCTCGCGGGTGGCGAGGGTAACAGACTGATGCCATTGACGGCAGACCGGGCCAAACCTGCTGTACCCTTCGCCGGGAGCTACCGCCTGATCGATTTTGCGATTTCCAACCTGGTGAATTCGCGCTACCTGCAAATCGTGGTCCTCACCCAATACAAATCCCATAGCCTCGATCGGCATATTTCAGAAGCCTGGCGCATGTCCACCCAGCTCGGGAACTATGTCGCCTCCGTCCCCGCACAGCAGCGCGTGGGCAAGAGCTGGTTCCTGGGCAGCGCCAACGCCATCTACCAGTCCCTGAACCTGATCCACGACGCCAACCCTGACATCGTGGTGGTTGTCGGCGCAGACCACGTCTACCGCATGGACTTCGCCCAGATGGTGGAACAGCACGTCAACAGCGGCGCCAAGGCAACGGTTGCCGCCGTCCGGCAGCCCCTGCACATGGCGGACCAGTTTGGCGTGATCGAGGTGGACCAGGAAAACCCGCAGAAGATTTCGGCGTTCGTGGAAAAGCCCTCAAGCACTCCGGGCCTCGCCGCCGATCCCTCGCAGTTCCTGGCCTCCATGGGCAACTACGTCTTTGACGCCGACGCTTTGGTGGCCGCCCTCCATGTCGACGCCGAGCGGCTGGACACCAAGCACGACATGGGCGGGGACATCATCCCCTACTTCGTCAACCAGGGCGAAGCCGATGTGTACGACTTCACCCTCAACGACATCCCCGGCTCCACCGAGCGTGACCGCACCTACTGGCGGGATGTGGGCACCATCGATTCGTTCTACGACGCCCATATGGACCTTATTTCCCCGCTTCCTGTCTTCAATCTCTACAACTCCGAGTGGCCCATTTACACGAGGCAGAGCATCTCCCCGCCCGCAAAGTTCGTGCGCGGCCAGAACAACACGGTGGGCACCGCCCTGGACTCGATCGTCTCCAGCGGCGTAGTGATTTCCGGCGGCATCGTGGAGGGCTCCGTCCTGTCCAACGACGTCTACGTGGCCACCAGCAGCCGGGTTATCGACTCCGTCCTGATGGACAAGGTGCAGATCGGCGAGGGCGCCGTTGTGAACCGGGCCATCATCGACAAGAACGTCAAGGTGCCGGCAGGTGCGGCGATAGGTCTGGACGCGGACCTGGACCGTGCCCGCGGCTTCAAGGTCACCGAGTCCGGCATCACGGTCCTCTCCAAGGGGCAGACCGTACCCGAACCCACCGACGACGAACGGCAGCTTGCTGCCCGTAACCTCCACCTTGTCCCGAACGCAGTGAAGGCAGCCGCAGGCCAGCATCCCGACCTGCAGGAATCCGTGGACAGGGTGGCTGAGACACACGCTGCGGCCGCTGCCGACGCCGCACCGGGCGCCAGGATCTAGCGCCTAACCCGGAGGGCCGGCCCGCCTGCACAGGTGCGGCCGGCCGTGTCCCAGGCTGTAAAATCGGTACAGTGAGCTCCCCCGATCTGACCCCTGAGGAAATCCAGGCCTGCCTTAAGGTCCTGAACACCATCCACGCCTATGACGAGGAGCACCCGGACTACATCTCGGTGCGGCGTGCCACGGGGAAGATGTTCAAGGCCGTCAAGAGGCACCGGCGGGTCACGAAGCGTGACCTGATTTCCGAGGCAGACCGGGCAGTCCTCGCCCAGACCGCCACTGCCGCTCCCGACCGCATCGACGACGAGACCCGGGGAAACAAGCTGGCCACCTCGGCCACCGGCAAAGTGGCAGGACACCTCATCCGGTCGCGCCCGTGCTACATCTGCAAGCAGCACTACACCCAGGTGGATGCCTTTTACCACCAGCTGTGCCCGGAGTGCGCCACCTTCAGCCACAGCAAGCGGGACGCCCGGACCGACCTTACCGGCCGCCGCGCCCTGCTCACCGGCGGGCGGGCGAAAATCGGGATGTACATCGCGCTCCGGCTGCTGCGTGACGGTGCCCACACCACCATCACCACGAGGTTCCCCAAGGACGCCGCCCGCCGGTTCGCCGCGATGGAGGACAGCGGAGACTGGCTGCACCGGCTCCGGATCGTGGGCATCGACCTTCGCGACCCCGCCCAGGTGATGGCCCTGACGGACTCCCTCAATGAGGCGGGCCCGCTGGACATCATCATCAACAACGCGGCCCAGACTGTCCGCCGTTCCGGTAATGCCTACAAGCCGTTGGTGGATGCCGAGGACGAACCCCTGCCGGCAGCGCTGGAGCAGGCCAACGGCGGCCCTGAACTGGTGACATTCGGCCACGCGCATGACAAGCACCCCCTGGCGCTGGCCAGCAGCGTCACGGAACACCCGGTCCTGGCCGGAGATGCGATCACGTCCCTGGCGCTGTCCACCGGTTCCGCTTCCCTGGAGCGGATCGCCTCTGGAACGGCCATTGATGCCGGCGGCCTGGTTCCGGACCTGGCCACGATCAACAGCTGGACCCAGGTGGTGGACGAGGTGGATCCGCTGGAGATGCTTGAGGTGCAGCTCTGCAACGTGACGGCGCCCTTCCTGCTGGTGAGCAGGCTGCGCGCCGCCATGAAACGCTCCACGGCCCGCCGGAAGTACATCGTGAATGTCTCCGCCATGGAAGGGCAGTTTTCCCGCGCCTACAAGGGCCCGGGCCACCCGCACACCAACATGGCCAAGGCCGCGCTCAACATGATGACGCGCACCAGCGCCCAGGAGATGCTGGACAGCGACGGCATCCTGATGACCGCGGTGGACACGGGCTGGATCACGGACGAGCGTCCGCACTTTACCAAGGTCAGGCTCATGGAGGAAGGCTTCCACGCGCCCCTGGACCTCGTGGACGGCGCCGCCCGTGTGTACGATCCCATCGTCATGGGCGAGAACGGCGAGGACCAGTACGGGGTGTTCCTCAAGGACTACAAACCCAGCCCCTGGTAAGGGTAAGCTCGCGGCATGAGCGGCGAACCGATATCTGAAGTGCAGAATCTTGAACACCACGAGTGCTGGGCCATGCTCCGGAACGTGTCCGTCGGCAGGCTGGCCGTCCTGGTTGCGGGACGGCCGGACATTTTCCCCATCAATTACACCGTGGACGGGGGCACCCTGGTGTTCCGCACGAGTGAAGGGACCAAGCTGTCCGGAGCCTCGGAAGACGCAGCGGTGGCCGTGGAAGCCGACGGGGTGGATCCTGACACCGGGCTCGCCTGGAGTGTAGTGGTTAAGGGGACGGCCGCCGTCGTCACCGGAACCGAACAGGTCCTGGACACCACGCAGCTCTTCCTCTTCCCGTGGCAGGCCGGCAAGAAGGATGTGTTCGTGCGCATCACCCCGGACACCGTCACCGGCCGCCGCTTCAGGGTGACTGAGCCCATGACGTGGTGGACCCAGCTCAGCGGCGCCATCAGGACCGCCCAGGAGTAAAAACCCGCGCACTGCCACGGCCGGAGTGCACACCTGCCGGTGGCTGAGCTCTGCCGGGTACTGTCGCGAACTTTGGTGCCGGACGCGGCGGCGGGAAGTTAGCCCACGAGGGCGGAGGCAACAGTAAGGTAGATCGTCACGGTCAGGATGTCCTGTACCACCGTGGCGAGGGGCCCGGAACCGAAGGCCGGGTCCTGGCCCAGCTTGCTGATTACCCAGGGCAGAACCAGGGCGATGACGGTAGCGATTGAAGCGGCAGCCAGCAGTGAGAGAGCGACGGCCAAGGCTACGGCCCAGTCCTGCCAGATTGATCCCACAATGAGCAGTGACACCCCTCCGAGGAGCACGCCCAGAATCACACCGGTGGCGATCTCGCGGCCTATGATTCGCTGCACGCCTACACCAAGCGAAAGGCCTCGAATGACGAGCGCTTCCGTCTGCGTTCCGATCGCGTCGGCGAGATAGACCACGCCGGGGACAAAGAATGCGATGAGGACGTGCTCAGCCAGACCGGCCTCAAAGTTGCCCACCACCCCGGCCGCGAGCAACGCACCGATGAGCCCAACACCCAGCCATGGAAGTCGATGCCATAGGCGACGCAGCAGCGGCTCCACCGTCGTCAGCTGAGCGGGCGATGCAGAGCGCAGGAATCCGCCCAGACGCACCATGTCCTCGTCATGCTCAGTCAGCAGCACCTCAAGCATTGCGTTGGCGGGTATCAGACCGGCGAACCGGCCACCGTCAATGACGGCGAGGGTGGGCTCATTGTGGTGGACGGCTTTCCAGGCCGCATGCTCCTGCACGGTTGAGGACGCGACAACCGGAGGGTTGGCGTCCATCAGCAGGCTCATCGGAGTGGCAGGCGGGGCGCCGAACAGCTTCTCGATGGTGACCAGGCCGAGCAGTTGGTCACCATCAAGGACTGCGACCGCTGCGGCACTGTCGTAGTGTTGGCCACGCATGCCGTCCAGAACGTGGGTGGCCAACTCGTCGCGGCGCGCTGTGGGCACGTGGAATGAAGCGTGCTGCGCCGCTGTGCGGAACTGGTCGGACCTGGCAGGATCGAGAATCGTCATCGGACATCCTTCGACAGCTTTGGGCGCGATACCTGCGCCACCTCAGAGGAGCCTGGAGCTACGCCTTGCCGCCGCCGTGGGCATCGTACAGTGCTACCAGCCCATGCTATCGCCCCTACGCAGACGACAGGCACTGACTTATCGATCCAGGGGAACCGGGTGATTCACCTGCCCTATAAGGTCCGCCGTTGATCGATCCGGCGGGGAAGGCCATTCTTGGCCGCGGCGGGTGCCTGGGCCGGTTAGGCTGGGACAACGCGGACGATTTCTGAAATGGGGACCAGATATGAACCGAACCGCTACGGGCACTGCCGCAGTCATTCTCGCCTTCTCCTTGGCATCATGCTCTGCTTCCGAACTCACGCCGCCTCCGGAAGATGGCGGAACGTTTGAGTCGGTAGGCGACTTGAAGGAAGCTGTGGAATCTGCAGGCCTGGCATGCCCGGAGCTGGTTGTCGATTCGCCCCCTTCCAAGTTCGCTGCCTCCTCGGCAAGCTGCGGTGAGTTCACCTACCTTGCGATCTACACCGACGACGTGTACTTGGAGTCGCAGCTGGATCTTTGGAGGCCGGGTGGGCAGCGTGCCGTCAATATCGGAAAGAACTGGACCGCCGTCAGCGAGGACCCCGACCTCATCCAGAGAAGCCTGGGCGGGTCCGTCCTTCACACAGGGCCGTAGCGCGAACTCTGTGTACCGCCCTGGCGAAATCGCTAGTCGGGTGGAGGCAGTCTCATCGCCGATGTCTGCTCCCGGCCCGGGGTCCCGGTTCTCAAGAACTGGGCAACCGCACACACGAGCACTGCCCAGTGGTAGCCCACCGGGCAGGCCCGCTGGTCAGGCGAGCTGCGTGATCTCCACGCTGACGCTCAGCGCCGAGCCCCCACCGCCGGACAGGATGCCCTTCAGCGGCGGCACGTCACGGTAATCCCGCCCCCGGGCCACTGTCACATGGAAGTCACCGGCGGGCTTGTGGTTCGTGGGGTCCCAGCTGCGCCAGTCGCCGTCCCAGAATTCCAGCCAGGCATGGGACTGCCCTGCCACTGTCTCGCCGATGCCGGCACTGGACCGCGGGTGCAGGTAGCCGGACACATAGCGTGCCGGGATGCCGCAGCTGCGCAGCGCACCGATCGCCAGGTGCGCCAGGTCCTGGCACACACCCTGGCGCTGGCCCCACGCCTCTTCCGCGTTGGTGGTCACCGCCGTCGAGCCGGACATGTACGTCATCTCGCCGCGCATCCACTCAAACACAGCCATGGCGGCCTCGTGCGGATTCTTCCCGGCCACGACGCCGGGAATAATGCCCAGGACCTCGTCCCCCGGACCGCTCAGCCTGGACTGCGGCAGCCAATCGCTGAACGTATTAAGCGTTTCCGGTGAAGCAAGGACATCCCAGCCGGCAATGTCCGCCTCGGCGGGGATCTTTTCGGCGCGGTGAACTTCCACCGTGATGTTGGAGACCACTTCGAGGTGTTCGTGCGGCATCTGCATGTCGAACGCCGTGACCCTCGTACCCCAGTAGTCGCGGTAGGTGCTGACGGCGGCCTGCGACGGCGAGACCTTGACCACCGATTCCAGCACCACCTGCTGGGAATCGGTGAGCGGGGTCATGCGGGCCTCGTTATAGGACAGGGTGACCCGCTTGTTGTACTTGTAGGCCGTCTTGTGCACGATGCTCAGCCGGGTCATGAAACTTCTCCCACCCAGGCCAGTTCATCCGCCTGATTGAAGTACTTACGGGAAATGGCATCCGACGCCTGCGCAACGGCTTTCTGCACACGCTCCATGTGCTCCGGGAGCTCGGACATCAGGTCATCCGTCCGGTGGAACTCAAGGAACGTGCGGGCCTGGCCCACGATCCGCCGGGCGTCGTTGATGAACCCCACGCGCTGGGCGGAAGGATCCAGCTTGGCCAGGCACTCGTCGGCGTCCCGCAGGGCGTAGACGATGGAGCGCGGGAAGAGCCGGTCCAGCAGCAGGAACTCGGCGGCGTGCTGGTCGCCGAAGGCTGCACGGCGGGTACGCAGGAAGGACTCGTACGCCCCGGCGCACCGGAGCATGTTGACCCAGGACATCCCGGCGGACAGCACGTCCCGGGTGGAGAGCATCCGGGCGGTCATGTCCGCGCGTTCCAGGGACCGGCCCAGCACCAGGAAGAGCCAGCTTTCGTCATGGCTGACGGTGGTATCCGCCAGGCCGCTGACCATGGCGGTCCGTTCCAGCGTCCAGTTGCAGAACCGGTAGGTGCCCACCACGTCCTTGCGGTGCTGGCTCAGCCCGTAGTAGGTGGTGTTGAGGCTCTCCCACAGCCCTGAGGAGACGGTTTCGCGGGCGCGACGGGCGTTCTCCCGCGCGGCCCCCAGGGACCCAGCAATGGAGGTGGCGCTGGTCTTGTCGTAGGCCAGCGCATGGAGAAGCTCGGGCAGGCCGAAATCCTCGCTCTGCGGGCGTGCGCCCATGACTGCCAGGAGTTCCTGGGCCACGCTCTTGCGCTCGTCCATGGGCAGGTGGTTGAGCCGCTCGAGGTGGACATCGAGGATACGGGCGGTGCCGTCCGCACGCTCCACATAACGGCCGATCCAGAATAGGGACTCGGCAATACGGCTAAGCATTCGCGGCTACCTCCTGCGGGCCCGAAACTGGAAAATGAAACTGCCAGGTTGCGGCCCGGCTCACTGCTGCTGCTCCGACTGGCGGTCCCGCCAGTTGCTCTCAACCGGCCATACCGAGACGCGCTCACGGACGGAGATGGACGGCCGGGGCACGGTTTCCACCGGCACCTGGGGCGAGTCGGCCAGAACCCAGGTGTCCTTGGACCCGCCGCCCTGGCTGGAATTCACGATCAGCGAGCCTTCCTTGAGCGCCACGCGCGTCAGCCCGCCCGGCAGCACCCAGACGTTGTCGCCGTCGTTCACGGCGAACGGCCGCAGGTCCACGTGGCGGGGGCCGAACTTGTCCCCGCTCAGCGTGGGGACCGTGGAGAGCTGCAGCACCGGCTGGGCAATCCAGCCGCGGGGGTCCGCGATGACCCGCTGGCGGAGGGCATCGAGTTCGTCCTTTGACGCGTCCGGGCCGATGACCAGGCCCTTGCCGCCGGAGCCGTCAACCGGCTTGACCACCAGTTCGGCCAGGTTGTCCAGGGTGTATTCGCGGGCTTCCTTCTCCTCCAGGCGGTACGTGTCCACGTTGGCGATGATGGGTTCCTCGCTGAGGTAGTAGCGGATGAGGTCAGGGACGTAACTGTAGACCAGTTTGTCGTCCGCGACGCCGTTGCCCACGGCGTTGGCGATGGTGACGCCGCCTGCCCGGGCAGCGTTGACCAGGCCGGGGCAACCCAGCATGGAGTCCGAGCGGAACTGCAGCGGGTCCAGGAAATCGTCGTCGATGCGCTTGTAGATGACGTCCACGCGCTGCTCGCCGGCAGTAGTGCGCATGTAGACGCGGTTTCCGCGGCAGATGAGGTCGCGGCCCTCCACCAGCTCCACGCCCATGAGGCCTGCGAGCAGGGTGTGCTCGAAGTAGGCGCTGTTGAACACGCCGGGGGTGAGGACGACGACGGTGGGATCGTCGACGCCGGAGGGCGCCGTCTTGCGCAGGGCAGAGAGCAGGCGGCGGGGGTATTCCTCGACCGGGCGGATGAGCTGCTGCCCGAAAGCCTCCGGCAGGCCCTTGGCCATGGCCCGGCGGTTCTCCAGGACGTAGCTCACGCCGGAGGGAACGCGGACGTTGTCCTCGAGCACGCGGAAGGTCCCGGCGGCGTCGCGGACGACGTCGATGCCGGAAATGTGGACCCGGACGCCGCCTGCCGGTTCGAACCCGTGGACCTGGCGGTGGAAGTGCGCGCTGGTGGTGACCAGCTGCCGGGGGATCACGCCGTCGGCCACCACCGTCATTTTGTCGTAGACATCGTTGAGGAAGGCTTCCAGCGCGCGCACACGCTGGGCGACGCCCCGCTCCAGGACGTCCCACTCCCCGGCCGGAATGACCCTGGGAACGATGTCCAGCGGGAAGGGGCGCTCCTCCCCCGCAAAGTCGAAGGTCACACCGCGGTCCAGGAAGGTGCGCGCCATGGAGTCGGCACGGGCGCTCACATCGGCGAGGGAGAGCTTGCGGAGGGCGTCCGCCACCTGCCCGTACGAGTCCCTTGCCTGTTGCCCGGGCGCGAACATCTCGTCGTAGGCTCCGGACCGGCCGGCGGCCACGGAGTAATCCTGGAATAGGTCTGACATGTCCAATAGCCAACCATCTTTTTGTTTCGAATTCATTACTGCCATCCATTCTGGCGTGTTGGCGCCGGATGCCTGGTTCGTGCATTGCGCCGCTTTTCCGGCACAGTAGGTGAGTGCCAGTCCGCAGATCGTTCAGAAACCCCGGCAATGGCCGCCCAGGGCGGGCGGAAAGGCTGCTGCCCGGCCTGGCCACAGCTGCCGCCGCCCTGGCGGCAGCCTTCCTGGTTCATAGCCTGGTCCCGGCGCTTCCCGCGATGACACTGGCAGTGGTCCTGGGCGTCCTGGCCGCCAACCTTCCCGCCGCCGGGGTGTGGACAGCCGGCAGGGCACGGCCCGGACTGGACTTTTCGGGGAAACACCTGATGCGCGGCGGCATCGTACTCCTGGGCCTGAAAGTCAGCATCATGGACGTCCTGGGCCTGGGCTGGCTGGCACTGGTCCTGATCGTCGGCGTGGTAGCGGCCAGCTTTGGCGGCACCTACCTGATCTCCCGGCTGTTCCGGCTGCCGCCGGTGACCTCGCTGCTGGTGGCCACTGGTTTCTCGATCTGCGGTGCCTCCGCCATTGGCGCCATGGCCGCCGTCCGCCGGATCCGGCACGTGGACACCGTCCTGCCGGTGGCGCTCGTAACACTCTGCGGGACCCTTGCCATCGGCGTCCTGCCGCTGCTGGTCCATCCCCTCCAGCTCAGTGCGCCCGTATTCGGCGCCTGGACAGGCGCCTCAGTGCACGACGTCGGCCAGGTGGTGGCCACGGCGCAAACCGCTGGGACGGCGGCGCTGGGCATCGCCGTCGTGGTTAAGCTCACCCGGGTGCTGCTGCTGGCACCGGTGGCGGCACTGGCCGGTGCGCACCACCGGTACGCGCCCCGGCCGGAGAACCCCGCGGGCCGCGACAACGCGAAACTGCCGCCGGTGGTGCCGCTGTTCGTCCTGGGCTTCATGGCGATGGTGGGCCTCCGCTCCACCGGCTGGCTGGACGCAGGCTGGCTGGAGGCCGGTGCAGCGCTCCAGGACATCCTGCTGGGCGCCGCGCTCTTCGGCCTGGGGTCCGCCGTCCGGATCCGGACGCTCCTGCACACCGGCGGTCGCGCGCTCCTGGCGGCACTGGCGTCGTGGTTCCTGATCGCCGTGCTGGGGCTGGCGGCGGCCCTGCTGATCGCCGGATAACCACGTGATTAGATAGCTGGGTGTCACATGAGAATCTGCAGCGCGATGAAGCCGCCCACCGTTCAGCCCTGATCAGCACCACCGGTTACGACGTATCCCTGGACGTGCGGCAGGCGGCGGATCCGGACGTGGCGGGCTATCCCACCTGCAGCATCATCACCTTCACAGCCGCCCGGCCGGGCGCATCGACGTTCCTGGACTTCATCGGCGAGGTCCACAGTGTGTTCCTCAACGGCCGCGAACTCCGCGTGGAGGACGTGGCCGATGGCGCCAGGATCAGGCTGGACAACCTGCAGCCCGAAAACCAGGTGACGGTCACCGGCACCGCCCTGTACAGCCGCTCCGGCGAAGGCATGCACCGCTTCTTTGACCCGGCGGACGGCCAGTGCTACCTGTACACGCAGTACGAGCCCGCCGACGCCCGCCGCGTGTTCGCCAATTTCGAACAGCCCGACCTCAAGGCCCCGTACACCTTCCACGTGACCGCACCGGCCGGCTGGCAGGTCGCCTCCAACGGCGCGGAAGCTGCCCGCACCCTCCTCACCAGCGACCCCTCTGCCGCCCGGTGGGACTTCGCCACCACGGAGCGCATGTCCACCTACATCACCACCGTGCTGGCCGGGCCGTACTTCAAGGCCGAGGACCGCTGGCAGGCCACGCTCGACGACGGCACCTCCCTGGACGTGCCGCTCGCCCTGTACTGCCGGGCTTCCATGGCGGATTCCTTTGACACCGGCGAACTGTTCCAGCTCACCAAAAACGGGCTGGACTTCTTCAACCGGCTCTTCGACTACCCCTACCCCTGGGGCAAATACGACCAGGCCTTCGTGCCCGAATACAACCTCGGTGCCATGGAAAACCCGGGCCTGGTGACGTTCACCGAAAGCTACGTCTTCACCTCGCGCGCCACCGACGCCCAGTACCAGGGACGGGCCAACACCCTGATGCACGAGATGGCGCACATGTGGTTCGGCGACCTGGTCACCATGCAGTGGTGGGATGACCTGTGGCTCAAGGAATCCTTCGCCGACTACATGGGCACCCTGGGCGTTGACCGCGCCACCGACTGGGACACCGCGTGGGTGAACTTCGCCAACAAGCGCAAGGCCTGGGCGTACGTCCAGGACCAGCTGCCCACCACCCACCCCATCGTGGCGGACATCCCGGACCTTGAAGCCGCCAAGCAGAACTTCGACGGCATCACCTACGCGAAGGGCGCCTCGGTGCTGAAGCAGCTGGTGGCCTACGCCGGGTTCGAGGCGTTCATCACCGGCTCCCGCGACTACTTCCGCAGGCACGCCTACGGCAACACAACCCTTGGCGACCTGCTGGAGGCACTGGGTGCCTCCTCCGGGCGGGACCTGGCCGCCTGGGCACAGCAGTGGCTGCAGACCTCGGGCATCTCCACCCTGTCCCTGGACATTGTTCCGGGAACGGACGACGACGGCGCGCTGGGCCGAGTGGCGATCGTCCAGGACGCCGTTGATCCGGTCACGGGACGCGAGGAGCTGCGGCCGCACCGGCTGCGCGTGGGTTCCTACGATTTCGACGACGGCGGGGCACTGGTGCGGACTGACAGCTTCGAGACGGACGTGGCGGGTGCCCGGACGGAACTCCCCCAGCTCGCCGGCAAGCCCCGGCCAGCGCTCCTGCTGGTCAACGATGACGACCTTACCTACGCCAAGGTGCGGCTGGACCCGGCGTCGGAGGAAACCGTGCGTTCGTCCCTCGACCGCATCGAAGACCCCATGGCCCGGGCGCTGTGCTGGACGGCGCTCTGGAACTCGGCCCGGGACGGGGAAAGCCCGGCTGCGCGGTACGTTGAAGCAGTGGCTGCGTTTGGTCCGGCTGAAACGGGAATCGGCGTCCTGCTGAATATCCTCGACAATGCAGGCACCGCCGTCGAACGCTACACCCCGGCCGGCGAACGTGATGCCCTGCGCTCCACGTTCCTGGCAGCCGCAGCAGCCGAACTGGACAGGGCCGCACCCGGCTCGGACCAGCAGCTGGCCTGGGCCCGGACCCTGGCCAGCGCCAGCCGGCACGACGCCGCCATGCTGTCCCGGCTGCAGGGACTCCTGGACGGCACGGCGCCGGTGGCCGGACTGGCCGTGGATGCCGAACTGCGCTGGCAGCTCTGGCACGCCCTGGCGGCCAACGGTGAGGCAGCAGTGGAGGAACTGGACGCGGAGCTTGCCCGCGACACCACTGCCTCCGGGCGCGCCGGCCACGCAACGGCGGTCGCTGCCCGCCCGGCCCCGGACGCCAAGGCGGCAGCGTGGAAGGCGGCGGTGCACGGGAACGAGCTCTCCAACCAGCTGCTGACCGCCACCATCACCGGGTTCATGACGGCGCCGCCGGATCTGCTGGTGCCGTTCGTGGATCCATATTTCGAGTGCCTGCGCAGCGTCTGGGAGGAACGGAGCATCGAGATCGCCAGCAGGATTGTCCGCGGCCTCTACCCGCTGGCCCAGGACCTGAACGAGGGCAAAGACCCGGCAGCGCACCCCGTCATCCGGCGCACGGACGCATGGCTGGCCGCCAACGCAGACGCTCCGCGCGCCCTGCGGCGGATCATCGTGGAGCAGCGCAGCCACCTGCTGCGGGCACTCACCGCGCAGGCCGCCGTCGTAGCTTCAGCATCGGCTGCTCCGTAACTGTCGTTTTCGCCGGTGAAAACGACAGTTACGGAGCAATGGATGGGCTCACGGAACCCGGTGCAGCCACTCCGCAGTGCCGAATTTGCCGGCGACGCGCTCACGGGCGGCAGCGAGCTCATTCTCCGTCAGTTGTGAGGGTGTGGCGCCGTACCGGTCCGTGAAAACATCCGCCATGGCGGTGATGATGGCTGTGCGCGCCAGTCCGGTCTGGCGCCGGAGCGGGTCCACCCGTTTCTTGGCGCTGCGGGTCCCCTTGTCCGAGAGCTTTTCCTTGCCGATCCGCAGGACTTCGACCATCTTGTCGGCGTGGATGTCGTAGCTCATGGTGACGTGGTGCAGCATGCCGCCGTTGGCAAGCCGCTTCTGCGCAGCCCCTCCGATCTTGCCCTGGTCCGTAGCGATGTCGTTCAGGGGCACGTAGAAGGCGTTGATGCCAAGCTTCTCCAGTGCCGCCATCACCCATGCGTCCAGGAAGGGGTAGGAGTCCGCGAAGCTGAGCCCGTCAACGAGGGTCTGCGGCACGTACAGCGAGTACGTGATGCAGTTGCCGGCCTCCATGAACATGGCTCCGCCGCCGCTGATGCGCCGGACAACCTTGATGCCGTGCTTCGCCACGCCGCCGGGGTCCACCTCGTTGCGGTAGGACTGGAAGCTGCCGATCACCGTTGACGGCTCCTGCCAGTCCCAAAAGCGGAGGGTGGGATGGCGTCGGCCGGCGCCGACTTCCTCGGTGAGGACCTCGTCCAGGGCCACATTGATCTCGGTGGGCAGGACGGTGGGTGCAATGACGTTCCAGTGGTGGTCCGCCCAGGAGGTTGCCTTCGCCAGGGCACGGCGGACGGTGGCGGCGACGGCGTCCGCGGAGAAGCCGAACAGGGCAGCGCCGGGCGGCAGCGAAGAGGATACGACGGCGGCAAGCTCGGCCGCCGTCGTCGTGTCAGGCAGGCCCGTGAGCCCCCGGTTGATGTCCAGGAGGGCCTCGTCCGGTTCCAGGAAAAAGTCGCCGCTGAGGCTGACGTTGGCGAGGTGGCCGTCCACAACATCCAGGTCCACCACCACGAGTTTGCCGCCGGGCACTTTGTATTCGCCGTGGTGGCGGGAGGCGGAGCGGTTGGCTGGCGAGGGTGTAGCGGTCATGCCTTCCATCCTGCCCCAGAATTGCCGGCCGCCCGTAACAGGCCGCCGCCGGAACGCAGAAAGCCCGCACCGTTTACCGGTGCGGGCTTTCCCAAAAGAACCTTGCGGAAGTATGTTACTTCTTGCCGCCGAAGCCCTTGAAGCGAGCGTTGAAGCGCTCGACGCGGCCTGCGGAGTCCATGATGCGCTGCTTGCCCGTGTAGAACGGGTGCGACTCAGAGGAGATTTCGACATCGATGACCGGGTAAGTGTTGCCGTCTTCCCACTCGATGGTCTTCGAGGAAGAAACGGTGGACTTGGTCAGGAACTTCGTGCCGGAAGCCAGGTCGTTGAAAACAACAGCTTCGTACTTCGGGTGGATATCAGACTTCATAATTGGACCTTTGTTCGCACAACTGGATTTTGCCAGCTGCCAGGTATGAATGGGATGGCCAGCAGCGCCGCCCGGGGGCGCACTACAGCCAGCTATCAATAATAGCGGAGAACGCAGGTGCCCGCGAACCAGGCCTCCTGGCTGAGTACACCCTAGTTCCGGGGCCGCAGCTCCCAGAAGGCGACAGCCGATGCCGCGGCAACGTTCAGGGAATCCACGCCGTTGCGCATGGGGATTTTCACAGCGAGGTCGACGGCGGCGAGCGTCCCGGCGCTCATTCCGGCACCTTCGGTGCCGAGCACCAAGGCGAGCTTGTCCGGGTTGCGGGCAGCCACCGCGTCCACATCTTCCGCGTCCGCGGTGAGCTCCAGCGCTGCAACGGTGAAGCCATTCTCCTTCAGTACGTGCAGGTCCTCCGGCCAGCTGGTGAGCCGGGCCCACGGCACCTGGAACACCGTCCCCATGCTCACCCGGACGCTGCGCCGGTAGAGGGGGTCCCCGCAGCGGGGCGAGACGAGGACGGCGTCGATGTCCAGCGCGGCGGCCGACCGGAAGATGGCACCCACATTGGTGTGGTCCACGATGTCCTCCAGGACGGCTACCCTGCGTGCCCCGGCCAGCAGTTCCGGCAGCGGGACGGGCGCCGGGCGCTGCATGGCCGCCATGGCCCCACGGTGGAGGTGGAAGCCGGTGATTTCCTCCAGCAGGGCTGCGCTGCCGATGAAGGCAGGAACCTCCGGGTAGGCATCCAGGACGTCCTGCAGGTCCCCGAGCCACTTTTCGGCCAGGAAGAAGGAGCGCGGCCGGTGACCTGCCGCCAGCGCACGCCGCAGTACCCGGGATGATTCGGCGATGTACATGCCCTCGGCCGGTTCGCGCAGCTTGCGCAGGTGCACGTCGGTGAGCTGCGTGTAGTCGGAGACCCGGGGGTCTGCGGCGGATTCAAGATAGTGGATTGTCACCGGGTGATTATTTCAGCAGATTCGCGATCATGAAGCCCAGCGCCACCAGGCCCAGGACCAGGATCACTGCACGGAGCACGGAGGGTGAGAGCCGGCGGCCCACCTTCGCCCCGAGAAGTCCGCCGATGCTGGAGCTGACGGCGATCAGCAGGACCACAAGCCAGTTGATCCGGTCGAAGGCGAAGAGCACGTAGGAGACGGCGGCCACGAGGTTCACGCCCAGCACCAGGATGTTCTTCATGGCGTTGGCGTTCTGGATGGTGCCGGTGAGGAAGATACCCAGGATGCCCACCAGCAGGATCCCCTGGGCGGCCACGAAGTAGCCGCCGTAGACCCCGGCCACGTAGACGAGCACCACCAGCAGGACGCCGTGCCGCTTGTCGCGTACGGCGTGTTCCGGGTTCTCCTCACGGGACCGGACCCATGCCTGCAGGCGGGGCTGGAACACCACCATCAGGAGGGCCAGGACAATCAGGACGGGGGCGACGTAGTGGAACACCTCCTCCGGCAGGTGCAGGAGCAGCCACGCACCGGAGATGCCGCCAAGGAGGGATGCCGGCAGCAGCCGCATCAGCTGGCGGCCGCGGCCCTTCAGTTCACGCCGGTAGCCGAACGCTCCGGCGGCCGTGCCGAAGACCAGGCCCATGGCGTTGCTCATGGAGGCCACCACCGGGGCGACCCCCAAGGCGATAAGGACGGGGAACGTCACCAGGGTGCCGGAGCCCACCACGGCGTTAATGGTTCCGGCCCAGAGGCCGGCGATGGCCACAAAGATGCTGCTGAGAAGATCCAAGGTGCTGCGCTGCCGCCTTAGCGGCGGGCTACGGCGGTGTACCGGCCGGCGTTGACGCTCATGTCAAGGTCAAGCCCGAACGTCTTGCTGAGGTTCTCCGCCGTCAGGACATCCGTGATGGGGCCGGCGGCGACCACTCCGCCGTCGCGCAGCAGCATGGCGTGGGTGAAGCCCGGCGGAACTTCCTCAAGGTGGTGGGTGACAAGGACCATGGCCGGGGCGTCCTCATCCTGTGCCAGTTCTCCCAGCTTGTGGACGAGTTCCTCGCGGCCGCCGAGGTCCAGGCCGGCGGCCGGTTCGTCGAGGAGCAGCAGCTCGGGATCGGTCATCAGGGCGCGGGCAATCTGGACGCGCTTCCGCTCCCCTTCGGACAGGGTGGCGAAGGTCCTGTTCAGGAGCGGCCCCATGCCCCAGTCGTTGAGCAGGCGGAAAGCCCGCCGCTCGTCGTCGCGCTCATATCCCTCCCGCCAGCGGCCGGTGACGCCGTAGGCGGCGGTAACCACCACGTTGAGGACGTTTTCCTGCTCCGGGATCTGGGTGGCCAGCGCGGCGGAGGACAGGCCGATGCGGGGACGGAGCTCGAAGACATCGGTACGGCCCAGGGTCTCGTCCAGGATGCCGGCTTTGCCGCTGCTGGGGTGCAGGCGCGCGGCCGCGACCTGCAGGAGGGTGGTCTTGCCGGCACCGTTGGGTCCAAGGATTACCCAGCGCTCGCCTTCATTGACTTCCCAGTCGATCTTGTCCAGCAGGGTTTTTTTACCTCGGACAACGCTGACGGAAGCCAATTCCAGAACATCACTCATAGGAGTAGACACTAGGACAAAAAAGAGGCCGACTGATAACCGGGGCAAGGTAACAGCGAAACGCTGATTGCGCAGCTTCGCCAGGGGCCCGTCAGGCCGGTTGTGTCATGATGACGGGTCCGGATTCGGTGACAGCGATGGTGTGCTCGGAGTGGGCGGTCCGGCGGCCGTTGGAACTGCATAGGGTCCAGCCGTCTGGAGCCGTCACAAGTGTGCTGGTGCCGTCCATGACCCATGGTTCTATCGCCAGGAGCAGGCCTGGGCGCAGGACGTATCCGCGGCCTGCTTTGCCGGTGTTCGGAATGTGGGGGTCCTGATGCATGGTGCTTCCTACACCGTGTCCGCCGAACTGGGTGTTGACCTGGAAGTTCGCTGACTCGAGCACGGAGCCGATGGCGTGGGAGATGTCCCCAATCCGCGCTCCGGGCTGCGCCGCACCGATGCCCGCCACAAGTGCCCTCTCGGTGGTTTCGATCATGCGAGTGTCTTCGGGGGCAGCGGATTCCCCGACGACGAAGCTGATGGCGGAGTCGGTGACCCAACCGTCGACGCTGGCTGCGAAATCCAGCGTCAGGAGGTCCCCGTCCTTGAGGACGTAGTCATAAGGGAGCCCGTGCAGCACGGCATCGTTGACGGACGTGCAGATGACTTTCCCGAAGGGCCCGCGGCCGAACGAGGGAGCGTAGTCCACATAACAGGAGCGGGCTCCCGCTGCCCGGATCATAGCGGCAGCCCAGTCGTTGATCTCCAGGAGATTCGTCCCGGGTCCGGTCCTCTGCCTCAGGTTTTGCAGCGTATTAGCCACGAACTGTCCTGAGGGGCGTGCCTGGTCAATCTCTTGCGGCGTGAGCAGTTCAATCAATGGTTCCTCCAGGTGTGGCCGTACCTATTATGCGCTTGCCACCTTCCATCAGCAGTGAAATGAATTCAAGGGACCCCTCCCCCGCTGGCTAAGATGGCAGGCATGACTTCGAACGTGACTGCGGTCAGCTATGGCCTGAATGTGTCTCCGACCGGGCTGGAGCAGCTCCGTTCCATCCTCGCCGAACAGGGCGCCGCAGTGCTGTCCGAAACCTCCTCCGGCGACGGGCGGTACCAGGTCCACGTCGTCGAACTGCAGCTTCCGGACGCGACGGCCGCCGGGCTTGCCGCACTCCGCCACGCTGTGGCCGAATCCCCCATCGCCGAACTCGACACGGCGCTTGTCCCGGCCGGCTTGCGGTTGGCGGAACGCAAGCTCCTGATCATGGACGTCGACTCCACCCTGATCCAGCAGGAGGTCATCGAACTCCTGGCGGCCTACGCGGGCAAGCGGGAAGAAGTGGCAGCCGTTACCGAGGCCGCCATGCGCGGCGAACTGGATTTCACGCAAAGCCTCCACGCCCGCGTGGCGGTGCTCGCAGGGCTGCCTGCCGCCGTCGTCGATTCCGTCCGCAACGAAGTGAAGCTGAGCCTGGGAGCCGCCGAACTTGTGGCCGCCTTCAAGGCCGCGGGGCACGTGGTAGCCGTAGTCTCCGGCGGCTTCAACCAGATCCTGGAGCCGATCGCCGCCGAACTGGGCCTGGACTACTGGCAGGCTAATGAGCTGGAGATCGTGGACGGCGAGCTGACGGGCAAGGTGCTGGGCCCGGTGGTGGACCGCGCTGCGAAGGAGAAGTTCCTGCGCGAATGGTCAGCCGCCGAGGGCATCGCCCTGGAGCACACGGTGGCCGTGGGCGACGGCGCCAACGACCTGGATATGCTCGGTGCCGCCGGGATCGGCGTGGCGTTCAACGCCAAACCTGCGGTGCGGGCCGTGGCGGACGCCGCCGTCAACATGCCGTACCTCGACGCCGTCAGGCATGTGGCCGGCGTCTGACACTGTCTTAACCGCGAAATGGCAGTTCGCGGCAGTGTTCGAGAGGAACATTGCCGCCAACTGCCAACTCGCGTGGGGCAGCGTAGGGGCTACCGGTTGGCCTAGTTCGTGCCCTTACCGAAGTAGTCCGCTCCGCCGGCGTATTCGGTGTGGCCGGATTCGACGTCGGCTGTGACCATGCCGGCCACAACCTCGGCAAACTCCTCCACCGAGTACAGCTTGCCGGCTTCAGCGCGGCGGGCCTCGATGGCGCCCGGCGTGGAGCGGTCAAGCAGCGTGGCGGTAACGGTTCCCTCGATCATGTCGCCGGAGACAACCACCAGGGTGATGCCCTTCTCCGCAAGGTTGGGGATGAGTTCGCGCAAGGCGTCCTCGCCGGCGCGCTTGCTGCGGGCCACCGGCTCATAGGCCTCCATGGTGGGCACGGTGTTGATGAAGTGGGCCTGGTGGCTGGTCACGAAGACCACACGCGAGCCTTCCTTCATCAGGGGCACGGCCGCGTTGAGCATGTTGACCTGGGCGTCGCGGTTCAGCTTCAGCGCGTAGTCCTCGCCCATGCCGGTTTCCATTCCACCTGATGCGTTCAGCACCAGGATGTCCAGGGAACCGAAGTTTTCCATGGCTGCGGACGCGAGGGCCTGCACGCCTTCCTGGGTGGTGAGGTCCGCGCCCACGGCCACCGCCCGGCCGCCGTCGGCCTCGATGCCCTGGACAACCTTGTTGGCGCGCGGCGCCTTCTGGCGGTAGTTCACCACGACGGCGGCGCCCTCGCGGGCAAGGTTCTTGGCGACCTCCGCGCCGATTCCCCGTGAGGATCCGGTCACGATGGCGGTCTTGTTATCCAGCAGTCCCATGTGGGCTCCTTTGTCTGAAACGTCTAAATTGCTGATGGCCTGCAGTCCATCATGCCAGCGGCAAAAGCCAATTCCCTTGTGTGACCTACACAAAGAAGCGCCTTGCTGCTAGTTTTGCGGTCCGGTCAGTGACCCATGCCCAGGCCGCCGTCAACGGGGATAACGGCTCCGGAGATGTAGGCTGCCTCGTCGCTGGAGATCCAGCGGACAACGTTGGCAACCTCGCTGGCCTCGGCAAAACGGCCTGCCGGAATGCTGGAGAGGTAGTCCTTCTGGGTGGCTTCGGGGAGCTCGGCCGTCATGTCCGTGTTGATGAAGCCGGGCGCCACGACGTTGGCGGTGATCCCGCGGGAACCGAGTTCACGGGTCAGGGAGCGGGCGATGCCCACCAGGCCGGCTTTAGACGCCGAGTAGTTGATCTGGCCCGGGGCCCCGTACAGGCCCGACACGGAGGAAATCAGGACAACGCGGCCCTTGCGGAGCCTGATCATTCCTTTGGAAGCGCGCTTGATCACGCGGAAAGCGCCGGTGAGGTTGGTGTCGATGACGGACGTGAAGTCCTCCTCGCTCATGCGCAGCAGCAGCATGTCCTTGGTGATTCCGGCGTTGGCCACAAGGACTTCCACCGGACCGTGGGCAGCTTCCACTTCCTTGAATGCCGCGTCCACGGAAGCCTCGTCCGTAACGTCGGCTTTGACGCCAAGGATCCCCTCCGGCAGCTTCGTCTCGCTGCGGTACGTCACGGCCACCTTGTCGCCGTTGGCCAGGAACGCCTCGGCGATGGCCAGGCCGATGCCGCGGTTGCCGCCGGTGATCAGGACGCTGCGGGGTGCGGTGGCTGCTTCAGTCATGTAGGGGCTCCGGAATCTGCGGCGCGCGGGGGCCGCTGTAGCTGGGGGTGATTTGGCTGACTTCGATCTTAGCGCCCGCCCCGGGCCGGGTTTGGGCGCCACTGCTGATGGTGAGAGAATTGATGCAAGCCTTTGGAGCGTGATAAACACCGTGACCCTTGAAAACCATGCGGGACAATCCGCGCCTGGAGAACCTGGCCGGTTCTCCGGCGATTCGGAGGTCCACAGCATCACGGATGCCGCTGGAGCCCATTCGGAAGACATGCGCCAGCGCATGATCAAGTACGCGTTGGCCATGGGAATCCGCATGGTGTGCCTGGTCCTGATTTTCGTGGTGGACGGCTGGTTCAAGATCATTCCAGTGGCCGGCGCGGTGTTCCTGCCCTGGATTGCGGTGATCATCGCGAACGGGAATGACAAAGCGGAGGGCCACAGCGACCTGCTGCTGGACTCAGCCCCCCTCGCTGAGCTGGAAAGCCCGCCGACGCGGATCGCTGGAGAGGATCCCGGCAGTGAACTCCTGCAGGGCGAGCTGATTATTGACGACGACGAATCTCCGTCCGGGCAGGAAAGGAAGGCCTCGTGAGCATCTTTGACTTCGCCGCCGGAACCGATCCCGCAGCGGCGGACGCCGGTGCCATCTGTTCCCGCAAGGCGTGCCGCGCGCAGGCTTCCTGGCAGCTTCTGTGGAACAACCCGAAGATCCACTCCCCGGAACGCCGCAAGACCTGGCTTGCCTGCGCCGAGCACCGGGGTTGGCTGGAAGACTACCTGCAGACCCGGGGCCTCTGGAAGGAAACCCTTCCCCTCGAGGACTCGCGGACGTCCGGTGACCCTGGGCGGGACAGCTGAATGTACCGTTTCCTTTTCTCCAGCAAGTGGCTGGGTTATCTGCTGCTGGCTGCCATCTTCGCCTCTGCGTGCGTGTTCCTGGGACGCTGGCAGATGGACCGGCGTGCGGAAACCCTGGCTGAGATCGACCGCGTGGTGACCAACTACTCGGCAACTCCCATACCGTTCCCGGATGCCCGGGAGCAATTCAACCAGCTGGACCCCGCCATGGAGTGGACCCAGGTGGAGCTGCGCGGCACCTACCTCACCGATGGCCAGCGCGTAGTCCGGAACCGTCCGCTCAACGGCCAGCCAGGCTATGAAGTGGTTGTCCCGTTCCGCCTCGCCTCCGGTGAAACCGTGGTCATCGACAGAGGGTGGCTGCCGATCGGCAACAATAATCCGGGTGCCCCCGACTCGGTGCCGGAACCGCCCACGGGTGACGTGACCGCCGTAGTGCGTTTGAAGCATCCCGAACCCGAACTCCAGCGTGGAGCACCCGAAGGCCAGCTGGCGTCCATCGACCTTGCCGCCTACGCCGGCCAGCTCGGGTACCCGCTCCTGACCGGGGCGTACGGCCAGCTGGCGTCGGAGACTCCGCCGGCGGCGGACATGCCGTTCCCGTTCCCGAAGCCTTCCACCGAGGAGGGGACGCACCTCTCCTACTCGCTGCAGTGGTTCGCGTTCGGCGTCCTGATGTTCGTCGGCTTTGGTTACGCCGCACGGCAGCAGGCGCGCAATGCCGCCATTGACGCGGAGGACGACGACGGAACACCGGAGGGTGCGCCGCGCCCCGCAGCCGGCGGGCAACGCCGTCGTCCGTCACCTCCCAGGAAACGGAAGAAGGCGACGTCCGAGGAGGAGGAAGACGCCCTCCTGGACGCGCAGGGGTACTGACGCATGACGGAGTACGACGGCGGCCCGGTCGGCCGGGTGAGCTCAGCGTTGGTCCGGTCCGGCGTGGGCGACACCGTGCGGACCTTTCCGGCCGGAGTCCCGACGGCAGCCGCGGCGGCCGAGGCATTGGAATGCGACCTCGCGGCAATCACCAACAGCCTGATCTTCGACCTCAACGGAGAGCCCCTGCTGATCCTGGCCAGCGGTGCAGCCCGCGTGGACACAAAGCTGGTGGCTGAGCACCTGGGTGAAGGCCGAATCCGCCGGGCCTCCCCCGACTTCGTCCTGAAGCACACGGGTCAGCATGTAGGCGGAGTAGCCCCGGTCGGCCATCCCGAAAAGATCAGGACGCTCCTGGACGAGTCGCTCCAGAAGCACGATCTCCTTTGGGCGGGGGCAGGCGACCACAACTCAATGTTCAGCATCACCTACCGGCAGCTCCAAAAAATAACCGAAGCTCTGGAACTGAAGGTGCGCTAATGCTCAAGCCTCATTGGGCACGAGCGCAGCGGTGTAGGTGATTTATGTAGCGTGCGTCAAAGGCGACGAAGGAGCCAGCACGCGGGAAATCGCCTGCGCCGCGTAGCGAAGCCAGCCGGAGTGAAAGGCTTAGGCCAGCGTAATCAGGTCCAGGTAGTCTTCGTTCCAGTGGTCCTCGACGCCGTCCGGCAGGAGGACAACGCGCTCGGGGTTGAGGGCCTCGACTGCCCCCTCATCGTGGCTGACCAGGACGACGGCGCCGCTGTAGTTCCTGAGGGCACCCAGGATCTCTGCGCGGCTGGCAGGGTCCAGGTTGTTGGTGGGCTCGTCGAGGAGGAGGACGTTGGCGCTGGAGGCCACAATGGTGGCAAGGGCCAGGCGGGTCTTTTCGCCGCCGGAGAGGACGCCGGCGGGCTTGTCGACGTCGTCGCCTGAGAACAGGAACGAACCCAGGATGCCGCGGACCTCCGCGTCCTTCATGTCCGGGGCGGCGGAGCGCATGTTTTCCAGGACCGTCCGGTCCACGTCCAGGGTTTCATGCTCCTGGGCGTAGTAGCCCACCTTCAGGCCATGGCCGGCAATGACGTCGCCGGTGTCAGGCTGGTCCACACCAGCGAGCATCCGCAGGAGGGTGGTTTTGCCGGCACCGTTGAGGCCCAGGATGACCACCTTGGAGCCGCGGTCGATGGCCAGGTCCACATCGGTGAAGATCTCCAGCGAACCGTAGGACTTGCTGAGGCCCTCCGCGGTGAGCGGGGTCCGGCCGCACGGTGAGGGGTCCGGGAAGCGCAGGGCTGCCACGCGGTCGTTTTCGCGCACGGCTTCCAGACCGCTCAGCAGGCGTTCGGCGCGCTTGGCCATGTTCTGGGCTGCAACCGCCTTGGTGGCCTTGGCGCGCATCTTGTTGGCTTGGTCAAAGAGGACCTGGGCCTTCTTCTCGGCGTTGGCGCGTTCCCGCTTACGGGCGCGCTCATCCGTTTCGCGCTGGGTGAGGTAGCGCTTCCAGTCCATGTTGTAGAAGTCGATCTGCGCGCGGTTGGCGTCCAGCAGGAACACCTTGTTCACGGTGGCTTCGAGCAGTTCGGTGTCGTGGCTGATCACGATCAGACCGCCCTGGTGGTTCTTGAGGAAGTCACGCAGCCATGCGATGGAGTCGGCGTCGAGGTGGTTGGTGGGCTCGTCAAGGAGCATCGTCTCGGCGTCCGAGTAGAGAATGCGTGCCAGCTCCACACGGCGCCGCTGGCCACCGGAAAGGGTCTTGAGCGGCTGGTTCAGCAGGCGGTCCGGCAGGGCGAGGTTGGAGCAGATCGCCGCCGCCTCAGCCTCGGCTGCATAGCCGCCGGCTGCCAGGAACTCGGATTCAAGCCGGTCGTAGCGGTTCATCGCCTTGCGCTGCACCGTGGCGTCCTCGCTGGCCATTTCCTCGTGCGCCACGCGGAGTTTGCCGACGGCGATGTCCAGGCCACGGACAGACAGGATCCGGTCCCGTGCGAGCTGCTCCATGTCCGGCGTCCGGGGGTCCTGCGGCAGGTAGCCGATCTCGCCGGTGCGGGTCACTTTCCCAGCGGCAGGGAGTCCTTCACCGGCAAGGACCCTGGTGAGGGTGGTCTTCCCGGCGCCGTTACGGCCCACCAGGCCGATCTTGTCTCCCTTGTCGATGCGGAAGCTCACCTGGTCCATCAGGAGCCGGGCGCCGGCACGCAGTTCAAGATCATGGACAGTAATCACAGCAGGTAAGGCCTTTCACAACAGGGAACGCCGCAGCCCTCACACGATGTTGGGAGGGAGCCGGGGCAGAGTGGCCGGAGAACGGCCCATCCAAGTCTACCGTCCAGGGCCGTCCACGCAGAACGCTCCGTCTGCTGCCGCCTGTTCAGTTAGCGTTGGGGGCATGACGCTGATGGACTTCCCTGCCCGAACTTTTGGAGTGCGGACCGGGTCTGGAGTTCACATTCACGGCTTCGAGATGGGGCCGACCGACGGGGCGCCTGTTGTCATCCTGCATGGATTGGCCGGCAGTGCGCGCGAGTTCTTCGCGACGGCACTCGCATTGCCGGAGTTCCGGACAATCGTGGTCGATCTCCGCGGGCACGGCAGAAGTACCACCCGGCCAGGCGACCTTTCCCGCGAAGCCTTCGTTGCCGACGTCGTACGTGTTATCGAATCAGTGGTCAGCGCACCCGTAACGCTCATTGGACAGTCCTTGGGCGGGCATACGGCGATGCTGGTAGCGGCCGCGCGCCCCGACCTGGTGTCCCGGCTGGTCCTCCTTGAGTCCGGCGCAGGCGGCGGAGGCGGGCAGGACCATGAACATCTCGGTGAATACTTCCGGTCCTGGCCCCTGCCCTTCGCAAGCCGCACGACAGCCCGGGAATTTCTTGGTGACGGCCCCCTGGCCCGGGCGTGGGTAGCTGACCTGGAGGAAAGAGCGGATGGCCTGTGGACGCGGTTTGAGGCTGACGTCATGGTGGCCGCCATCAATGCAGTGGCCGCGCCCCGCTGGGACGAGTGGGAGGGCATTGCCGCACCGACGCTCGTTGTTTATGGAGAACACGGCATGTTCACTGCGGAGGACAAAACCGAATTCTGTGGGCGCGGCCGTAACGTCCAGCGCGTGGATCTGGCCGGAGCTTCCCACGACTGCCATCTCGATGCGTTCGACTCCTGGATGAAGGCTCTAAGACAATTCATGGACGCCTAAGGCAGAGCGGGTTGCAGCTTGAGGGGTGTGGCGTTTCCCAGCGAAGGGGGTGAGACATCAGACTGTCCTGATGGAGTGGACTCGTGCGAAGGACTGGCTGATCGGTGCTGTTGGGATGGTCCTCGTCCTGGGGGCCGCGGCTGCAATCGCGTGGTGGGTGGTGAGCGATCCGGCCGGCAGGCTGGAGGCAGCGCCTGCCCCAACCCCGACGGCAGGTGCTGAGCGCGAGCCGGACGCTAAGCCTCCCGCAGGCCTGGGCGCGGACGAGGTGTGGCTCGCTGATGTCGCCCTGGACGCCGGGACGCTGGCGGCAGCAGGCTCGGCGCTCCACGACATCATGGCCGTAGGGCAGGACGTGGTCACGGGACCGGACGGGATGGTCGCCGAACGGCTCACGGTGGATGCGACCGTTCCGTTCGCGGTCGTCGCCGGCGAAATCGGTGATGGGACTGTGGTCCGCGCGGCCGAGGGCGGCCAAGTCATGGTGGTCCGCACCGTCGAGGCCTTGGGCCGCCAACTGGCCGTCACCGCTACTGGCACGGTTGAGGCCGACGCCGGCAGGCTCGTTGTCGAGCCGCGTTCGATCGACTTTGGCGGGCCGGGCTTTATCTCCGACGCCGTCGGTGCCGTGGTGAACAGGCTCGTGACCATTGAACACGACATCGAGGGCCTGCCCGAGGGGCTCGTACTTCAGGACGTCGCCGTCCAGGAAGACGGCTTCCGTGCCAGGCTCAGCGGCGGGGACGTCAAGCTCGGCCCGTGACGGCGAGTGGCCGGAGGATGCTCCGGCAGCTCCCCATGGGGAGAGTTGCTGTTGAAGAAAACCCTAGGTGGGCTTTTTGTTCAGCACGTCCGGAACTTCCTGCCGCCGCCGCAGTTCCAGGAGCCCAACTGCATTGGCTCCGGTGAACACGGCGCTGAGGGTGATCAGGAAGTCCCTGACTGTCGCAGACGCAGGGTCACCGGCCTGGGCGATAAGCGATATGGCGAGGATCAGGCCTCCTACACAGAGCCCGCCCGCGCTGGGGAAGTTCCGCTGCCGCATAAGGTCTTTCACCCTTCGCCTCCCGCCGCACGGGCGCCTTCCCTGCTCGATCTTGGAGTCATGCACCTGACCGTAGGCCTCGCCAGCCAGCGGATCAATGCTCTTGATCAAATCCTGAGCATTGGACCCGGGTACCGCCCTGGATGTTCATGCCTGCGCTTCGCATCGGTCAGTGGTGAGCACACTGAAAGTGGAACCGTGTTCCTTGCCGGTGCGCGCCTGCCAGCGAGCGGCCCGCTCGATCGTCTCCGCGCTGCCGTAGGCGGTCTTCGTGCCCGGGCCAAGCTTGATGATGTTGTGGTGGAGGTTCAGCCCTTTGGGGGCCCTCTTGTCGCCGCTGATGTTGATATAGCTGTCCCGGGCGCCGATGAACTGGTTCCGGGTGACCTCCACATCCATGGGCAATTCAGTGTCATACGTCAGGATGTGGGTACCCGTGCCTTCCCTGTCCGGCCGAAGGGTGGCGGCCCAGGAGTAGCCCGCGTTCATGCAGATGTTGTGGTTGAACATGCAGCGGATATGTCCCGAGCCCGGGGTTGCTTCGCCGGCAGACCACATCTCGAAAGTCTGGTTGCAGTTCTCTACGCGGTTGTTCCGGAAGTGGATGTCAGTCCACGCCTTTGCCTCCTTGGTTGCCGTCCCCTGCATGGTGAAGGCGACGTCATAGCATTCCCGGATGGTGCTGTTCTCGATAACGATGTTGGACGCACCGATCCAGACCTCGACGCCGTTGCCGTAACGGGTTCCGTCAGAGGCGAGCTGGGAACCGCCAAGGTCTTCCAGGCGGCAGTTCCTGATACGGATGTTCTCCGAGCCGCCAGTCGCAATACCGTGGGCTCCATGGCCCTCGATGTGGATGCCGTCCAGGATGCTGTGGGAGGCTGGCCGGACACCGTCCTGCTGGACCGCGATAGCGACGCCGTCGCCCGGGGCAAAGGACGAACCAACGTACACAAAGGTCTCGTCGCTATAGAAGTCCCACTGGTTCTCCAATGCCTCCACGCTGGTCCGCTTCCATCCCCGGATGAGGCCTGCCACCTTCAGGAAGCCAACGTTGGTGGACGGCGCCGCGGTGTTGCCCCTGTACTGGCCGGAACGGGCGGTGATGTCCAGCTTCCATATCCCTTTGGCATGCTGGCTCCAGGCTGCCCTGCTGATCTTGTAGCCGCTGACTTTCGGGCGCGGGCCCGTGCCGTAGGCGCCCACCGTGAAAACGCCAGCCGCGCCCTGGATGGAGGGCTCGTGGAGAGAACCGAAGAATGTGTCACCGCGCTTGAGCAGGACGGCGTCGCCGCGGCGCAGTTCCCCTTTGCGGAGCGCGGCACGGACGCGCGCGAGGCTATGCCACGGGGCTGCCTCCGTGCCCGGGCCCGAGTCGGAACCAAAGACGCTTACATACCGCGTAGTGCTGCCCCCGCCGCGCGGCGTGTGTTCGTCCCTGAACAAAGCAGAACCCACGACGGCGGCACCGGCGCCTTTGAGGAGTGTGCGGCGGCTTAGTGGTCTCAGAGGTTGTTGCATTGCCGGGGATGTTCCTCACGAAGATATCAGCAGCGATTTTATCCGGCGGGAACGGGCAGCGAAACCGTCAGCGGCAACCGGAACCATCAACGCCAGGCCCCCTGCACGCGGGCGGGTTCCGGTGGCGCTGCCGTGTTATTCGTTGACGAGGACGGGCACCCCTACTGCCGCGGACACAGCCCGGGGCTTGAGCTCGGCCGGTACAGGGATGCTGAACTCTTCACCGTCGTCGGACGGTCCCGAGTGGCCATGGCCTTCCGCGCCGAGGTGGTGAACGAAGCGGGCAGTGCCAAGGAGGTTGCCGCTGTCATCGTAGAACCCGGCGAGCACCTGGAGTTCGAGCAGGTCGCTGACATCGCTGGTGACCTTGACGGATCCGGTGGCGGCCTCTCCATCGAAAGCCAGGCCTTCGAACTCAAGCCTGTCATCAAAGGCACCCTGGATCTGGAGAATTTGGCCCGGGGACGGGCGGGTCGTCCGGAGTCCGGGCAGGTCCGGTTCCCCCTCGGCACTGGCAAGGCCGGGAAAGGTTGTTTTGGCGGCGGCAGCAGGCGGGGCAACGGCCCCGGGGCCTGGCGTGGAAACCCGTCCCACGAGCACGACGGCGGCCAGCAGTAACAGCGATGCGGCGATGAGGGTCCCGAGCACGAGGATCCGGGGCTTGCGGTTCAAAGTGTCCCCCGTGGGTGTGCGGTGGCCGCGGGATGGTCCATCGCCCGGACAGCGACGGGCAGCCGGCTGTGATTCAGGCTGTTTTCAGCGCAGAACACGCAAAGCCTGGCCCACGATGTCGAAGAAATCGGTGTTGTCCACGCTGCCCTGCATTTGTTCCGCACCCGGCCCGTAGGCATATACGGGCACGTCGGCTCCGGTGTGGTTGCCGGAGGCATAGGACAGCCAAAGACTCGCTTCCTTGGAACCGTCCTCGACTTCGGCGGGATCGTTGGGGGTTCGGAAGGTGGCTGGGCCGAAGTTCTTCGGGTCCGTGGCGCCTTCGCCGTTGATGATGCCTGTGGAGCGTTCCTCGTCCTTGAAGATTCCGCCGCTCCGCGCCGGAGTGGAGTTGTTCGCGCTGTTCCTGGAATCCACGTTGGCTGGGGGCACGGCTGCTTCGGCGTTGGTGAAGGAGCCCTTTTCAATGATGTTGAAACCGCCCGTTTCGTGGTCTGCGGTGGCAATTACCAGGGTGTTGCCGTCCTTTTTCGCGAAGTCAAGGGCCGCGGCGACGGCGTCGTCAAAAGCCTTGACTTCATCCAGTGTTTGGGCAGCGTCGTTGTCGTGGGAGCGCTTGTCAATCAAGGCGCCTTCCACCTGCAGGTAGAAACCCTTGCCGTTTGCCTGCTCCTGGTTCAGCAGTTCGATGGCCTTCTTCGTCATCTCCTGCAGGGAGGGCTCGTCCGCCTCGGGTGCTTCCGGGTTGTCCTTCTTGGACTTTTCGAGGGTGAGGTTTCCTGTATTGAACAGGCCAAAGACCTTTTCACCGGAGGCCCCGTTCAGGTCTGCCCGTGTGGCGGCGATCTGGCTCGAGACCGAGCCCAGGATCGAGTATCCCTGCTCCTTCAGCGCGGTTTCATCCTCAGCGTCGAAGCGGGCCATGCCGCCGCCGAAAATAATGTCAGCGGTGCCGTTGCGGGCCACCTGGTCAGCGATGGGGGTTACCCGGACATCGCTGGTGGACAACTTGTCGCCGGTGACATCCGTATCCTGGCACGCGTCGGCGGAATAGTCAGGTCCCTGGCACCCACGCGCAAGGACGTGGCTCATCTGACCGGCCGGGGTCGCGTCCGTAATTTCTGCAGTGGAAACGTTGCCTGTGCGGTAGCCGGCCTGCTTGGCCAACTCCATGATGGTGGGCACCACATTGCCCTTGGCGTCCACCCCGACGGCGTTGTTGTATGTCTTCACGCCGGCGGCGAAGGCCGTGGCCGCAGCGGGAGACGCGGTGACCATTTCAGGCTTGAAGTCGGCCTCACCTGGCTGGCCGGAGTTTTTCTCCACGGAATAGGTACTGACAGAGCCGTGGGAGGGGAGGGTTTCCATCACCAGCCTGCCCTCGGCACCATGGAAGCGCTCCCTGGCAGCCGTGACATGGGAGCGGCCCATGCCGTCACCCAGCAGGTAAATGACATTCTTGGCCGGTGATTGAAGGGCCGCAGGCGCCGGCCTGGTGGCGGTAAACACCGCGTAAGCGACCAGCGAGACCGCCACCACCACGCCAAGGACAATCCACACCATTCGGCGCGTCTTTCCGGCGGGACCGTCGGCCAGGAGTGCGGGCGGAGAAAATCCCATCAGCGGGCCCCGCTCACTCGGACGTCGAAGTCTGCACG
Source organism: Arthrobacter sp. AK04 (assembly GCF_021129155.1). Classification (GTDB taxonomy): domain Bacteria; phylum Actinomycetota; class Actinomycetes; order Actinomycetales; family Micrococcaceae; genus Arthrobacter; species Arthrobacter quantipunctorum. The sequence continues at coordinate 31,415 of NZ_JAJOMC010000036.1, forward strand.
GCCTTCAGCGAAGCAGGACGCGTTTGGTCCCGGGCCAGGGCCAAACAGGCCGGGTACGGGACCTGACTGCTGGTGAATGGCGTTACATTTCCTGATCCCAGCAGGCGCAACGGCGGTTATCACAGAATCCCCCCAGACGAGCTTGTTAGATCAGACGAGCTTGTTAGAACACCATAGGAAGCAGCGACGACGGAAGGAAGGGAACGTTTCCATCCTTCCGATTTCTTCAGCGAATCTTGAGGTGAAGGGGACGGCAGGCCCAATGGCCCTGTTTCAGGCCCGGCCGGACTCGTACCGTGAATCAGGGGGACTCAGCTTCGAGCGAAAAGAGCCTGCCATGCAGCTAACCCGACGCCAACTGTTGCAGGCCGGTGCTGTAGCCGGCGCCGGCATCCTGGTCCATCCGGATGCCGCCCTGGCCGCCCGCACACTTGCCCGGCAGGCCGGTCCCCTGACCATGTTCTCCGAGCAGCTGCCCACGCTGGCCGAACTGGGGGTCCTGGATATGCGGGCGGGCGGCCAGGCCGAACTGTCTATGCTCAACGCCAAGCACAACTTCCACAGCCAGCTTGACCCCACGGACACGTTCACCTACCGGGCCGACGGCGCATCCCAGACGTACCTCGGGCCCGTCATCATCGCCCAACGGGGCACGCCCTTCGCCCTTACCGTGCACAATCAACTGGGAGAGCACCCGCTGGCCTTCGCCGTCGACACTGAACTGGTGCCGCCCGGCAGCGACGACGCCACCGCCCCGCGCACCTCGACCCACCTGCATGGCGGCAACACCAGGCCAGGGTCCGACGGCGGCCCGGAACAGGTCTTTTCCCCCGGCAGTTCCTACACCTACCACTACGACAACACCCAGGATGCTGCCGGACTCTGGTACCACGACCATGCGCTGGGCATTACCCGCCTCAACGTCTACGCCGGACTGGCGAGCGGCTACCTCATCCGGGACACCCCGGGCCCGTCCGGGACCGGCATCGACACCGGAGATGGAACGCACCTCCCCCCGCCCCCATACGAGGTGCCGCTGGTCATCCAGGACCGGATGTTCAATCCCGATGGATCCTTTGCCTACCCGCCCAATCCGGAGCTGACGGACAGCGACGGCAACCCACGGCCCTGGGCGCCGGAGTTCTTTGGGGATGTGGCCACGGTCAACGGGAAATGCTGGCCCAACCTGGACGTGGTCCGGGGAAAGTACCGGTTCCGTGTCTTCAACGGCTCCAACGCCAGGTTCTACAACCTCAAGTTCCTGGCCGGCGAAAACGCGCTTACGTTTGCCCAGATCGGCACGGACGGGGGCCTCCTGGACACCCCGGCCAAGCTCAACAAGCTGGTCCTTGGCACGGGCGAACGGGCAGACCTCGTGGTGGACTTTGCCGGACTGCCCGCCGGATCCAAGGTGGTCCTGGGCAACAATGCCCCCACGCCCTATCCGGACGGCCCCGTGTCGGCGAAGCAGGGCGGGGTCCCCCTCCGCGAAATCATGCAGTTCACGGTACAAAGCCGGGCGGGCTATACGGCGCCGTTGCCGGCGCAGTTGCGAGACGAGCCCATGACGAGGCTGGCAGGCTTTTCCACGGCTGCATCCCGCCAGATGGCCCTGGTGGAGGTTCTGAATACGGCGGGTATCCCCATCATGGCCCTGCTGAACAACCGCCCCTTCCACACGACCGACATCACCGAGGTGGAAGGCGACACCCTTGAGGAGTGGGAGCTGATCAACACAACAGTGGATGCGCATCCCATCCACCTTCATTTCACCCAGTTCCAGGTCCTCAACCGCCAGCGCTTCGACGTCGGCAAATACCTTGCCGCCACCGGTTACGTTGATCCTGGAACCGGGCTGGTGACGCCGGGCCAGGGCAGCAGCGTGCCCGTCACGCCGTTCCTGAGGGGCCGCCCCACAGGTGCACCAGCCAACGAGCGGGGCTGGAAGGACACCGTGGTGTCTATGCCCGGTGAAGTGACACGGATCCGTGTTCCGTTCGGGGCGGGCGCAGCCGGTGGAGCACCCTTGGCCATCGGCTCATCGTTCAAGGGCGAATATGTCTGGCACTGCCACATCCTGGAACACGAAGACAACGACATGATGCAGCGCTTCGTCATCGAATAGCCGCCCATCAAGGCACTACCATCGCGCACCCGGCAGGATAACGCCCCGGGCTTTGTGCCCAGCATGTAGCTGCAGGCAGCCCGCTTAGTAGACCCCCTACAAAATGCCCGCAGTTCCGCACCAGTAACGTCGGCAGTACATTAGATTCCGCTTGTACAACCCCGACAGGACTGCCATGAGCAACACCGACACTGCCGTCAAGAATCCCCCCATCGCCGGGCGCCGGCGCTGGAACGCCACCGACCTTGGCCTGATCGCGGTCTTCGCCGCCCTCGTGGCCGGCGCAGCCCTGGTCCCCGGCCTGGCGGTGAACGGATTCGGCGTCCCCATCACTTTCCAGACGCTGGCCGTGATGCTGACAGGCCTGGTGCTGGGCCCTGGACGGGCCTTCGCAGCCGTGGGACTTTACACCCTCCTGGGACTCGCCGGCCTGCCCATCTTCAGCCAGGGCCGCAGCGGCCTGGGTATTCTTGCAGGCCCCTCAGCCGGCTACATTATCGCGTTCCCCATCGCTGCCTGCGTTGTCGGCTGGCTGGCCACCATCGTGATCCGGCGGACCACCAAGGCCAGGGCCCTCTGGTTCTTCGTCTCCGCCGCCGTCACCAGCGCCGTGGTGGTGCACTCCCTCGGCATCGTGGGGATCGCCCTGAACACCAAGGCCACCCTGGGGCAGGCTTTCCTGAGCGACCTCGTGTTCTACCCGGGTGACATGGTGAAGAACATCCTGGCAGCCGTCATCGCGGTGGCCCTCCACCGCGCCTTCCCGGACATCCTGGTCCGCCGCGTCCGGCGTAGCGCAGCCCAGCCCGCCAAGGCCTAAGGGATCCGCCATGCCCGCCGTGACCTTTGACCACGTAACGGTTGCCGTAGAAACGGACAGCACACCTGAACCGAAAGTCCTGCTCGACGCCATTAGCTTGCAGCTCACCGAACGTCGGATCGGCGTCATCGGTGCCAACGGCTCCGGGAAGTCCACTGTGCTCCGCCTGGTCAACGGTCTGGTCCAGCCAACGGCAGGCAAAGTCACGGTGGACGGCAAGGACACGGTCCGCGATGTCCGGGCAGTGCGCCGGAACGTGGGTTTTGTCTTCACCGATCCCCTGTCCCAGCTCGTGATGCCCACCGGCCGGGAGGACGTGGAGCTGTCCCTGCGCCGCTCCGTCCGCAACGGTACGGAGCGGCGGAAAGCGGCCGACGCAGCACTGGAACGGCTGGGCCTGCTGGAATTGGCGGACCAGAGCATCTACGAACTGTCCGGCGGGGAACGGCAACTGATGGCCCTGGCCGCAGTGCTCGCCGTGGACCCCTCCGTGCTGGTCCTCGATGAGCCGTCCACCCTCCTGGACCTCCGCAACCGCGAACTCCTCCGCAGGACCCTGGCAGGCCTGGACCAGCAGATCATCATGTCCACCCATGACCTTGGGCTGGCACTGGAGATGGACAGGGTGCTGGTCATCGACCACTACCGGATACTCTGCACGGACGGCCTGCCGGCTGGGGAACCGCGGTGAGGGGCCACGGCTTCCTGCTGGCCAACTACGTGCCAGGACATTCCCTCATCCACCGGGCACCGCTGGCGCTGAAGTTCCTGCTGGTCTTCGGCTGTGGCCTGGCCTCGTTCATCGTGGTGGACTGGCGGGTGTCGCTGGCAGTGCTCGGCGGGCTCTGCTGCCTGTTCCTGCTGACCGGCGCCGGTTTGAGGAAGCTGTGGGCTGCCATCCGGCCGCTCGCCGCCGTGCTGCTGGTTATCGGCATGTTCCAGTGGTGGATGCTGGGAGCACCCACGGCCGCGCGTATTGTCCTGAACATCCTGGTCTGCGTGGTGGCCGCCTCCCTGCTCACCGCCACCACCCCCGTACAGCGGCTCCTTGACGGAGTGGTCAGCGCAGCCGGCCCCTTCAAACGGTTTGGCGCCGACCCCGAGCGGTTTGCCCTGACCATCGCCATCATGCTGCGCAGCATCCCCTACATTGCCGGTACCTTCGCCGACGTCCGGGACTCCGCCCGGGCAAGAGGTCTGGAAAGCAATCCGCGCGCCCTGATCCTGCCTGTCTTCATCACCTCGGTGGCATTCGCCCGCCAGACGGGCGAGGCGCTCGCCGCCCGCGGCCTCGGCGAAGCGGAAGACTGAGGCGCGGGGACGGGTTCAAAGACGCTGGTATTCCAGCAGCGCGGCAGTTCCCATGCCGCCGGCGCTGCTGATCATGGCCAGCGCGAGGCTTCCCGGGGTTCCGGCCCGGCGCGCCTGGGCCAGCAGCCGGGTCACCAGGACTGCCCCTGACGCGCCGTAGGCATGCCCTAGGGCCAGCGCGCCGCCGTCGAGGTTGGCCCGCTCAGCATCAATTCCCACCTGGTCAAGGCAGGCAAGCGTCTGCGATGCGAAAGCCTCATTGAATTCCACCAGGTCCATCTGGTCCGCCGAGAGCCCCGCGGCTGACAGCACGTCCCGCGCTGCGGCGGCCGCACCGACGCCCAGCAGTTCCGGGGCCACTCCCGCAGTCCCGCTGCCCAGAACCAACAACCCGTCGTCTGCACCCAAACGCCTCGCACGTTGCAGAGACGTTATGACGACGGCGGATGCGGCATCGGCGTCGAAGCAGGAGTTCCCTGCGGTGACAGTTCCCCCGTCAACAAAGGCGGCGGGGAACCGCGCCAAGACCGCGGCGTTCAGTCCCGGCCTGGGACCATCATCCGCACCGGCAGTCCCGCCGTCCGTGTCCAACGGAACCAGCTCGCCGTCGAACACCCTTGCGTCCCTGGCCGCGAGTGCGAGGCGGTGGCTGCGCAGCGCAAATGCGTCCTGCCGTTCCCGGCTGACGCCGAACTGCCGCGCCACGTTTTCTGCGGCCACGCCCATGTCCGGATCGCCAAAGCCTTCCGGCACGAACTGTGCCCGCGCGTAGAACTCCGGCCCGCCGTCGTCGTTCCTGTAGGCACGCAGCGGCGCGGTGCTTGTGCTCTCCACTCCCCCGGCCAGGTACAGCGGGTTTCCGCCTGCAGCCACCAGCCGCGATGCCAGGACCACCGCATCAAGCCCGGAGCCGCATTGGCGGTCCACCGTAATCCCCGGAACGCTGATGGGCAGCCCCGCCTCCAGCAGGGCCAGGCGGGCAACATTTCCGCCGCCGCCCACGGCATTGCCGATCACGACATCGGCCACACTGCCAGGTTCCACCCCCGTTCCGGCCAGGAGTTCACGGAGCACGGGCGCCAGCAGCTCGTGGGCACGCAGGCTCCGGAGCGCACCGTTGGTGCGGCACACGGGGGTGCGGCGGGCGGCGATGATGACGGGCTGCCGGTCCGGAGGGAGCATCTCAGCTGTCAAGGCTGCGTACCCTGCGGTCCCGGGACCTGATCCAGTCCACCAGCAGGCTGCGGCTGACTTTGCCCCGGTCCGTGGTGGGCAGTTCGCTCAGCAGGTAATACTGGAGGGGGCGCTTGTCCCGGGCAAGGATGTCCTCAAGCCCGGCGCGGAGCTGGGTGGCCGTAATTCCGCCATGGGAGGCAACAATGCCGGCCACAACCCGTTCGCCGCGCAGGTCGTCCGGCATTCCGGCCGCGACGGCGGCGGACACACCCGGCACCGCTGACAGTGCCAGTTCCACCTCATGCGGGTAGACGTTCTTGCCTGAGGTGAGGATCATGTCCGCGCGGCGGCCCAGGATGTGCAGTTCCCCGTTGGCCAGGTATCCCTGGTCCCCCACAGTGAACCAGCCGCCAAAGGACTTCAGGGCTTCCCCGTCGTCACCCCAGAGGTAGCCGTTGCTCACCAGGGCGCTGCGGACGCAGATATTTCCCGGTTCCCCGTCGTGCAGCGGCAGCCCATTGTCATCGAGGATCCGCACGTCAACCCCCGGGAACGCCCGGCCGATGCCCGTTCCGCCAACAACTGCCGGCTGGCTGGCGGCCAGCCCTGCCCCTGAGACGAAACTCAGCTCGGAAGCACCGTAGTACTCGAAAATGGTGGCGTTCGGAGCCCACCGGCGGGCGGCCTCGAGGGTCCGCGCGTCGAGCTTCGAGCCGGCACAAATGATGGTCCGCACGCCGGAAGCGTCCACGCATCCGGTCAGGCCGCGCTCGCTGAGCATCCTCAGCATGGTGGGCACCAGGACCAGCCGGGTGACCCTGTCGTGGGTGATGGCGGCATGGACGTCGCCCACGTCGAAGCTTTCGAGGGTCTGGAATTCCGAACCGGCGTAGAGGCATTCGGCCAGGGCATACAGGTTGAGGCTGGCCGCCAGGGGGCCCGGCGCCAGGGTCACATCGTCCGCGCGGAGCCCGAAGAATTCGATAGAGGCCTCAAAGGATTCCTGCCAGGACCGCCGGGACCGCGTGAAGGCTTTCGGGATCGACGTGGTGCCGGAGGTGAGGCCGATCAGGAAGGTGGACCCGGGATCCCCGTCTGCGAGCTCATCATCCGCCGACACCGCGGCGGGCTGCGCGCACGCGTCCACGCGCCGCTTCATGTCCTCCTGCAGCGGGCCCGGCCACGCGGGGTCCAGGACCGCGCACTGCCGTCCGCCGGCCAGGGCCGCCGCGAACTTCGCCGCAAAATCCACCGAGTTGGCTTCGCACAGTGAGGTGACGGACTTGGTGTGGGGTACCAGCGCCGCAGCGGAATCCCGGAGCTCCGCCCAGGAGAGGCGGCGCCCGGCGATCACGACAGCGGTGTCGTGGGGCCGTTCCCCGGCCCAGCGCTGGATTCTGTTCAGGAAAGGCATCGGATCAACTTTACCGGCCCGCACGGGTTGAGTTCCGGGTCCGCGGGTAATGTGACTTTATGAGTTTCAACGACAACGTGCAGCTGGACCCCTCCCAGGTCCAGGACCGGCGCGGCATGGGCCGCGGAGTAAAAGTGGGCGGCGGCATCGGCGGTGGGCTTATCCTGCTCATCGCGACACTCCTGGGTGTCAATCCACAGTTGCTGGAAGGCCTGGCAGGAGCGGGTCAAGAGCCGCAGAGCCAGGGCACGGCGCCGGCCTGTCTGACCGGAGCCGACGCGGATGCCCGGGTGGATTGCCGTATCACCGGCACCGTGAACAGCCTGAACGCGTTCTGGCCTGCCTACCTGCAGCAGTACAACGTGCAGTATCCGCAGCCGGAGACGGTCATCTTCGAGCAGGGCGTCAGCACAGGCTGCGGCACGGCTTCCAGCGCCGTAGGACCGTTCTACTGCCCCGCCGACACCACTGCCTACTTTGATCCCGGGTTCTTCCAGGAGCTGGTGGACAGGTTCGGCTCCTCAGGCGGACCCCTGGCCCAGGAATATGTAGTGGCACACGAGTTCGGGCACCACATCCAGAACGTGCTGGGCACCCTGGACCAGGCCCAGCAGGATCCCCAGGGACCTGAATCCGGGGCCGTGCGCGTTGAGCTCCAGGCCGACTGCTACGCCGGTCTCTGGGCCAAGCATGCGTCAACCCAGCCCGGACCCGACGGCCAGCCCTTCCTGGAACCCCTCACCCAGCAGGACCTGAACGACGCCCTGTCCGCCGCCTCCGCCGTTGGCGACGACCGGATCCAGGAAGCGGCCACCGGACGGGTCTCCCCCGAGGCCTGGACCCACGGCTCCAGCGAGCAGCGCCAGCGTTGGTTCTACACGGGCTACGAAACCGGCGACATCAACCAGTGCGACACGTTCTCGGCGCCCTCGCTCTAACCCCATCGATTGCTCCGTAGATGTCGTTTTGGGGCCTGAAAACGACAAGTACGGAGCAATAGATGGGGGCCGGTGGGTGGTTCACGCTCCCGAGGTACCCCAATCGAGCTTGCGAGATTGGGTGGGGAGCGGGGAACGACCCCCGGGGGGGGGGAAGGGGCGGTTGGGGGGACCGCCGCGGGGTGTGGGGGGGGGGGGGGGGAGCCTCGCCGGGCGGGTAACCTCCGCTTTTATGTAACCGGCCCGTCGTCGTACTGCTGGATGCGGAACTGCTAGATGTTGAAGCCGAGGGCCCGCATCTGGTCCTTGCCGTCGTCGGTGATCCGTTCCGGACCCCATGGCGGCATCCAGACCCAGTTCAGGCGCCAGTCGTCAACAACGCCGTCCAGGGCCTTGCCCACCTGCTCCTCGAGCACGTCGGTCAGCGGGCAGGCCGCGGTGGTCAGGGTCATGTCGATCAGCAGCGCGCCGTCGTCGTCCGAGTACTTCAGGCCGTACAGCAGGCCAAGGTCAACGATGTTGACGCCGAGTTCAGGGTCGATGACATCCTTCAGCGCCTCCTCGACATCCTCAAGGCTGGTGCGTGCCGCGTTGATTTCGGTCATGGCGGGTGTCCTTACTAGGCCTGCGCCACGGCGGGTGCAGCGGCAGCGCCGGCACCCTTGGCGTAGCGGTCGTAACCTTCTTCTTCGAGGCGGTCGGCAAGCTCCGGGCCGCCTTCCTCAACAACCTGGCCATCCACGAACACGTGCACGAAGTCAGGCTTGATGTAGCGCAGGATCCGCGTGTAGTGCGTGATGAGCAGCGTGCCCATCTTGCCTTCGGCGTGCGCACGGTTGACGCCCTCGGAAACCACCTTGAGCGCGTCAACGTCCAAGCCGGAGTCGGTCTCGTCCAGGATGGCGAACTTGGGCTTGAAGAGTTCCAGCTGGAGGATTTCCACCCGCTTCTTCTCGCCGCCGGAGAAGCCCTCGTTCACGTTGCGCTGGGCGAAGTCGGCGTCGATGCGCAGCTGCTCCATGGCAGCCTTGACGTCCTTGGTCCAGGTGCGGAGCTTGGGTGCTTCGCCGTCGATGGCGGTCTTGGCGGTGCGCAGGAAGTTGGTCATGCTCACACCGGGGACCTCCACCGGGTACTGCATGGCCAGGAAGACGCCGGCGCGGGCACGCTCGTCAACGCTCATCTCCAGGACGTCCTCGCCGTCCAGGGTGATGGAGCCGCTGGTGACGTTGTAGCGCGGGTGGCCTGCAATGGTGGAGGCCAGCGTGGACTTGCCGGAGCCGTTGGGGCCCATGATGGCGTGGGTTTCGCCGGTCCGAATGGTCAGGCTGACGCCCTTCAGGATTTCCTTGGTGCCCTGCTCCGTCTCAATGCTGACGTGCAGGTCCTTGATCTCAAGAGTAGACATGTGTCTTGTTCTCCTCTGCACCGGGCCTGGGCGGCGGTGCGGTCTCTGTCTGGAAGGTGGTTCGTAATTCTGTGGTGCTAGCTGAAGTTGGGAGCCTCGGCGCCATTGAGGACATTGGTGACGTCCACGTAGACCTCGTCCCCGACGATCTCGACGGCGAACACCGGAACGGGATCGTAGGCGGGCAGCTGCAACGGTTCGCCGCTGCGCAGGTCGAACTGTGAGCCGTGGCCCCAGCACTCGATGGCGCAGCCCTCCACTTCGCCCTCGGACAGCGAAATGTCCGCGTGCGAGCAGGTGTCGCCGATCGCGTGGATCTCCCCCATGGAGTCCTTGACGATCGCCACCGGGTAGTCATCAATCAGGATCCGCAGCGCCTGCTTCAGCTGGATTTCATCCACCTTGCAGACAAGCTCGCCCTTTGGCTGGTCAGTCATCTGTAACCGTGCTCCGTGCCTTCTAGTTGTCCGTCAGAGCAAGTTCGTGCTCAACAGCCTCGGTCAGCCGCTCCTCGATGGAGGGGACCTTGATCTGCTGGATGATCTCGTTCAGGAAGCCGCGGACCACCAGGCGGCGGGCAACATCCTCGGGAATGCCGCGTGCCATGAGGTAGAACAGGTGCTCGTCATCCATCCGGCCGGTGGCGCTGGCGTGGCCTGCACCCTCGATCAGCCCGGTCTCGATTTCGAGGTTGGGCACGGAGTCGGCGCGCGCGCCGTCCGTCAGCAGCAGGTTGCGGTTGGCCTCGTAGGTGTCGGTGCCTTCTGCTTCCTTGCGGATCAGGACGTCGCCAACCCACACCGCGTGGGCGTTGCGGCCCTGCAGTGCGCCCTTGTAGAGCACGTTGGACTTGCAGTTGGCCACGGCGTGGTCAACGAACAGGCGCTGCTCAAGGTGCTGTCCGGCGTCGGCGAAGTACAGGCCGAACATTTCAGCCTCGCCGCCCGTGGCGGTGAAACGGGCCGACGGCGTGACGCGGACCAGGTCGCCGCCGAGGCTCACCATGACGTGCTTGAGCTTGGCGTCGCGGCCGATCTTCGCCTGCTGGGACGAGGCGTGGACGGCGTCGTCGTTCCATTCCTGGAGCGTGATGACGGTTAGGCTGGCGCCGTCTTCCACGATGATCTCCACGTTCTCGGAGACGATGGCGGATCCACGGTGGTTCAGGACAACAACTGCCTTGGAGAACTTCTCCGCAACAATCACCAGGTGCTGGGCAGCCGGGTCCAGCGAGGTGCCTTCAATGTCGACGCTGACTTCGGTCAGTGCTTCGAACTCCGAAGGGATGGTCACCACGGTGGCGCCGGCAAAATTCTCCCAGGCGTTGGCGGAGACGCGGTCCTCGGGAATACCCGCGGTGCCGATGCGGCGGTCGTCGCGGCCGACGCTCTCCACGGTGATTTCCTCCGGGCCGGTGACGACGACGGTGGGCGCCGCGCCGGACAGGACCTCGGAGTGCAGCCCGCGGAGCCGCTTGAGCGGGGTGAAGCGCCAGTCTTCCTCCATGCCGGTGAGCGGCTTGAAGTCGGCAAGCTTGTAGGACGTGAGGCGGCCGGCGCGCGAGCTGTCCGGGATGCCTACGCCGCCACCGTGGGAGTGGCTCTTGACCGCTTCACCGGCCAGCGGGGCCTTGGAGGCTGCCGCGTTAATGGGCGAGAGGCTCTCGCCTTCTTCGGTGAAGCCGTCGATGAACGGCTGGGCTGAAGGCGCGCCGATGCGTGCCTTTTCAGTAGTGATTTCAGTCATCGTTATCCGACGGACCCTTCCATCTGCAGTTCAATCAGGCGGTTCAGCTCAAGTGCATACTCCATGGGGAGCTCGCGGGCAATCGGCTCGATGAAGCCGCGGACGATCATCGCCATGGCCTCGTCTTCGCGCATGCCGCGGGACATCAGGTAGAAGAGCTGCTCTTCGCTGACCCGGGAAACAGTTGCCTCGTGTCCCATAACAACGTCGTCCTCGCGGATGTCGATGTACGGGTAGGTGTCCGAGCGGCTGATCGTGTCAACGAGCAGCGCGTCGCAGCGGACGGTGTTGGCAGAGTGCTTGGCGCCTTCGCGGACCTGGACCAGGCCGCGGTAGGCCGCGCGTCCGCCGCCGCGGGCCACGGATTTGGAAATGATGGAGCTCTTGGTGTTGGGCGCAATGTGCACCATCTTCGAGCCGGTGTCCTGGTGCTGGCCTTCGCCTGCGAACGCGATGGACAGCGTTTCGCCCTTGGCGTGCTCGCCCACGAGGTAGACGGCCGGGTACTTCATGGTGACCTTGGACCCGATGTTGCCATCGACCCATTCCATGGTGGCGCCCTCTTCGCAGATGGCACGCTTGGTCACCAGGTTGTACACGTTGTTGGACCAGTTCTGGATGGTGGTGTAGCGGACGCGGGCGCCCTTCTTCACGATGATCTCCACAACGGCGGAGTGCAGCGAGTCCGAGGTGTAGATCGGCGCGGTGCAGCCCTCGATGTAGTGGACGTAGGAGTCCTCGTCCGCAATGATCAGGGTCCGCTCGAACTGGCCCATGTTTTCCGTGTTGATGCGGAAGTATGCCTGCAGCGGGATGTCCACGTGGACGCCCTTGGGGACATAGACAAAGGAGCCGCCGGACCAGACCGAGGTGTTCAGCGACGCGAATTTGTTGTCGCCCACCGGGATGACCGTACCGAAGTATTCCTGGAAGATCTCCGGGTGTTCCTTCAAAGCGGTGTCGGTGTCCAGGAAGATGACACCCTGGCGCTCAAGGTCCTCACGCAGCTGGTGGTAGACAACCTCGGACTCGTACTGGGCGGCGACGCCGGAAACCAGGCGCTGCTTTTCGGCCTCGGGGATGCCCAGCTTGTCGTACGTGTTCTTGATGTCCTCGGGCAGGTCCTCCCAGGTGGCAGCCTGCTTCTCGGTGGAGCGGACGAAGTACTTGATGTTGTCGAAGTCAATGCCGGAAAGGTCCGCACCCCAGGTGGGCATGGGCTTGCGGTCGAAGTACTTCAGGCCTTTGAGGCGGAGGTCGAGCATCCACTCCGGCTCGCTTTTCTTGGCCGAAATGTCCCGTACCACTTCTTCGTTGAGCCCACGGCGTGCATTGGCGCCGGCGTCGTTCTTGTCGGCCCAGCCGTACTCGTAGTTGCCGATGCCGTGAAGCTCGGGATTCTTCTCGAGAATCTCCGAGATCACAGTGTTTTCGGCTACTGCTTTCTCTGATAGTTGGTCCGTCATCACGGCCTTTCTTGCTGATGGTTGGTTACTTCATTCAGGCTGGCGGGGGCTTCCAGGGGCTTTGTGGGCCCTCCGGAAGACAGCCTGCCTGTGGGTATGTGGGTGGTGCACACGTGGCCGCCGCGGGCGAGGGTGGAAAGGCGGCGCACGTCAACGCCCACCAGCCTGGAGAACACGTCGGTTTCCACGTCGCAGAACACGGGGAAGCGGGCAGCGAGCTGCTGGATGGGGCAGTGGCCCTGGCAGAGCTGGACGCTGGAAAGGGCGGCCGGCAGCGGAGCTTTGGCCTCGATGGAGGCTGCCGAAGCCACGAAGTTGTCGCGGCTCAGGGCGTCTGCCAGCGCTTTGGCGCGATCGGTGATGTCCGGACCGGCTTTGTCGATTTCCGGCGCATACCTGCGTTCCATGTCGGCAAAACGCTCGACGGCGAAGGCCCGCACGGCATCCGGCCCTGCAACCTTCTGGAGCTGCTGGAGGGCGAGGGCGGCGATGTCCAGATAGTCGTTGCCGAGGCTCGACTGGCCTTGGGAACTGAGGACATAGCGGCGTGCCGGACGGCCCGCGCCGCTGCCGGATTTGGCAACCCGCTTGACTTCAATGACACCGGCACGGGAGAGGTGGTCCAGGTGCCTGCGGACGGCGGCCGGTGTGAATCCGAGCAGATCCCCGAGTTCGGCGGCGCTGACGGGTCCATGTTCCAGCACGGCCGCAAGGACGCGGTCGCGGGTGCGCTCATCGGCGTCGGCCACCGGGCCCGCGGGCATGGCGCCGCGTTCCGCTGTAACAGCGGAGGCCCCGTGCCGGGCAACAGGCACAGCAGTAGCGTTGGTCATGGAATACACAACACAATAGTGTCGTAATTTAGTCCCGCATTCCAGTAAGGCGAGGCTGACCTGTGCTGAAACCCACCCTTGGAGTTTTTGTCCACGTATGCAGGCTTTAACGGAGGCGAACCCTGCGTATCTGGACAAAAACTCCCGTTGCCGGCACGCAGCGGACTGCCGCTAATACTACTTCCCGTAGAATACTGGGGTGCGATTGCCCCTGTCCCCCGTTCTGTCCATCAACGGGCTTGTTAAAGATGTAGGCCCGCTCTCCAGCATGGACGGAAGAATGCTCCGGGTGGTGAGCGGCGTCTCACTGACCGCCGGGCGCGGGCAGGTCACGGCGCTGCTGGGTGCCAACGGTGCCGGAAAGACAACCACCCTGGAGTGTGCCCAAGGCCTGCAGAAGCGCAGCGGCGGAACCATCTCCCTGCTCGGCCAGGACCCCGCAACCGCAGGCGCGGAACTGCGCTCCCGGGTCGGTGTGATGCTTCAGGACGGCGGCCTCCCGCCGTCGGCCCGTCCCCTCCCCCTGCTGCGGCACATTGCCGGGCTCTACGCACACCCCTGGCCCGTGGATGACCTTGTCCAAAGGCTCGGCATCGACACCTTCAGCCGGACCACCGTCCGCCGCCTTTCCGGCGGACAAAAGCAGCGCCTTGCCCTCGCCGCCGCTCTGGTGGGGAGGCCGGAGGTCCTGTTCCTTGACGAGCCGAGCGCCGGCCTGGACCCGCAGTCCCGCCAGTTGGTGTTCGAGCTGATCGGGGAACTGCGCGATTCGGGGATGGGAATCATCCTCACCACGCACCTGATGGACGACGCCCAGCGGCTGGCGGACTACGTGTACATCATTGACGGCGGCCGAAACGTCGCCGAGGGAACAGTCCAGGAACTCCTGCAGCGCGGTCCCGCCGTGGACGCAGGCGCAGACCATGTGCGCACCCTCTCCTTCGACGCGACGCCGGGGCTGGACCTGTCCGGCGTGCTGCCGGCCGACGTCGTTGTCCTGGAAGAGCGTGCGGGAAGCTATACCGCTACCGGCGCCCTGACTCCCAAGCACCTTGCCGCACTGGCCGAGTGGTGGGCAGTGCACGACGTCATGCCCGCTGCCATGACCCTGCAGGCGCGTAGCCTTGAAGACGTCTTTCTGGACATCTCGGGAAAGGACATCCGATGACCCCGACCCCCGCGGGCACCACACCCGCTCCCGGGGCGGGAGCACCTGCCATGCAGCGGCCGGCCCCCCTGCTCCGGCGCATCCTGCTGCAGGGCAAATACGAGGCACTGGCCATGCTGCGCAACGGCGAGCAGCTGATCCTCGCAGTGGTGCTGCCGCTGCTTGCGCTCGTTGGCCTGACTGTTACGCCGTTCCTGGACGGCCTGGGTCCGAGCCGCATTGATGTGGCAGTCCCGGGGATCCTTGCACTTTGCGCCATGTCCACCGCGTTTACCGGGCAGGGCATCGCTACGGGATTCGACCGCCGCTACGGTGTGCTGCGCTTCCTGTCCACCACCCCCTTGGGCCGGGGCGGGCTGATCGCCGGCAAGGTGCTTTCCGTCCTGGCGGTGCTGTGCCTGCAGGTTGCCGTGGTGGCAGCGGTCGGGTTTAGCCTCGAATGGCAGCCGACGGCGGCGGGCTGGGTTCCCGGGCTGCTCCTCCTCGCGCTGGGCGCGGCGGCGTTCACCGCCCTGGGGCTGCTGGTGGCCGGGACGGTCCGGCCTGAGGCCACGCTGGCCATCACCAACCTGCTCTGGATCCTCCTCGGAGCCCTCGGCGGAATCGTGATTCCTGCCGAACGGCTGCCGGCCGCCGCCCAGCAGATCGTGGGGCTCCTGCCCTCGGGCGCGCTCGGCGAAGCCCTCCGGGACGCCTTCCTGCACGGTGCGGTCAATGGCGCCGCCTTCCTCATACTGGTGCTCTGGACAGTTACTGCCGGGGCCGCAGCAATCCGTTGGTTCAAGTGGAATTGAGATACTCGTGAGCACCGCCTTCCGCCTTCCCCAGTTCGCCGGCCGCCTGGCGTCACGGCTGCCCCGCACTGTGGACAAGAGCGTACGCCGCCTGGCCGTGGCTTCCCTGATCGGGCAGACCCTGCTGGTGGTGACCGGCGGAGCGGTCCGGCTGACCTCCTCCGGCCTGGGCTGCCCCACCTGGCCCCGCTGTACGGACACGTCCCTGGTGAACACGCCCGAGATGGGTATCCACGGATTCATCGAGTTCGGCAACCGCCTCCTCACCTTCGCGCTGGCCGCCGTCGCCGCACTGATGCTGGTCTACCTGTGGAACCTCCGCAAGGAGCGGCGCGACCTCTTCCTGCTGGCACTGGGCCTGCTGGCCAGCATCCCCGCGCAGGCCGTGATCGGCGGCATCACGGTCCTCACCAACCTCAACCCATGGGTGGTAGGCCTCCACTTCCTGGTCTCCATGGCACTGGTGGTGCTGGCCACGCTGCTGGTCAACCGGGCCTTCGGCCGGACCGGCCGGTTCCGCACGGCAGCCCTGGCCGCCCTGCCGGGGGTCATGCGTCCGGTGACGGCCGCCGTCGCGCTTTTTTCCGCCCTCGCCGTCATGCTGGGTGTGGTGGTCACCGGAGCCGGTCCGCACGCAGGGGACGCCGACGCACCGCGCAACGGGCTGGACTGGGACCTGTTCTCGCACATCCACGCCGTCCCGGCCTACCTGGTGACCGCCGGAACCCTGGTTGCGCTGGCGCTGGTGCTGCTGCGGCGGATCACGGGCCCCATCCGGACAGCTGTCCTGGGCCTCCTCGGCGTGACTGTGCTGCAGGCCGCCATCGGTTTCACCCAGTACTACAACGGTATCCCGGCGCTGCTGGTGGCAGCCCACATGCTCGGCGCCGCAATGCTTATGGGCGCTGCAACGAACGCGTGGGACATCGCAAGGTCAAGCCCCGTGGCCTAACCACGCCTGCCTGCAACCGAAAAGGGGGGGGCCCGGGGGGGGCCGGGGGGGGGGGGGGGGGGGGGGGGCGGGGGGGGGGGGGGGGGGGGGCGGGGCGGCGGGGGGCCGCGGGCGGCCGGCGGGGGGGGGGGG
>NZ_JAJOMC010000037.1 GCF_021129155.1 Arthrobacter sp. AK04
TCCCCCCCCCCCCCCCCCCCCCCCCCCCCCCCCCCCCCCCCCCCCCGCCGCCCCGCCCGCCCTCCCCCCCCCCCCCGCCCGCCCCCCCCGGGCCCCGCGCGGCCGGGGGGCCCGGGGCGGGGGGCCCGCCCGTCGACGTTCAGGGCGTATTTTCCCGCCGTGAGGCCGAGCGGATCCGCAACGGCGAAAACAAGCCGTCCGTCCATGGGATAGTGCCGGGCTTCCAGCGCCTTGGCAGCATCGAGGATGCGGAGCCACAGCATGTCCCGGCTGTCCGATGAATCGATGCAGCGGGGGTCCTCGAGTGCCCAGGCCAGCGGATCGTCAATGGGCGCTTCGTTCCACGAGACGCGCTCCACCAGGTCGATGGCGCCCAGGAACTGCCACAACTCCAGGTAGGCATCATTGCTGCCGGCCAGCAGGTCCACGACTTCCACCGTGTAGGGCTCGGTGTCCCAGCCGAGGAACTTGTAGGAGACATAGCCGTCTATGTCGCCGTCCGGACCGTAGTGGAGTGCAACCTTGATGGCCGGGTCCTCCTTGCCGTCGCGGCCCAGGGATCCGGATGCAAGCTGCCGGTACCAGTCCTGCCGGCCGATGGACCCGGGGGTAAGCCGGTGCACCCGCTCGAAGACCTCCGGCGCCAGTTGCAGGAGGGCTTTGGGATCTGCGATCTCCACGCTTCCCGAAGGCATGTGGCGCAGGTTGAAGCGCGCGGTGGTATCCACCTTGACTGCGCGTTCAAAGCTTGAGACGCCGTAACCGAAGCGGCCGTAGATGGCCCCCTCCGAGGCAGTCAGGGCAGCCATGGCGATGCCGTCGTCCTTGGCGAGTCGCAGGTCCTCGCTCATCATGCGCCGCAACAGGCCGCGCCGCCGGTGGGAGGTACGGACGGTCACCGACGTGACCAGCTGGGATTCCAGCATCCGGCCAAATCCGATATTCAGGGTTTTGCGGAAGGTCGCGAACGTGGCCACCGGCACCGTTGCCGGCATGGAGCACGGTGCTACCGCGCCGGCCTGGTAGACGCCGGTGAGCACACGGCCGTCAGCCTCATACGTGGCGAGCGACTTTGCCACGTGCTCGGGCGTCCTGGTGGATTCGTGGAACCCGAAAGACACGGCACGGGACCATGCTTCCGCCTCCGCGTAACCGTCCTTGCCATCGGCCACGGCGGCGAAGCGCCGGATTTCATAGTTGCCACTCACATCAGCCACGGGTACGAGCCTAGCCACGGCCGGCGGCCTTCACCAGTCACCACGCTCCCCGGCCGAAGCTCATGTGCAGGCACCCGCCTTAGGCATACCGTTCAAATACGGCTGCAGCATCCTGGGCCAATGCACAGTGCGCAGGCAGCCGTGTGGGTCTAAGTTAGAGCAGGACGTGACGCGTTTCACATGCGTGGGACAGGCTGTTTGGGCCCACGCGAAATTTCTGCCCGCAGTACCCGACCCCTAGCGAGGACACATGCAAGTTTCCCAAGCGGAACAAACCCCGGACGCATCCCTGCTGAAAGTCCTGGGCAACTGGGACGCCCTGGCGCTCGGATTCGGAGCCATGATCGGCTTCGGCTGGGTGGTTCTCACCGGCGGCTGGATCGCGTCGGCCGGCACCATGGGCGCCGTCCTGGCGATGATCACCGGTGGCGCCATCATGGGCGTGGTGGGCCTGACCTACGCAGAGCTGACTGCGGCCATGCCGAAGGCGGGCGGTGAACACAACTTCCTGCTCCGCGGGATGGGCCCGCGCTGGTCCTTCATCGGTTCCTGGGCCATCACCGGAGGCTACATCACCATCGTTGCCTTTGAGGCCGTGGCCCTTCCCCGGACTGCGCAATACCTCTTCCCGAACCTCAGCCAGATCCCCCTGTGGGAAGTGGCGGGCTACCAGGTCCACCTGACGTGGGCGCTGGTGGGGGCTGTAGCGGCGGTAGTGATTACGGGAATCAACATCCTTGGGGTGAAGCTTGCGGGCGTTGCCCAGACTTTCGTGGTGGTCTTCCTGCTGGTCATTGGCCTGATGCTTGTATTCGGCTCCTTCGTTGGAGGGTCGGCGACCAACATGGAGCCCTTCTTCACTGGTGGCCTGAACGGCTACTTCGCCGTCCTGGTGGTTGTCCCGTTCCTGTTCGTGGGCTTCGACGTCATCCCCCAGTCAGCCGAAGAAGTGAACATCCCGGCCCGGCAGATCGGCAGGCTCGTCGTCGTCGCCGTCATCCTCGCAACCATCTGGTACGTCATGACCGTCCTGACCACGTCCTCGGCGATGCCCGCGGGCGAGATAGCGCAGGCCGATATTGCCACTGCCGATGCCATGGGCGCGCTGTTCGGCAGTGACGTGATGGCGAAGATCCTGATTGCCGGTGGAATCGCGGGCATCCTGACCTCATGGAACTCGCTGCTTCTGGGCGCCTCCCGCCTGATGTTCTCGATGGCGCGCTCCGGCATGCTGCCCGCCTGGTTCGGCAAGCTGCATCCGAAATACCGCACTCCGGTCAACGCACTCATCTTCATCGGCGTCCTGTCCTTCGTTGCGCCGTTCTTCGGCGTCTCGATGCTCGGCTGGCTGGTGGATTCGGGGGCTCCCAGCATTGTCATCGCCTACATCCTGGTAGCCGTGGTCTTTGTGATCCTGCGCCGGCGGGAGCCCCAGATGGACCGCCCGCTCCGCGTGGGAGGACGGGGCAACGGCGGCATCCTGATCGGCATCACCGCAGTGGTCCTCTGCGTCGCACTCCTCAGCCTCTACCTGCCCGGCATGCCCGCGGCCCTCACCCCGCCGCCGTGGATCCTGTTCGGCCTCTGGTGGGTGCTCGGAGCAGTCCTGCTGTTCCGCATCCCCTCCGGCATCACTCCGGGCGCGGATGCTGAGCACCAGCTGCTGGAGCGGCTGAGGCAGCGGCGGGAGTCGGCAAGGAACATCTGACAGCATGCCCTGCCTGGGGGCTGGGACCTGCTGACAACGCCCCAAAAGGGGGGGGGGGGGGGGGTGGGGCCCCCCCAGGGCGGTGGGGGGGGGGGGTTGGGGGGGGTGGGGGCCCCCCGGCCCCCCCCCCGCGCGGCCGCCCCCCCCCCCCCCCCCCCCAAACACCCGCGGGGGGCGCCCCGGGGGGGGGGGGGGGCCGCCCCCCCACCCCCCCTCGGGGGGCCCCCGCCCCCCGCCCCCCCCTCTTCTGCGTTGTGCGGGGCTTAGTGCCCGGCGTCGTACCAGCTGGGCCCCACGCCGATCTGGACCTCCAGCGGAACGCTGAGGTCTGCTGCGGCGGCCATCTGCTCGGTAACCAGCTTCTCCACGGTTGCGCGCTCGCCCGTGGCGACTTCCAGGACCAGTTCGTCGTGGACCTGGAGCAACATCCGCGATTTCAGTCCCTGGGCCTTCAGTTCAGCGTGGACGCCCAGCATGGCGCGCTTGATAATGTCCGCCGCCGAGCCCTGGATGGGGCTGTTCAACGCGATCCGCTCGGCGTTCTCGCGCAGCTGCCGGTCCGTGCTGGTCAGGTCCGGCAGGTACCGCCGTCGTCCCTCGATGGTGGCCGTGTAGCCGTCCACGCGTGCCTGGTCCACCACTCCGCGGAGGTAGTCGCGGACGGCGCCGAACCGGTCGAAGTAGTCCTTCATGAGGGTGCGCGCCTCATCCACGGAGATCTCCAGCTGCTTGGACAGGCCAAAGGATGTCAGGCCGTAAGCCAGGCCATATGACATCGCCTTCACCTTGGAGCGCATGGCGCTGGTGACCTCTTCCGTCGGCACGTGGAAGATGTTCGAGCCGACGAACCTGTGCAGGTCCTCGCCGTCCTTGTAGGCCTGGATCAGCCCCTGGTCACCGGACAGGTGCGCCATGATGCGCATCTCGATCTGCGAGTAGTCGGCAGACAGCAGGCATTCATAGCCCTCCCCCACCACGAAGATGCCACGCACGCGGCGGCCTTCCTCACTGCGGATGGGGATGTTCTGCAGGTTGGGGTTGTTGGAGGAGATCCGGCCAGTTGCTGCCACGTTCTGGGCGTACGTGGTGTGGATGCGGCCGTCCTCGGCTACCGACTTCTTCAGGGATTCAAGCATCTGCCGCAGTTTGGCGGCTTCCCGGTGTGCCATCAGCTGGACCAGGAACTCGTGCCCCGTCTTCTCCAGCAGGTTTTTCAGCGACGCAGCATCCGTGGTGTAGCCGGACTTGATCTTCTTGGTCTTGGGCAGCTGGAGCTCCTCGAAGAGGACAGTCTGGAGCTGCTTGGGCGAACCCAGGTTGACCTCGTGGCCGATCGCCGCGAACGCCTGTTCCTGTGCCTGGTCGATGACCCTGGCCAAGTCGGCGATCTGGTCATCCATGCGTGCCATGTCGATGCCGATGCCCGCGAGTTCCATGTCCGCCAGGACCCGGCTGACCGGCAGCTCCAGGGTGGACAGGAGTTCCTCTGCCCGGCGCTCCTTCAGTTCCGATTCGAAGTAGCTGCTGAGGGCAAGGACGACGGCGGCGGCCTGGACCAGTGCGTCGGCGGCGGCGTCGTCCTCGCCGTCGAAGGAGAGCTCCAGCTGGCCTGCCTTGGCAGTGGCGCCCGGGATGGCCACGTTCAGGTGGTGCTGGGCAAGCTCAGCGAGTTCATAGGTGCGCCGGTCAGGCTGGATGAGGTAGCCGGAGATGGAGGTGTCGTCCACTACGCCTTCGAGCTCCAGCCCGCGGGAGGTCAGGGCTTTAAGGGCGGCTTTGAACCCGTGCAGCACTTTCGGGGAGGAGGGGTCGCGCAGCCAGGCGGCCAGGACGTTCTCCGTTTCGGCGTCCTGCCCCGACAGGTCGATGTAGGCGGCGGCGCCGTCCCGCACGATGGCCAGCGCTGCGGCGTCCTCGCCGATACGGCCGGGAACCAGGTCCACGGCCACCGCGGAACGCTGTCCTGCGCCGCCGTCGAGGAACGTGGACAATTCCGCGGCGTTTGCGGGGGTGACGTACTCGGGCGTGTCAATGCTTTCCCGCTCGGCGGCCGGCTTGTCCTCATCGCCGTACAGCGCGAAGAGCCTGTTGCGGATGGTCTTGAATTCAAGCTTGTCGAAGAGGTCCTCAAGAGCTGCCTGGTCCGGGCGCGGCTGGTACAGGTCATCGAGTGTCACGGGAAGTTCCAGGTCCGTATGGAGCTGGTTCAGCCGGCGGTTCCGCTTCACTGCGTCCACATTCTCGCGCAGTGCGTCTCCCACCTTGCCGCCAATGGAATTCAGGTGTTCCAGGACGCCCTCAAGCCCCCCGTAGAGGTTGATCCACTTGGCGGCGGTCTTCGGCCCGACGCCGGGCACGCCCGGAAGGTTGTCCGCGGTTTCGCCCACCAGTGCAGCGAGGTCGGAGTACCTGCCGGGGCTGACGAAGTACTTTGCCTCGATGGCCGCGGCGTCCATCCGCGGAATATCGCTGACGCCCTTCTTGGGATACAGCACAAAGACGTTGTCCGTGATGAGCTGGAACGCATCGCGGTCCCCCGAAACCAACAGCACCTCATACCCGGCCTTTTCACCCATGGCCGCGAGGGTGGCCAGGATGTCGTCAGCCTCATACCCGGGCATCTTGATGGTCTTGATGCCCCAGGCCTCCATGACCTGGCCGATGAGGTCGATCTGGTTGTTCATCTCCCGGGGGGTTTCGTTCCGGCCACCCTTGTATTCGCTGTATTCGGTCTTGCGGTGGGTGGACTCGTCGGAAACGTCAAAGGCAACCGCTATGTGTGTTGGCTGCTGCTCCTTGATGAGGTTGATCAGCATGGACGTGAATCCATGGATCGCGTTGGTGTGCTGCCCGTTGGTGGTTGAGAACTTGTCCGCAGGAAGAGCAAAAAAAGCGCGGAATGCCATGGAGTGGCCGTCCAGGACCAGGAGCCGCGGCTGGCCGGTCATGGGAACGACGGGGGCAGCGGTTGCTGAAACAGACGCGGCGGCCGGGACCTCAACATTGTCCTGACCTGCACCTTCCCCGGCTGAAGCGTCCTTAAGGGCGGTAGAGCCCAGCGGGGCGTTGTCCTCCTGCAGGGTTTGGGACGGGAAAGGGGCCGGTTTGGTTGTTTCACTCACAGGTGCCAGCCTAGTTGCCATGATGGACAATTTCACGCCCGGCCCCTTCGCCGAGGAGCTTTCTGCCGCCGGCATCCCTGAGCACCTGCACGCCTGGCTTGGCCGGTTCGGGATTGGTGCACTGGTGGTGAAAATGGGGATCCGGTTCCAGGAGATGAGCCCCGAGCGCAGCGTTGCCACCATGCCCGTGGAGGGCAACACGCAGGTTGCAGGAATCCTGCACGGCGGGGCGCACGTGGTGCTGGCCGAAACGCTGGGGTCTTTCGCGGCCGGGATGCACGCAGGGCCGGGGCGCCATGCGGTGGGCATCGAAGTCAGCGCCACCCATCACCGCTCCATCGCTACCGGAACCGTGACGGGGACGTGCACCGCCATCCATTTGGGCCGGACACTGGCCACCCACGAGATCGTGATGACAGACGAGCAGGGCAGACGGCTCTCAACGGCGCGCATCACCAACATGATCCGGGATAACGTCCCACCAACAGGGCAGGAATAAGGGTTAGCCTGGCTCCCCGTTTTCCCTTGCCTTCGACAGCGTGAAGATCCCATAGCGCATCGCACCGGTGCGGTAGGCCAGGATGAGCCGGGGGATGCTCAGAACAAAAATGCGATTGCGTGCGCCAAGGGCGAGGCGACGGGTCTCGCGATCGGCGAGCAAGGCCTTCGTAAGACGACGGGCGCAGATCGTCCACGTGCGCGCGACGCGGCGGCTGACGTCCTCATAGCCATCGATAGCAAATCCCGCCGCCCTGGCCATCGCCTCATAGTCTTCGCGCGTGCCCATCGAGGGCAGGCGCCCTTCGCGGCAGATCGGTTCGAGCAGGTGGCGGACCTTCCAGCCGCCGGCATCGGTCTCGGCGAGCCACGCGCAGACGACGAAGCGGCCGCCGGGCGACAGTACGCGGTGCGCCTCGTCGAAGAACCGGGGCTTATCTACCATGTGCTCGCTCGACTCAATCGCCCATGCGGCGTTCGCCGAGGCATCGGGCAGCCCGTTGGCAAGCCAGTCGCGGAGATGGATCTGCACATCGGGTACGGGATGCGCGGTGGCGTAGTCGGCCTGCGCAGCGGAAAGCGTAAAGCCGGTAACGCGGACCCTCTGTGCCGCCGCGAGTTGCCTTGCTGTGGAACCGTAGCCACAGCCGATGTCGACGCACTCTTCGCCTGGCAGAAGCTGCAGCCGACTACCGACTGTGTCGACCAGCGCCTCGACGGCCTCGGCGGGCGTCTCGCCACCCGTACTCCATAGCCCGTGGTGGACATGCTCACCCCATACCCGGCGATAGATCGGATCGAGCTCGTCGTAATGGTCGGCGACCGCCACGGCGTTGGGGGAACTCTTAGGAACGATCACGCCATGTACGTTATATCGCTGGCCCATTCACCGGAAGGTCTCAGCACACGAGTCCGCAGCGTCCACGGTTTTGCCGCGAACGCGGCGGGGATTTCATCAAAAGGTTGCCAGATGCGGAAAGATCAACCCGGGAACGGAACTTCACGGCTCATCATCCATTGGTGCGACTGCTCGAGTTCTTCGCCACGGAGCCGAAATCCTGCGCGGGCTGGCGGTATCCGTGATTGTCAGAGCCTCCCCCGATGATTGGTACATGGGCAGGGAAGCGGTGGCGAAGGCGTTTGCGGACATCCGCGCCGCCCTTGCTGTGCTCAACGCTGAGGTGGACGGATGCGGTGCGAAGCCGTTTTCGGCTGCTGATCCGTTGGCCGGGCTGGCCGATGGGAACCTTGACATCCTCGCCGGCGCCAAGGAGGCCGAAGCCGGGCTCGCAGGCCTGAAGGCCCGGGCCGCCATAAAGTACGCCGACACAGCCCACGCCCTGGCACCGGAGATGCCGGCCCGGGCGCAGGAGATGGCCATCGCGGCGGAAATCGGGGCCGTGCTGGCCATCGGGCCACGGGCCGCAAGCACGTTCCTGGCCACGTCCGACGCCCTGGACACGACCCTGCCCCTGACACTCTCGGCCCTGCAATCCGGAACAATCTCCTGGCAGCACGCACTGGCACTGGCGGAGGAGGCAGCCACCCTCGACCCCGCCGGCGCCGCCGCCCTCGAGGCCCACTTCCTCGACCCCGACACCCCCAGGGCCGCCACCGCCGCCACGATCGGGGAAATCCCCGCGCACCGGCTCCGGCACAAAGCCCGCACCTGGCGCGAACGCCATCACGCCGAATCGATCGAGAAACGCCACACCAAGGGCGTAGCGGACCGGCGGGTGGAGTACCGGCCGGACCAGGACGGCATGGCCTGGCTCTCGGCCTACCTCCCCGCCCATCAGGCAATGGCAGGCTGGAACCGGCTCAACGCCCTCGCCCGGGCCGCACAGGGACCCGACGAGCCCCGCACCCTCACCCAGATCCGGGCCGACGACTTCGCCGAAGCGATCCTCACCAGCGGCAGCAATCCCGCCCACTCGTCGGCGATCCGTGCGCAGGTCCTCGTCACCGTGCCGGTATTCTCCCTGACGGGAGAGACCGATGAGCCGGCCATGCTCGACGGCTTCGGGCCCATCCCGGCGTCCATGGCACGGGACCTGGTCGCGAACGGTGCTGATTCGTTCCACCGGGTCCTTGTCGATCCGCGGGACGGGGCGCCGTTGGAGATCGGGCGGACCAGCTACCGGGTTACCAAGGCGATGCGGAACTGGCTGCGGCTGCGGGACGGCAAATGCCCCTTCCCCGGCTGCAACAACCCATCACTGGATAACGAGGCAGACCACCTCCTGGCCTGGCAGCACGGCGGAACCACCGGGATCAGCAACCTAGGACAACCCTGCCCGAAACACCACAAACTCAGACACAGCAGCGGCTGGACACCAACACCAGCCACCACAAACGAACCACCCGGCTGGACCTCACCGTCCGGGCGGCACTACAAAAGCGAACACCAGGACTGGGAACCACCCCACTGGCCGGAAACTGTCATCTCGGCCCTGCCCCCGCACCTGAAACCCCGGGAACGTCATAAGGGGCAGGCCCACCGTCCGCCGCCCTGCACGTCCATGCCCACTGAGCCCGGCGGCCACGCGGATCTGCTTCATCGACCGTTATCCCTGGCAGAAGTCGAACTGGAGCGGTTTTTCGACTCCAGCGGCTGACTGCCCGCCAGTCCAGTCCACGGGCAAGTGCATCTGGGAGCAGCCTCGAAAATCAGTCCGCAGTATGGGAACGTCCCCTTGCGCGATATCGTCGGCCACCGGCTCAACGTCTGCGGTCAATGCACTCTGACTGCTGCAGCTGGGCCTTACTGTGGATGGGCTTAGGCGGCGCTTGCTGTGCGGCCAGCAATTAGCTGACGCTTAGTGCTGCAGCTGTGGCTTACTACGGCGGGACTTAGCTGACGCTTGCTGCGCGGCCAGTACTTTGCTGACGCTTACTGCTGCAGCTGTTGCTTACTGCGGCTGGACTTAGGTGGCGATGCCTGCGCGGCCAGTCACGAAGTGCCGGTGGCGGCCGAGCGGCCATCGAGGAGGTACCGCAACTCCACGATGCCCCTGCCCATGGTGCGTGAGGCAACCAGCTCAAGCGGCGCCGTCGGCCCTTCCAGAGGAAGCAGCCGCTTGCCGCTTCCCAGCACCACGGGAATCACAGACAGGATAATTTCGTCCAGCAGGCCGGCAGCAGCGAACTGCGCTGCCAGGTTGCCGCCGCCCACCACCCAGACGTTCTTGCCGCCCGCGTCCCGTTCGAAGTCCGCGGCGAATTCGGCAATATCCCCGCGGACAAACGTGATGTCAGAGCCCGGCGGCGCCGTGTACTCATGGTGGGTGAACACGTAGGAGGGGGTGTCCGGGTAAGGCCAGTTGTCCGGTTCGTGCTCCAGAAGCCAGGAATAGGTTTCACCACCCATAACGATGCAGCCCACATCCGCCATGAACGACTCATAGCTTTCCTTGCCGCCCTCGAAACCGTCGAACTGCAGGAGCCAGCCCAGGTCGTCAGTGGGGGTGGCAATAAAGCCGTCCAGGGATGCGGCAACAAAGTACTGGATGCGGGGCATGGGAAAAGCCTAGCCAACCGCGCCAGCGCCTGCCAGAGGCGGGTGGACCATGCACGGGCCGAGCAGAAAACGTCCTCGAACCGAGCTTCAGGCGGAGCCAGGACCACCCTGGCGCAGCGGCACCAGGGGCCTCGTCAGCCGGAGAAGTAGGGGATGATCAGGTACAGCCCGAAGAGAACTGCCAGGCTGCACAGGCCGAAGCAGATGTAGGCAAGGGACCGCTTGATACCCGGGGATGTCTGCTGGACGTCCGCGGCGATGGCCGTGAGCCGCACGCCGAGCGAGTACAGGACCACCACTGTTACCGCAGCAGCCAGGGTGGCGCCGGCAACGGTCAGGAGTTCCAACCACTTCATCGCTGAGTCTCCTTCTGGTTGTTGGCGTCAGCGTCAGCATTTGCCTGCGCCTTGGCTTTGGCATGGGCACGGGCACGCGCCATGGCCTTCTTCTTCGCGAAGCGCACGGCCTGGCCGGCTTCCTCGACCTCGATGGCGTTGTGGTGGCCGACGGCGGACTTCCGTGAGTAGAAGAACATAAAGAGGACTGCTGCCGTGCCGGCGACGGCGGCGATCAGGACGCCGATGACGCCGGTCTTCACCAGCAGCGCGGTCAAGGCACCCACGATGCCTGCGGCTGGGAGGGTGAAGAGCCAGCCCAGGGCGATCTTGCCCACCATGCTCCAGCGCACGCTGGTCCCCTTGCGGCCCATTCCGGATCCAATAACGGAACCGGAAGCCACCTGGGTGGTGGAGAGCGCAAAGCCGAGGTGCGAGGACGCAAGGATGGCGGAGGCGGTGCTGGTCTCGGCCGCGAAGCCCTGGGCGGGCTTCACCTCGGTGAGGCCGGCGCCCATGGTGCGGATAATGCGCCATCCGCCGGCGTACGTGCCGATGGCGATGGCGAACGCACAAGCGGCGATGACCCAGAACTGAGGCCCGGATCCGGTCTCTTGGGTGCCGGCGGCGATGAGGACCAGCGTGATGATACCCATGGTCTTCTGCGCGTCGTTGGTGCCATGCGCCAGGGCCACCAGGCTTGAGGTGAAAATCTGTCCGGTGCGGAAGCCGCCGCGCTTCTGGGTGAGCTTGCTGCCGGTCTCCGGGTCATGCCGGGATGTCAGGGCGTATGCCAGGCGCGTGCAGACGTAGGCGACGATGCCGGCGATCAGCGGCGCGAAGATGGCAGGCAGGATGACCTTTTGCATCAGGCCCTCGAGGTTGATCGAGTTGAAGCCGATGCCGGCGATAGCGGCGCCGATCAAACCACCGAACAACGCATGCGAGGAACTCGACGGCAGGCCCTTGAGCCATGTGATCATGTTCCACAGGATGGCGCCCATGAGCCCGGCGAAAATGATGTCCGGGGTGATCTGGACCCCGTCCGACCCTTCACGGATGATTCCGCCGGAGACCGTCTTGGCCACCTCAGTGGACAGGAATGCGCCCACGAGGTTCAGGATGGCCGCCAGGGTCACCGCGGTCTTCGGCTTAATGGCGCCGGTTGCAATGGGCGTGGCCATGGCATTCGCGGTGTCATGGAAGCCGTTCGTGAAGTCGAAAAATAGTGCCAGTGCGATGACCAGCGCCACCATGAAGGTGATATCCACCTGTTGCCCAATCTGCAGAGTCGACGTTCAGCAGTTTCATCTCCCCCGGCTGCCTTGCACAGCATAATTCACCAGCTGTTCGCTTGGAATGACCTGCGGCGTTAACACAACCGGCGTGAAACCCTATCGATCGTACGCGTCCACGCCATCAGGTCAAAACAACGGCCGCACTAGAAACGACCGCACCTGCTGCAGTTCGGCGGGCGAAATTCCGCGCCTCGGGTCCGGAGACAAAGCCAGGATCCGGCGGCCAAGGAGCCTGGCCCAGGACTGCGCCTCCGCCTCGAACCCAAGCTGGTCATCGATCCAGGCCACGGCTTCCGGATCAGTCTTTTCAACATCGTCCTGGATGGCCCGGAGCTTCCACCAGCCTGCGCCAGTACCCGCCCCATCCGCCGTCAGGTAGGGCCACCGGGTCCCGTTGAGTCCGATGGCGGGGCAGAGATACTGCGGTGCCAGTTCCTCCCAGCTTGTAAGCCATACGCACCGCACCCCTGACATGGCGGCAATCCCGTTCAGCGCGTCCACCAGTTCCGGCGCGTACGCCACGGGCAGGAGCCCCGCATCGGAATGCCGCCAGCCGGAGCCCCAGCCGCTGGCGCCTTCCGGCCCGAACGGACAAATAACGCCGTCCACATCGATGTAGAGCGTGCGGGTCACGGCCGGCAGTCCAGGAAACCTAGCGGTGCCGGAAGTCCGACGGTTCCCGGCCGGCGTCCAGCCCTGGCGCCACCTGCGCTTCCAGGGCGGCGACCGCGGCATCGGGAAGGACGATCAGGCCATCGAGCTCGCGGCGGGCCCGCTTGTAGGCCGCCTGCCGCTCGGCAGGCGTGGCGGCATGGTCCCCGGCGATCCTAAGCAGCTGCCGGGCAGTGGCAAGGCGTTCACGTTCCGGGCCCGTGAATTTGCTGTCCCTGATCCGCCGGGCTTCACGTTCGGCCACGTCCAGCGCCACAGCGAAGCTGTTGACTGCCTTCCGGTAGGCTTCCAGCCTCGTTGGCGAAGCCATGTCCGCAGCGGAATCCGGGCGCATGCCGTCCGCTTCCCTTTTCGCCCGGAGGAAGGCGACGGTGAGCGGTTCGCGGACGTCGGTCATGAGCGGAAAGTCAATGAGCTTCCCAACGTCCAGTTCGTAGTCCAGCCAGCGCTTGTCAATGGCGTCGTGGGTGGCAACGAGCGCTTCGACGTCCGCGGCGGAAGCCCGTTCGGACTCCCGGGCCTGGTTCCTGAGCTTGTACAGCTCCACCCGGCGCTGGTGCCGCCGCTCACCGGCTTTACGGAGCGAGTTTGCCCAGTGCCCGGCAAAAGCGATCGCCGGGAAAACCAGCCACCATTTGTCGTCAAGGAACTCAAAGAGGGATTCCACGCGTCCATCCTCGCACCGCCCCGCATCCTCCTCAAGAACCCGGACCCGACGTCAGAATCCGGCGTCCGCCTCAGGCAGCGGCGGCCCTCAGGAAACAGCGAACCTCCGTAGTTTCCAGTCAGTCCTGGCGCGTTTCCGGGGCGCCGTGGGCACTGTTGACGTTGACCAGCCAGGCCACGCCGAAGCGGTCCGTGCACATGCCGAAGATGTCACCCCACGGCGACTGCTCCATGGGCACGGTTACCGTCCCGCCATCGCCGCTGAGCTTCTCGTAATAGCCGCGGAGCTCCGCTTCATCGTCGCCGCTGAGGGAGATGGAAATGGACGCCCCCGGCGTGTAGCCCATGCTGTTGGGTGTGTCGGCGCCCATCAGCACCATCCCCTGGGTGGTGGTCAGCATGCCGTGCATGATCTTCTCCGACTCCGCAGGATCGTCGCTGGCCTGGAACTCCCCGAAGGTGCTCAGGGTCAGCTCCCCGCCAAAAACGGCCTGGTAGAAATTCATGGCTTCGCGGGCGTTGTCGCGGAAGCTGAGGTAGGGATTAAGGGTGGTCGGCATGGTGGATCTCCTTGGAGTGGGGACGGAGCATGGTGGAACCAGACACCATCCTGCCTCAAACGAAGGGCCGGTGGTAGGGGAAAACGGGACCGGTGGTGCACAAGTGTCCGGCTGGGCCGTAGGCTCTGGGTCATGGCCAGATACTTTGACGTTCACCCCCAGGACCCCCAGCCGCGCGCCATCACCCAGGCGGTCAAGATAGTGCTCGACGGCGGCCTCATCGCCTACCCCACGGATTCCTGCTATGCGCTGGGTGCCCAGGTGGGAAACAGGGACGCCCTGGACCGGATCCGGAGCATCCGCCGCCTGGACGACAAGCACCACTTCACGTTGGTCTGCAGGGATTTTGCCCAGCTGGGACAGTTCGTGAACATTGGGAATGATGTTTTCCGCAGCATCAAGGCAGTCACCCCGGGCGGCTACACCTTCATCCTTCCGGCGACGAAGGAAGTTCCCAAGCGGTTGCTGCATCCCAAGAAGAAGACTGTTGGCGTGAGGATCCCGGACAACCGCGTGGTCCAGGCACTGCTGGCGGAACTGGGCGAGCCGCTGCTCTCCAGCACCCTGCTGCTGCCGGATGAGGAGGATCCGCTGACCCAGGGCTGGGAAATCAAGGAACGCCTGGACCACCAGGTGGACGCCGTGATCGATGCCGGTGACTGCGGTTCCGAGCCCACTACCGTTATTGACTTCTCCAGCGGCGTGGCTGAGGTGGTCCGGCGCGGAACAGGGGACCCGTCCCGCTTCGAATAAACGGTCCCACTGACCGGTCCGGTCGCAGGTATATATCGACGGCGGCCCGCCCTTCCGGGGTGGGCTAGTCCTGTTTCCGGGCCCTGCTGGGCTGTACCCGGGGCGGCTCCCCCGGCATTTTGGGGTAGTCCGGCGGGAAGGGAAGCTCGCCCAGCCCTGACTTAAGGTCCCGGTCCCACCATTCGAGCAGGGTATCGATGGTCCCCGGCTTGCTGTGCATTTTGGCCCAAGGGTCACCGACCGTTTTAAGCCGGTCCGGCACGGTCAGGATGGTGAAGTCCTTCGGGTCCACGTGTCCCAGCTCGTCCCAGGTGATGGGGCAGGACACTGGCGCATGGGCCAGCGGCCGCGGGCTGTAGGCGCCTGCGATGGTCCGGTCCCGGTTGGCCTGGTTGAAGTCCACGAACACCCGCTGGCCGCGCTCTTCCTTCCACCAGGCCGTGGTGACCTGGTCCGGCATGCGGCGTTCCAGTTCCCGGGCCGCCGCAATCACGGCATGCCGGACGTCAAGGAACTCCCGGGACGGTTCCACAGGCGCATAGACGTGCAGTCCACGGTTGCCGGAAGTCTTGATGAAGCATTCCAGTCCTGCCTCTGCCAGTACCTCCTTCAGCCCCAGCGCAGCGGGGACGGCGTCGTCAAAGTCCGTTCCGGGCTGGGGGTCGAGGTCGATGCGCAGCTGGTCGGGGTTGTCCGTGTTGTCCGCCCGCGAAGGCCAGGGGTGGAACACGATGGTGTTCATCTGCACGGCCCACACCGCCGCGGCAGGTTCGTCCAGTATCAGCATGGGATGCGAGCGGGCGCTCGGAAACACCACAGGGGTGGACCTTATGAACTCAGGGGCGCCCTTGGGCGGGTTCTTGGAGAAAAACATCTCCCCCTCAATGGTGCCCGAGTACCTTTGGAGCGCCACCGGCCTGCCGCCGTTGGCAGCAATAAAGGCTTCCCCGACGTCAGTGATGTACCGCGCCAGGTCGAGTTTGGTGATTCCGGGTTCGGGCCAGATCACCCTGCTGGGGCTGGAGATGCGCATTTCGCGCTCGCCGTGGGGGCCCTGGACCGTAAGGGTGGTCTGTTCACTCGCCATGGGGACAACGTACACCCCCGGATCGGAGGACCGGCAGATTTGGACAGCCGGTCCGGCAAGATGGAGGCATGTCCGTTTCAGCATCAGACTTCCGCATCCCTGTGGGTGAGGGCACGGTGCCCGCCGCTTTTGCCCGCCCCGACAACCCGTCCGCCACTGTCGTAGTGGCCCATGGTGCCGGCGCCGGCATGGAACACCCCTTCATGCTCGGGTTTACCGACGGGTTGAACTCCCGGGGAATTGCCACCCTGCGCTTCAACTTTCCCTATCGGGAGGCGGGGCGGAAATTTCCGGACCGGCCACCAGCGGCCATCGCCACCTGGCGTGCGGTGATGGCGGCCGCGGCAGAACGGGCTGCAGAACACGGCGATACCGGTCCGCTGTGGGCGGCCGGCAAATCCTTCGGCGGCCGGATGGCCTCGATGGCCGTCGCGGAGGGGATGGACGCCGCCGGACTGGTCTACCTGGGGTACCCCCTGCATGCTCCGGGGAAGCCCGAGAAGCTGCGGGACGGCCACCTGTACGGCATAACGATCCCCATGCTTTTCCTCCAGGGCAGACGGGACACGTTCGCCACCCCTGCGCTCCTGGAAGACGTGGTGGGCCGGGTTGGGCCCTCCGCCGTCCTGCAGTGGGTGGATGGCGGTGACCATTCCTTTGCGGTGGCCGGCCTCAAGCGGTCCCCGGCAGAGGTGGGTGCCTCCCTGGCGGAGCCGGTGGCCCGCTTTATCCATTCCTCCGGCTGACGCCCGGAAAGGTCACGGGGCCGGCCTTGCGAAACACCGGCTGTCAGGCCGCTTCTTCGTGCCACCAGCCTTCCCAGGCTGCGGAGGTGAACTGCCCTTCGGGAAATTCCGTGTTTCCGGTGCCTCCGGTGTGGAACCGGCTGTCATCGCCCCGGCGGCCGTCGAGCAGGAGATTGAGGTTGTTGAGGAGAAACATCTGTAGGTCCTTCCATGTCTGCGTGTGGACCACGCTGTCCAGGTGAAAAGAGCCTATGCGGCGCATGTTTCAGCGGGTCGACGGGAAGTAACAAGCGTGTATCGGAGATCTCACGTACCGTTCACGGGCCGGGGAGGCTGCCCCGGCGGGACGCTATTTCCGCTGTTTGGTCCGTGCAGTGGCCGGCGCGGACCAGGGATCTTCGGGCCAGGGATGCTTGGGGTAGCGGCCCCGCATTTCGGCGCGGACCTGGGCATAAGGACCGGACCAGAATGACGTCAGATCGCCGGTGACGGCCAGCGGGCGCCGGGCCGGTGAGAGCAGATGGAACAGCACCGGCACCCGGCCGTTGACCAGGCGGGGCGTGGCGGCCAGCCCAAAGCACTCCTGGAGTTTGACGGCCACCACCGGCGGCGCCGTCACATCCGACCAGTCAGGGTAGTCAATCCGCACCCTTGAGCCGCTGGGAACGTCCAGGGCTTCCGGAGCGAGCTCATCCATCCTGGCTGCGTCCGGCCAGGGAAGCAGCCGCCGCAGCGGCTCGGCAAGGTCCACCGGGTTCACGTCCGCACCGGCCGCAAGCGACTCAAGCTCCGGTCCCAGCCAATCCTGCAGACGGCGGAGGAGTCCCGCCTCCGACATATCCGGCCACGGCTCCCCCAGCTCACGGTGCAGGAAAGCGAGCCGCCTGCGCAACGCCGCTGCCGCCGTCGACCAGTTGAGGGCAGCTAACCCTTCCTTCTGCAGCGCTCCTGCCAGCGCGGCCCGGCCCTCGGCAGGCGACGGACGCACCGGGGTAGAGGCGAGCACGATTGCGCCGAGCCGCCGGACCCTGCGCGCGGTAACCCGGCCCTGCGTGAAGGCGGCCTCCACCGCCTCAGCCATAAGGTGGGATGCCGCTGATTCGGCGAGGCTGGCGGAGAGCGGGGCTGCGGCGCGGATCACGGCACCCGTACCGGCTGAGTCCCTCCCGCCGCCGCGGGACACCTCGGCCACTGCCAGCCATTCATGCCCGGACAGGCTGCTTCCGGCGGGCAGTCCTGCCCGGGTTCCGGAGGACAGCAGATACTGCTCGGGCCCTTCGCCGGGAACCCTGCGTGCCACGCGGTCGGGGAAGGCAAGGGCGACGACGGCGCCCACCAGGGCGCTCCCGCCGGCAAGGGGCGGCAGGGCGGGCGCGCCTGGCAGGGGTCCCGCCTGCTGCGCAAGGACCTGGAGGCGGCGGCTTTCATCTGCCCAGCGCCGGCCGACGGGTCCTTTGTCGCTGCGGAGTTCGGACAGGAGGCGCGGCAGGTCAGCGCCGGGCGCCCGCGCATCACCTGCCACGGCAGCCACCACCTCTGCCGCCGCCCTGGGGCCGGCGGCAGCGGCGCCGTCGAGCAAGGCGCGGCCCAGCCGCGGATCAACCGGGAGGCCCGCCAGGGTCCTGCCGGCACTGGTAGCGTGGCCGTCGCCGGCCACGGCACCAAGTTCGTGCAGGATTTCCATGGCATCGTCCATGGCTTGCTCCGGCGGGGCGTCCGGCAGGGCGAGGCCTTGCCCGCGCGGTGATCCCCAGCACGCCATCACCAGGGCGGCTCCGGCGAGGTCCGCCACAGTGATTTCCGGGGTCACATGGGCCGGGGCGGCGCCGAATGCCTGCTGGCTGTAGCAGCGCACTACCGTCCCGGGGCCTTGGCGGGCGGCGCGTCCGGCACGCTGGTCAGCGGAGGCCCGGGAGCAGGAGACCGTCACCAGCCCGTTCATTCCCCGTGCGGCGTCGCGCCGCGGCTCACGGGCCAGCCCAGAGTCAATGACCAGGCGGACCCCGGGCACGGTCAGCGACGACTCGGCCAGATCCGTGGAGACGATGATCCTGGCGCTCTCCCCCGGCCCGCGCCCGGACACGGCCCGGTCCTGCTCGGCCGGGCCCACCCTGCCGTGGAGTTCCAGCACGTCAGTCCCCGGCCCCACGCGGCTGCGAAGCCCTGCCGCGACCTGCGAGACTTCCCATGCCCCCGGGACGAAGACCAGGGCGTCCGCAGCGCTGTCCGCTGCCAGCGCCTGCCGGTGGGCCTCCGCGGCGGTCCCTGCGACGAAATCCAGGAAAGTGCGGGTCACTCCGCTGCCGTCCAACCGCTGGCCGGGCGCCGGACGCCACTCCGTCCTCAGTGGATGGAGCGCCGAGGGACAGTCGACGACGGGGGCCGGCCCGCCGCCGTCGTGATCCCCCAGCAGGGCAGCGAACCTCGGAGCGTCCAGGGTGGCGGACATGGCGACGACGGCCAGGTCACCGCGCAGCTGGCGTACTTCAGTGAGCATGCCGAACAGGAGGTCCGTTTCGAGACCGCGCTCGTGAACCTCATCCAGGACCACCGCGCCTGCCGTCGGCAGGTCCGGATCGGCCAGCAGGCGGCGCAGCAGGATGCCTGGCGTAACGAACTCTATGAGCGTTCCGGCTCCGGCCTGCCGCTCTCCGCGGACTGTATACCCCACCCTGGTGCCCAGCGGGCTGACGTCCAAGGCTGCAAGCCTCCGGGCGGCGGCACGGGCAGCTACCCGGCGCGGCTGGGTGACCACAACCCTGCGGTGGCGTCCGCCGGGGCCCCCAGGGAGTCCCGCCACAAGGTTTGCCAGCAGGGGCGGAACCAGGGTGGTCTTGCCCGTTCCCGGCGGCGCCTGCACTACTGCCGCTCCGCCCGGCTCGCCATCGCCCAGCGCTTCGGCCAGGGCCGGGAGCGAGCCGGCAAAGGGCAGTCCAGCCCCGATTGCCCGGAGGTGGAAGGCCTGGCCACGTGGCGGCTCCTGCTGTCCGCTCGGGGAAGTCATCCCTCCATTTTGCCCGGCCAACCGGCGCACTGCGGACCACGTCCTGGCCCGGCGCAGAGTTCCGGGCTTATAAAGCGGCGGGCTTAGGGCCTTCCAGCGCCCTTGCCCTTTTCCCTGGCTTCCTTGGCAGCATCAGGCAGGTCCTGTTGCTGGGGGGCAGGCTCAGGGGCCGGCGCGGGCACTGCGGGGCCTTCCGGCTGGACCTGAACAGGCTGGGGCTCTGCGACTGGCTCCGGCGCCGGCTCCGGGGCCGTGACGTTCACCGTGGGCTGCTCCGCCGCAATTGCCGCGGCTTTTGCATCTGCGGCCGAGGCTGCCTGTGCCGTGATGGTGCGGGTTACGTCTGCCCGGACCGCTTCCAGCGCAGCGTCGATGCCGCGGTACCGGGCCGCTGAGATCGCACCCTGCCCGGCGGCCAGGTCAAGGTCCCGTTCAAGTGCTTCAAGGGCATCGAGGACCCCGTCCAGCCGGTTCTCGGCGGCAGCCTGGGTGACGTTGAGAACACGGATCTGGAAACCCCGAAGCGTGGCTTCTTCCGAATCGGCACCGCCGAGATTCGGGGAAACAGTGATGGCGGCGGTGGTGAGGGCGGCCGCTGCCAATGCTGCAGCTATTCCGGCCCATGCCCTGCGCTGCGGGCGCTTTGAAGAGGCGCCCTGCGCCGGAGCAGGGCGGAGATGGTCAGGCGGCATGCCTGCCCCGCAAGGGGACGACGGCGGCAGGCCGGGGGTAGAGGACGGTCACGGCAGCCGTGTTCCCGCCGGGCGTGGCCACTGCTGCGGCGTCCGTCGCCGGGACCGCAGCGAGGGGCGCACGCGATGTCCGCGACGCGGCTCCGGAAACCATCCGCCGCACGGCAAACCGGACCACAGCAGCCAGCAACTGGCCGAGCCCAAGGCCCAGAAGCACATGGCCGGCGAGGTACTGGCCTCCGTGGCCTACGGAACCATACGGGGCGCTGGCCGCCAAGCCTGCTCCGGAAGCGGCCACCAGGGCCCAGATGCCGACAATAACTGCACTCATTCGTTCGACCCGCTCCCGCCACTCCAATTAATCAGCAAGCTTAGTACTAATGCTCAGCAAGCTTACTACCTGAGGGAGATGATGCAAGCGTGGCGCGGACGAAGAATAGGCCGGGGCCTACTGCCGCAGGTCGAGGGCCGTGAGGAGCCGCCTTACCGAGCCACCCAGGTTCCACTCAGTGGCGAGCCGCTCGAGCTCGGCCCGCGGCTCGCCTGAAACGGGATTCAGTTCCGCGCCTGCCTGCTCGGGTGTGGGCAGGTCCAGGTCCCGCACCAGCCTCACCACGGCGGGGGCAACCGAGAGGTAATCTGCAGCGGCGGCCAGCCTGGCCTTCACGGGGGCGGCCATGCCGCTGCCGGGAAGTTCAGCCGCCTCCAGCAGCCCCTCCAGGGTTCCATACTTCAGCAAAAGTGACGCCGCGGTTTTTTCGCCGATTCCGGCAACCCCCGGCAGGCCGTCCGAGGCGTCGCCGCGCAATGTCGCGTAGTCGGCGTACTGCTGGGGCAGCACCCGGTACTTGGCCACCACTGTCTCTTCGGTGATGACCTCAAGGTTCTTCATGCCGCGGGCGGTGTAGATCACGCGGACCTGGCGTTCGTCGTCGCAGACCTGGAAAAGGTCGCGGTCCCCGGTGACTACGTCGACGGGAAGGTCCGCGTGGCTCGCGTACGTGCCCACGACGTCGTCCGCCTCATGGTGGGGCGCGCCCACAATGGCTATGCCGGCGAGCCCAAGCACCCGGCGGATCATGGGAAGCTGCGCCTCCAGCGCGTCCGGGACAACTTCGACGTCAGGGGCACCCGTGACGGCTTCCGCCACCCGGTGGGCCTTATAGGTGGGCAGGAGATCCACCCGCCACTGCGGGCGCCAGTCGTCATCCCAGCACGCGATGAGGTGCGTTGCGTGGTAGTCCGTGGTTAGCCGGGCGATCATGTCCAGCAGGCCGCGGACGGCGTTGACCGGTGTGCCGTCCCCGCGGCGGATCGTGTCCGGCAGGCCGTAGAAGGCGCGGAAGTACAGCGATGCAGTATCCAGCAGCATGAGGCGGTCAGGCATGCTTCGATCCTCACATGGATAGGCCCGGGAACGGGGCAACACCTCCGGCCCTTTCACCGGCCCCCCTGGTCAGGAGGCCCAGTCGGAATCGCCGAAGACCCGTCCCCGGAAGTGCGCGCGGAGGTACTCCCCCACCACGGCGGCGCCCAGTTCCCCTGCCTCGGGAGCCACAACCCGGCCGCCCACCCTGCGTACCATGCGCTGGACGAACCGTTCCAGGCTGGGGTCCGAGCCCAGCCGGAAGAACGTGGCCTGCGTGCCCGCGCGCCCCAGCCGGTCGAGCTCCGCCACTGTCAGGCGGATGGTTTCCGGGTCCGGAGGCCAGCAGAACCACGGCTCGCCTTCCGGCAGCAGGTGGGCCGTGGGTTCGCCGTCGGTCACCACCAGGAGGACAGGCTGCATGGAAGGGTGCTTGCGGAAGAAGCGGCCGGCCAGCAGCAATCCGTGATGGAGGTTTGTTCCCTGCTCCCGCAGCGGCGGCAGTGCGGTGAGTTCCCCGATGTCCATCGCCCGGGCGTGGCGGCCGAACGTGATCAGTTCCAGCCTGTCGCCGCGGAAACGGGTGGAGACCAGGTGGTGCAGCGCCAGCGCGGTGCGTTTCATGGGAATCCACCTTCCCTCGGCGGCCATCGAAAAGGACACATCGACAAGAAGGACGACGGCGGCCTGCGTGCGCGCTTCGGTTTCGCTCACTTCGATGTCCGCCGGGGTGAGGCGGAGGCCGCTGCCCGGGGTTCCTCCGCCCGCCGCTGTGCGGCTGATCGCGTTGGTCAGCGTTCGGGTCACGTCCCAGGGCTCGGCGTCCCCGAACTCCCATGGGCGGCTTGATCCGGTCTGCTCGCCGGCCGCCCCGGCCACGCGGGTGTCCCTGCGCCCCTGCCGGCCCGACAGCTGCCTGGCGGTGTCCCGCAGCAGCGACTTGCCCAGCCGCCGCATGGCCTGTGGTGAGAGCCGGAGGTCCCCGTCCGTGCCCCGCCGCAGGTAGCCTCCCTCCTGCATGGCGCGTTCGATGTCGGCCAGGGTGCGGGCGGTGACGGCGGTGTCCTGTCCCAGCTGGCGGGCCAGGGCATCCAGGTCCAGGTCGCCCAGGGTGGAGCCGTTGTAGGACTGGGAGAGCTGTTCGGCGAGCTCGTCCAGTTCGGCGATGTCCTGGAGCACCCCGGTGCCGTCGCCCAGGCCCAGGCCCTCCTGGCCTTCGAAGCGTTCCGAGCCGGTCCAGTCCTCACCGGGGCGCAGGGCGCGCAGGCTGTCGTCGAGCTGGTCAAGCTGGGCCATGAGCTCCGGTGATCCGAAGGCCTGGGCGGAAAGCCGCATCAGTTCTTCGCGCTGCTCGGGTGACATGGACTGCAGGAGCCTCTGGGCAGCAGCGGCCCGCTTGGCAAGGGCGTCGATCAGTTCCTCAACCGATTGCGGGTTTTCAGGAAAGTAGTCGCCGTGCCGGGCCATGAACTCCTGGAAGTCGGCCTTGGTATCCTCGCCCCGGCGGTGCTTGTCCAGCAGCGCGTTCAGGTCGCGCAGCATTGCGCTGACGGCTTCGCGGTCCTGCTCCGTGGCGCCCTCCAGTGCCTGCTTCATGCCCGCGAACCGCTGGTCCAGGGCCTCGCGGCCCAGCAGGTCCTTGATCCGCTCGTAGGCTTCCCGTGCCGTGCCGGATTGCCAGTCGTAGGAGGCAAGGTCCTTGACCGCGGCAGCGGTGGACGCCGGCAGGTTCTGCAACTGCATTTCCCGGAAGGCACGGTCTGCGTTGTCCATCATGGCATCGCGGGCCAGCTGCTTGCGTTCCTCCAGCACGGCAGTGTCCAGGAGCTTCTTCACCTCGTTGAGGGTGCCGTCCAGGTTGTGCCGGCCCAGCAGGTCATTCCGGCGCTCCTGCACGCGCTTGGCGAGATCGTCCAGGCCTTCCCGGTTCCGCCCGCCGCGCCGGAGGAACTCCTGCAGGGCGTGGCGGGGCGAGTACCCTGCCATCACGTCCTCGGCGACGGCGTCCAGCGCCTCCGCCAGGTCAACCGGCGGAGCGAGGGGGTCCGGTCCGCCGGCGTACCGTCCGTACCTGGCGGAATGGTTATGGATGTTCATGGTGCCGCCCGTCCCTCGCTTCAGCCGTTTGCCCAGCCACGCACCGTGGTGCCGTCAGCCGTAGACGGTCTCTTCGTCGTCGGACTCCTTGGAGATCCGCCGGGCCAGGTAGAGCCCCTCCAGCGCCAGTTCGATGGCGGCGGCCCGCTGGCCCTCGTTCGCCGCTCCGAGGCGGCTGCCGATCTCGTCATACAGGCCTGCCCCGTTCAGGGACGGCAGGCCGTCAAGGAACTCCCGTGCTGTTACCTGCTCCCCGG
This sequence comes from Arthrobacter sp. AK04, assembly GCF_021129155.1. Classification (GTDB taxonomy): domain Bacteria; phylum Actinomycetota; class Actinomycetes; order Actinomycetales; family Micrococcaceae; genus Arthrobacter; species Arthrobacter quantipunctorum. The sequence continues at coordinate 23,599 of NZ_JAJOMC010000037.1, forward strand.
TGGTCACCGTAGTGTGGCCGTCCAGCGCTGCCACCAGCGGGCCCATGTCCAGGCCCTGGTAGTGCGCCCGGACGGCTTCGGCGGTGGACGTGCGCAGGAGGTGGTCAAGGACGGCCTGTTCACGGCCTTCCTCACCGGACTCGAATTCGATCTTGCCGCTGAGGACTTCCACCGCGGTGTCCAGGTCCACGATCCGCGCTACAGCCTCTGCCTCCCCGCGCATGCTGGCACGGCGGAGCGCGGCGGCTGCCACCGTTTCGGCCCCGGCAATGGCGAACCGTGCCGAGACCCCGGACGTCTGGTTGATCGCCGGGGACTTCCGCAGCGCACGGGTGTAGCGGGCCAGGATTTCAAGGATCACCGGCGGGACGTCGGCCACCAGCTGCCCCTCCTGCCGGATCACGGCCACCTCGTCGTCCAGCTCTATGGGGTAGTGGGTCCTGATCTCCGCGCCGAAACGGTCCTTCAGCGGCGTGATGATCCTGCCGCGGTTGGTGTAGTCCTCCGGGTTGGCGGAGGCGACAACCAGCACGTCCAGTGGAAGCCGGAGCACATAGCCCCGGATCTGGATGTCGCGCTCCTCCATCACGTTGAGCATTGAAACCTGGATCCGTTCGGCAAGGTCCGGCAGTTCGTTGATGGCAATGATGCCGCGGTTGGAGCGCGGGACAAGGCCGTAATGGATGGTTTCCGGGTCCCCCAGCCGGCGCCCCTCGGCCACCCGCATCGGGTCGACGTCGCCAATAAGGTCCGCGACGGAGGTGTCCGGGGTGGCGAGCTTCTCCACATACCGTTCCGACCGGTGGCGCCAGGCCACCCGCAGCCGGTCGCCCTCCGTTAGGGCAAGGGCGCGGGAATGCTCGGTAATGGGCTCGAAGGGGTGTTCGTTCAGTTCCGACCCCTCGATGACGGGCGACCACTCGTCCAGGAGCCCGGCCAGGGTGCGCAGGAGACGCGTCTTGCCCTGCCCGCGCTCGCCGAGCAGGACCACGTCATGCCCGGCGATCAGGGCACGCTCAAGCTGGGGAAGCACGGTCCGGCCGAAGCCGTACATCCCTGGCCATGGATCGTCACCGGCCGCGAGCGCGGCGAGCAGGTTTCCACGGATTTCCTGGCGCAGGTCCTTGAGGACGTGGCCGGAGGCGCGCAATTCACCAACGGTGAAAATATCGGGACGATGAGTCACCACTACACCGTAGCCCCGCAGCAGCTTGATAAGTACCGACTCGAGGACTTTTTCCCCGCAAGCCCGGGCGGGGCCCTGCCGCTACGCTTAGCGTCATGACTGCTGAGCGCACTCTGCTCCACACTGTTCAGCGTGGAGGTGCACTGTGGAGCGTGGAGGTGATGGCATGACCGGGGAATCTGCAAGTGGTGCGTCCATGGTCTCCGTGGTGATCCCCACCCGCAATGACGCCGCCATGCTCGCGGCGTGCCTGGACCTGCTGTCCCGGCAAACCCGGCCCGCGGACGAGATCATCGTGGTGGACAATGCCAGCAGCGACAATACTGCCGCCGTCTGCAGCGCAGCGGGAGTCCGGCGGATCCTGGTCGATGTGCCGGGTATTCCGGCCACCACCGCTGCCGGGTTTGATGCGGCAACGGGAGACATCACCGCCCGGCTGGATACGGACTCCAGGCCCCCGGCGGATTGGCTGGAACGGGTGGAAGCCATCCTGGGCGCCGCGGGCCCACTGTCCCTGGTGACCGGACCCGGGGAGTTCTACGGCGGGCGCCGCTGGATCCGGTGGGCCGGGCGGCACGTCTTCCTGGGCGGCTACTTCAAGGTGGTCGGCTTTGTCCTGGGCCATGCGCCCGTTTATGGGTCGAACTTCGCGCTGCGGCGGGCTGTGTGGCAGGCGATTGGCGGCAGCGTGGTGAGGAACAATGCCGAGGTCCACGACGACCTTGACATCTCGTACCACCTCCGCCCCGAGATGGCGGTCATCTATGACCCCGCCCTGGTCATGGGCGTCTCCGCCCGGCCGCTCACCAGCTGGCCGTCCTTCCGCCGCCATATCCGCATGTCCCTGGTGACCTTCCGGGTGGAGTTCAAGGAGGAACCGCCGCTGCGGCGCCGCCTGGAGCGGGCACGGGCGCGGCGCAGCCTGGAGGCGCAGCGCAGGCGGGCAGGAACAGACGACGGCGGATAGCGCTCAGGCGGGCCCGCTATCCTTCGCATACAGGGCCAGGAGATCGCGGCTGAACTGGTGCGGCGACGTCTCGCAGGGGCTGTGCCCGCCGCGGTAAACGGCGATCCTGGCGTTGATGGCCTGGGCGAACTTACGGTGCAGCTGCAGGGGCCAGAGATCGTGTTCGCCCACCGCCACGAATTTCGGAAGGTCGGCTCCAGCCAGGAGGCCGCGGAGGTCCGGGACGTTCTTCATCAGCACGTAGATGTCCCGGACCGATGCGCGGCGCGTGAAGCGGAAACGGTAATTGACGAACTTTTGCCGGCTCCTGGGCACCCGGACGAAGCTCCGGCGGATGCCCCAGATGAGCAGGGCCGCCCCTATCCGGCCATTCGCCCAGCTGCTGAACCGGCCGATCCGGCTCACGCTGCGGAAGCTCTGCCCTGGCTCGGGCGGGCAGCTCAGGAGCGTGAGCGTCTGGAACAGCTCCGGCCGCTTGGAGAAGGCGATCTGGACAACGATCGCGGCGAACGAATAGCCCACAACATGGGCCGGTTTTCCGGCGGTTTCAAGGATGGCAAGGAAGTCGCGTACAAAGAGGTCGTAGTCGTAGTGAAGCCGCGGCGGCACCAGGTTTTCCGGCCCTGCCGCCGCCGACTGGTACTGGCCGGCCATGTCGTAGCTCAGCACAAAGTATCCGGCGTCAGCCAGGTCCGGCATCATCAGTGAAAAATCTTCTTTCGAGCCGGTGGCCCCTGGAACCAGGACAATCCACGGGTCAGCGGCGTCACCCATGACGCAGGCCGCGAGGTGCCCGCTCGGCGCCCGGATCCGCATGGGCTTCGACCCTGGGGGCGGGCTGGCCCAGTCCACGCCACCCAGCCCGGCATCGAGCAGGGCGGCCTCGTCCACGCGGGCCGAGCCGAACTCGTCAGGGCTGACCCCCAACGGCGGCTGGTCCTGGGCTCCCATCGTCCCAAGATAGCCCCGTTACCTGTGTTTAGAGAGGGGCGTGCGCCGTGGGACGCTGTGCGACCTTCCGGACGAAGGCATGCAGCCGGCGGTAGACCTCCTGGGATTCCGGATAACGGTAGTCCTGCTGCCACGTGTGCTCGGTGTTGGCGTTGGACCAGTGGTAGATCAGGGTGTCCACCGGAACGTCGTGTTCTTCAAGCCTGCTGATGAAGTTGAGGTTGGCCTCGTAGAGGAAGTCACGTTCTGAGGTAGTGACGAATACCGGCGGGAAGCGGCCGTCGAGCCATTCGATCGGAGACATAAAACCGGCCTGGGCCTTCAGCCGTTCAACGGCTTCCGCTGCGGTGAAGGGGCTTCGGATCCGGCTCCGGGCAGTGCCTGCTGGGGGCAGCAGCATCCGGATGAAGTTCAGGCTCATGATGAAGCCGCTCTTGAAGAACACGGAAAAATCAACCACGCTGCAGTGCTGGACGAGCCCCTTCAGGTGGTGCCCGGCCGCAGCAGGGCGGAGGGAGTAATGTGCTGCGAGCTCAGGGCGCAGCGTGGCAGCCGTGAGCAAAGCCGCGATCTGCCCGCCGGCGGAGTCGCCGCCAAGGACCACGCACTCAGGATCGCCCCCATAGCGTCCAATGTTGCCGCGCACCCACGCCAGCGCGGCGTTGGCGTCGTGGAGCACATGGCCCATGTGGAACCGGGGCGGCCTCCGATAGTTGGCGTTCACCACCACCATGCCGCCGGCGGCCTGGTTGGCACAGTACTTGGTGAGGGCTGACTTGTCCCCGGATGTCCATCCTCCGCCGTGGAAATACACATAGACGGGCAGGGCCTTGCCGCCGTCCCTGCCGGCATTCCGGGGCGTGAGTACATCGAGCTGATGGGCACTGGCGTCGTCGTCCATGTAGCGGATGTCATGCACATAATCGACGTCGGTGAGGGGGTCCCTGTTGAACCGCACCCGCTCCCGGGGGCCCACGCCCGCCATCAGGAGCCGCCAGCTCCACACCGGTACCCGGCGCAATAAGCCCCGCACTTTGCGCGCCAGCGAAAAAGTGTTGCGTGGGTTCCGGACCGCACTGGTCATCCCTCAATGGTAGCGAGCAGCACCGCAGTTGCTTCCCGGCAGGTGTTGCGGGACGTCAGTCGACGTCGGTGGGCGCCGCCCGGTCATCGACGGCTGCGGTGTGGTGGTCGATGCGTTCAAGGGCTGCGGTCAACTGCTCGACAGCCGACCACAGGTCCGGGTGCTGCTCCCTGATCTGCTCCAGCGTGGCCCCGGCAGACCTGAGGGTGGCGAGGTCGAAGCTGACATTGGTGCGCGCCCCCGCCACCGCCGCCCTCAGTGCCCCGAATCCGACGACGACATCGGCTATGAGCGCCGGATTGCCGTGGACGGCAAGCCAACCAAGGTCATCGATGGCAGCGACGGCCCGCTCCCCCAGGACGGCCGATGCCTTGGCTGCAGCGACGGATGCACGGTGAATCGCCGCGTCCCGTTCCGGTCCCCGTTCGAGGCGAAAGGCAGCGCCGAACGCTTGGGAGGCGGCAGCGTCGTCGTCGGCCAGCTTAAGGGCGGCCTCCCGAAGCGCCTGTGCGCGCTCATGCAGGGAGGCGAGCTCCGCCTGCCGGCCGTCCTCCGGTTCGGTATAGCCGGCAACCATTGATGCCAGTGACGCGGCAATGGCAAGCATCACGCCCGTCCCCGCCCCTCCGCCCGGCGAACCTTTGGACTCCGCAAGGGCACGCGTCCATTCCTCAACGGTTGAGTGCCCGGTGGTGGCAGCATCGGTATCAGTCATGCCATCAAGTGTGCCCGATCCCGGCCGGTCACGATGGTGCGTGTCCGGCGCATCCGGCTGCTAGGCCGTGGGCAGGTTGGCGCTGCCCGGCGGCCCGTCCAGGATTGTGGGGATGTACTCGAGCAACTGCAGCCTGCCGTCGAAGGTCCGGCTGTCCACCATCTCGAGCGCGACGTCCGGGTAGCCGTCGTAGATCCGCTCCCTGCCGGTGCGGCCCGTGATGACGGGGAAGACCACCAGCCGGAACCTGTCCACCAGGCCGGCAGCCAGCAGCGACCGGCACAGGCTCAGGCTGCCGAGGTGCTCAAGGGACCGGAGCCCTTCCCTTTCATTTCCCCTACAGCCTCCACTGCATCCCCGCTGACCAGTTTCGAGTTCGGCCAGCCCAGCGGCCCCTGGAGCGTGGAGGAAAACACAACCTTGGGCACCGCTGCCAGGCCGGTGAGGCTCGCCCCTTCTTCCCCGGAAAACCCCGGGCCTCCCGCAGCGGCTTCCTCGGACATGCCGGACATCAGCCGGTAGGTGTTCGCGCCCAGCAGGTACGTGCGGTCCTTCTGGCCCTCCTCCTCCAGCCATGCCAGGTATTCCGGCCCTTCCAGGCCCCACCAGCCGGGCCATCCCTCGGCTGCGGCGCAGCCGTCCAGGGAAATGATGAGGTCAACCATCAGCTCCGCCGAGGATGGCTCCCGTTCAGTTGCCGCGCCCATGACCGTCTCCTTCTGGTGGCAGGTGGCGGCAATCGTAGCCCCGTGCCGGCAGGACCTCAAGGCCGTACTGACCTATGGACAGGGCCCCGGAAATCTCAGGCTCGAGCCACCGGAGGCAGGCGGCACGCGGTTGGTACACGTGCGCTGCAAGGTGCCGCGCTACCGGCCACCTTCGATCCTGCGGCTGCGCTGCTCCTGCGCCATGGGACCATACGGGTAGACCCCTGTCCGGGGCTGGCTGGCCTGGGTTAAATGGCCGGCTTCGTCAGGGCTGAGGTGCAGAGCGGCGGCGGCAAGGTTGTCGGCGAGCTGCTCCGTGGTTCGGGCACCCAGGATCACCGAGGTCACCGCCGGCCTGTCCACCAGCCATGCAAGCGCCACTTGGGAGGAACTCACGCCGCGGGCAGCGGCGATTTCCTCCACGGCGCCGATCACCTGCCAGGTACCAGGATGGTCGTTGCGCGCCTTCCAGGCCTCCATGCCGCGTTCAGGGTTCTCGCCGAGCCGCGTGGCACCCCGGGGAGCCTGGTCCCGCTCGTACTTGCCGGACAACCAGCCACCGCCCAAAGGGGACCAGGGCAGCAGCCCGATTCCGGCGTCGAGCGCGGCCGGCACAATCTCGGCTTCAATGTCCCTTACCAGCAGGCTGTACTGAGGCTGCAGTGTCACCGCCGGAGACCAGCCGTGGGCGCGCGCAACGTGGACGGCCTTGGTCAGCTGCCACCCCAGGAAGTTGGAGAAGCCGTAATAGGCGATCTTTCCGCGGCTGACCGCGTCGTCAAGGAATCGCAGCGTCTCCCCGAGGGGAGTGATCGGGTCCCAGGCGTGCAGCTGGTACAGGTCGATCTGTTCCACGCCCAGGCGCCGGAGCGAATCGTCCAGGGCGCGCGTCAACCTTCGGCGGGAGGTGCCGACGTCGTTCGGTCCCGTCCCCATCGGAAAGCGCCCCTTGGTGGCGATCACCGCCGCATCCCTGGCGTCCGGGCGCTTGGCCAGCCAGCGTCCGATGATCTCTTCCGAGACTCCCGCGCTGTAGACGTCAGCGGTGTCGATGAAGTTGCCGCCGGCGTCGAAATAGCTGTCCAGGATGGCGTGCGACGATTCCTCGGTGGCTTCCGCCCCGAACGTCATGGTTCCCAGCGCAAAGGTGGACACCACCGTGCCGCTGCTTCCCAGGGTTCTGTACTGCATGGTTGTCCTCGCTATCAGTTGCCGGATGAAGTTGCGGCCCGGGCGGCCGCATCCCGCGTGGTGGTGCGGATCCGGTAGAGGCTGGTGGTGGCCGTGATGTAGAGGTCCTGGCCGTCCGGGCCTCCGAAGCATACGTTCGATACTTTTTCAGGCACTTCAATGGTGTCCAGGAGCTCGAACGACGGGGAATAGACACGCACTGCCGATCCGGCTGAGGTCCAGATCCTGCCCTGGACATCCACGCGCAGGCCGTCGGCGGCATGGTCTTCTCCAAGCTCGACGGCGGGTGCACGGCGTTTGCACACACCGCCGAGCACATCGTAGGAGGCGATCCTCAGCGGGACGCCATGGTCCGGACCGGCCGTGTCCGTCACGTACAGGACCGACTCATCCGCGGAAAACGCCAGCCCGTTCGGATATACGAGGTCCGTCACCACAGCAGTAAGGGTCCCGGAAGCAGGCTGAAACCGGAAGACGTAGCAGCCCCCGTACTCCTGCTCCCCCTCGTGCCCTTCCTTTGTTCCCGGCAGGATCCCGTACGGCGGGTCGGTGAACCAGATGCTGGAGTCGCGTGCAACGACGACGTCGTTGGGTGAGTTCAGCCGCCGGCCCTGGAAAGAGTCAACCAGCCCTGTCACTGTCCCCTCGACGTCCCGCTCCACGCGGCGGCGCCCGTGGCTGCACTGCACAACGCTGCCGTCCGCGTCCAGGGTCCGGCCGTTGGTGTACCCGGCGTCGGTGGCGTATTCCCTGGTGGCACCTGTGGCCGCCGTGAACTCAAGGATGCGGTTGTTGGGGATATCGCTCCACCGCACTGTCTGCGAGGAAGGAACCCACACGGGCCCCTCCGCCCAGACCGAGCCTGTGGACAGACGCTCCAACCGGCCTTCCGTTAAACCGCCGCCCATTCAGGTCCCCTCCCAATCCGTTGTGCTGAGTGGCACGCAATAGGGGAAACGATAGCGCGAAGAGGTGAAGCGGGACGGCATTAGGGCCAGCAGCGCGCTTGACGGGGCCATTGTCTCCGGCCCTCCCGGGCAGTAACGCTGATGTAACGCTTCGCGGCGTACAACTGGCCACGGGCGGGACCAGACGGTCACCATGCCGGCTGATACGTCCGCTGCCGCCGCTGCGCCATCGGCGCAGACCGTTCCGCGTAGAGGCCAAGGAGCCCAGGATGACCAAGCTGTTCAACCAGAAAATCATGATTCTGCGCGCGCCGTCCCTCGGCGCCACCCGTGACCCGTTCGATGGACCGGGAGCCTCCCCGGGGCTCGAAAGCGCAGCTCAGAACATTGCCGAACGGGCTGTGGGCATGACTGTCGAGCGGGACGAGAACCCCTCTGCTGCGACCCTCAACGCCCTGCGGAACGACCCCACGGTCCTGGGCTTTGCCCCCGCCATGCCCATGAAGCTCATTGAACCCTTCGACGCCGATGCTGCGCCGTCCGCAACGGCAACGTGGGGCGTCAAGGCTGTTGGCGCGGACACTTCCCCCTTCTCCGGCGCCGGGGTGACCGTCTCGGTGCTGGACACCGGCATCGCCGCCAACCACCCGGCCTTCGCCGGCGTCAACCTGGTCACCAAGGACTTCACTGGCGCGGGGAGCGCCGAGGACGACAACGGCCACGGCACACACTGCGCCGGCACGATCTTTGGCCGCGACATCTCAGGCCAGCGCATCGGCGTCGCACCCGGCGTCCAGAAAGCGGTCATCGGCAAAGTCCTCGGAGGCCCCAACGGTGGCAGCAGCGACATCCTTGCCTCCGCAATGCTGTGGGCCACCGACAACGGCGCCCACGTCATCTCCATGTCGCTGGGCATTGACTTCCCCGGATGGGTGGACGAGCTGGTGAACGTGCACGGGCTGGCCATCCCCGCCGCCACCTCCATAGCGCTCGAAGGCTACCGCGCCAACATCCGGCTCTTCGAACAGCTCGCCAACCTTCTCAACGCGCGGGCCTCCGTTGCCCAGACGACGATTGTGGTCGCGGCTGCCGGCAATGAGAGTGAACGCAACGGCAACCCCGCATACGAGATCAACGTGGCACCACCGGCTGCCGCCTTCGGGATCACGTCAGTGGCTGCCCTGGCCGACGGCGGCGGCGGACTCACCGTGGCGCCCTTCTCAAACACGATGGCGACTGTGGCGGGTCCCGGCGTCGGGGTGTTCAGCGCCTGGCTCAACGGCGGAACCAGAACGATCAGCGGCACCAGCATGGCCACCCCGCACGTGGCCGGCGTGGCGGCACTCTGGGCGGAGCGGCTGCTGGCGCAGGGGCCCCTCAGTCCTGTGCTCCTCCAGGCAAGACTGATCGCTTCCGGAACGTTCAAGCCGCTCAAGGCGGGCACTGATCCCGTGGACGTTGGGGCGGGCCTGGTGCAGGCACCCACGAATGCCAACTAGGTTGGCGCGGCGCTTTATCCGAAGCGGCCAATGACTGGCTTGCAGTAAGTCCCGAGGAGCGGACACATGGCCATACCGGACGACGTTCTTACCGCCACCCAGGCGCGGTTCAAGGCCCGCAGGGGTCCACGCGCGGGAACGGAGGAAAAGATCGCGGAGGCCCATACTCCGCAGGGGAGCATCCTCAACGTCGATTCCACGGAGCGCGTGGAACTGCGCAGCAGGCGGGTCATGCGCCAGCCGGTGGTTGCGGACGCGCTGAGGGCGACGGCGGACACCTCACCGGCAGCGCTTGGCCAGGTGCGGGATGAAGTGGTGCTGGAAAGGATCATCGGCGGCAACAACCTGCTGGGCATCGCTTTCCTCGAGTTGGGCACGGCGGTCTCACGCAGTGTGGGCAGGATTATTGTCCGCGACCGTTTCCAGATCCGCTCTTTCGGGACGGGCTTCATGATCTCGCCGCGCCTCGCTCTGACGAACAACCACGTGCTGGCAGACGCACAGTCCGCCCGTTTCTCCCGTCTGGAATTCAACTTCCAGAACGGCCTCAGCGGCCTTCCCCTTGCTGCATCGCAGTTCGATCTTGAGCCAGACACCTTCTTCCGGACGGACGCCGGACTGGATGTCACCGTAATAGCGGTTGCGGCGGCGTCACGTCCCGACGGGGCGGGCGCCTCCGTGCCGCTGGCCGGTTTCGGCTTCAACCGCACCACCAGGGAACAGGGCAAGATCCTGCTGGGCGAATCCATCAACATCATCCAGCACCCGGAAGGCCAGGAGAAACAGCTCGCGCTGCAGCAGAACGAACTCATCGACCGCTTTGACCAGTTCCTGCACTACCACACGGACACATCGCCGGGCTCCTCCGGTTCACCGCTGTTCAACAACCAGTGGGAAGTGCTGGGCCTCCACCATTCGGGCGTCCCGGCCCGCAATGCAGCAGGAGAAATCCTGACCGTGGACGGCACCGTGTGGGACAAGACCCAGGATGAGCTGCGGATCCAATGGGTGGCAAACGAGGGGATCCGCATCAGCAGCATCCTGGCCTGGCTCGGTACGCACGCCGACGGCATGACCAATGAAGAACGGGCACTGCTGGAGGAAGCCCTCAACCCGCCTCCCCTGCCGGCTGAACCGCCACACCCGGCGGAACTTCTGGACCCGGTGGTGGAACGGCAGGGCCCGTTGGAGGTCCAACTGCCTCAACCGCCGGAGCCATCGCTGGTGGCTGCGGATGGGGCCGTGTCCCTCACCATCCCGCTGCACATCACGGTCCGGCTCGGCGCGGTACGAGCGGCACAGGAACCGGGTCCTTCCGCTGCAGACCGGACCGTCGACACTGTTCCGGGCAAGGCCGTTCCGGGCGGCGCCGTTCCGGGCAACGCCGATCCGGGCAGCGGGGGCGCGGCGGCCGAGGAAGCCGTGGCCATAGACCCCGACTATTCGGGGAGGAAAGGATACGACCCCGATTTCCTGGGTGTGCGTGTTCCGTTGCCGGCCCTCACGGCCGAACAGCACGCCGACGCAGCACAGAACCGCCGCGCGGCCCCTGGGCAGGATCCAACGGTGCTGGATTACCACCACTTCAGCCTCGTCATGAACCGCAGGAGGAGGCTGGCCCTCTACACTGCCGTGAACGTCGATGGCAGCCTCAGCCAATCCCCGAAGCGGGAACGGGACAAGTGGTACTTCGACCCCCGGCTGGACCGGTCCGAACAACTTGGCGGAGATCTCTACGCGGGCAACGACTTTGACCGCGGGCACCTTGTCCGGCGGCTGGATCCAGTCTGGGGTCCTGACACCGTTGCACGGGCGGCAAACGACGACACCTTCCATTTTGCCAACTGCTCTCCCCAACACAAGAAGTTCAACCAGGGTGCATCCCTATGGGCCGGCCTTGAGGACTACCTGCTGGACACCGCGAAGGCTGACAAACTGCGGCTCACGGTGTTCACAGGCCCGGTCTTCACCGACAGCGATCCGGAGTTCCAGGGAACGCGCATCCCGCTGGCATTCTGGAAGATCCCCGTTTTTCAACGCCCGGACGGCAGCCCCTCAGCCAGCGCCTACATGATCAGCCAGCATGAACTGGTTGGGGACATGCTGAAGGAGGCCTTCACGCCGGTTACCTTCCAGGTCCCCGTCCGCAGGATCAGCGAACTGACCGGCCTGGACTTCGGCTATCTCTTTGGCTGGGACCCGATGAACAACGAGTTCGAGCCGCTCCCGCACGCCCAGGAAGCGCTGGCCACAGCAACGCCAGCCCATGAGCTTCATGCTTTCGAGGACGTGCTGCTGTAGCGGCGCGGCTGCTCTGATCGCGGTTCCTCTGATGAAGGGGAGGGATATGAAGGCAATTGTTGTGGGGGCGGGCATTGCGGGCCTGGTGGCGGCCCGCCAGCTGGGTTTGGCGGGCTGGGACGTGGAGCTCGTCGAGAAATCATCCGGTCCAAGGCCCGACGGCTACATGATGGACTTCTTCGGGCCGGGACTCGAGGCGGCGGAGCGGATCGGCCTTTACCACCGCCTCGCAGCAGTGGCGTACCAGGTCGAGGCAGTCGACTATATGGACGGAAAGGGACGCCGCACGTGCAGCCTCGATTACAACCAGTTTGCACGGCTGGCAGGCGGGAGAATCATGAGCCTGCTGCGCCCTGACATGGAGCGCGCCGCGCTCGCCGCTCTCGACGACGTCGCCCCGGACCAGGTGCGGATCAGTTACGGTGCGCAGGTTTCCCGGGTTTGGAGTGATCACGACGGCGTGCGGGTCACCCTCGAGGGCCTGCCGGAGGCCCCCATCGCCGCGGACGTCCTGGTGGGCGCCGATGGCATCCACTCAACGGTGCGTGCGCAGCTCTTCGGTCCCGAAGACGAGTACCTGCGCACCTTGGGCATGCGTGCGGCCGCGTTCACCGTGGCGGGGCCGCTCCTGGACGAACGGTTCAGCAACCGCTTCGTCCTCACGGACAGCATCGACAGAACGGCCGGGCTCTACAACCTCCGCACAGGCGAAGTGGCGGCCTTGTTGGCCTATCGGGACCCTACGGCCACGGCGGGAGGCCGGGGGTCCGCGAGTCTCCGGGAGCGGCTGCGCCGGGAGTTCGCCGGACTCAGCGCCGCCGTCGACAGGGTGCTGGAGGCCTGCCCCGAGCACGTGTACGACGATGTGGTTGCCCAAATCATCTTGCCGGGCTGGCAGAAGGAGCGCACTATCCTCCTGGGGGACGCCTCCGGAGCCGTATCGCTCCTGGCGGGCCAGGGCGCTTCGTTAGCGATCGCCGGGGCAGCACTGTTGGGTGATTTCCTCGGACCAGTGGCTTCCGCCGACGGCATCAGTCCCGCGCTCGCCGGGTTCGAGGAGCGATGGAAGCCTGTTGTTGAAGATGCGCAGGCAGCCGGGCGGCGCGCCGCCTCGTCATTCCTGCCGCGAAACAAAGCCCAGCGCCTGCTGCGCCGGTGGGTGGTACGGGCAACCCGTGTGCCAGGAATCGATCGGCTCGTGGCCCGAAGAATGGTTGGCAGCCACTGACCCGCCAAGGCCCGCCCGCAGTGAGCTCGTCCCATTGGAAGGCAGCCAACACCAGGGGAGCTACCTGCAGCCCTCAAGGATGCTGACGATGGCGTCGTGTTCGGCTTGCGTGACCCAGAGTTTGTAGGTGGCCTTGACGGCAGTCTGGCGTGCCACGTATTCGCACCGGAAGGCCCTGTTGGGAGGCAGCCACGTGGCGGCGTCCTTATCGCCCTTGGCGCCGTTCGTTGGTCCGTCTGCAGCCATGAGGTTCAGCGGGTCGTTGGCGAGATCCTTGCGCTGGCCGGCGCTGAGTTGCTGCGCACCCTTCTGCCAGGCGTCGCTGAGCGGGACGATGTGATCGATCTGCACGTCGGAGCTGGTGTCCTGGCCGCGGGTGAAATTGATGGTCGCGCCGGTGTACTTATCGGCCAGGGTGCCGGCGGTGACCACGCAGTTGTTGGTGCCGGGCTTGAACGTTTCGTTGGTCAGATCCCGGGCGAGAATGTCATTGCGGGTGTCGCAGCCGTTGCGGTCGACGTCAGCCCAGGCTGGTCCGAACTCGTCCCGGCTGTAGCCGGTCTTAGGGGCGCGGCCCTTCACCGGGATGCCCTGCAGCTGGTCAAGGGCGTTTGCAACATCAACGGCAAAGGACGGGTCTGCCCGGGCCGGCGCCTCGGCTGCGCTGCCCTGAGCTGATTCAAGTACCTCAAGGGCGTTGGCTGCAGCGTCACAACTGACGAGGGAGCCGGCCAGCAGTAGGGAGGCTAAGAGGGTTAGGGTCTGGGCGGCGGAGCGGATAATTTGAGCAATCCTTCTGTTGCAGCGGGCTGTTCCACGGTAGCGTCGACCACCGCCTGCCGCCGGGAGGGATGTCCGTGGTGCCAGCCACACCTCTCGTTTCCGGCCCTCCAGGGACCGCGCACATCGTCTCGGCGATCATGTTCCTCGGCAGGGCGGGGAGGCCGGATCCCGCCTTTAGCGTCGAGGACATTGTCCAGGACATCAGGAGCCAGATCCGCCTGCTCCTGCCCCGCTAACGCCACGTCCCCTTAGCGTCCCGATGGCTCCACCACTACAAGCGTGGGATGGGCACCTCTAAACCTCACACGAGTTAGGTATGCTAGGCCCAAAAGCAAGGGGGCCCGGCATGGTCAAACGTAAAGCCACGGCACTGGACGTGGCACGGCGGGCGGGAGTGTCCCGCAGCGCGGTATCACTGGTGCTCAACGGCAGGGCAACCGGCAACGTCACCGCAGAACGCCAGGAGCGCGTGCTCCGCGCCGCGGCAGAACTGGACTACACGCCCAATTCGGTTGCCGTCAGCCTGCGCAACCAGCAAACGTCAACGATCGGCATCATTACGGATGACATCGTCACCAGCCCCTTCGCGGGGCGGCTGATCAGCGGCGCGTCCCGCACAGCCCTGGCCCGCGGGTACATGGTCCTGGTGGTCGACACAGAACATGACAGGGTCCGCGAGAGCTCCGCGGCCCAGCAGCTCGTCCACCGGCAGGTGGACGGAATCATGTATGCCACCGGCAGCCTGCGCGAAATTACCGTCCCGCCGGCGATGCTGACCTTGCCGGCCATTCTGGCCAATTGCACGGATGCGGCCTCCGGGCTCCAGTCGGTCATACCGGCAGAGGTCGAAGGCGGGCGCGCCGCGGCACAGCTTCTGATTGACCTGGGCCACCGCCGCATCACGCTGTTGACCGGAACGCTCAGCTCCCCGGCCGCCCCACAGCGCGAACAGGGTTACCGCGAGGCGATGGAAGCAGCAGGGCTGGGCCGTGAACAACAGCACGTCCACGCGACCGGGTGGGATATCGATGAGGGCTACCGGGCCGCTTCCTCCGTGCTGGGCGGCAGCAACCGGCCGACGGCGATCGTCTGCTCGAACGACAGGGTGGCCACCGGCGTACTGCTGTACGCGGCCGCCGCGGGACTGCGCGTACCGCAGGATCTGTCCGTGGTCGGCTACGACGACCAGCAGAACCTTGCCGCGAACCTTGTTCCCGCGCTGACCACGGTGGCGCTTCCGCACGCCGAAATTGGAGCGGCGGCCATGTCCATGCTGCTGGATGCGGTGGAAGGAAAAACTACGGCTACGGAGGAGACGGAAGAGGGAACGCTCCACGTGCCCTGCCGGATCATCCCAAGGGCTTCCACCGCTGCCGTCCCGGCCGGTTAAGCAGCCGGTCGCTTCCAACACCACCGCGGGAACCCGGCAGGAACAGCCACCGCCAGCGCCCGCCTGTGTACTCTTTCCCCACACGGCCAGTCCTTCCTGCACGTTCCGAGTGACGCCGCACAGACAGCACCGAACATCACTTGACACGTGTTAGGTCCCGAATCTAATCTACTTAACACGTGTTAGGAGGAGCCGACAATGACGTCTGAAAAGACACCGGGGCAACCCAACCCCTCGTTTTCGCCGCGGCCCGGCAGCGGGATTTCACAATTCACGCGGCGTTCCATGCTGGGCCTTACGGGACTCGCGGTGGCGGGAGCCACCCTGGGAGCCTGGCCACGACTTACCGGAACCGACATTCCGGGCCGTGGCAGCAAGGCCCTGAACATCGCCATCCTTGGAACTGCAGCGGACGCCGCGGCGCGCCAGGGCCTCGTTCAGGCTTTTACCGCCGCCCATCCGGATATCCCAGTGCAGGTGCAGGCCATCCAGGGCGCGGACTGGAAGGATTTCTTTTCCAAAATCCTCACCATGGTGGCGGCCGGCACGCCGCCGGACGTCGTCTACGTGGCCACCGAGGGCGCCCAGCTGTTCGCCGACAAGCTCGCCGAGCCGCTGGATGAGTATGTCCGCCGGGACGCTGCCGATATGGGCGACTACTTCGATGACGTTCATCCGAGCCTGCTGGAAGCCTTCATGTACCAGGGAAGCCTTTACCAGCTCCCGCTGGACTGGAACGCGGCGAACATGTACTTGAATACCACCACCTTCGCCCAGGCCGGCCTTGAGCGGCCGAAGGACGACTGGACGCAGGATGACTTCAGCGCCACCCTCCGCGCCCTGCGGAAAGCGCGTCCGGCGGACTTCACCCCGTACTACTGGACCAACCGTCTTTTTGGCGGAGTAGTGCCGTGGCTGTACGCCAACGACACCAGCTTCCTCACGGAGAGCAAGGCTTCCGGCGGGGACTGGCTGTGGGACCGCTTTTATCCCAAGGACCCTGCCCGGGCCACCCGCGGCGGCGGGTACCAGTGGCTTGAACCCAATGCCGAGGACGCGCGGGTCGTGGAGACCTTTGATTATCTGCGCGAACTTGTTGCCGAAGGACTGGGCGTGCGGCCTGAATCCGGGGGCGGCAACGCCCTGGTGGGCTTGTTCGCGAACAACCGTATCGGCACCACGCCGGCGGGCGGCTATTGGGCGCAGGGCCTGCATGAAGCCGGTATGACGGCCGATCAGTTCGATGTGCAGTTCTTCCCCCGCTGGCGGACGCAGCGTCACCAGTTCGGCGCCGCCGGTTACGCGATCATGCGCACGGCGAAGGACAAGGACGCAGCCTGGGAATGGGTGAAGTTCTGCTCCAGCCGCGAAGCGATGCAGTTGGCCATTCCCAAGCCGAACACCACTCCCACCCGCCGTTCGATGGTGAACGAGTCCTTTTATGCGGCCACCGGGCCCCGGCACTGGAAGGTCTTCTACGACACCCTGGACAGGTTCCCCACCTCAGGTCCGATCCCCGCGCCGCCGCAGCAGGCCGCCGTGGAAACTGCCCTGATGAAGAACGTTTCCGCCGCTGTCAGCGGCAGCTCCGCCGGCGTACGGTCAGCGATGGGCACCCTGCAGCGTGATCTCGAACTGGCCCTCAGGAGGAACGCATGACCACCACTTCCGCCGCCCCGCGCCAAACCGTGAAGCCACCGGCAGCGCGCCGCTCGTTCGTCGAGCGATGGCTGGCAATGATTTTCCTGGCCCCCACACTGCTCGGGATGGCCCTGTTCACCTTCCTGCCGATCATCGGCTCGCTGGTCCTGGCCTTCTTCCGCTGGGACATCATCTCAGCACCCGAGTTCGTCGGTTTCGCCAACTTCGCCTCCCTGGCACAGGACCCCACCGTCCGCGTGTCCTTCCTGAACACCATCGTGTTCGTCGTCGTCGCAGTAACCCTTCAACTCGGCATCGCACTGAGCCTGGCTTCCATGCTCCAGGCCAGGATGCCGTCCTGGCTCAGGGTGTTCCTCCGTTCCACCTTCTTCTTTCCCCTGGTGCTGTCCGCCGCGTCGGTGTCCATCTTCATGCGGTACATGTTCAACGAACAGTTCGGCGTGGTGAATTGGCTCCTGTCGCTCATCGGCATTCCCGCAGTCCCGTGGCTGACCAGTCCCGTGGCCTCCGCCGCCGTCGTTGTCCTTGTGTACGTCTGGCAGAACTTCGGGTTCTCCTTCCTCCTGTTCCTCGGCGCCCTGAGCAACATTCCAAAAGAACTGCACGAGGCAGCGAACCTGGACGGTGCCACGGGCTGGAAACAGTTCAGCAACGTCACCCTTCCACTGATCAGCCCCACTGTGCTGGTCGCTTCCGTCATGGCGATCATCAGTGCCCTGCAGGTCTTCGACCAGCCGTACGTCCTGACTAACGGCGGTCCAGGGGACTCCACCCGCACCGCCGTCATGGTGATCTTTGAATCCGCCTTCCAGCAACTGGAATTCGGCGAAGCCTCGGCCATCGGCCTGGTCCTGACCGTGCTGATCCTTGCCGTCACCGCCCTGCAATTCCGCCTCAGCCGCCGCTTCGTCTTCTACCAGTGAGGTCCCTTATGTCCAGCCAGACCCTCCACACCGGGACCGACGAGCATTCGGGTTCCAGCACCGGCACGCCGCCCACCCGCAAGACCTACCGCAACCGCCGCCTGCCCGCTGCGGGAACCGTCGGCAGGTATGCCGCGCTGGCGGTGGCCGCGGCGCTGACCCTCGGCCCTGTCCTGTGGACCCTGTCCACTTCGCTGCGGACGCCGTCGGAATCCTTCAACCTGCCGCCGTCCTTCCTGCCGATCAACCCTGACTTCACCGCCTACCAGGAGGTGTTCAAGCAGATCAACGTTGGCCTCCTGGTCCTGAACAGCGCCCTCGTGACCGGGCTGATCGCGCTTGGCCAGATGGCTTCCGCCACCCTGGCCGGCTACGCCTTCGCCCGCCTGGACTTCCGCGGCAGGAAAGCCATCTTCTCCTTGGTGCTTGCAACAATGATGGTTCCCGTGCAGGTCACCATCGTCCCGGTGTTCATGCTCATACGTGGGATGGGCCTGTCCGACACCCTGCTGGCCCTGATCCTGCCGGCCATTCCCACCGCCTTCGGCACGTTCCTGATGCGCCAATACTTCCTGGGCCTGCCAAATGACTTTGCGGAAGCGGCCGCCCTGGACGGCGCCGGACCGTGGCGGATCTTCCGCTCCGTCTACGCACCCTTGGCAGTCCCGGGCATGGCCATCGTTGGGATCCTTGCCTTCAACTTCCACTGGAACGAGTTCTTCCGGCCGCTGATCCTCACTATCAGCGAACAGAACTTCACTCTTCCCCTGGGCCTGGTCACGCTCCAAGGCAACCTCGGCACCGGGAGTATATCGGTGGTCCTCGCCGGCGTGATCCTGTCCATGCTGCCCGCACTGGTCGTG
The DNA here is from genome assembly GCF_021129155.1 of Arthrobacter sp. AK04. Lineage (GTDB taxonomy): Bacteria > Actinomycetota > Actinomycetes > Actinomycetales > Micrococcaceae > Arthrobacter > Arthrobacter quantipunctorum. The sequence continues at coordinate 41,957 of NZ_JAJOMC010000037.1, forward strand.
TTTATCTTCGGCCAACGCACCCTGCGCGAGGGCCTCACGGCCGGCGCGAGCAAATAACACGTACTTTCAAAAGGAACCCCATGGATACACTCACCCCGACCAGCACGGCAGCCACGACAGACAGCTACCGCCCGGCCCTGCACTTCACGGCCAAGGACACCTGGCTCAATGACCCCAACGGCCTTATTTTTCATGACGGCGTCTACCACCTCTACTACCAGAACAATCCGCTGGGAAATGTTTGGGGAAACATGTCCTGGGGCCACGCCACCTCTACGGACCTGCTGACCTGGACCGAGCATCCCGTCGCCATTGCCTGCGACGAGAACGAGGACATCTTCTCCGGCAGCATCGTCCATGACCGTCACAACACCAGTGGCTTCGGCACCGGCTCCACTGCGCCCCTGGTGGCGATCTATACCAGCGCTTTCAAACCGGGCTCCCTGCACGAGGGCGTCCAGGCCCAGTCCCTGGCCTACAGCCTGGACGGGGGCTACAGCTGGACAAAACACGGCGGCAACCCTGTGCTTAACCGCGGGTCCGCCGAGTTCCGGGACCCCAAGGTCATCTGGTACGACGGCGGCGCGGACAGTTACTGGGTGATGGTCGCCGTCGAAGCCACAGACTTCCAGGTGGTGCTTTACAAGTCCCGCGACCTGAAGTCCTGGGAACTGCTGAGCACCTTCGGGCCCGCAAACGCCACCGGCGGGGTCTGGGAATGCCCGGACCTGTTCCCCCTGCCCGTGGACGGCGACCCTGAAAACGTCAAGTGGGTCCTCACCGTCAACCTCAATCCCGGCGGGCCCAACAACGGCTCCGCCGGCCAATACTTCATCGGTGACTTCGACGGAACCACTTTCACCTCCGCCAGCACCGTGACCGAAGGCCTCCAGGACCCGGACCGGCTGGGCGACTACCAATGGCTGGACTGGGGCCGGGACTACTACGCCGCCGTCTCCTTCAGCGACGCGCCGGAGAACCGCCGGCTCATGATCGCCTGGATGAACAACTGGGAGTACGCCAACCAGATCCCCACCACGCCCTGGCGCAGCCCCATGAGCCTCGCCCGGGAAATTTCACTTCAGGCCCGCGACGGAGAGCTGCGCCTGGTCCAGCAGCCCGCGGGCGACTGGACTGCCTTGGCCGGCACGGAGCCGTTCCACCTTTCCGGAACCATCATCGACGACGGCGTGCAGGTTCTGGCGGGCGCGGCCGGTACCGTCCAGCGGATTGACGTCAGCTTCACGCCCGGAGGCGCAGAGGAATTCGGCCTCATCCTGCGTGGGGACGGCACGAAGGGAACCCGCGTTGGCATCCGCCCGGGCGAAGGCACACTGCTCGTGGACCGGCGCGAATCCGGCAGGACAGACTTCCACGATTCCTTTCCCTCCATCGATAGCGCCCCCATCCAGGCAACCTCGGGTTCCTATGACCTCACCATCTTCGTGGACCGCTGTTCCGTTGAAGTCTTTGCCCAGGACGGCCAGGTCACCATGACCGAACTGATCTTCCCGGCCGAGACCAGCACCGACGTCGCCGTCTACGCCGTAGGCGGCACGGCGACCATGAACAGCCTCCAGGTCACGCAGCTCGGGTAGGGCAGCACCAATTCAAGGAACAACAGACATGCACAACAACGGGAAACCGAACCCTCCCGGGCAGGGGTTGGACGTCGTCGTCATCGGCGAAGCCCTGATCGACGTCGTCACCACGCCTGAGGGGACCAATGAACATCCCGGCGGGTCACCGGCCAACGTCGCCTACGGCCTGGCCCGCCTGGGGGTGAGCACCGGGCTGCTCACGTCCATGGGCAATGACCACCGTGGTGACGCACTCGAGGAGCACCTCACGGGCGCCGGTGTGACGCTCCTTCCCGGCTCCCGGTCACTGGAGAGAACGTCGACGGCGACCGCCACCCTCGCCCGCGATGGCTCGGCGAGCTACGCGTTCGACATCGCCTGGGATGTGGCACCGCTGGATCCTGCCCTTACTCCGCCCAGAATCGTCCACACCGGTTCGATCGCGAGTTTCCTGCCACCGGGCGCCGCCGGCGTCAAAGCCATGCTCCAGGAACTCCGCAGTGAGTGCATCATCACCTACGACCCCAACATCAGGCCGGCCCTGCTCGGAACCCATGCCGAAGCACGTCGCACTTTCGAGGAGCTGGTTCAGCTCACCAGCGTGGTCAAACTCAGCGATGAGGACGCCGAATGGCTCTACCCGAGGAAGACCTTCGAGGAAACCGCCACCCACATCCTGGGTCTGGGAGCGGAGCTGGCAGTCATCACCAGGGGCTCATCAGGCTCATTGCTTGCCACATCCACCACCTCCCTCAGGATTCCTGCAGTGAAGACCTCCGTGGTCGACACCATCGGCGCCGGTGACTCCTACATGGCGGCCCTGGTCCTGGGGCTCCTCACCCGCGGAACCGGCGGTCTGGCCCCTTCGGTCCTCGACCAGTTGGGATGCACGGCGGCCGCCGCGGCCGCGATCACCGTATCCCGGGCCGGCGCGCGGCCCCCCACCGAAGACGAACTCCGCACACAGCTCCAGCATCAGCATCAGTCCCGGCTGCATTCGCACGCCTAGCACGAGCCCTCCGTGCGGTTGTTCTGATCGTCGGTTTGCGGTCACCCCGCACAGGGAAATGTAACCCTTGACACAGGTCTAGTAACGCGCGTAACCTCTCTATATGCGCAAGTAACGCGCGTTACCTATCTGGCAGCATCACCGATCACCACCGGAGCATTCAATGGCGAAAACCACCACCTCGAACCATGCCGGGGCCGCGCGGCAGCGGGGTGTCACCATGAATGATGTTGCCAAGCACGCGGGGGTTTCCCGGACTGCGGTTTCGTTCGTCCTGAGCAACCGCGAAAATGCCAGCATCTCCGAAGAGACCCGCACCCGGATCAACGAAGCTGTCCAGGCCTTGGGCTACCGCCCGAATGCCGGAGCACGTGCGCTGGCATCCCAGCGCAGTGACTGGTACGGGATTGTCACCGAGATCGTCACGGCACCGTTCGCCGTCGACATCATCAAAGGTGCACAAGACCAAGCCTGGCTCGACCGCAAGTTTCTGCTCATCGCGCCCTCCGACCAGGCCGATGCCGTAGGACCCAATCAGGGCCTGGAGGACGCAGCAACCGAAAAGCTGCTGGAGCAGCGCGTGGAAGGACTTCTGTACGCAGCCACATTCCACCGTGGCGTGCACGTGCCCGAAACCGCCAAGGAAGTACCCACCGTACTGATCAACTGCTTCGACGCCGACGGGAAGCTGCCTTCGATCGTCCCGGACGAACGCGCCGGCGGCCGCACCGCCGTCGAACGTTTGCTCCGGGCCGGCCACCGCAGGATCGGAGTCATCAACCTGGACCCGGTCATTCCGGCAGCAATCGGGCGCTTGGAGGGTGCACGCGAAGCACTCGCCGACGCCGGACTCGAGCTGGACCCGGAGCTCGTGGTGCCCGGATATGCAACGGCCGACGGCGGGTATGAGGCCGCGTGCCGCATCCTGGACCGCTACCCGCAGGAGGACAGGCCAACCGCGCTGTTCTGCCTCAACGACCGCATGGCGATGGGCGCTTACGACGCCATCAAGGAACGGGGCCTGACCATCCCCGGAGACATCGCCGTGATTGGCTTCGACAACCAGGAACTGATTGCGGCCTACCTCAGGCCCAAGCTGACCACGGTTGCGTTGCCGTTTGAAAAAATGGGCGCCCTGGGAGTCCAGACGCTCGCAGCTCTGACAGCAGGACAGCCGATTATTGCCGACCAGCAATTGGTCGGCTGTCCGCTGCTAGAACGCTCTTCGGTCTGACCGCGAAATCACTTTCGAAGAGCAACCCCTCCCCCACCCCTTCACCTTGCTGATGAAGATAGGAAAGAGATAACCATCATGACACAACCCCGATTCCTGAGGGCTGCCCGCACCACGGCGGCCGGGCTGGCGGTAGGCGCACTGCTGCTGACCGGCTGTGCGGCCAACGGCAACAAGGCTGCCGGCACCGACGCCGCAGCCAACGCCAGCGCCTTCCTCACCATTCCGCGTGAGGACATGGGCACGTTCGTGCAGAACTTCAACCCGTTCGCCCCCACCGTCAACCCGATGGTCCAACAATCCATCTACGAGTCGCTGCTGATCTTCAACCCGGCCAAGGGTGACACCGTGCCGTGGCTGGCCACTGAATGGAAGGCCGCCGACGACGGCAAGTCCATCACCTTCACCCTGCGCGACGGCGTTAAGTGGTCCGACGGCCAGCCCTTCGTGGCCGAGGACGTCGCCTACACCTTCGAGCTCCAGAAGAAGATCAAGGGTGGCTTCGAGTACCTGGACACCGTGAGCGCCGAAGGCACCAACAAAGTGACCTTCACCTTCAACAAGCCGTGGTCGCCGGCCCTGTACGACGTCGGGCACCTCACCATCCTGCCCAAGCACATCTGGTCCGCCCTCGCCGACCCGGAGAAGGAGGCCAATGCCAAGCCCGTCGGCACAGGCCCCTACACCGAGGTTGACAGTTTCCAGGCCCAGTCGTTCGTGCTGAAGAAGAACCCCAATTACTGGCAGCCGGAAAAGCAGAAGATCGCCGGTATCAAGATGCTTGCCTTCGCAGGAAACGACGGCGCCAACCTCGCCGCCGCGAACGGCGATGTGGACTGGGCCCCGCAGTACATTCCGAACATCGAAAAGACGTTCGTTTCCAAGGACAAGGAACACCGCCACTACTGGTTCCCGGCCACGGGCGCCATGATCAACTGGCAGCTCAACACCACCAAGGCGCCCTTCAACGATGTTGACGTCCGCAAGGCCCTGAGCATGGCCGTTGACCGGGAGCAGGTCACCACGATCGGCATGAGCGGCTACGCCGAGCCTGCGGACTGCACCGGGCTCTCCGGCAACTACGAGACCTGGAAGAACAACGAGGTCAAGGAAAACTGCACCTGGACCAAGCTGGACGTCCAGAAGGCCAATGAGCTGCTGGACAAGGCGGGCTACCCGAAGGGTTCCGACGGCAAGCGCACGCTCAAGGACGGCAAGCCCTTCGAGTTCAAGATCTCCGTGGGAGCGTCTTCTTCCGACTGGCTGTCCGTGGCCAACGTGATCGCGCAGAACCTGGCAGAAGTCGGCGTCACGGCAAAGGTGGAGTCCCCGGACTGGGCTGCCGTGGTTGCCGGCTACGAAACGGGCGATTTCGACTCCGGCATCGTCTGGAGCGCCAACGACCCCAGCCCGTACAAGTACTTCAACTCCTCCATGGGAACGGCCACGGTCAAACCCGTGGGCACCAAGACGTTCGACAACTACCACCGCTTCGGCGACGCCGAGGCCGATGCCCTGCTGGCAGAGTTCGCTGCAGAGTCCGACGAGTCCAAGCAGAAGGACATCGCCAACAAGCTGCAGGAAGAATACGACGACGCCGCACCGCTGGTGCCGCTGTTCTCCGGTCCGGAGTGGGGCGCCTTCAACGACACCCGCTTCACCGGCTGGCCCACCGAGGACAACCCCTACGCCACCCTTTCGGTCCGCTCACCTTCTACGGTGCTGGTGCTGACCACCCTGGAACCGCGCAAGTAGTCCCCACCGCCTCGGGGGGGGGGGGGGGGGGGGGGGGGGGGGGGGGGGGGGGGGGGGGGGGGGGGGGGCGGGGGGGCCGGCGGCGGGGGGGGCGGGCGGCGCGCCG
>NZ_JAJOMC010000038.1 GCF_021129155.1 Arthrobacter sp. AK04
CTACCGCGCCGGCCGGCTCTGGGCCACCGCGATGCGGAAGAAAGGCTGGGAAATCCCCGCCGAACTCGCCCACATCGAGTCCTCCGGCAGCACCCGACAGGAAGCCAGCTCGCTCATCGCAGCACACCACTGATCTGCAGTTCAGAACAAAACACACCGTCCCCGAAGGGCCGGCACCTGAATAATCCGGTGCCGGCCCTTCGGCTTTGGTCACGTAGAATTAAGGCACTATGGCGAAATCCCCTGATTCCAGCAACTCCACTCCGTCTGGCTCCAGCGCAGTCAAGCGTGGCCTCTTCTCCCGCAAGCCGAAAGAAGCGAAGGCCAAGAAGCCCAGCCGGCTCAAGCAGATCCGCGAAGTCTTCACCATGACCCGCCGTCACGACCCCATGGTCCCGTGGCTCATGCTGCTGGTTTTCCTTGGCGTCGTGGCTGTCAGCTTCCTGGTGGGCTACTGGCTGGATAACTGGATCACCGGCCTGATCATCGGTATCCCCCTGGGCCTGCTCGGTGCCACGTTCATCCTGTCCCGCAGGGCAGAACGCGCCGCCTTCGCGCAGATCGAGAACCAGCCCGGCGCTTCCGGCGCCGCACTGGGAACGCTTCGCCGCGGCTGGATCACCGAGGAACAGCCTGTTGCCGTCAACCCCCGGACGCAGGACGCTGTGTTCCGCGCCATCGGCCGTCCCGGCGTCGTCCTGGTCAGCGAAGGCCCCACGCACCGCGTGAAGCCGCTGCTGGACGCGGAACGCAAACGCCTTGCGCGCATCCTTCCGAACGTCACCGTGCACGTCATCGAAAGCGGCCGGGGCGAGGGCCAGGTGCCCATCAGCGAGGTGGCCAAGAAGATGGGCAAGCTCAAGAAGGAACTGACCAAGCTTGAGGTGAACGCGGTGTCCAAGCGCATCGCCTCACTGGGCAACCGCCTCCCGATCCCCAAGGGCATCGACCCCTACAAGGCGCGTCCCAACCGCGGACGCTAGTTTTTGAACCTGCCCCGGTTCCGGCTCCGGCCGGCAGCCGGGGCGTTTCTTTGCGGCCCTCACGGCAGGAGAGGACATCATTATGACCTTCAAGAAAACAGCGGTGATCCGCGCATTCCGGATCCTGGCGGTCGCCGAAGCCTTCAGCTGGGCGGCGCTCCTCATCGGCATGTACTTCAAATGGATCGCCGGCACCACCGAAATAGGCGTCCAGGTTGCAGGCCCCATCCACGGCGCACTGTTCGTGGGCTATGGCATTGCCGCCCTGGCCCTCTGGAGGCTGCAGCGCTGGCCATTCGTCGTGGCGCTGTTCGCAGGCGTCTCCGCCGTCTTCCCGTTCGCCACGGTCCTGTTCGAACGCTGGGCGGACAAGCGGAACTACCTGGACGCCACCCCGGCACCGCGTGGCGCCGGGGAAGTCCGGGAACCCAGCTCCGTCTAGAGCCGCCCCGGGCACGGCTCCGGGGCTGCAGCTCTTAGCGCCGCACCAGCAGCGTGTCCATAGCCTTGTCGTGGAGGCCCCGGTGATCGGGGTCGAAGATGACCGCAGGGATGACCAGGCAGAGCAGCAGGGACCTCACCAGCGCGGCCAGCGGGCCCGCCGGGCCGCCACCGGCCTTCACCACGTGGATGCCCATGGCACGGTGCCCGATGCTGTAGCCAAGGGTTCCGATCAGGAGGGTCTGCTCGACGGCGAAAATCGCCAGGGTTGCCCAGGGATCGCCCCCGAAAGCGAAGTTGCTGATCAGGAGCGCGATGCCCCAGTCGATCATGATGGCAGCGATCCTGCGGCCGGCCCGCGCAATGGAGCCCGGCCCCGACTCCGGCAGCCCCAGCCGCTCCCTCGGATATTTCGAGATGCCCGAAGTGTCGGGGCCGGAGAGCCAGGAGCCGATGTCTTTGCGATCTACCACGGTCCAAGCTTAGCGACTTCCCGCCGACCACACTGTGGATGGGGTTCGACCACAGAGTGGACGGAAGATAGCGTTGCCATATCAGGGCATTATGTAACCTGCCCGAAACAAGGCGGACACGGACGGGAAATGCCGCGTCCATAGGCTGTTACCAGTTTCAAGCAATCCGCCGCCAGGCAGTACGGGCCAGGTTTACACAGCAGGTACTCACAGCAGGGAAACTGCGTTTCCCTGCCCGTCGGATTGCGCTGGATCAGCTGGCTTGCCAGCCAGATATTTACATATGCGTTAGGAGCATAGATGTTCAAGACTGCGGACGAAGTCCTCAAGTTCATCAAGGACGAAGATATTAAATTCGTCGATATCCGCTTCACCGACCTCCCGGGCGTCCAGCAGCACTTCAACGTGCCGGCCAAGAGCGTTGACGCAGACTTCTTCGTCAACGGCCAGCTCTTCGACGGGTCTTCCATCCGCGGCTTCCAGGGCATTGCAGAGTCTGACATGCAGCTGATCCCGGACGTCACCACTGCGTTCCTGGACACCTTCCGCATGGAGAAGACGCTGGCGCTGAACTTCTCCATCGTCAACCCGCGTACGGGCGATCCCTACCACCGCGACCCCCGCGGCGTTGCCGAGAAGGCTGAAGCCTACCTGGCCTCCACGGGCATTGCCGATACCGCATTCTTCGCTCCCGAAGCTGAGTTCTTCGTGTTCGACAACGTGCAGTACCAGTCCTCCCCGCAGGGCAGCTTCTACAAGATCGACTCCGAAGAAGCCCACTGGAACACGGGCCGCGAGGAAGAAGGCGGAAACCTCGGCTACAAGACCCCCGTCAAGGGCGGCTACTTCCCGGTTTCCCCCACAGACAAGCAGGCTGACCTGCGCGACGCCATGTGTGTCGCCTTGGATGAGGCCGGCCTCGAGGTCGAGCGCAGCCACCACGAAGTTGGATCCGCCGGCCAGGCTGAGATCAACTACAAGTTCACCACCCTGACCCACGCTGCCGATGACCTGCAGAAGTTCAAGTACGTCATCAAGAACACCGCAGACGCCTGGGGCAAGTCGGTCACGTTCATGCCCAAGCCGGTCTTCGGCGACAACGGCTCCGGCATGCACTGCCACCAGTCGCTGTGGAACGGCGGCGAGCCGCTGTTCTACGACGAGAAGGGCTACGCCGGCCTGTCCGACACCGCCCGCTGGTACATCGGCGGCCTGCTCAAGCACGCCTCCGCCGTCCTGGCCTTCACCAACCCGACGGTTAACTCTTACCGCCGCCTGGTCAAGGGCTTCGAGGCTCCGGTCAACATGGTCTACTCGCAGGGCAACCGCTCGGCAGGTATCCGCATCCCGATCACGGGCTCCAACCCCAAGGCCAAGCGCATCGAGTTCCGCGCTCCGGACCCCTCCTCCAACCCGTACCTGGCGTTCGCTGCCCAGCTGATGGCCGGCATCGACGGCATCCGCAACCGCATTGAGCCCCCGGCCCCGATCGACAAGGACCTCTACGAGCTCCCCGCCGAAGAGGCCAAGGACATCCCGAAGGCTCCGGGCACGCTCGAGGAAGCGCTGGAGGCCCTGCGTGAGGACAACGAGTTCCTGCAGGCCGGCGGCGTGTTCACCCAGGACCTGATCGACACCTGGATCGAGTACAAGTACGAGAACGAGATCCGCCCGCTGTCCCTGCGCCCGAACCCCTACGAGTTCGAGCTCTACTACGGCGTCTAGCATCACAGTCTCCTGAGACACCAAAGGCGGCCACCGGTTATCCGGTGGCCGCCTTTTGCGTGCGGCCCGAAGGTGGGAGCCCGGCTCCAGACGTGCTGAGACCGGGAGCCGGACCCCCTGACGAATGCCCCCCGGGACGAAGACCAGTTTCAGCCCTCCCCCCAACAAGGTTGAAGAACACCGCCATTCCACATGATCGGGCAATCGCTTTCTCAGCGCAATGCGGCCCGCCGCCCGTTACGTCATTGTGGTCTAAAACTGCGGAACATGATCCGTTGGGGACCTGCCTGGCCGCCGGTGTACCGGCCCCGGACCACGAACCCGGCACGGCGGTAGGCGGACAGGCCAGCAGCGTTTGCTTCATTGACGGAAAGAACGACGCCGGCCTCCCCCGTATGGTGCCTGGCCGTAAGTTTTTCCGCGGCGGACACAGCGGCGGCCGCCGCGAGTGGACCGAGTCCCCTCCCCTGTTCACGCCTGTCGATCAGGAAGCCCCTGAGGAGCCACGCGGAGTGGTCGTCCGGCCAGCCTGCCAGGCGTGCCGCCCCGGCCTGCAAGGTCAGTACACCCACGGCCAGGCCGGCGGACTCGATCACATAGGGCCGGCGTGATTCCTCGGCCAGCCCGGCGAGGGCCATGCGGAGCGGATCGCCGACAAACCTTTCCTGCCCGGGCGCTGTTTCGAGTCCCGCCACTGCCTCGAGGTGGATGGCGCGGGCGTCGTCGTCGAGGTCCTGGAGTGAAATCAGCCAGACGCTGCCGTCCATGCCGCTGTTATTGGCCATGGGCTACTGGCCGTAAAAAACCCGCTCGAAGACCGCCCGGGCCCGGCGGCTGACCCGAAGGTAGTCCTCCTCCAGCGCCGCTGCCTGTCCCGGTTCATATCCGCACCAGCGGGCAACGGCTTCCAGGTCGCGCCGGGACGACGGCAGAAGGTCCGAGGCCTTGCCGCTCCAGATAACGTTCGCAGACCGGATCCGGCTCGCAAGGCGCCAGGCAGCAGCCAGCAGGCCGGCGTCGTCCTGTGTGAGCAGGCCGAGCCGGGCGGCGGCGTCCAGCGCTTCCAGGGTGGACGTGGTGCGCAGTTCCGGGTGGCTGCCGGCGTGCTGGAGCTGCAGGAGCTGGACGAGCCATTCGACGTCGCTGAGTCCGCCGCGGCCGAGCTTGAGGTGGCGCGCGGGGTCGGCTCCGCGGGGCAGCCGTTCAGACTCCACGCGTGCCTTGATCCGCCTGATCTCCCGCACGTCGTTCTCCGCCACCGATTCCGGATACCTGATGGGGTCGATGAGTTCCAGGAAGTCCTTTGCGAGGTCGTCGTTTCCGGCCATAGGCCGGGCCCTGAGCAGCGCCTGGGCTTCCCAGATCAATGACCAGCGCCGGTAGTATTCGGCAAAGGAGTCGAGGGACCGGACCATGGCACCGTTTTTCCCCTCGGGGCGCAGGTCCGCGTCCATCTGGAGCACCCGCTCAGCCATGATGGCCGGCTTCAAGGGCTGGGTCAGCAGGGTGGAGACCTTGTTGACGATCCGGGCTGCCTGCTCCTGCGCTTCCTCGGGACTGAAACCGGGCAGGGCCCTGTGCACGTACATGACATCCGCGTCCGAACCGTAGCCGATCTCGCGGCCGCCCTGGCGCCCCATGGCAACCACCAGCACGGTTGTCTTCAGCGGCCCGTTGGCGGAGACGATGCCCTCAGCGACGCGCAGGGCGCCCAGCACCGCGGCCCTGTCCGTGTCCGCGAGTGCCCTCCCCACCTGGTCCTGGTCCAACAGGCCCGCTGAATCGGCGATGGCAATCCGAAGAATCTCCCGGCGCCGGATCAGGCGGATGAGGCGCATGGCGCTTTCCGGATCAGCGTGCCGCGACATCTTGGAGGTGATTTCCTGCCATTGGACATCGAACCCCACGGGCGCCAGGTCCTTGTCCTGGCCCAACCAGGCCACCGACTCGGGCGAAACCTCCAGCAGATCCGCGATCAGCCGTGAGTTGGAGAGCATGTGGCACAGCCGCTCTGCGGCCGCATTGGAGTCCCGGAGCATCCCCAGGTACCAGTGCGTGGTTCCCAGGGCCTCGCTGACGCGCCGGAACGCGAGGAGCCCGGCGTCCGCGTCCACGCCTTCTGCCAGCCAGTCGAGCAGTATGGGCAGCAGCTGCCGCTGGAGGGCTGCGCGCCGGCTGACCCCCGCGGTCAGGGCCTCGATATGGCGCATGGCGCCCTTCGGGTCCCGGTACCCGAGGGCAGCCAGCCGGCCCTCTGCCGCTTCCGGGGTCAGCTTGGCGTCTTCACTGCTGAGTTTGGCGGCCGTGTTGAGCAGCGGCCGGTAGAAAATGCGCTCGTGCAGCTCCCGGACGGAGCGCTTTGTTTTCTGCCAGGTGGAGAGCAGCGCGTCCGGGTGGGGCCGCTCGTTGGAGAAGGGGCCCAGCACGGCCTTCGCCAGCGACCTGAGCGCCGGTTCGGCAACGGGCATCAGGTGGGTCCTGCGAAGCTGGAAGAGCTGGATGCGGTGTTCCAGCAGGCGCAGGTACCGGTAGGCGTTGTCGAAGGCGGCGGCGTCGGAGCGGCCGATATAGCCGCCCGCGGACAGGGCTGTGATGGCGGAGGTCGTATCCCGCCGCCGGAGGGTCTCATCTGCTTTGCCGTGGACCAGCTGGAGCAGCTGGACGGTGAACTCCACATCACGAAGCCCGCCGCGGCCAAGCTTGATTTGCCGCTGCTCCTCCGCAGCCGGAATGTGTTCGGTTACCCGGCGGCGCATGGCCTGCACCGATTCCACGAATCCGTCCCGGCTTGCCGAACTCCAGATCAGCGGCGCCACGGCTTCTTCGTAGCGGCGGCCAAGATCGGCGTCGCCGGCGATGGTCCGCGCCTTGAGCAGCGCCTGGAACTCCCAGCTCTCAGCCCAGCGGGCATAGTACGTCTGGTGCGAGGCAAGGGTCCGGACCAGTGGCCCGGACTTTCCCTCCGGCCGAAGGTTCGCGTCCACCTCCCACAGGCCCGGCTCACGCGCCACGGAGGAGATGGCGCGGGAAATTCCGCTTGCCAGGGCCGTACCGATGGTGTTCGCTTTCGCATCATCCAGGGCGCCGGGATCCACCACGTAAATGACGTCCACATCAGAGATGTAGTTCAGTTCGCGGGCGCCGCACTTGCCCATCCCGATCACGGCAAGGCCGACGTCGGCTACGTCGCCGGTGCCGTACTGCTCACCCGCCTCGGCACGCGAGACTGCGAGGGCCGCTTCGATGGCTGCCCCGGCAAGGTCTGCAAGCTCCGCGCCCACCGAGGGGAGGAAGTCCAGGGGATCAGCCGCGCACAGGTCCTTGACCGCGAGGTCCACCACGCCCCTGCGGTACGCCGTGCGAAGCGCCGCGTAGGCCTCATTTCCGGTGGCGGCCGCCACAGGCCGGGCGGCACGGGGATCGGCGCCCACGGACTGCAGGAGGACCCCGCGCAGGGCGGCGGCATCGGCCTGCAGCGGCTCCGGGCTGGCGCGGACGTGGAAGGCCTCCAGGTGTTCCGGATGCCGGATCAGGAACTCCCCCAGGGCTTCGGACGCCCCCAGTACCCGGTACATCGGTTCGCTGGTGTCGGGGTCGGCGGCGGCCAGGTCCCGGAGGTCCGGATGCTTTTCGATCAGGCGGACCAGGGACTGCAGCGCGGTGTCCGGGCTGGCTGCCATCTGCAGGCCCGCAAACAGCCTGTCCTGGTCCAGCCCTTCCAGTTCCGGCGCAGCAAGGAACCGCTCCCCCTTTTCGAGGTCGCTGAATCCAGCCGCGATGAGGCGGCGAGCCAGGCTCACGCCCGCAGCCTAGAGGATGCCGAGGTTGCGCTGCAGCTCGTAGGGCGTCACCTGCAGGCGGTAGTCCTGCCACTCGGCGCGCTTGTTGCGCAGGAAGTGCTCAAACACCTGCTCGCCCAGGATCTGCGGCATGAGCTCTGAATCTTCCATGGTCCGGATGGCGTCGTGGAGGCTGGCGGGCAGTGGATCGTGGCCCATGGCGCGGCGTTCGGCCGAGCTCAGCGACCACACATCGTCCTCGGCAGCGGCCGGGAGGTCGTAGCCCTCCTCGATGCCTTTCAGGCCCGCTCCAAGCAGGACGGCGTAGGCCAGGTAGGGGTTCGCCGCGGAGTCGATGCCGCGGTACTCGATGCGCGCGGACTGGCCCTTGCCCGGCTTGTACAGCGGAACCCGTACCAGGGCGGAGCGGTTGTTGTGGCCCCAGCTCAGGTAGCTGGGAGCCTCTCCGCCGCCCCAGAGCCGCTTGTAGGAGTTGACGAACTGGTTGGTCACTGCGGTGAACTCGGGCGCGTGCTTGAGGATGCCGGCGATGAACTGGCGGGCAGTCTTTGAGAGCTGGAACTCGGCCCCGGCCTCGTAGAAGGCGTTCGTGTCGCCCTCGAACAGCGAGAAGTGCGTATGCATGCCGGAGCCCGGGTGGGCGGTGAAGGGCTTGGGCATGAAGGTGGCGTAGGTGCCCTGCTGCAGCGCAACTTCCTTGATGACCGTGCGGAAGGTCATGATGTTGTCCGCGGTCTGCAGGGCGTCGGCGTAGCGAAGGTCGATTTCGTTCTGGCCGGGGCCGGCTTCGTGGTGGCTGAATTCCACGGAGATGCCTACGGATTCGAGCATGGTGACCGCTGTCCGGCGGAAGTCCTGGGCCACGCCGCCGGGGACATGGTCGAAGTAGCCGCCTTCGTCCACAGGCACCGGCGCGCCGTCCGGCCCGGGTTCCTGCGACTTAAGGAGGTAGAACTCGATTTCGGGGTGGGTGTAGCAGGTGAACCCCATGTCGGCAGCCTTGGCCAGGGTCCGCTTCAGGACATTCCGGGGGTCCGCGGCGGACGGTTCACCGTCCGGGGTGAGGATGTCGCAGAACATGCGCGAGGTCTGTTCCGTCTCCCCGCGCCAGGGCAGGATCTGGAAGGTGGAGGGATCGGGCTGGGCCAGCATGTCGGACTCGAACACCCGGGCCAGGCCCTCAATGGCGGAGCCGTCGAAGCCCAGTCCTTCCTCGAAGGCACCCTCAACCTCGGCGGGGGCAAGTGCCACGGACTTGAGCGAACCCACGACGTCGGTGAACCACAGGCGCACGAAACGTACGTCGCGCTCTTCGATTGTGCGCAGGACAAACTCTTGCTGGCGGTCCATGATGGCCTCTTCTCCGGTCAACGTCCATGCTCCGGGCCCGCAGTAAGGGAAGCCGGCAGCAGTTCACCAACACTGTACTAAGCATTCGGCGCCGATGCTGAAGCCTGCGCCGCGCGTAACACAGCGTTAACGCCCCGCCGCCGGATTTCGGCTGGGCAACCGGTGTCCGCGCCGTCCGGACCCGCCTGGAGGGAAGTCCGTATGACCCTTATCACCAGTTGAGCCTTTGGCCGTCGGTAGCTAGGACAGCGGCTCCCGCACTACGCTCATGCCATGGCCTCAAGCAACAGCTCCGATTCCAGCATGTCCGCCGACGTCCCCGCCCCCTACGGCAGCGGGCCGGGCCAGGCAGCTGCGCCTGCTGCTGGGCCGCAGCGGAAGCCGGCCAAGGTGCGCATCCACCACCTGCAGCAGTCCAAGAGGGACGGGACGAAGTTCGCCATGCTGACTGCCTACGAGCAGTACACAGCCGAAATTTTCGATGAAGCCGGAATTGAGGTCCTCCTCGTCGGTGATTCGGCCTCGAACAACGTCTTTGGCAACGAGACCAGCCTTCCGGTCACGGTGGACGAGCTGCTGCCCCTGTGCCGTGCCGTGGCCCGCAGCGCCAAGCGGGCGCTCATCGTGGCCGACCTGCCGTTCGGCAGCTATGAGGTGTCCCCGGAGCAGGCAGTCGGCGCCGGCGTCCGGTTCCTCAAGGAAGGCCTGGCCCACGCTGTCAAGATCGAGGGCGGCGCCTACTATGCCCCCACGGTCAAGGCCATGGTCCAGGCCGGCATCCCCGTCATGGCGCACATCGGTTTCACCCCGCAGAGCGAGCACGCCCTCGGCGGCTACCGTGTCCAGGGCCGCGGCGACGACGCACAGCGGCTTATCGATGACGCGGTGGCCCTCGCCGCGGCGGGGGCGTTCTGCGTGCTGATGGAGATGGTTCCTGCAGAGACCGCAGCCGCAGTGGATGCGGCTGTCCCCGTCCCTACGGTGGGCATCGGGGCCGGCAAGGAAACAACCGGACAAGTGCTGGTCTGGCAGGACATGGCCGGGATGCGGGGCGGGCGGATGGCCAAGTTCGTCAAGCAGTACGCAGACCTGCGCAGCACCCTCCTGGACGCCGCCACCCACTATGGCAACGACGTCAGGTCAGGGCAGTTCCCCGGGCCGGAACACTCTTTCTAGCACCGGTGCCCACGGGGTAGCCGGGCCAGCACCCGGCCCGCACGCCCGCGCAAGGCTCAGTCGTCGTCGTCCTTCTCCCAGGCCTCGTTGCGTGCCCGCACCTTTTCCAGCGCGTGTTCGGCTTCCTCCCGCGTTTTATACGGCCCGATCAGCTGGCTCCAGTCGGAGAGCCGGTCCTCTTCGATCTCATGCGTATTGACGTTGTACCAGTACTCAGTCATCGGTGCTCCTTGTTCCGGCGGCGGGAAAGCTGCGGCGTGATCCGCGTAACTTAAATTCTTACGCGGGCCGCGCGCGGCTTCCGGTTGTTAGGCGTTCTGCAGTGCCTTATATGATCAATCTATGCCTTCCCTTGCCTCGACTGCACCCATCGGCACCCTCACCCCGGGAACCGTAGGTCCGCAGCGTCCCGTCCCGGCGTCCATCCCCCGGCCGGAGTACGTCGGCAGGCCCGCACCGGCGAAATTCACCGGATCGGAGGTCAAAACCCCCGAAACGATCGAGAAGATCCGGATCGCGGCGAAGATCGCAGCGCAGGCCATCGTGGAGGTGGGAAAGCATATCCAGCCCGGCGTCACCACCGACCAGCTGGACAAGGTGGGCCACGAGTTCCTCCTTGACCACCACGCCTACCCGTCCACCCTCGGCTACCGGGGCTTTCCGAAGTCGCTGTGCTCATCCCTGAACGAGGTCATTTGCCATGGCATCCCGGACAGCACAGTGGTCCAGGACGGGGATATCCTCAACATCGACATCACCGCCTTCATCAACGGAGTCCACGGGGACACCAACTACACCTTCCTGGTGGGTGACGTGGACGAGGAATCCCGGCTGCTGGTGGAACGCACGCAGGAGTCATTGAACCGTGCCATCAAGGCTGTGGCTCCCGGGCGGGAAATCAACGTCATCGGCAGGGCAATCCAGTCCTATGCCAAGCGCTTCGGCTATGGTGTTGTCCGTGATTTCACCGGGCACGGCGTGGGCGAAGCCTTCCACACCGGGCTCATCATTCCGCACTACGATGCGGCACCTGCCTACAACACCGTGATCGAGGCCGGCATGGTCTTCACGATTGAACCGATGCTCACCCTCGGCACCGTGGAATGGGACATGTGGTCCGATGACTGGACCGTGGTCACCAAGGACCGGAAGCGCACTGCCCAGTTCGAGCACACGCTGCTGGTCACGGACTCCGGCGCGGAAATCCTCACGCTGCCCTAGCCCGGCCCAACCAGGCACCACCCCGACGCACGCACCAAGGCCCTACCCCTTCCCGGTTCCTGACCGGACATCTTTTCCCGGCCGTCCACCGGCCGCCGCAACCCTGCCCGCCCCTGCCACGAACGGAAAACCCATTGGCCAAGAAGGACGAGAAGTCGCACAAGAACGCCCCGCTGATCGGCATCGACATCGGAGGCACCGGAATCAAGGGCGGCATCGTCGACCTGAAGAAGGGCAAACTGCTGGGGGAACGGTTCCGGGTCCCCACCCCGCAGCCGGCCACCCCTGAATCAGTTGCCGAAGCCGTGGCCCTGGTGGTCTCCGAGCTGTCTGCCCGCCCCGAGGCACCCGCTGCCGGCTCTCCCGTCGGCGTGACCTTTCCGGGCATCATCCAGCACGGCGTGGTGCACTCTGCCGCCAACGTGGACAAGAGCTGGCTCAACACGGACATCGATGCACTCCTCACCGCCCGCCTGGGCCGCCCGGTTGAGGTCATCAATGACGCCGACGCCGCCGGCCTGGCCGAGGCCCGCTACGGCGCCGGAGCCGGCGTCAAGGGCACGGTCCTGGTGATCACGCTCGGCACCGGGATCGGCTCGGCCTTCATCTTCGACGGCAAACTCGTCCCCAACGCTGAACTGGGCCACCTGGAAATTGACGGCCACGACGCCGAAACCAAAGCTTCCGCAGTGGCCCGCGAACGCGATGGCCTGTCCTGGGACGAGTACAGCGTCCTGCTGCAGCGCTACTTCTCCCACGTGGAATTCCTGTTCTCGCCCGAGCTGTTCATTGTGGGCGGCGGCATTTCCAAGCGCGCCGACGAGTACCTGCCCAACCTGCGGCTACGCACACCCATCGTGCCCGCGGTCCTCCGCAACGAGGCCGGCATCGTGGGCGCTGCCATCGAAATCGCATTGAAGCACAAACTCGCCAAATAGCGCGGCCTGCGTGCCGCCGTCGTCAGCGGCCCAGCAGACGACGGCGGCACGGGAGTTTAAGCGCGCAGATGCGGCAGCTCCATCCCGCGTTTGTCCGCGCGGCCTGGGTGCACGGGCTCGCAGGAGGCGCCCGTCTCTTGGCTTGTCCTGGAATTGGCCTTTTTTACATTTGGCCGTGGTGCCGGTGGCGGCTGCGGCTTCCCCTCCGCTGCCGCCACCGGAGTCTACAGTGGGCTCTTCTCGGAGCTCTTGGCGCCCTTCGCGGCAACGCCCCGGGCGTCCTGTTCTTCCTGGCGTAGCAGGGCAATGGCAGTCTCGAAATCCTCAAGGGATTCGAAGGCCTGGTAGACGCTCGCGAAGCGGAGGTAGGCGACCTTGTCCAGCTTCTGCAAGGGTCCGAGGATGACCAGTCCCACCTCGTGGGCGTCGATTTCCGCGGCGCCGGAGGAACGGATCTGCTCTTCCACTTCCTGTGCCAGCAGCGCGAGGTCGTCCTCGCTGACCGGACGCCCCTGGCAGGCTTTACGCACGCCGTTGATCACCTTGCTGCGGCTGAAGGGCTCGCCCACGCCGGAGCGCTTGATCACGGAAAGGCTGGTGGTTTCAACGGTGGTGAACCTGCGTCCGCACTCAGGGCACTGGCGGCGGCGCCTGATGGCAGAGCCGTCGTCAGCCATGCGGCTGTCCACCACCCGGGAATCGGGGTTGCGGCAGAACGGACAGTACATTGTGCCTCCCTCTCCCAGGACCTGTGCCAGCGGAACTGGCTCTGCAGGCGAAACCATTTGCCGGCGAAACTACTTGCAGGCGAAGCTGCCTGCAGGCACGGCTGCGCCGTCTCCTAGTTTACGGCCCCGCTCCCGCTAATAACAAGCGTGTAAGTACTACATGTTGTGGTTGCCACCACTACATGTCGTCTTTTGCCCATCAGGAGAAGCGTACGGTCACCGCGTCCCCGTGCGCGGGAAGGTCCTCAGCCCCGGACAGGCTGACAATGTGGCCGCTGACTTCCGCAAGCGCGTCACGGCTGTAATTCACCACCTGGATGGCCCGCAGGAACGTGGTGACGTTCAAACCGGACGAAAACGCAGCCGTGCCGCTGGTGGGCAGGACGTGGTTGGATCCGGCGCAGTAGTCCCCCAGGCTGACCGGGCTGTAATCGCCCACGAAGATGGCACCGGCATTCCGGATCCGGGCGGCGACGGCCGGGGCATCCCGCGTCATGATCTCCAGGTGTTCCGCCGCGTAGGCGTCGCATGCGGCAATCCCCTGTTCCAGGTCGTCCACCAGGACCACGCCGGACTGCGGACCGGAGAGCGCCTCGCGGACGCGGGCGGAGTGCTTGGTGGCCGCGGCCTGCCGGTCCAGCTCGGTACGGACAGCGGCGGCGAGGTCCTCCGAGTCGGTAATCAGCACGGATGCTGCCTTGGGGTCGTGCTCGGCCTGGCTGATCAGGTCCGCTGCCACCAGGCGGGGCTGCGCCGTGGAGTCCGCCAGGATGGCGATTTCCGTGGTGCCCGCCTCCGAGTCGATCCCCACGACGCCCTTGACCAATCGCTTTGCGGTGGCAACAAAGATGTTGCCCGGTCCGGTGACAACATCTACCGGTTCCAGCGCCGGGCCGGCCTCCGTTGCGGCAACACCGTAGGCGAAGGCGGCGATGGCCTGGGCGCCGCCGATGGCATATACCTCGGTGATGCCCAGCAGGGCGGCAGCGGCGAGGATGGTGGGGTGCGGCAGTCCCCCGAACTCCTTTTGCGGTGGGGACGCCAGAGCGATGGACTGGACACCCGCGGCAAGGGCCGGGACGACGTTCATGATCACGGAGGAGGGGTAGACCGCCAGGCCGCCCGGGACATAGAGCCCCACGCGCGCCACCGGCACCCAGTTCTGCGCCACCACTGCGCCGTCGCCGAGCTGGACCTCGATATTGCGCGGACGCTGGCCGTCAGCGAAACGGCGGGCCCGGCTGATGGATTCCTCCAGCGCGCCGCGGACGGACGGCTCCAGGTCCTCCAGGGCGGACGCCAGGGCCTCCCGGGGAACCAGCGGGTGGTCCTGCGACACGCCGTCGAAACGTTGGGCGAGTTCGCCCAGCGCCACGAAGCCGCCCTGGCGGACAGCCGAAATGATGTGGTGGACCTTCTCCTCAGCGTCGGCCACGGTCTGGCCCTGGGCCCGCGGTACGGCGGCCCGGAGTGCGGCGAGGGTGAGGCTTTGGCCGCGCAGGTCAACGGTGCGGAAGTCCACGGCGGTGGCAGCGGGGCTGGCGGGGTTCTCCGAAGAAATGGTCACCGGCCTATTTTACTGGCCTTGGCGCAGCGTCCGGCGATCCGCGTGTTCCGTTGCCGGTTTGCGGCCCAGGAGGCTGAGGAGTTCCAGCACGAAAACCGAGACTGCCGTGGCGGCGGGCCACAAAAGCAGCACCGGCCAGGCGCGGAGCGAAAAGGCAATGCTGGCGTTTGCTGAGGCATCAACCGCAGGCGCCCACAGCTGCGCGGCCAGGAGCCCCGCCTGCCAGGCGAGGACTGCCCCGCACAGGGCTCCCAAAAGCCCTGCCACCAGGTCCGCCTGCGGATCCTTCCGTTTCCTGTCCGCCAGCACAACGGCCAGGAGGCACCCGGCAAAAACCAGCAGTGCTGCCAGCGTCAGGTCCCGCAGCAGCCAGACATCCGGATTGGTTCCGCTGCCGAAGGCGGGGTCCCTGGTTATCAGGTTCAGGCCTCCGGGAGCCAGGAGCCACCAGAGAACGCCCAGCGGGACACCTGCCGCTGCCGGAATCACCAGCATTGCCCAAGGCAGCCGGGGGCGTGTGCGGCGGGTGGCTTTCGTCATGCAACAAACCTTAACAAATGTTCCGCGGGGTCCAGCGCAGAACCCGGGCCCGCCAGGAATTCACCGCCGGCACGGCAGGGCAATACCCTTGAAGGAGACCCATGTACACCACTTGAAAGCACCAGGAGTTTCCGTGACAACACATGACGTTCCGTTCGAGCGGACGTTCAGGGAGATGTTCCGGCGCCACGCTGCCGGCGTCGCCATCATCACGGTGAACTACCAGGACCAGCCCTACGGTTTCACCGCCACCTCGGTGGCCTCACTCTCGGCGCAGCCGCCGCGCTTTACGTTCAACATGGCCCGCAGCTCCCGGTCGTGGCCGGCCGTCGCGAACACCACCTACCTGGGGGTGCACATGCTGGGCCTGGACAACCTGCAGCTCGCCGACAGGTTTGCCGGCGCCGGCAACCGTTTTGAGGGCGACCATTGGGAAACGGGTCCGCACGGGGTTCCCATCCTGAAGGATGTGGCCGGCTGGCTGATTGGCGAGGTGCAGATGCGGCTGTCCTTCGAGAACAATGCCGTGGTGGTGGTCCAGGTGGTGGACGGGCAGGTGGGCGGCGACGCCTCGCCGCTGCTGTACCACGGCGGCGCGTACGGCCAGCCCGTCCCGCTGGACTACGAGATCTAGCAGCGGCCCACCGTGGTTGGCAGCGAAGAAGCGGACGACGGCGGGACGCGCCTCCCGTCGTCGTCCTTCCGCCGTCGTCCTTCCTGACCCAGGCCGCTTAGGCGTCCAGGCAGGCCGGGCCGAGCAGTACCTTCAGGTCACCGAACAGGGACGGGCTGGGGTTCACGCGCAGGTGGACCGGCAGCCCCATGATTTCCGTCCGGGTGTCTCCCTGCAGGTGCAGGCGGACTTCGGAGTTGCCGCGGTGCATGCGGAGCACCTCGCCCAGTTCCGTGACCACAGCCTCGGTTGCTTTGTAGGTGGGCATGGTGATCACCAGCGGGCCGTTGAGCCCCTCGCTGAGGTCGGGAACGGACAGCTCCATGCAGTTCAGGGTGATGGCGCCATCATCGCGTTTCTGCAGGCGTCCCTTGACCACCACGATCAGGTCCTCCGCCAGGACAGAGGCGATGGGTCCGTAGACCTGGCCGAAGAACATGACTTCCATGGAACCGCCAAGGTCCTCCACTTCGGCCCGGGCGTACGCGTTGCCGCTGGCTTTTGCGATGCGCCGGCTCAGCGAGGTGATCATGCCGGCGATGGTGATGATCGCGCCGTCCTGCGGCCCGTCTTCACCGAGGACAGAGGTGATGCTCATCTCCGCGTGCTGGCTGAGCAGTCCCTCCAGGCCCTGCAGCGGGTGGTCCGAGACGTACAGTCCAAGCATGTCCCGTTCGAAAGAAAGTTTGTCCTTCTTCTCCCATTCCGGCAGATCGGGGATCTCGATGCTCAGCGATGACTCGGACTCGACTTCGTCGAACCCGGCGAAGAGGTCGAACTGCCCGATCGCCTCGTTCCGCTTGAGTGTGATGACGGAGTCGATGGCCTCTTCATGGATCATGGCCAGCGCCCGGCGGTGGTGGCCCAGCGAGTCGAAGGCGCCGGACTTGATCAGCGATTCGATGGTCCGCTTGTTGCAGACCACCGCCGGGACCTTCATCAGGTAGTCCTTGAAGGACGTATACGCGCCCTCGCTTTCGCGGGCGGCCACCATGGCCTCCACCACGTTCACGCCCACGTTGCGGATTGCCCCCATTCCGAAGCGGATGTCGTTGCCCACCGGGGTGAAGTTCAGGGCGGACTCGTTGACGTCCGGCGGCAGCACGGTGATGCCCATGCGGCGGCACTCGTTAAGGTAGATCGCCGACTTGTCCTTGTCATCCCCCACCGACGTCAGCAGCGCGGCCATGTACTCCGGCGCGTAGTGCGCCTTCAGGTAGGCGGTCCAGTACGAGATCACGCCGTAGGCGGCAGAGTGTGCCTTGTTGAAGGCGTAGTCGGAGAAGGGAAGCAGGATGTCCCACAGCGTTTTGACGGCTTCCATTGAGTAGCCGTTATCCTGCATGCCCTGGGAGAAACCGGCGAACTGCTTGTCCAGTTCCGATTTCTTCTTCTTGCCCATGGCGCGGCGGAGGATGTCCGCCTGGCCCAGCGAGTACCCGGCCAGCTTCTGCGCCACCGCCATAACCTGTTCCTGGTACACGATCAGGCCGTAGGTCCCGCCGAGGATCTCCTTGAGGGGTTCCTCCAATTCCGGATGGATGGGGATCACTTCCTGGATTCCGTTCTTGCGCAGCGCGTAGTCCGTGTGGGCGTTGGCGCCCATGGGGCCCGGACGGTAGAGCGCCAGCACGGCGGAGATGTCTTCGAAGTTGTCAGGCTTCATGAGCTTGAGCAGCGACCGCATGGGTCCGCCGTCAAGCTGGAACACGCCCAGGGTGTCGCCGCGGGCCAGGAGCTCGTAGGACGGGGCGTCGTCCAGTTCAAGGTTTTCCAGGTCCAGGTCGATGCCGCGGTTCATCTTGATGTTCTCAAGGGCATCGGAAATGATCGTCAGGTTCCGCAGGCCCAGGAAGTCCATCTTGATCAGGCCGAGGCCCTCGGACGTGGGGTAATCGAACTGGGTGATCACCTGGCCGTCCTGGAACCGGCGCATGATGGGGATGACGTCGATGATGGGGTCCGAGGACATGATCACGCCGGCGGCGTGCACGCCCCACTGGCGCTTCAGGCCTTCAATGCCCAGGGCGGTCTCGAAAACCTTGGCAGCTTCGGGGTCGGTGGCAATCAGCTGGCGGAAGTCGCCTGCCTCGCCGTAGCGCTTGGCTTGCGGGTTCTGGATGTCCGCCAGCGGAATATCCTTGGCCATGACCGCGGGCGGCAGGGCCTTGGTGAGCTGCTCGCCCATGCTGAAGGGATAGCCAAGCACGCGGGAGGAGTCCTTGAGCGCCTGCTTGGTCTTGATGGTGCCGTACGTAACGATCATCGCCACGCGCTCGTCACCGTACTTCCGGGTGACGTAGTCGATGACTTCGGAGCGGCGCCGGTCATCGAAGTCGACGTCAAAGTCGGGCATGGAGACGCGGTCCGGGTTCAGGAAGCGCTCGAAGATCAGGCCGTGCCGCAGCGGATCGAGGTCGGTGATGCGCATGGCGTACGCCACCATGGAGCCTGCACCGGAACCACGGCCCGGACCTACCCGGATGCCGTTGTTCTTGGCCCAGTTGATGAAGTCGGCCACCACCAGGAAGTAGCCCGGGAAGCCCATCGAGGTGATGACGCCCAGCTCGTAGTCGGCCTGCTTGCGGACCTCGTCCGGAATCCCGCCGGGGTACCGGTACTGGAGCCCCTTGTCCACCTCTTTGACCAGCCAGGATGTCTCATCTTCCCCCGGCGGGCAGGGGAAGCGCGGCATGTAGTTGGCATCCGTGTTGAAGGACACCTCGCAGCGTTCGGCGATGAGGAGGGTGTTGTCGCACGCCTCGGGGTGGTCCCGGAACAGCTCCCGCATCTCCTGCGGAGATTTCAGGTAGTAGCCGCTGCCGGAGAACGCGAACCGCGAACCGCCGTTGTCGTAGGTGGGTTCCAGCAGCGTGGAACCGGACTGGATGGCCAGCAGGGCCTCATGCGCTTTGGCGTCGTGCTCGTGCGTGTAGTGGAGGTCGTTCGTGGCCACCAGCGGGAGGTTCAGGTCCTTCGCGAGCCGCAACAGGTCCCCTGTGACCCGGCGTTCGATATCCAGCCCGTGGTCCATCAGTTCGCAGAAGTAGTTCTCCGCACCAAAGATGTCCCGGAACTCGGCCGCAGCCTCCAGCGCCTCGCGGTACTGGCCCAGGCGCAGCCGTGTCTGGACCTCGCCGGACGGACAGCCGGTGGTGGCGATGAGGCCCTCGGAATAGGTGTTGAGGAGTTCGCGGTCCAGCCGCGGCCACTTGCCGAAGACGGAGTCAAGGGACGCGATGGAGGACGCCCGGAACAGGTTCCGCATTCCCACGTTGTTGTAGCTCAGGAGCGTCATGTGGGTGTAGGAGCCACCACCGGAAATGTCGTCCTTGCGCTGGTGCTCCTCGCCCCACCGCACGCGGCTCTTGTCACCGCGGGCCGTTCCGGGCGTCACATAGGCTTCGACGCCGATGATCGGTTTGATCCCTTTGTCAGTGGCCTTCTTCCAGAAATCGAAGGCGCCGAAAAGGTATCCGTGGTCAGTGGTGGCGAGGGCGGGCATCCCCAGCCGCTCGGTTTCATCGAACAGTTCACCGAGCCTGGCGGCACCGTCCAGCATCGAGTACTCGGTGTGGGTGTGGAGATGGACAAACGAGTCATTGCTGGAAGTCACCGCACTATTCTATGCGCCGGGCAGGCGGGTATAGCGCTACGCCTGCCCGGACCCGAGGACTTCCAGGGCGTAGGCCAGGTCCTGCGGGTAGTCGCTGGTGACCCGGACGCGCTCCCCCGTCACAGGGTGGTCGAACCCCAGTTCGCGCGCGTGCAGCCACTGCCGAGTCAGGCCCAGGGTGGCGGCCAGCCGCGGATCGGCACCGTAGGTGAGATCTCCGGCACAGGGATGCCGGAGCGCGGAAAAATGGACGCGGATCTGGTGGGTGCGGCCCGTTTCCAGGTGGACCTCCACCAGGCTGGCCTTGCCGAATGCTTCAAGCACTTCGTAGTGCGTGACGGACGGACGCCCGTCCTCAATCACCGCGAAGCGCCAGTCATGCCCCGGATGCCGGCCGATGGGCGCGTCGATGGTTCCCGCCAGGGGATCGGGCAGGCCCTGCACCACGGCATGGTAAACCTTGTCCACCGTGCGTTCCTTGAAGGCTCTTTTCAGGGCCGTGTAGGCACGCTCGGATTTCGCCACCACCATCACGCCGGACGTCCCGACGTCGAGCCGGTGCACGATCCCTGCCCGCTCCGGCGACCCGGACGTGGAGATGCGGTATCCGGCGCCGGCCAGGCCTCCGACGACGGTTGGTCCCACCCACCCCGGCGAGGGGTGCGCGGCAACGCCCATCGGTTTGTCGACGACGACGAAATCCTCGTCGTCCAGCAGGATCTTCAGGCCTTCCACAACTTCCTCCACGACTTCCAGCGGGTCACGCCGTTCCGGCATGCTGACCTCGAGGACATCACCCGCCACCAGCTTTGCCGACTTGCCCAGTGCTTTGCCCTTGCTCTGCACATGGCCCTCGGCAAGAAGGGACGCGGCGAGGGACCGCGAAATGCCCAGGAGGGCGGCAAGGCCTGCATCCGCACGGGCTCCGCCGTACTCGTCGGCAACAACAATGTGCTCAGGCATCGCCGGACTTGTCCTTGTGTTCGTGCGTGAGCCTGCTTCCATCCAGGGCGATGCCCCGCAGCGTCAGGATGCAGATGATGGCGACGGCGGACACCACCGCCGAGTCTGCGATGTTGAAAATGGCGAAATTTGGGAGCTGGATGAAGTCCACCACATGCCCCATGCCGAAGGACGGTTCCCGGAACAGCCGGTCCGTCAGGTTTCCCAACGCCCCGCCCAGGAGCAGGCCCAGCGCCAGGGACCACCACACCGAGCCCAGCTTGCGGACCTGGAAGAGAATGGCCACGGACACCGCGGCCATGATGATGGAAAACACCCAGGTGACGTTTTCGCCGATGGAGAAGGCCGCTCCCGAGTTCCGGATGAAGTACCAGTGCAGCAGCGGCGGGAACACGGGGATCCGTTCGCCCTCCACCATGCTGGAGGTGACCCAGAGCTTGGTGAGCTGGTCCAGGACGTAGGCGAAAAGGGCGAACCCGGCGAAGATGGAGAGCAGTACCGCCCGGCGCGGGCGCGATGAGGGTGGGACAGGGCGTGCGGGATCCGCAGCAAGTTCGTCAGTCATGGTGCTTTCATTCGTACTACAGGTCTCAATGCCAAAAGCCGGTGGCCGAGGAATCCTCAGCCACCGGCTTTCAGAATACGTGCTTTGACGGACTAGTTGGCTTCGCTGACTTCCGGCGTAGCCACGGAACCGCGGGCATCAAGGTCGCGCAGCTGGCCTTCAATGTAGGCCTTCAGGCGTGAACGGTAGTCGCGCTCGAAGCCGCGGAGCTGCTCCACCTTGCGCTCCAGGACAGAACGCTGCTGCTCGAGGGCGCCCAGGATCTTGCGGGACTTCTCCTGTGCATCGTTGACCAGGCTGCTGGCTTCGATCTGCGCCTCGGCGATGATCTTGTCCTTCTGGGCCTGGCCGTCGGCCACGTGGCGGTCGTGCATCTGCTGGGCCATGGCCAGGAGACCGGCTGCTGATTCGGCAGAAGGTGTTGCGACGGCGGGCGCGGAGGCCGCGGGGGCTGCAGCGGCAGCCGGCTGGACGTCCTTCTTCTTGCTGGCTTCGGCAGCCTTGGCTTCGGCTTCTGCCTTTTCGCGTGCCTCGTCCTTGTCGGCCTTGACGGGCGCGGGGACCTTCTCCACAACGGGAGCGGCGGCCGAGCTGGCCGGAACGCTGGAACCGGCTTCGGCGAGCTTCTTGCGAAGTTCGTCGTTCTCCTGGTTCAGGCGGCGGAGTTCAACGACGATCTCGTCCAGGAAGTCATCAACTTCGTCCTGGTCGTACCCCTCGCGGAACTTGGTCGGCTGAAAGCGCTTGTTGACAACGTCTTCTGGCGTCAAAGCCA
The DNA here is from genome assembly GCF_021129155.1 of Arthrobacter sp. AK04. GTDB lineage: Bacteria > Actinomycetota > Actinomycetes > Actinomycetales > Micrococcaceae > Arthrobacter > Arthrobacter quantipunctorum. The sequence goes on from NZ_JAJOMC010000038.1 coordinate 21,535, forward strand.
TCTGGTCACCTCACTGGTCTAGTTAGTCAGTAGGCCTTCCGGCCGTCAAAACTACGGTACCTAAATTTGGTCTGGTTACTCTAATTCAACACTGCGGTGTCAAACGTGAGTTTTCTTCGCTTCACAGTAGCTGTTCCCGGTCGGGTCCACCCTGCGCTGCTAGGTCTAAAGGGGGTAAATCAGGCCAGGCCCCTGGTGATTCCCATCGCAATGCTGACGGCGATGAACAGAACCAGGAAACCCAGGTCCAGGGAGATACCGCCAAGTCGCAGGGGCGGGATCACCCGGCGCAGTACTTTAAGAGGCGGATCGGTGATGGAGTACACCGCATGGGCAACCACCAGGGCAACACCGCGGGGACGCCACTCACGGGCGAACATCTGGACCCAGTCGAAGACGAGGCGGATGATCAGGGCAACGAAGAACAGAAGCAGCGCGAGATAGACAAGCCCGAAAGCAATTCCCATGACTTAACTCATATCTCCATGTTCATCTGGGGTACCGCGGCTTCCTGCCGATGTGTCCCGTCTATTTCAACACAGATGCCAGACAGGTGTCCCTGCCTGGCATCTGCCTGCTGCCCGAGGTTCAGCTCTGGTTGAAGAAACTTGCCTGCGTTTCGCTGATTTTCTTGTCGTCACCGATGACTTCAACGTACGACGGCGAGAGCAGGAACACCTTGTTGGTAACCCGCTCGATGCTTCCGCGAAGTCCGAAGACCAGTCCGGCGGAGAAGTCCACCAGGCGCTTGGCGTCGGCCTCGCCCATGTCCGTAACGTTCATGATCACGGGGATTCCATCACGGAAGCTCTCACCGATGAGCTTGGCATCGTTGTAGGAGCGTGGGTGGATAGTGGTGATCTGGCGAAGCCCGCTGGTCTCTTCGCGGCTCGAGGCCGCACGTTTGATGGGGGTCACTGGCGCGCGGTATTCCTCTTCGGGGGTGTAGGACGTTTCGCGGCTGACCTCACGGACGGGTGCGGGTGCACGGCGCTCCTCGCGGTCAGCTTCCATAGTTTCGTCCTCATCCTTACGTGTTGTCTGTTGCTCGGACTCGTAATGCTCATCGCCGTCGGCGAGCCCAAGATAGATCATTGTCTTGCGCAGAGCGCCGGCCATGGTCGACTCCTAATCGTGTCCCGTAAGCGGGCCGCCCAATGACTTGACTGCACTGGAGTCCCCCGCCCATCACTTGCAATAGCTCCGACGCTACCCCACGGCGGGACGCGATCCGAGAATATCGGAACCGATTCGCAGGTGTGTCGCTCCGAACGCGATGGCGGCCTCGAGGTCCTGGCTCATGCCGGCGGAGATAGCGGAGGCTCCGGGGTGCTCCGCCACCAGCTGCGAAGAGACTTCGGCCAGTTTTTCGAAGGCGGGCTCAGGCGGTGCACCCAACGGGGCCACTGCCATGACGCCTGCCAGCCGCAGGCCGTCGGCTGCTGCTATCCGGTCCGCCAGGAGCAGCACGTCTGCGGGGGCGGCGCCTCCCCGGTGCGCACCGGCGCCGCCGGCTTGGTCTTCAAGGTTGACCTGGATGAAGCAGTCCAGGGGCGCGCGCCCTGTGGCGGCGCGCTCGTTCTGCATCGCCTTCGCCAGGGCATCCACGAGTTGCGGCCGGTCCACCGAGTGCACGGCTGAAGCGTAGCGGACCACCGACTTGGCTTTTTTTGTCTGCAGTTGGCCCACAAAGTGCCAGGTCAGCCCGCAGTCGGCCAGGATCCCAGCTTTCCCTGCAGCCTCCTGGTCCCTGTTTTCCCCGACGTCGGTGACTCCCAGGGCGGCGAGCCGCCGGATGTCTTCGGCGGGATGGAACTTGGTGACCACAATCAGGGTGGGCAGCATTTCGGCGCGTCCGGCCGCCGCCGCAGCAGAGCTGATCCGGCGCTTGACCGCTTCAAGCCGCCCGGCCAGCTCGGCAGTGCGCGGATCACCGGCGGCTGCACCGCCGTCGTTCAGCGCGGAGTCAGTCATGGCACCAGACCAGGCCGGCGAAACGTCCCGTGCCCGTGTCGCGGCGGTAGGAGTAGAGGGAACCTGTTTCCAGGGTGCAGGGACCGGCGTATTCGATGCCAACCCCGGCGTCTTCGAGCTGGCTGCGGGCGCCGGCCGGAAGGTCCAGCGCCGGGGTTCCCCACGACGTGGTGGACCAGGTGGCAGGTACGGCCGCAGCCACCTCGTCCCGCAGGGCAGCCGGGACTTCGTAGCAGGAGCCGCAGATGGACGGGCCGAGCCAGGCGCGTATGCCCGTAGCTCCGAGGGATTCCATGGCGTCCACGGCGGCGGGAATGACCCCGCTGGCCACACCGGGCCGCCCTGCGTGGACGGCGGCCAGGACAGGTCCGTCCGCGGACGTCCCTGCCAGCAGGAGCGGGATGCAGTCGGCCACCATGACCGCCAGCGGCACGGACCTCGAGACCATGGCGTCAGCTTCCGGCGTACCGGTCCCCCGGTCCATCACGGCAACCGTGGTGCCGTGCACCTGGTTCATGAACCGCAGTCCGCTGGGCTCAATGCCCACTGCGGCCTCGAGCTGTTCGCGCCGCCGCTGCACGGTGCCGGGGTCGTCGCCCACGTGCAGTGCGAGGTTCCCCGCGCCGCTGTCCGTAAAAGCGGCCGAGACCCCGGGAAGGATCTCGGCCCGCCAATGGAACAAGCTGCGTCCTACTTCAGGAAGTCGGGGACATCCAGGTCATCCGAGCGGCTGCCGGTAAGGTCCGGTTCCACCACGGAGGGAAGGTCCACGTCGAAGCCGGAGTCGGCAGGGACGGCCGTCGGGCGCTGCTGTCCCCAGTTACTGAGCCCTGCTGCGCCTACGCCCGCGTGGACCGGCTGGACGTGCACCTGGTGGTTTCCGGCCGAGGGGGCCTGCGACGGAGCGGGAGCCGCTGCAGGGGCGGCGGGCCGCTGGGGGGCAACCTGGGGCTGCGACTGGTCCATGGACGGCGAGGTGGCTTTCACGTCGTCGAAACCGGCAGCAATGACCGTTACGCGGGCCTCGTCGCCGAGGGCGTCGTCGATCACGGCACCGAAGATGATGTTCGCCTCGGGGTGGGCGACTTCCTGGACCAGGCGCGCGGCTTCGTTGATCTCGAACAGGCCGAGGTCGGAACCGCCCTGGATGGACAGCAGGACGCCGTGGGCACCATCGATGGAAGCTTCCAGCAGCGGTGAGGCGATGGCAAGCTCGGCTGCCTTGACGGCGCGGTCTTCACCCCGTGCGGAGCCGATGCCCATCAGCGCGGAACCGGCACCCTGCATGACCGACTTCACGTCGGCGAAGTCGAGGTTGATCAGGCCCGGGGTGGTGATGAGGTCCGTGATGCCCTGGACACCCGAGAGGAGCACCTGGTCTGCCGAACGGAAGGCGTCCAGGACGGACACGTTGCGGTCGCTGATGGACAGGAGCCGGTCGTTGGGGATCACGATGAGGGTGTCCACCTCGTCCCGGAGGGCGTCGATGCCGGCCTCTGCGGAACCGGCGCGGCGGCGGCCCTCGAACGTGAAGGGACGGGTGACCACGCCAATGGTCAGCGCTCCCAGGGAACGGGCGATACGGGCGACGACGGGGGCGCCGCCGGTGCCGGTGCCGCCGCCCTCGCCGGCGGTGACGAAGACCATGTCCGCGCCGCGGAGCACTTCCTCGATCTCGTCAGCGTGGTCTTCGGCGGCCTGCTTGCCGACCTCGGGGTTGGCGCCTGCACCGAGGCCGCGGGTCAGCTCGCGTCCGACGTCGAGCTTCACGTCCGCGTCGCTCATGAGCAGGGCCTGGGCGTCGGTATTGATGGCGATGAATTCAACACCGCGGAGGCCGACCTCGATCATGCGGTTGACTGCGTTCACGCCACCGCCGCCGATGCCGACGACTTTGATGACGGCCAAGTAATTCTGCGGAGCTGCCACGTTACGTGTCCCTTGTTCGTGTCTTATTGCGAAAACTGATGGAGAGCTTGAAGCCTGTAACCTTAACCTTCGAGTTGAAGGTTATAGTTATGTCAAGTAACTCATGTCTGTGACGGTATTTCCTATGGTTGCCACATTCAATAACCGGCTCCGCGTGTCGGATTAATACCGGAAAGAAACCCGTCAGCGCGTCACCGGGTGCCGGGGCACACTGACGTCGTAAACCTTGACCGGGTTTTTGGGATCAGCGGGAACTTTCAGGAGTGCGGCCAGAACTTTGGCCTTGAGCTCCTTCTCCCCCGCGTTGCCCCAGATAATGGTTTGGCCGTCCACCAGCTTGAGTTCCACCGCGTCCACCGACTGCGCGGAGGCGTTGGAAAGCCTTGCGAGGACGTCGGCAGGCAGGGCGCCGAGGACGGCGGCCGTTGCACGGAAGAGATCCTGGCCGATGGTTCCCGCTCCGCCGTCGATAACGGGCAGGGCGACGGAAGCGGGGTCGGCGGTGGCAGCGAGCTGCACGCCCTCCACGTCCACAAGCTGGTACTGCTCTCCCTGTTTGACCAGGGCCACCGGCACCCGTTCCCGGACCTGCACGGCCAGCCCTGAAGGCGGCCGGGCTTCAGCGGAGACCGACTTGACCTGGACCAGGGGCTCCAGCAGCCTGGCCACCTCGTCGTCACTGATCTGCGGCAGGGGCTTCCCCCGCAGGGGCTCAAGTGCGGACTCCACCTGCGCGGGCGTCAGGAGGCGCGTCCCTGATACGGAGATGGTGTCAACGGCCAGGACCGGCGAGAAAATGGCCGCCGCCAGGAGGCCCGCCACAAGGGCGACAAGCGTGGCGCCCACGGCGAGGATATTGCGCTTGCGGCGCTTACCCTTCGGCTCCGGAAAAGCCACCACGTTCTCCGCGGCTGCCGCTGGCGGCTCCGCTTTCCTGCCCCTGCCCAGGCCGGGAATGCCGGCCAGCTTCGGCTTCGCCGGTTCCTTGGCTTTGGCGCCGCCCGCGGGAGCCGGCTCCGGAACGCTCCTGGAGGCTGAGATGACGTCGTCCGCGGCGGGTCCGGTACTTCCACCGGCACCGGCGTCTCCAGCGGTGCCGCCGGAGACGCCCGGGCGGCCTTTGGAGGTGTAGGTGGGGCGGCGGGTGCTAGCCACGCAGGGCCTCGACGATCTGCGGCCCGTACGCCGTGACATCGCCGGCGCCCGCCGTCAGCACAATGTCCCCGGGCTCGGCTGCGGCCGTCAGAGCGGCGACGGCGTCGCGGGCGGCCACCAGGCGTCCTCCGTGGTCCAGGTGGTCGGCGATGAGCTGGCTGGTCACGCCCGCAATGGGATCTTCGCGGGCGGGATAGATATCCAGCACCAGGGCGGTGTCTGCAAGGTTGAGCGCCTCGGCGAACTCCTGCGCGAACTCGCGGGTGCGGGAGAACAGGTGGGGCTGGAAGAGGACGTGCACCTTGTGCGTGCCGGCCACCGAACGTGCCGCGGCGAGGGCGGCCCGGACTTCGGTCGGGTGGTGGGCGTAGTCATCGAACACGCGGATCCCGCGGGCCTCGCCTTTGAGCTCGAAGCGGCGGGAGGCGCCGGAGAAGTGCGCCAGGGCGGCCGCGGCCGCGGCGGGGTCGACTCCAAGTTCAAGCGCGACGGCGAACGCGGCCGCGGCGTTAAGCGCGTTGTGGCGCCCGGGCACCTGCAGCGCCAGTGCAAAACGTCCGGAGGCCGTGGAGACCGCTACGTCACCGGGACCGCCGTCGTGCAGCACGAGGTCCGCACCCTCGCTGGTTCCATAGAGCACCACGCGGGTGTTGCCCCTGGTCCGCGTCCTTTCAGCGAGGGCCAGCGCACCGGCGTCGTCCGCGCACGCAACCAGCACGCCGTCCGCGGGAAGCAGCGCGGTAAACCTGTCAAAGGATTCGTAAACGGCCTCGGCCGTCCCGTAGTGGTCAAGGTGGTCCGGTTCAACGTTGGTGACCACGGCTATCCTGGGCCGGTAGTTGAGGAAGGACCCGTCGGATTCGTCAGCCTCTGCCACGAAGATTCCGGAACTCCCGTGCGCCGCGTTGACCCCAAGGGCTGGAACATTGGCGCCAATGGCGAAGGAAGGGTCCAGCCCGGCGCCCTGCAACAGGACAGTGACCATGGATGTGGTGGTGGATTTGCCATGCGTGCCTGCCACGGTGACCACCGTGTCGCCGCCCATGGTGGCGGCCAGGGCCTCTGACCGGTGCAGCACGGGCAGCCCTGCTTCCCCGGCGGCAACAATTTCAGGGTTGTCCGGGCGGATGGCGGATCCTGCCACCACCGTCTGGGCGTCGCCCAGGTTGGCGGAGGCATATCCGACCGCGATGCGGGCACCCGCGGCTGCAAGGTCCGCCATCACCGGCAGGTCCTTCGCGTCGGAGCCGCTGACCGGAACCCCGCGGGCTACCATGATCCGGGCCACGGCCGACATCCCGACGCCTCCGATTCCGATGAAGTGGACGCGCCCCAGGGATTCGAGGCTGGGGACGGTGGCGTGGTTCATGATGCTGCTGCTTCCAGGATGAGGCCGGCCATGCGCTGATCGGCATTTCGGATACCAAGCCGGTAGGAACTGCCGGCCATGGCCGCAAGCCGCTGCTGGTCCGTTGCGAGCGGGATCAGTTCCCTGTCCACCCATTCGGGGGTGAAGTCGCGGTCATTCACCAGCAGGGCGCCCCCGGCAGCCACCAGTCCCGCAGCATTCAGGGCCTGCTCCCCGTTGCCGATGGGCAGCGGCACCAGCACAGCGGGGACGCCGACGGCGGCAACCTCGCAGACGGTGGCCGCGCCGGAGCGGGCAAGCAGTACGTCCGCGGCCGCGTAGGCGAGCTCCATGCCGTCGACGTACTCCACCTGCCGGTAGTCCTTGGCGGCCAGCGACCGGCCGTCAGCGCCCATGACAGCCTTGCCGCGTCCGGTGATGTGCAGGGTCTGGATACCGGCTGCGGACAGCCGGCCAACGGCCGCGGCAATGGTGCGGTTGATGCTCTGGGCGCCGGAGGATCCTCCGGTGACGATCAGCGCGGGCTTTGCGGGATCCAGTCCGAGGGCCGCCCGGGCAGCGGTGCGTGCGGCTGCCCTGTCCAGGCCCGAGATCTCGGTGCGCATGGGCATTCCCACGTGTATGGCGTGGCGGAGCGGGGTGTTGGCGAAGGCTACGGCGACGCGGCGGGTCATCAGGGCACCCACCCTGTTCGCCAGTCCGGGACGCGCGTTGGCTTCATGGATCACAATGGGGATCCGGCGTTTTCGGGCGGCCAGGTACATGGGCGTGCATACATAGCCGCCCACCCCCACCAGGACATCGGCGGCCGCTGTGTCCAGGATTGTTCCGGCCTGGCGTACCGCGCCCGCCAGCCTGGCGGGGAGCCGGAGCAGGTCTGCTGAAGGCCGCCGCGGGAACGGCACCCGGTCGATGGTTGCCAGTTCCACCCCGGCGGCGGGAACCAGCCTGGTTTCCATCCCGGACGGCGTGCCGACGGCGAGGATGGCGGCGTCCGGGGAGGCGTTCCGGAGTGCCGCGGCGATGGCGAGCAACGGGCTGATGTGTCCGGCAGTGCCGCCGCCGGCCAGGACGATGGACGGGGTTTTGGTGGTCATGGAGGGCTAGGTACGCTTTCTTGCAGTTTTCTTCCGGTCCGCGTTTTTCCGCGCCGGCTTGGCCTTGAACTTGAGCATCCGCTTGGGCCGGATCGCCGGGGCCATCTGCTCCCTGGCCAGGGAAAGCACAACACCGATGGCGCAGAGCGACATCAGCAGTGCCGAGCCGCCGTAGGAGATGAAGGGCAGCGGCACGCCGATCACGGGCATCAGGCCGGTCACCACAGACATGTTCACCGTGGCCTGGCCCAGCAGCCACACCATGATGGTGCCGGCGAGGACGCGGTGGAACATGTCCTCCTGGGCCACTACCACGCGGTAGATTGCGGCTCCCAGGATGGCGAAAAGGATCAGGACGACGACGGTCCCCACCAGTCCGAGTTCCTCGCCGATGATGGCGAAGATGAAGTCGTTGTGGGCTTCGGGGATCCAGCTGTACTTTTGCCGGCTTTGTCCCAGCCCTACCCCGAACCATCCGCCGGAGGCGAGCCCGTAAAGGCCGTTGGTTGCCTGGTAGTTGGCGTCAATGCCGTCGGCACAGGACTGCCCGGTCCACCATGAGGTGATGCGGCACATGCGGTTGGAGCTGGTCACGGCCATGACGGCCGTTCCGGCGGCGGCGGCCAGGCCTGCGATGCCGAACAGGTAGAGGGGTGCCCCGGCGAAGAAGAGCGCGGCGGCCGTGACCATCATGATGATCATGGCCGTTCCGAGGTCGTTCCCCACCAGGACCAGTCCAACGATGATGATGGCCATGGGGACGGCCGGGACTGCGACGTGCTGCCAGCGGCTGAGCAGCTTCCCCTTCCGGGCCAGGACGGTGGCCATCCACAGCGCGAGTGCCAGCTTGGACGCTTCGGACGGCTGGAAGGTGATCCCGCCAAGGTCGATCCAGTTCTTGTTGCCGTTGACCTCCGCCCCAACGAGCTGGACCAGGCCAAGCAGGACAACGGCGGCGATGATGGCGGGCCATGCGAGGCGCTTGAGCCACACCACGTTGATCCTGGAGAGCACGAACATGGTGAAGATGCCGATGGCGGCGAACATGCCCTGCTTCAGGGCATCCCCGTACGGCGACTTGCCGGCGGCGATCGATTCCACGCTGGAGGCGGAAAGGACCATCATGATGCCGATGGCCGTCAGTGCGAGGGTGGATCCCAGGATGAGGTAATACGTGGAGCCGTTCCTGGACGTTCCGGTCCCCTCCAGCGCCGACCAGAATTTGCGGTAGGCGGCCCGCAGGCGTGCACCGGCAGCGGCCGGGGGCCGGACTGGTGATGCGGAGGAGCCGGGACGCGGCTTGCCTGCCTGCTTCCGGGCTGGCGGGCGTGTGGGCGTGCTGACCATTGTTACTCCTCGCCGGTCTGGGCCTGCCCTTCCACCAGCTCGCGGACAGCTTCGATGAAAGTGTCACCACGGTGAGCGTAGGAAGAGAACTGATCCATGGAAGCAGCTGCCGGAGCCATCAGCACAGTATCGCCGGACCCGGCCAGCTGGGCTGCTGACGCAACTGCGCGGGACATGACGGCTTTCCCGGCGGCGGGAGAACCGGCCTCTGTGCCGTCTGTTGCAGCAGTCTGCACCTGTTCAGTTTCACCCGGGGCCGTCCCGATCACGGGGACATCGGGCGCGTGTCGCCGGAGGGCATCGGCCAGCGCTGAGGAATCAGTTCCGATGAGCACCACGGCCTTGAGCCGCTGGGCGTGTTCCCGCACCAGGTCGTCATAGGTCACACCTTTGGAGAGTCCTCCGGCGACCCAGATGACGTTGCTGAAGGCGGCCAGGGAGGCCGAAGCCGCGTGCGGGTTGGTCGCTTTGGAGTCGTTGATCCACAGGACGCCGTTGTGGCGGGCTACCGGCTGGATGCGGTGGTCTCCCGGTACATAGTCCTGGATCCCCTGCCGGACAGCCTTGGGCTCGATGCCGTAGGCACGTACCAGTCCTGCGGCCGCCAGGGCGTTGGCCACCATGTGCCGGGGCGCCAGCGCGCCGAGATCGGTCATGGCGGCAAGTTCCGCGGCGCTGTTTCGGCGCTCTTCGATGAACGCCCGGTCCACCAAGAGCCCTTCCACAACCCCGAGCATGCTGACGGCGGGGGTGACGGTGGTGAATCCGACGGCGCGGCAGCCTTCCACCACGTCGGCGTTTTCCACCATCCGCTCGGTTTCGATCTGCTCCGCGTTGTAGAGGCAGGCCTTTTGGGTGCGTTCATAGACCTTGGCCTTGTCCGCAAGGTACGAATCGTAGGATCCATGCCAGTCGACGTGGTCCTCGGCGACGTTCAGGCAGACACTGGCCACCGGCGAGAGGGATTCGGACCAGTGCAGCTGGAAACTGGAAAGCTCCACGGCCAGGACGTCGTACTCCACCGGATCCCGGAGCGCATCCAAAATGGGGGTACCCACGTTTCCTACGGCGAGGGCTTTCAGCCCGGCCGCCCGCAGCATCGATTCGGTGAGCCCCACCGTGGTGGTTTTTCCGTTGGTTCCGGTAATGGCAAGCCAGTCCGCGGTCTTGCGGCCTTCCCGCACGCGCACACGCCAGGCCAGTTCAACATCTCCCCATACCGGGATGTGGGCCCGTGCGGCCGCGGCCAGCAGGGCCTGGTCCGGACGCCACCCCGGCGACGTGACGATCAGTTCCGGCAGCTCGCCGTCGATCCTGGGAATGCGCGTGACGGCGTCCTCGCCCAGCAGGACGTCCGCAGCGCCGACAATTTTCAGGGTGTCCGCGTGGGCTTTCGCCTTGTCGCTGGTGGCGGCGTCCACAACAACCACCCGGGCGCCGAGTTCGATCAGGGTGTCCGCAGCGGCGAACCCCGAGACCCCGATGCCGGTGACGACCACCCGGAGTCCGGACCAGTCGGAGTCCCAGCTCACGAGGTTCTGGAGGCGTGGGGAAACGGTCACAACAGCACAACCCATTCAGCGTAGAAGATTCCCAGGCCCACGGCGACGAAGAGTCCGCCGAGGATCCAGAAGCGGACCACCACCGTCACTTCCGCCCAGCCCTGGAGTTCAAAGTGGTGCTGCAAAGGCGCCATCTTGAAGACGCGTTTGCCCCCGGTGACTTTGAAGTAGCCCACCTGGATAATGACGGACAGCGTGATCAGGACGAACAGCCCGCCGATGATGCCCAGCAGCAGCTCGGTCCTGGAAAGGATGGCAAAACCCGCAATGGCACCGCCGATGGCCAGCGAGCCGGTGTCGCCCATGAAGATCTTCGCCGGCGAGGTGTTCCACCAGAGGAAGCCCACCAGGGCCGCGCTCATGATCGCTGCCAGCAGGGCGAGGTCCAGGGGGTCCCGGACCAGGTAGCAGCCGCTGCCCGCCTCGCGGGGGGAACCGCAGGCCTGGTTGCTCTGCCAGATTCCCATGAGGGTGTAGGCGCCGAACACCATCACCGAGGCCCCGGCCGCCAGCCCGTCAAGGCCGTCGGTGAGGTTCACCCCGTTGGTGGCAGCGGTAACGATCAGGTTGGACCAGATGACGAAGAGGATGGCGCCCAGCACCGTCCCGCCGAAGGCCAGGTCCAGCCACGGCAGATCCCGCACCAGGGAAATCTTGGTGGAAGCCGGCGTTAGGCCGTCCTCGTCGGGGAAGTTCAGGGCGAGGATGGCGAAGATGATGCCGACGGCGGCCTGCAGGATCAGCTTGGCCTTGGCATCGAGCCCAAGGCTGCGCTGCCGCGAAATCTTGATGAAGTCGTCCAGGAACCCCACGAGTCCCATGCCGACCATCAGGAACAGCAGGATGAGGGCAGACGCCGAGGGGCCCGGGGAAGCCGGGTTCACCATCAGCATGATGAGGTGGGTCAGGCCATAGCTCAAGAGGACGGCGGCAACCACCACGGTCCCGCCCATGGTGGGCGTGCCGCGTTTCGTGTGGTGGGAGGTGGGCCCGTCGTCGCGGATGAATTGTCCGTAGCCGCGGCGCACCAGGAGCCGGATGAAGAGCGGTGTGCCCACCAGCGCGAACAACAGGGCCATTCCGGCGCCGATCAAAAGTGCAATCACAGCAGAGTGCTCCTTTCATCGGCGGGTTGCGGGGTTTGTCGGGGTAATGCTATCCGATCGCCCAAGTGGCGAAGTCCAACGCTGTTGGACGATTTGAACAGCACCAGATCGCCGGGTTCGAGTTCGGCGTCCAGCAGTTCGAAGGCTTCATCGGCGGTCTCGGCGAAGACGCACTCGTCCCCCCAGGAGCCCTCCTGGACGGCGGAGACGTAGAGCGCGCGGGCTTCCCTGCCCACCACCACCAGCCGGGAGATATTGAGCCGGACCACCTGGGTGCCCACGGCCGTGTGTTCGCGGATGGAGTCCTCGCCGAGCTCCAGCATGGCCCCCAGGACTGCCCAGGTGCGCCTGCCCTGACCAAGGTCGGCGAGCGTGCGCAGCGCGGCCCGCATGGATTCGGGGTTGGCGTTGTAGGCATCGTTGATGATGGTCACGCCGTCCGCGCGTTCCGTGCGCTCCATGCGCCACCGGCTCGCGGCCGCCTGGCTGCTGAGCGCCGCGGCGATGTCTGCGCCGGGAATACCTGCTGCCCACGCGGCTGCTGCCGCTGCCAGCAGGTTGCCCGTGTGGTGGGCGCCGATCAGCCGGCTCCTGACGTGGTGCGGCGTGTCTTCTCCGGGGAGGAGGAGGTCGAATTCGGGGTTGCCGTCAGTATTGGTGTCCGCGTTGAGTGCCTGCACGGCGGCGTCGGGCCGGCCTTCTGCGGAGAAGCCGACGACGGACGCAACGGTGCGTGCGCGCATTGCCGCCACTCGGTCGTCGTCGAGGTTGATGACGGCGGTTCCGGAGGCTGCAAGGCCTTCCACCATTTCGCCCTTGGCCAGGGCGATGTTGTCCACTCCCCCGAATTCGCCAGCGTGGGCAGTTCCCACGCCGAGTACCACGCCGATGTCCGGCTTGACCATGTCTGCGAGGTAGCTGATGTGGCCGATGCCCGTGGCGCCCATCTCGATGACCAGGTACCGGGTATCGGTTCCGGCGGTGAAGACCGTGAGGGGAACCCCGATCTCGCCGTTGTAGGAACCGCGCGGCGCCACCGTGTTGCCGTGCAGGGCGAAGATCCCTGCGAGCAGGTCCTTGGTGGTGGTCTTCCCCGCCGAGCCGGTGATGCCGATGACTGTCAGTTCGTCCTGTGCTTCCGCACGGGCGGCGCGGATCCTGCGCACGGCCTCCGCAGCGAGTGCACCCATGGCCAGCACCGCATCAGGAACAACGATGGAAGGGTATGGGGCGCCGTCAGGGCCGGCCACCGGGCGCTCCACGAGGGCCAGCGTGGCACCGGCGGCGAAGGCGTCCGCTGTGAAGTCGTGCCCGTCAGCGTACTCGCCGGGTTTCGCCACGTAGAGCGACCCCGGCGTGGCTTCGCGGGAATCCGTGACCACCGAAAGAGGCGTGATTCCAGGATCGGCGTCCAGGCGCCCCTTGGTGATATCGGCAATTTCCGCCGCAGTAAATGCAATCATCTCGGTCTAGGACTCTATCCGGTCGTCTTGGAGAACGTTGAATCCCCTGGCTGTCAAGGCGCTGCGCAGCTCCACCCTGTCGTCCAGTGCGAGGTTGACGCCTTTCACTTCCTGCCACACCTCGTGGCCGCGGCCGGCCACCAGGATGGTGTCGTGCGGCCGGGCGAGTTCCACGGCGCGCTGAATGGCCGTGTCACGGGGGAACACCTCCAGCACGGTGCAGGGCAGCTTTTCCGTCTCCTGGGCCTCCCTGGCCCCGGCAAGGACATCGGCGCGAATGGCTGCCGCGTCCTCGTCGTGGGGGTCGTCGTCGGTGATGATCACCGTGTCGGCAAGCCGGGCGGCGATGGCGCCCATGGCCGGCCGTTTGCCCTGGTCCCGCTGGCCTGTCGCACCAAACACAACGATCAGCCTGGACCCCGGTTCCGGTGACCGGACAGCTTCCAGCGCCCGGGCCAGCGCGTCGGTGTTATGGGCGAAATCCACGACGGCGGCCGGCTGTTCGGAGACCAGCTGCATCCGTCCCGGAACGGCCACCGTGAAGGGATCGCCGGCGTCGAGGGCAGCCTGCAGCGTGGCGGCGTCCACGCCGCCGGCGAGCACCATCACTGCCGCCAGGGCTGCGTTGGCGACGTTGAAGCTTCCGGGAAGCCCTGTGTGGACGCGCAGGACGGTGCCGCCGGGCCCGCTGAGCGTGAACTCCGTGCCCAGCCCGCGGGGCACGGTTTCCCTAACGGTCCAGTCGGCTGGGTTTTCGTGTGAGGTGCTGAGGGTGGTGACCGGCACCCCGGCGCTGCCGGCAAGGCGGCGGCCCCATTCGTCGTCGACAGTCACTACGGCCTTCCGCGCACGGGCAGGCGTGAAGAGCTCCGCCTTCGTGGCGAAATAGTCCTCCATGGTGCGGTGCAGGTCCAGGTGATCCTGGGTGAGGTTGGTGAAGCCCGCGACGTCCAAGAGTACGCCGTCCACCCGCTGGTAGGAGATCGCGTGGGACGAGACTTCCATTGCCGCCGCGTCGATGGCCTTTTCCTGCATGAGCGCCAGCAGCCCGTGGACGTCCGGGGACTCCGGAGTGGTGAGGAGGCTGGGGATGGGGTCCCCGCCGGCCAGGATCTCTATGGTGCCGATCAGGCCGGTCTTTTTGCCAAGCGAACGCAGCAGCGAGGTAATGAAGTAGGTGGTGGTGGTCTTGCCGTTGGTGCCTGTCACGCCGAACAACTGGGGGGAAGCATCCTGCCCGCTGCGGTAGATCATGGCGGAGAGCGGCCCCACCACGTTCCGGGGAGTATCAACCACCAGCACAGGGACCGCTGTGTCGGAGGACAGGGCAAGCAGGCGGGCACCGGCGTCGTCCGTCAAGACGGCCGCCGCTCCCGCTTCAATGGCCTGGGCGGCGAAGTCGGCGCCGTGCCTGACAGCACCGGGCAGGGCCACGTACAGGTCGCCGGGTTCCACGGTGCGGGAATTCAGCGAGATGCCTGTCACCGCAACATCCGCCGAGGCCCCCGGGATGACGACGCCGACAGCGTCACCAATGCTTTCCAGCCGGACCGCCTCCACAGCGGAGGGGCGGAAGCGTGCCTGGCTGCCCTGTCCCTGCGGGGCATTTCCCTGAGGGGCAGGGCGCTGATCGGACGCGTTGAACTCTGACAAGGGATCTCCGATGGTGCTAGTGGACCGTGCCCGGCGTGGACCAGCCGAAGCAGCCGGGGCTGCTTCGGCTGGTGCCGGAGTATTACTTGGCGAACTGGGCCAGCCTGGCCGGTTCGCCCGTGGACGGCTGGACGTTGTAGGTCCGCAGTGCCTGGCTCATGACCGACCGGAAGACCGGCCCGTTGGTAATCCCGTAGATGCTGCCCTTGGGCCGCTGGAGTACCACCTCAACAATAAACCGCGGATCATCCATGGGGGCCATGCCCACGATCGAGGCGGTGTAGCCGCAGAAGCCGGACTTGCCGTCGTCGCAGGGGGACTCCGAGGTGCCGGTCTTTGCCCCCACCCGGTAGCCATCGATGCCGGCGTCCTTGATCTGGCCCTCCGTCACCGCGCTCTCCAGGATGTCCTGCACCTGCTGGGCGGTGCCCTCCGACACGATCTGGCGTGGTTCGGCGGGCGCAACCTTTTCCTCGGTTCCATCCGCGGAGATGTACGAGTCGATGAGGCGCGGCTGCAGCATCACGCCGTTGTTGGCGATTGACTGAAACGCACGCACAGTCTGCAGCGTGGACTGGGAGACGCCCTGGCCGAACAGGACCGTGAACTCCTGCCGGCCGTCCCACTGCTGCCAGGGCGTAAGTATCCCGGAGGCCGTGGCGGGCAGGCCAATGTCCGGAGCTTCGCCGATGCCGAACCTCTTCAGCCAGTCGTAGCGCTGTTCCTTGCTCAGCCGCTGCCCGGCCATGACGGTTCCGGTGTTCATCGAGTAGCCCAGGATGCCGGCGAGCGTCCGCTCTTCCGTGCCGTGCGCAAAGGAGTCACTGAAGGTCTGGCCGTTCACCGTGTAGGTCGGGTCCAGGGTGAATTCGTCGAGCGGGCCTGCCTTGCCTTCTTCAATCAAAGCGGCCACGGTCATCATCTTCTGCACCGAGCCTGGTTCGTAGGCTGCGGTGACAGAGCGGACACCGCGGTCCTTCGCTGCCACCCTGCCGGGATCGTTCGGGTCCGGCGCGTTGGTGTCCGCCATGGCCACCAGGTCTCCGGTCTTGGCGTCCATCACAATGATGGAGCCCCACTCGGCGTTCAGTTTCTCCGTCTGGCTTTGGATGGCCTGCTGCGCGAAGTACTGGAGGTCCGAGTTGAGGGTGAGCTTGACGTCCTTGCCGTCCTCCGGCGGGGTCAGTTCATCCACGCCGACAGGGATGCGCAGGCCGTCCGCACCGATCTCGAACAGCCTCTTGCCGTCCGCACCCTTCAGGAGTCCATCCTGGGTCTGCTCGATCCCCGCCTGGCCGGTGGTGCCGTCCTGGAGGAAGCCGATGATGCCGCCCGCCACAGATCCGTTCGGGTAGACACGCTTGCTGACGCCCTCGGTCACAATGCCGGGAATCTGGAGCTGCGAGATGCGGTCCTCAACGTCCGGCTTCACGTCCTTGGCCACAATGTAATAGGGCTGCTGCCCGGTGACGGCCTCGCGGATCGCGTCTTTTTCCATGCCAAGGGCGGCCGCCAGTTCCGTCAACCCCTGCTCCCGGCTGACGTCCACCAGTTTCTCCTTGGCGTCGTCCAGGCGCTTGAATGTCTCCGTTTTGGTGTTGACGCGCTGGTCCACCACCACGTTGTAGCGGATCACGCTGTTGGCGAGCACGGTACCCCGGGAGTCCAGGATGCTTCCGCGTTCTGCCGGCAGGACGGTTTGCTTCATCCGGCTGTTCAGTGCGGCCTCGGCCATGCCGCCGACGTCCAGTCCCTGCACCAGGAAGAGCTTGCCGCCCACCACCAGCAGGAGCGTCAGCATGATGCCGAGGCCCAGGCGCAAGCGTTTGGTGGCGTTGGGCACCCTGCTGTTGTTTGCCTTGCCGGTCCTCTGAGCCACCGTGATAATCCTTGCTGTTCGACCCTGCTGCCTGCCCGACCTGCCGTCTTACTGTCCGGGCACCTTTTGTTCCGGTGCGGGGACGGATCCCCCGTGGAGTTCAACGGCAGCCGCGGCGGCGGCTGTTGCAGCAGCTGCAGCTGCCGCTGCCGCTGCCGCAGCAGCGGGATCACCGGCTGCCGGGGCCGCAGCACCCGGTGTTGCCGTGCCGGACTCAGCAGCGTCGGCTGCTTCGCCGCCCTGGGCTGCGGGAGCAGCCGCTTCGGCCGGCTTGCGGCTTTCCAGCGGTTCGCCCTTGGTTGCCGGCGGGACGACGATCAGCTGTCCAGCCACGGCAGGCGCTGGGATGACAGCCCCTTCCGCGCCTCCCTTGACGGCGGGCGTCGCCTTGCCGGTGACAGAAAGGGTGGACAGATCGATCTGGCCTTTGACGGTGGAGGCCACCATTCCCAGGTCCCTGGCTTTGGCGGCCAGGTTCTGGGGTGCTTCGAAGTTCTGCACCTGCTGGGTGAGGTCCTGGTTCTGCTTGGTCAAGGTACTCTGCTTGGCCCGGAGTTCCACCAGCTGGTACTGGGCGGTGGACACCGAGATGTTCAGCACCAGGACGGCAATCAGCGCCAGTGCAAGCATGGCGAAGCACAGCACCACAAACGGTGCCCGGCGCTTGCGGGGTGCAGTGCGTACCACCGACAGCGGAGTCCGGGACTTCCGGCCGTCATCGGAGGTGCGGGCCGGAAGATTCCTGCCGGCCGCCGAACTTCCGGAAGCGACGGGAAAGTTCTTGACGGCAGCGGTGCTCATGCAGCTCTCCTGGCTCTGATTCGTTCCGCCGCGCGCAGTCTTGCAGAGGCAGCACGCGGGTTTTCGGCGATTTCGACGGCGGTGGGCACCTCGGTGCCTTTGGTGAGGGTTTTCAGTTCGGCCTTATGCTCTTCCAGCTCCACCGGGAATCCGAGCGGAGCGGAGGATTTGGACCGTGCCTGCAGGACGCTCTTGACGATTTTGTCCTCCAGCGAGTGGTAGGACATGACAACAATCCGTCCGCCCATGGCCAGGGAGTCCACTGCGGCCGGAACAGCACGCTCCAGGACGTCGAGTTCTTCGTTGACCTCGATCCGGAGAGCCTGGAAAGTCCGCTTGGCGGGGTGCCCGCCGGATTTTGCCGCGGATGCCGGAACCACCGACCGGATCTGTTCAACAAGCTCTCCGGTTGTGGCAAAGGGCTTGGCGGCCCGCGCTGCAACGATCCTGTTTGCGATCCGGCCCGCAAACTTTTCCTCGCCCCACTTCCGGATGATCCTGGCCAGTTCCTCTTCGGAGTAGTTGTTCACAACGTCCGCCGCGGTCTGGCCGCGGCTGGTGTCCATCCGCATGTCCAGGGGGGCGTCAAAGGAGTAGGCGAACCCGCGTTCGCGTTCGTCGAGCTGGAGGGAGGAGACACCGAGGTCCATCAGGATGCCGTGGACCTCGGGGACGCCAAGGTCAGCCAGGACGTCCTGGATCTCGTCATAAACGGCGTGTACCAGGTCGGTGCGGGCGGCGAACGGTGCCAGCCGCTCGCCGGCAAGCGCGAGAGCTTCTTCATCGCGGTCGATCCCAATGAGGTGCAGGTCCGGAAAACGCTGCAGCATGGCCTCGGAATGGCCGCCCATGCCCAGGGTCGCGTCAACGGCTACCGGGGTTTCGCCGCGCAGCCTGGCTGCCTCGAATCCTGGTGCCAACAAATTGATGCACCGGTCCCGAAGGACCGGCACATGGCGTTCGGACGTGGGCTTCGGGTGTTCGTTCATGCCTCGTCCTTTCTCGCCGTCGGGTGTTGCCTTTGGTGCTTCTGGGACCAGATCCCCATCCGCGCCTATCGTCCGCCAGCCTGGCTCCGGGGAAGTGAGCCAGGATGGCCAGCCGATGGGCGGCTGGAGATCTCATCCAAGAAACTGCCTGCTGTCCCCCCGGTCAGAGAATGCCCGGAATGGGGTCATCAGTTTCAGAGAAGGCTGTTTCCTTCTCTGCGAGGTATTCGGTCCAAGCCTGGGCGTCCCAGATCTCGGCGCGTGAGCCGGCGCCGATGACGGCAAGCTCCCTGCCGAGGCCTGCATACTCCCGGAGCGCCGGTGGAATAGTCACGCGCCCCTGCTTGTCAGGTACCTCGTCCGAGGCTCCAGAGAGAAAAACGCGGATGTAGTCCCGCGCCTGCTTGGAGGAGATTGGTGCCTCCCGCATTTGCTCGTGGACCCGCGCAAATTCCTTCTCGCTGAAGACGTAGATGCAACGTTCCTGGCCCCTTGTGAGCACCAGCCCGCTGGCGAGTTCCTCACGGAACTTGGCGGGGAGGATAATCCGTCCCTTTTCATCCAGACGCGGCGAGTGAGTGCCAAGAAACACTGGCCCACCGCCTGTCCATGTCAGGAACTGCACATCCCCTATGTTGCAACTACCCTCTTATGTCCTCCACATTACTCCACTTTCCCCCACAGTCAACGCAAACGGGGCTGGTGGACCTCCACTTCGTGGGAAAAGAACGCTGAGTTGGTGCGGATTTAGGCGCGGTGGTGGAAAGTGGAGGAATTCTGCTGCCCGGCGATTCCACGCCGGCGGGACGTGGGCGCTGGCTGGGCAGCAGACGCAGTGGTTTTCCCGCCCAGTCGCCAGCAAATCAAGGGCATTTCAGCGAAGGCCGTGTTAAACGGGAACAGACCCGCCACTGGCGGGTCTGTTCTCAATTACTCCACAGGGAGGAAAGTGGGGATGCCGTCACGGGCAGCGCCCGGTGGTTCAGGGTTCGCCCCTGCGCCTTTCGTCCCAGCGCTCCTCAAGGCTGCTCATGAAGGAGTTCTTCTGCTTGCCGGGCTTTCGGCTGCCTGCCTTGGATCCCGGTTTCGCGGCCGCGCTGCTGCGCATGGTGGCGAAGTAAACACCGCCGCCCATCACTATGAAGCCCAACACTCCAACAAATATATTTTGGAGAGTGACACCCACGAGCAACAGGAAGACGCCGGCCAAGGCGCAGAGGACGCCAATCACCACGTGCCTCGTGGACCATGAACGCCCTGGGTCTGAACCCATGGAATTTGCGAACTTCGGGTCGTCCTCGTGAAGCTGCTTCTCCAGCTGCTCAAGCAGCTTCTGTTCGTGCTCCGACAGCGGCATCACGACCTCCTTTTGTAGGCCAACGTCCGGGCTGATCCCAGCCACTACTTCTGCACCGTTAACGGCTGTTGTGCCTGAGAGGTTCCCGCCCTGCCCACATTGGCAAAAGTCGGTAACCAGGCACGCCGCCGCAGGAGCGGGAGCATGTCCAAGAGGTCCGGCAGTAAGTCCAGTCACTCAAAAACTATGTACATCTAAGGATAGTTTGTTGAGGGCTGTTCTGAAAGACGGCAATGACTTAACGAAGAGCCCCCGGCCGCCGCAACCGGGGCATTATTCAGGGCCGGCTCCTGGCTCCATCAAGCGGGCAGGAAGGACGGATTTGCTGCCGAACTTGCGTGCCACCTCGTCGAGGGCCTGTTCGGCCGCACGCCAGTTCTCGTCCCGCCGGTCGATGCTCAGCTGCAGGGAGGTGCGGGCTGCATCTTCCAGCTGTTCGGCGCGTACGCCCACAAGCCGCACGGTCATGGTCCTCTCCCCTACGGACTCAAGCAGCTGAAGCGCCACCGAATAGATCAGCTGGGCGCTGTCCACCGGGGTGTGTACCGTCCGGCTGCGCGTGATGGTCGAGAAATCGGCAAACCTCAATTTCAGCGCGATGGTCCGGGCCACCATCCCGGAGCTTCGCAGGCGCGAGGCAGTCCGGTGGGAGAGCCGCAGGAGTTCGCGGTGGAGCAGGGCATCATCCGCCGTGTCGACAGCAAAGGTCTCCTCGGCGCCGATGCTCTTCTCCAGCCGGACCGGAGTCACTGCGCGGTGGTCAATACCCCAGGACAGCTGGTGGACATGCTCTCCCGTGGCACCCAGCATCCTCTTAAGGGTGGCCACCGGCGTTGCTGCCACATCCGCGACCGTCCTGATGCCCATCTTTGCCAGGACATCCGCGGTTTTGGCACCTACGCCCCACAGCGCCCCAACCGGCAGGCTATGGAGGTAGGGCACGGTTTCGTCGGGGCCAATCAGGAGCAGTCCGTCCGGCTTGCAGCGTGTTGACGCAATCTTCGCCACGAACTTTGATTCCGCTATGCCTACAGACGCGGTGATGCCCAGCTCCGAGGCTACCTGGCGCCGGATCATTTCCCCGATGCCCCGCGGCGGCCCCAGGCGGCGGATGGCGCCGGTGACGTCGAGGAACGCCTCGTCGACGCTGAGCGGTTCCACGAGTTCCGTGATAGATCCGAAAATAGCCATCAGCTGGGCAGAGACCTCGTAGTAGAGCTTGTGGCGCGGTTCGATGATGACCGCCTGCGGACACATCCGGGACGCCACGGCCATCGGCATGGCCGATTTCACTCCAAACGCGCGGGCCTCGTAGGAGGCGGAGAGAACCACGGAACGGTCCGCGGGGAAGCCAACAATGACAGGCTTGCCGCGGAGCTCAGGACGCGTCCGCAGCTCGACAGATACGTAAAAGGCATCCATGTCCACGTGCATGATGCACTTGCGCCTGCGTCCCGGAAGCAGTGCTCCGGGTGGCTGGTTCTTACCTTCGGGCCCCACGGCTGCAATCCTAGCCGTTTTGTACTGACTAAACTGAAGGCTGAATCCGGCATCAACACCAGGAGGAAAGTCCCTGTGACGGTCTTTGGAAACCTCAAGCCAGGAGGTGCGGCAGTTCTCGCTGCCGGCGCAGTCCTGGCACTTGCAGCCTGCAGTCCAACTCCGTCAGCAAGCCCGGACCCTTCGGCCTCCGCGTCGGCGCCGGCGACTTCCGCGTCCACCATTACTGCTTCCCCGAGCCCTTCGGCTACGCCCAACACCTCCGCCACCGTGGGCGCCCTGGTGGACGGGTTCCCCCAACAGCTCCTTCCCCTGATGCCGGGTGCCACAGTTGTCTCCAGCAGTTTCGATAAGGCGTCCACCCCAGCCACTGCCGCGCTGGTGGGTACCGTTGCGGCCCCCACCGCAGCAGTCCTCGACTTCTACGTCAAGGCGCTTGAAGGGCAGGGTTTCAAGGCCGTACCCGGCGAGGCCGTGGGGGCAGTGGCTTCCAGGGACTTTGTCCGGGGGGACAGCGAGACTGTTAACATCTCGGTTGTTGAAGCAGCTGGAGTTTCCACCTTCACCATCGGCGCCAACGTGCCAGCTGAGTCAGCCAAGTGACGGCGGCCGAGCAGCTCAGGCATGAACAGGCGGACTTCGTGGCGGCGGTGGCCGGCGAACTGACCGGGTTCCTGGCCTCGCGGCAGTCTGTCATGTCCTCCATTTCCCCGGACATTGATCCGATCATGGGCTCAATCTCCAATCTGGTCACCGGCGGCAAGCGCCTGCGGGCCTTGATGTGCTATTGGGGCTGGCGGGGGGCTGGAGGAGAACCGGCAGCCCAGCAGGTGGTCACGGCAGGCGCCGCCCTCGAGTTGTTCCAGGCCGCTGCACTGATCCACGACGACATCATCGACCGTTCCGATACCAGGCGGGGCGGACCCAGCGTCCACCGCCGGTTCAGCGAGCTGCACGGCTCACAAGGCTGGGCGCTGGACAGCGAACGCTTCGGGCAGGCCGCGGCCATTCTGGCGGGAGATCTTTGCCTGTCCTTCAGTGAGGAAGCCTTCACTGACATTGGCGAGCGGGCTGCTGCGGGCAGCAGGGCAAGGCTGATCTTCAACCTCATGCGGGCCGAAGTGATGGCAGGCCAGTACCTGGACATCCTGGAAGAAGTGGCCGGACCCGCCAGGGACCGCGCAGGCGCAGTTTCGCGGGCGCAGTCCATCATCCGATTCAAGTCCGCCAAGTACTCCACCGAACATCCGCTGGCCCTCGGAGGAGCCCTCGCGGGAGCCTCCGATGACCTGCTCCGCGGCTACTCGGCGTTTGCACTGCCCCTGGGGGAAGCGTTCCAGCTCCGGGATGACGTGCTCGGCGTGTTTGGCGACCCGCTGACAACCGGCAAGCCCGCCGGCGACGACCTGAGGGAGGGGAAACGCACTGTACTGGTTGCCTTGGCCATGGACCAGGCAACGGCTGACGAGGCGGCCTTCATCGACGCCAGGCTTGGGAGCCCGGACCTCTCGGAAGAAGACATCAACGAGCTCCGGCGGATCATTGAGGAGTCCGGGGCGCTGGCGGCCACCGAGGTCCTCATCAATGAATTCGGTGCCGCCGCGTTCGAGGCCCTGGAGGCACTCCCCCTGGTCGAGCTGCCAAAGACTGCCCTTCGGAGGCTGGCTGAAGCGACTGTCAGCCGGGCCTCCTAGCGGCTTACGGCCGGCCGGCGAAGTGCCGTGCCGCAATTACCGGGCGAGTGCCCGGATTTACGGGTGCCTGGAATTACCAGGCGAGCGTCTGGGCCCTTCGACGTATTTCTGTTTTCCGGCCCTCACGCAGGGCATCAATGGGGCGTCCGCGCAATGACTCATCCGGGGTAAAGAGCCATACGATCAGGTCCTCGTCCGAATACCCTGCGTCGGACAGGACAACAATTGTTCCCTTGAGGCTGTCCACCACCTGGCCGTCCTGAATAAATTCCGCAGGCACCGACCTGATTCTCCGGTCACCAACCCGTAGCGCCGCCAGGGCTCGTTCATCAAGCAGGCTGTGCACCTTCGTGATGGAAACATCCAGTAAACGGGCGACGTCGGGCAGGGGCAACCATTCGCCCACAAGGTTTTCTACGTTACTCACGGATCAAGGTTGCCACGGCGTGCGCCCCGTCGCCTAGTTGATGCATTCAGGGGGTATCCATTGACCTGCGGACACTCCCGAAATTATTCCTTGCAGCTGTTCCCTGAATTCTTGTGCTAATCAACAATCCGTGAGAGATTCTCATTGACCACATTTGTAACAGTATTAACAGCAGTAACAGTAGTATCGGAAACAGCGGCATCCCCGCCCGCGCCCGCAGTTGAGAAGAGGATTCTTTCCATGACGATGTCCCGCTCGCACAAGCAGCCCCCCAAGCCGAGCCTGCCTATGCTCGCCGCAACGACGGCAGCGCTGCCAGCGGTTGTATTGTCATCCCTGGCCCTGGCCCAGCCCGCTGCTGCCGAGCAGCCCGTCCGTTCCATCCCGGGGACCCTTGCAGCGGCCATGAAAGCCCAGGCAGCACAGGCGACCGCGGCAGTGATCCCGGCGTCGTCGGTCTCGACGGCCATCCCCTCCGCATTCAAGCCGGCGCAGCCGCAGGCCCCGGCCGAGTACACAATTGCCCGCGGCGACACGATCAGCGCCATTGCCGGCAAATTCGGGCTGGACACCGCTGAGGTCCTGAAGCTGAACAACCTGCAGGCGAACACCATCATTTACCCCGGCCAGAAGATCAAGCTTTCCGGTTCGGCCGCTGCGCCGGCAGCGCCTTCTGCCGCGCCCGCTCCGGCCGCTCCCGCAGCCGCACCTGCCGGCGGAGCCACCTACACGGTGAAGCCCGGTGACACCCTGGGTGCCATCGCTGCCCGGCACAACGTGGGCCTGTCCGATGTGTTCTCGTGGAACAACCTCAACATGCGCTCCATCATCTACCCGGGGCAGAAGATCAAGGTGGGTGCCGGTGATGCGGCTCCTGCGCCCGCCGCGGCTCCTTCCGGGGGCGGGCTTGCCTCAACGTCGGCTCCCGCCGCGCCTGCGGCTCCCGCTTCCGGCTCCTACACCGTCAGAACCGGAGACACGCTCTCAGCGATAGCATCCCGGCACGGCGTCAAGCTCTCCGAGCTGCTGTCCGCCAACCGCCTGGCCATGACCAGTGTCATCTACCCGGGCAACAAGCTGGCCATCCCGGGGGCCAACGGCCAGGCCGCCGCGCCGCAGCCGGCTGCCTCGGTCACCCCGCTGGTTCCGAGCTCGTTCCTGGGATTCAGCTACCCTGCCGCAGTGGTCAGCTCCGCCAACGAGAACAAGGCGTTGCTGAACGCCTCTCCTGTGCCCTCCCGCGCCGAAATGCGGAACATCGTGGCGGACACCGCCCGCCGCATGGGCGTGGAACCTTCCCTGGCCCTTGCGTTCGCGCACCAGGAATCCGGGTTCGACCAGCGGGCAGTGTCCCCGGCAAACGCCATCGGAACCATGCAGGTCATCCCTACCTCCGGCCAGTGGGCATCTGACCTGGTGGGACGCAAGCTGAACCTGCTGGACCCCTATGACAACGCCACGGCCGGCGTGGCAATCATCCGCCAGCTCCTGGCCACCAGCAAGGACAAGGACACGGCCATCGCGGGCTACTACCAGGGCCAGTACTCGGTGAGCAAGTACGGCATGTACGACGACACCAAGGCCTATGTCGCAGCCATCAAGGCACACCAGAAAAACTTCGGCTGAGCTGCTGGGGCGGCCCACGCCCTGGGGGACGGGATATTCGGCACGGGTCCGGACCGGTATTGGTTCGGGCCCGTTCCGTTGCGGGGATTAGGATCGTAGGGTGCAGGAACACGTGTCTGACCCTCTTGTAGGAACGCTGGTGGACAACCGGTACGCCGTGCGGTCCAAGCTCGCACGCGGCGGCATGTCCACGGTCTACCTTGCCGTGGACCAGCGGCTGGAACGGGACGTGGCCCTCAAGGTGCTGCATCCGCACCTCGCCGCTGATGACAACTTCCTGGGCAGGCTCGGCCGGGAGGCCAAGGCGGCTGCACGGCTTTCCCACCCCCACGTGGTGGGGGTCCTCGACCAGGGGAACGACGGCCCCACGGCATACCTGGTCATGGAATACATCAAAGGCCATACCCTGCGTGACCTTATTAATGAGAAGGGCGCCCTGCCGCCGCGGCTGGCACTGGCGCTGATCGACCCGGTGGTCGAAGGGCTCGGCGCCGCCCATGCCGCCGGCTTCATCCACCGCGACGTCAAGCCGGAGAATGTTCTGATATCCGACGACGGTCGGATTAAGATCGGGGATTTCGGCCTGGCCCGCGCCGTCACCACCGCCACCAGCACCGGCGCACTGATCGGCACGGTCGCTTACCTCTCCCCTGAACTCGTCCTGGGACGCCCGGCTGACGCGCGCAGCGACATCTACTCCCTGGGCATCATGCTGTACGAGATGCTTACCGGACAGCAGCCGTTCGACGGCGAGGTCCCCATCCAGGTGGCGTACCAGCACGTCCACGGCACAGTGGGGCCGCCGTCGGCCCTGGTCCCGGGCCTGGCCGCCGAAGTGGACGAACTCGTGCAGTGGTGTACCGCCAGCGACCCCGAGAACCGGCCGGTGGACGGGAATGCCCTGCTCCAGGAATTGCGGCACATCAGGACCAACCTCACGGATGCTGAACTGGACCTGCGTCCGCCCGCGGCTGCTGCAGGGGCAGCCGTTACCGCGCGCGGGGACCAACAGCTTCCCCCGCGCCGGTATCCTTCCCCGCCCCCGGGC
>NZ_JAJOMC010000039.1 GCF_021129155.1 Arthrobacter sp. AK04
GGGCCCCCCGTTTTCCGGCCCGCCCGCCGGGCGGGGGGGGTTTAGAAAAGGGTGTTGCGGTCCGGTCAGTTAACTGCCCCGGTGTACTTCTCGCCCGGGCCCTTGCCCGGGGCGTCGGGGATCAAGGACTCTTCGCGGAACGCCAGCTGCAGGGACCGCAGTCCGTCACGCAAGGGTCCGGCGTGCTGTGAACCGATCTCCGGGGCGGCGGCGGTCACCAGGCCGGCCAGGGCGGTAATCAGTTTCCGGGCCTCGTCCAGGTCCTTCAGTTCCTCGGCATTGTCCTCGGCCGCCAGCCCCAGCTTCACTGCGGCTGCACTCATCAGGTGGACGGCCGCTGTGGTGATGACCTCGATCGCCGGCACTTCGGAAATGTCGCGGATCTGCTGCGAGACGTCGCCGGCGGCACCTGCCTCATCCGCCGCAGGCTCGAAAACGTATGAATTACTGTCTGGGGTGCTCATACTGGTAAGCTTGACACAGACCGACTGGATGTCGTTATTTCAGAGATTGTTCCAACGATCAAGGTTCCCACCGGCGCTGCACAGCGTTGACGGGAATTTTTTCTGTAAGATGGCATGCAGTTTGCAAGCGGAGTTCTCTCCCACCCGCGCCAGCCGCTGTTCCGGATGTTTTGGAACTCAAGGTTGCCGGGTACCTGGTTGGGCATGGCCCCGGTATCAGCCGGAGCGGTGTGCGCAGTCCCTTCGCGGGATCTGCATCCGACCTATCAGAGGCCTTCGATTGCTCCGGCAATTGGGGGCCTTCTCTATTTGCCGGGATTCCACAACAACAACAGGAGCTTTAACATTAGCGAGCCAAGAATCAATGAGCGTATCCGCGTCCCCGAGGTGCGGCTGGTCGGCCCTGCAGGTGAACAGGTAGGAATCGTCCGTATTGAGGATGCCCTGCGTCTGGCTGCCGAGTCTGACCTTGATCTCGTTGAAGTTGCACCTCAGGCGAAGCCTCCGGTGTGCAAGCTGATGGACTTCGGCAAGTACAAGTACGAGGCCGCGGTTAAGGCACGTGAAGCGCGGAAGAACCAGACGAACACCGTTCTGAAGGAAATCCGCTTCCGCCTGAAGATCGACACCCACGACTACGAGACCAAGCGCGGGCATGCACTGCGCTTCCTCGGTGCCGGTGACAAAGTCAAGGCCATGATCCAGTTCCGTGGCCGCGAGCAGCAGCGTCCGGAGATGGGCATCCGCCTGCTCCAGCGCTTCGCCGACGACGTCGCGGAGGTTGGAGTTGTTGAGTCCAGCCCCCGCATCGACGGCCGCAACATGGTCATGGTGGTTGGTCCGCTGAAGAACAAGGCAGAGGCCAAGGCCGAAGCCCGCCGCGCTACGCAGCGTGCCGAAGCGAAGGCGCAGAACGAAGCCAAGGCTTCCGGCCGCGTTGACACCTCCGGTGACGACCAGGCACCCATGACCCAGTCACTGGCGGATCTGCTTCCCGAGGGATTCACCGTCTCGACCGAACCCGAGGCAGCAGCCGAGGCTCCTGTCCAGGAGCCGGCAGCCGTCGTCGAGCCCGCCGCAGCCGAAGCGCCGGAGCAGGAGGCCCCCAAGGCCGCTGCTCCGAAGCAGGAAGCCCCGAAGGCCGCTGCTCCGAAGCAGGAAGCCCCGAAGGCCGAAGCACCGAAGGCTGCCGCTGCACCCAAGGCGGCTGCTCCCAAGGCAGCAGAGCCCAAGGCCGCGCCGGCACCGAAGGCTGCTGCAGAGAAGCCTGCTGCAGCTGCTCCGGCCGCCGCGCCGAAGCCTGCGGCAGTGCCTGCTCCGCCGAAGCCGGTGGCCAGGCCCGCTGCGCCGAAGCCTGCCGCACGGCCCGCCCCCAAGGCAGCGCCAAAGCCGGCCAGCAAGAAGACCACTTAGTCCACAGCTGCCGGAGGTCGCCCTCCGGCAGTCAGCAACCAGCACGCCGCCCTGAGGGGCAGCTGCGCGATAGAGCTGCAGGCCCAGCCTGCGGAACGTAAGGAGATCGGTTCCCATGCCGAAGATGAAGACCCACAGTGGTGCCAAGAAGCGCTTCAAGCTGACCGGCAGCGGCAAGCTGCGCCGCCAGCAGGCCAACCGCCGCCACTACCTCGAGCACAAGTCCTCCAGGCTGACCCGCCGCCTCGCCGGCGACAAGATCGTCTTCAAGGGCGACGCCAAGGTCATCCGGAAGATGCTCGGCATCTAGTTTCCAAGTTCTTTGACTGACCACCACCTGGTGTAAGTCACCTACCAAAAAGCCTTCTCAGGCCGCCGGGACTACCGGCAGTAGATGCTTGGGAGCAGAATTTTCGAAGGAGTACGCACGTGGCACGTGTGAAGAGGGCGGTCAACGCCCACAAGAAGCGCCGGGTTATTCTTGAACGCGCAAAGGGCTACCGTGGACAGCGTTCACGCCTGTACCGCAAGGCCAAAGAGCAGCTGCTGCACTCGTTTGTGTACAGCTACGGCGACCGCAAGAAGAAGAAGGGCGACTTCCGCCGCCTGTGGATCCAGCGCATCAACGCTGCATCCCGCGCCAACGGCCTCACCTACAACCGTCTGATCCAGGGCCTGAAGGCCGCTGAGGTTGAGGTTGACCGCCGCATGCTCGCCGAACTGGCCGTTTCCGACGCCAACGCTTTCGCAGCGCTGGTAAAGGTTGCCAAGGATTCCCTGCCTGCCGACACCTCCGCCAAGAAGGTTGTTGCCTAGCAGCTGACTGTTCCCGCCAGGGACGGTTCAAGAACCGGTGGCAGCAGCCACTAAAGTTCTTATATGAACGAAACCGGGCGCCCGCAAGATTTTCCACTGTCCAATCCCCGAGCTGATCGGGTGAGGGACGTGGCGAAACTTGCCGGGCGCCCGGCCCGTTTAAAGCGCGGACAGTTCCTTGCCGAAGGGCCCCAGGCAGTGCGGGAAGCGCTCCGGCTCCACCAGCAGCGGGTGGCCGATGGCCAGCCCGGGGTGGTCACCGAAGTTTTCGCCAGTGAAAGCTGCCTTGACCGGCATCCGGAATTCGAGGAACTGTCCCAGGGAGTCAACGCCCGCCTGGCCACGGATGAAGTTCTAGCTGCCATGGCGGACACCGTCAACCCGCAGGGGATCATCGCCGTCTGCCGTTTCCTTGACGTTGCCCTGCAGGAAGTGCTCGACGCCGGGCCCCGCCTGATTGCCGTGCTCTGCCAGGTCCGCGACCCCGGTAACGCCGGAACGGTCCTGCGCGCGGCGGACTCGGCCGGAGCCGACGCCGTTATCCTGACGGCCTCCAGCGTTGACATCTACAACCCCAAGGCCGTCAGGTCCACAGCAGGCTCACTGTTCCACCTTCCTGTGGTGCTGGGCGCGGACGTTGACGAACTTGCGGCCGCCTGCCGTGCCAGGGGGATCGGCGTCCTGGCAGCGGACGGCTACGGGACCCTCAACCTGGACACCCTGCAGGACGAGAACGCCCGGCGCCGGCTGACCGGCGAAGGCCCGGAATCCGAGTACGCCCTGGAGCAGCCGACGGCCTGGCTGTTCGGCAACGAGGCCCAGGGACTTTCGGAGGAAGAGCTCGCGCTTGCGGACCACCGGGTAGCCGTGCCGGTGTATGGTTCCGCGGAAAGCCTCAACCTGGGAACAGCGGCTACGGTCTGCCTCTACGCCAGCGCGCGTTCCCAGCACCATCCGGTGCCGGTGACGGCCTAAGCATCCGGCCGCTTCAGCTTCCCAGGCCCAAGGTTGTGAGCGCTTCAAAACAAATTGGGCACGCTTAAACATGTAAGGGCTCCGGTTCACCGGAGCCCTTGTTAGTTGATGTTCTTCCCGAGAGCGGATCAGGGTGCGCGGGTAGCCTTTCCGCGGCCGGTGATTGCTCCGTAGATGCCGGCCACAACCAGGCCGCCGACGATAGCGAGAATCCAGGTGCCGAGGTCGAAGAAGGCAAGATCGCCCCTGCTGAACAGGAGGCTTCCAATCCAGCCGCCCACGATGGCGCCAACGACGCCCAGAACCAGGCTGGTTACCCAGCCGCCGCCAACCCGTCCGGGCATGACGGCCTTAACAATGGCCCCTACGATGAGGCCCAGAATAATCCAAGCAAGAAAACCCATGTCTCCTCCTTATAGTGACCGGGATCTCATGGTCCCGATGTGGCTCAAGCTAACATAAGGGCCACGTAAAGTCAGCAGGCCGCGTTGACTCATGGGAAAGGTCCGCGTAGCGGGATACGTTGCCTCATTGGAAAAGGTCCGGGAAGAGGCGGGGCGCGGACATCCTTGAGGGATGGGATTGACGATGAGCCAGCGCAAGGCCGTCACGGTGATCAAGGCCCGGGCGTATGCCCGCGGGAGCCGGTTGGAGAAGGTGCGGATCCTTGATGATCTGGTGGAGCTGACGGGCTGGAACCGGGACTATGCGCGGCGGGCTTTGCGTCAGGCTTTGGAGTTGCGCCCGGTGCGTGCCCGTCCGCCGCGCCCCCCGGTTTATGGTCCGCGGGTGATCGAGGCGCTGGTGGTCTGCTGGGCTGTGTTGCGGGGCCCGGCCGGCAAGAGGCTGGCGCCGATGCTGCCGGTGCTCGTGCCCTTGCTGCGCCGGGACGGGGAACTGGACCTGACGGACGCGGAGGCGGTACTGCTGGTACGGATGAGCGCGGCGACGATCGACCGGAAGCTTGCCCCGGAGCGGGCGAAACTGGTGCTGCGGGGCCGGTCGCATACCAAGCTCGGATCACTGCTGAAATCGCAGATCCCGGTGAGGACCTGGGCGGACTGGGACGACGCGGTACCCGGGTTCGTTGAGATCGACCTGGTAGGACATGAAGGCGGTGTGGCGTCCGGCCAGTTCTGCTTCACCCTGACCGTGACGGATATCGCGACCGGCTGGACGGTGAACCGGTCAGTTCCGAACAAGGCCCAGAAATGGGTGTTCGCAGCTCTGCAGTACGCGCTGGGCCGGTTCCCGTTCCCGATCCTTGGGATCGACTCTGACAACGGGTCCGAGTTCATCAACGACTACCTGCTGGAGTACTGCCATGCCCGGCAGATCACCTTCACCCGTTCCCGGCCGGGAAACAAAAACGATGGGGCCCATGTGGAACAGAAGAACTGGGCGCGCGTCCGTGAGCTCGTGGGCTACTACCGCTACGACACCGCGGCGGAGTTGGAGAAGCTCAACGCCATCTGGGAACTTGATGCGCTCTTCACGAACTACCTGCTGCCACAGCAGAAGCTGCTGTCGAAGGAACGCCATGGGGCAAAGGTGGTCAAGAGACATGATGCCGCACTCACCCCGCATCAACGCGCCGTCCGGCATCCGAGCGTCCGGAAGCGGCCCATCATCACCATGGACGCGCAGTTCAAACACCTGAAGCCAGCGGCCATGTCCCGGCAGATCCTGGCCCTGACCAGACAGCTTGAAACTCTCACCCAAGCCAAAGCCGCTCCCCGCGACTACAAGGTCAACACCTGGTTCAACTCGTACCCGAAACGGACCTTTTCCAATGAGGCAACGAAGCAGTCTTCCCGGACCTATTGACGTGAGGCAACAGGCAGGCCTACAGGCAGGGGATCCGGTACGCCGGCGGGTGGCCAACCTGCTGAAGAGAGCCACGAGTGAAT
Organism: Arthrobacter sp. AK04; assembly: GCF_021129155.1. Lineage (GTDB taxonomy): Bacteria > Actinomycetota > Actinomycetes > Actinomycetales > Micrococcaceae > Arthrobacter > Arthrobacter quantipunctorum. The sequence goes on from NZ_JAJOMC010000039.1 coordinate 5,579, forward strand.
CAGCTTTCAGGGATCAGGCGGCCAGCGGTCTCTTCCGCTCCAGCAGTCCGCTGGCTATTGCGACGCCGAGCCCCAACAGGGCGAGGACGGCACCCACCAGGGCAGGGGCCGTGTAGCCCCACCCCAGGGCGATCACCAGTCCGCCGAGGAATGCCCCGAGCGCGTTGGCGACGTTCAGCGCTGCGTGGTTCAGCGATGATGCGAGGGAGGGGGCATCCGGCGACGCGTCCAGGAGCCGGGTCTGCAGGGCTGGGATCAGCATGGACCCGGAAGCACCCACCACGAATACCATGACAAAGGCGGACCAGGGCCACTGCACGGCCACGGCGTACACCACCAAAGCAACGGCGATGCCGGGCAGCACCTTGTAGAGGGTGCCCATGACGGACCTGTCCGCAATCCGGCCGCCCACAATGTTGCCGGCCACCATTCCCAGCCCGTACAGGGCCACCACCAGGGGAATCAGCGAGGACGGGATGCCGGCCACCATGGTCATGGTGTGGGCGATGTAGGTGTAGGTGGCAAAGAAGCCGCCAAAACCGACAATGCCGATCAGAATGGCCAGCCACACCTGCAGGCGTTTGAGCGCGCCCAGTTCACGCCGAATGCTTGCATCCGGACGGGCCTCGTGGAAGGGGACGAACTTCCACACCAGCGTTAGCGTCAGCAGGCCGATCAGTCCCACCAGGATAAACAGGAGCCGCCAGCCGTATGTCTGGCCCATCCAGGTGGCAAACGGAACGCCCACCACGTTGGAAATGCTCAGGCCGGCCATCACCATTGAGATGGCCCAGCCCCTCCGCGTGGGGGGAACCAGGGAGGCGGCGATGACTGCTGCCACCCCGAAGAAGGCGCCGTGCGGCAGGCCGGCAGCGAAGCGCGACACCAGCATTGTTCCGTAATCCGGGGCCAGGAATGAGGCCAGGTTGGCCACCGTGAAGAACAACATCAGTCCGAGCGCCAGGTGCTTACGGGGGAGCTTGGCGCCCACCGCGGCCAGCAGCGGGGCTCCCACCACGACCCCCAGGGCATAGGCGGAGATGAGGTGGCCTGCTTCGGGCGTGGAAACCCCAAGGCCCTGCTCGACTTCGGGCAGCAGGCCCATCATGGTGAATTCGGTAACTCCAATGCCCACCCCGCCCATGGCGAGGGCGAGGATGGCCATGGCCAGGTTCGTGGATCGGGCGGGGGCTGCCGTGGACGTTTGGAGGACGCTGCTCATAAGCCTGCTTTTCGAAGGAGGAAAGTAGTGATGGACCAATGCCACGGCAGTGGGGCAGGAGAAGTCCGGACCCTGCAGACAACCCGGAAAGGGGAAGTGGTATTCCCGTTGCGGGAGGACCTTTGCAGCTGGTCCTTTCATTGTCCCCCATAGAATGGGCCGGTGAATGGACTGATACAGGTAGTAGGCGGAGCCGTTGTGGACAGCCTGGCGGAACCCTCCATGCTGCTGGTGGCGCGGCGCAGCGCTCCGGAGCAGTTGGCAGGACTCTGGGAGTTCCCCGGTGGAAAAGTGGAGCCCGGTGAGGAACCGAAGGCGGCGCTGGCCCGCGAACTGCTCGAGGAACTGGGCGTCGGTGTCCGGCTCGGCGCCGAACTCGCGTCCCAGGTTCCGGGCGGCTGGCCATTGAACCCCCGCGCAAGCATGCGGGTGTGGTTCGCGGAGATCGCCCACGGGGAGCCGAAGCCCCTTGAGGACCACGACGACCTTCGGTGGGTAAAACTGGACAACCACAGTGCGGTCCTGGACCTGCCGTGGATTCCCGCGGACTTCCCCATAGTCCGGGCCCTGCTTGGCGCGGTCGCCGTCAAGGCAGAGAGCACACTGCCCTAGAAAAGCGTTGCCTGCCCCCCGGAAGCACTGTTGCCCCCGGCCCCTGACTTCCCTCCCGCCGTTGCCGCTTGGGGGATGATGCCTTCGGGATACTCGGCTTCCTCACCGCGGGGATCGTCCTCGAGGTCCCTGTGGCTGAAGCCGGAGGTGTTGGTAAACCCGTGGCGGGCTTTGAAGTACCGGACTTTGCCCGCAAGCCACGAGCGGTACTCCTTGGACGCGTACGAACCCGTCCCGTAGAGCCGGCGGTAGCGGCCCGCAAGCCCGGGATGGTTGGCGGCAATCCACTTCATGAACCACTCCCTGGTCCCCGGCTTGAGGTACAGGGCTCCGGCCGTGACGCCGGTGGCCCCCGCGGCAGCCAGGGACGCAAGTAACGCATCAAGGGCTTCATCGCTGTCCGAGAGCCACGGCAGGATGGGCATGGCCATGACGCCGCAGGGCAGGCCGGCTTCACGGAGGCGGGAAACGAGCTTCAGGCGTGCCCGGGGACCCGGTGTTCCGGGCTCAATGGCCTCGGACAGGCCTTCGTCTGTCATGGCCAGCGAGATGCCAAGGCCCACGGGCACTTGGGCGGCCGCGCTCTTGAGGAGGGGGATGTCCCGGGCAAGCAGGGTCCCCTTGGTGAGGATGGACAGGGGAGTGCCGGACTCGGCAAGGGCGGTGATGATGCCTGGCATGAGCTGGTACCGGCCTTCGGCCCGCTGATAGGGGTCCGTGTTGGTACCCAGGGCAACCTGCTGGCGGGTCCAGGATGGCTTGGCCAGTTCTTTCCGGAGTAACTCGGCCGCGTTAACTTTCACTACTACCTGGCTGTCAAAGTCCAGCCCGGCGTCGAAATCCAGGTAGGTGTGGCTCTTGCGGGCAAAGCAGTACACGCAGGCGTGGCTGCATCCCCGGTAAGGGTTGATGGTCCATTCAAAGGGCATACGCGAGCCGGCAGGCACCTTGTTGAGCACCGATTTGGCGGTGACCTCATGAAAGGTAATGCCCGCGAACTCGGGGGTTGTGATGGAGCGGACCAGGCCGGCCAAGGGAAGCAGAGCGGGGGACGGGGCATTCGCAGCCGATTCCGCGGGCCGGGCGATCAGTGCTTGGGCATCCCATCTCATGCCGTCCATTCGAATCTATGTTCGAATCAATGTCAAGCATAGGCGGGTTGCCGCGGCGCTTGTCTCCTTGGGGGAGTGTGCCTAAGTGTCCGCCAGGAGTTCCCACTCCACGGCGACTGCTGCGTCCACCACGGAATTGCCGGCCTCCACGCTGAGGGATTCCACGGCAGCAGCCCGTTGCATCCGGGGCAGCGGCACTGGACCCTGGACTGCGCCTTCCTCCGCTACCGATAGCACCCGTCCCAGCCGGGCCGAGGCAAGCTGCGCGTACTGCCTGGCGGTGCTGAGGGCGTCAAGCCAGGCGGCCTCCCGGGCGCGTGCCCGCACAGCCGAGTCATCGGTGAAGGTGAGTTCGACGCCGTTCAGCCGGACGTCGTTCCCGCCTGCCTCAACGGCATCTGCGATGGCAGCTGAGGCGGAACCGGGAGCCCGCAGCTTCACTGTGAGGGTGCTGGACGCGACGTACCCGGTGACGCGCTGCCCCTCGCCCTCCCGCCAGGCGAGTTCCGCGCGCACGTTGAGGCCCGAGGTGCGGATGTCGGAGCCGGGAACCCCGTGGCTGCGGAAGGAGGCAGTAACGGCAGCCAGGCCGGCTCCGGCCCGGGAGTAGGCTTGCCCCACCGAATCGGCCCGGCACTCCACACCGATCGAGACCACTGTGAGATCGGGGGCAGCTTCCGCCGAACCCGTTCCCGATACGCGGACAGTGCCCGGGGAGGCGCCGGGGGAGGCGCCGGGGGAGACGCCGGCGCTGGTGGCGCCGCCCCTTTCATCGGCGTCATGAGCAGTGGCCATGGGTCAAACCTCCACTTCAGGCCGGGGGCGGCGTGAGGGCCGGCGCCGGGTTTTGTGTGCTGGATATCCGCCGGCTTCCAGTCCGGCGTGGCGCTCAAAGGGATTGCGCGTCCCCGGGTTGCCGGTGCGCACCAGCGACCACCCTGCGGCCAGGAGGTACAGGGGAAGGAACGGTGCGCCCAGGCACCAGGCGTATTGCGTGCAGTGCTTTTCCTCGTGGCCCAGCAGGGCCGGCCTGGACAACATATCAGCGGAGCTGCACCGGCACAGCACCACGTTGCCCAGTGTGAAGGCCCCGGCGACAGGCAGCCGCGGCCTGTACCCCGACGCCAGGATCAGCCCGCGTGGGCCCCTGCTGATCCGGGTGCGCGCGGCGAGGGCCACGGCGAGGCCAAGGAAGGTGCTGCCGTTGGCCAGGTTCGCCGCCTGCCGCAGTCTCTGCGCAGCGGTGAGGCGCTTTTGGGCTCCCGGGCGCCGCGGCACTGTCATGAGGCTATGGTAGCCGGAGCCTTCAATTAGACTGGAGGGCAGTGGCCGCCGGCTCAGCCGGTGTGCCCGGACCTGGTCATTGAATGAACCGGAATGCACAGTTGGCATTGGGGACATTCATCCATGACCTGCCAGTGACGGACGCGCCCCCGGGAAACCGTGCAGGGCTGCCCCGTTCACCGGCAGCCACGACTCGTAGCTAAGAACAGTAGATGACTGAAACCTTGCCGGGCGCCGCCATCCCGAACCCCACGGATGAAGCCGCCATCACTGCCGCTGTAGACCAGGCCATCGCCGCCATTGCCGGCGCTGGCACCCTTGACAAGCTGAAGGCGGTGCGGCTCGCCCATACCGGCGAGAAGTCCCCGCTCAGCCTTGCCAACCGTGAGATTGGCAAGCTGCCCAAGGACCAGAAGGCCCTCGCCGGAAAGCTGATGGGCGCTTCGCGCGGACGGGTCAACAAGGCGCTCGCGGACCGTACGGCGGAGCTGGAAGCGGAAAACGACGCCCGGATCCTCCTGGAAGAGACCGTGGACGTCACCGCCGCGCCCCGCCGCCGCCGCGCCGGTGCCCGGCACCCGCTCTCCACGCTCCAGGACCGCGTGGCGGACATCTTCGTGGGCATGGGCTGGGAAATCGCCGAGGGCCCGGAGGTCGAGTCGGAATGGTTCAACTTCGACGCCCTTAACTTCAAGCCGGACCACCCCGCCCGCGAAATGCAGGACACCTTCTTCGTGGAGCCGCCCGAAGCCCACCTGCTGATGCGCACGCACACCTCGCCGGTACAGGTCCGCTCCATGCTCGAGCGTGAGCTGCCTATCTATGTGCTGTGCCCGGGCAAAGTCTTCCGCACCGATGAACTGGACGCCACCCACACCCCGGTATTCCACCAGTTCGAAGGCCTCGCCATCGACAAGCACCTGAGCATGGCGGACCTCCGCGGCACGCTCGAGCACTTCGCGCGGCAGATGTTCGGCGACGAAGCCCAGATCCGGCTGCGTCCTAACTACTTCCCGTTCACCGAGCCGTCAGCGGAACTGGACATCTGGCACCCCGGCGCCAAGGGCGGCCCCCGCTGGATCGAGTGGGGCGGCTGCGGCATGGTCAACCCCAACGTGCTCCGAGCCGCCGGCATCGACCCGGACGTCTATTCAGGTTTTGCCTTCGGCATGGGCATCGAGCGCACCCTTATGTTCCGCAACGAAGTGGGGGACATGCGCGACATGATCGAAGGCGATGTACGTTTCAGCGAGCACTTCGGGATGGAGATCTAACAGTGCGTATCCCACTTTCCTGGCTGCGTGAATTCGCAGAGGTACCGGCCGGAGCAACGGCAGAAGACGTCATGACCGAACTGGTCAAGGTCGGTTTTGAAGAAGAGGACGTCCACCGCCCCACGGACACCTTGCAGGGGCCCATCGTGGTTGGCCAGGTCCTGAGCCTGGTCAAGGAACCCCAAACCAACGGTAAGACCATCAACTGGTGCCAGGTCCGGGTGGTTCCTGAGGGCCAGGAACAGACCCTCACCGGCGACGGCATCGACCCCTCCGGCGTGCAGGGCATCATCTGCGGCGCCCACAACTTTGTTGAGGGCGACAAGGTGGTGGTCACCCTCCCGGGCGCCGTGCTGCCTGGCAACTTCCACATCTCGGCGCGGAAGACCTACGGACACCTGTCCGCAGGCATGATCGCCTCCGTCCGCGAACTTGGCATCGGCGAGGACCACGACGGCATCCTGGTGCTGTCCCGCATCGGGCTGGACCCTGAAATCGGCACTGATGCCATGGAGCTCCTTGGCCTCTACGACCAGGCTGCCGAAATCAACGTGACGCCGGACCGCGGCTATGCGTTCTCCATCCGCGGGGTTGCCCGAGAGTACGCCCACGCCACCGGAACCACCTTCACGGATCCCGCGTCCCGGGTTACCGCTCCTGCGGAGCTTTCGGGCGGCTACGGCGTCAAGATCAATGACGACGCCCCCATCTACGGCAAGCCCGGATGCGACAGGTTCGTGGCCCGCACCGTCCGCGGCGTGGACGCCACAAAGCCCACGCCGCCGTGGATGGTTTCACGGCTGCGCCTTGCCGGCATCCGCTCCATCTCCCTGCCGGTGGACATCTCCAACTATGTGATGCTGGAACTCGGCCAGCCCACGCACTGCTACGACCAGGACACGCTGTCCGGGGACATCGTGGTGCGCCGGGCCCTGGCCGGCGAGAAGATCACCACCCTCGATGGCAAGGAACGCGCGCTCGACGCCGAGGACCTGCTGATCACGGACGCCTCCGGACCGATCGGTATCGCCGGAGTGATGGGCGGCGCGGCAACAGAGGTGGGGGATTCGACGTCGACCATTCTGGTGGAAGCTGCGCACTTCGACGAGGTGTCCATTGCCCGTTCCCGGCGGCGCCACAAGCTGCCGTCTGAAGCGTCCAAGCGCTTCGAGCGCGGCGTGGACTGGCACGTGGCCGGCATCGCCGCCCAGCGGGTGGTTGACCTGCTCGTCGAGCTGGCCGGTGGAACGGCGGACCGGGCCGGAACCGATGTGGGGACGGCCCCGGACTCCGTCAGCATAGAACTGCCTGAGGCCTTCGCTGCCGCCCGCATCGGCATCGACTTCACCGAAGAGCAGATTGTCACGTCCCTGGAGGATCTTGGCGCGGCGGTGGCGAAGAACGACGGCGGCTGGACCGTTACCGCCCCCAGCTGGCGGAACGATCTGGAAACCAAGGAGGACCTCTCCGAGGAGATTGCCCGGCTGGTGGGCTACGACAAGATTCCCGCCACGCTTCCGGTGGCGCCTCCCGGTCGCGGCCTGACGCGGGTGCAGCAGCAGCGCCGCCGCCTGATCCAGGCGCTGGCGGATGCAGGCCTCACCGAAGTCCTGTCCTACCCCTTCGTGTCCAAGGCCGCCAACGACACCTTCGGTGTAGCCAAACAAGGAGCGGACCGGACCGCGGTCAAGCTCGCCAACCCGATCAGCGAAGAGCAGGGCTTCCTGCGCACGTCCATCCTGCCGGGGCTCATCGAGGTGGCCAAGCGGAACCATTCGCGCGGTTTCCGCGACTTGGCACTCTTCGAATCAGGCCTGGTGTTCCTGCCCGGCGGCACGGTAGGCACTGCCTCCATCCCGCCGCTCGGCGTCAAGCCCTCCGATGAGGTGCTGGACGGACTGTACGACGGCGTCCCGGCGCAGCCGTTCCACCTCGCCGCAGTGCTCACGGGACATGACTCCCCGGCAGCGGCCGGCCATGCGCCGCGGGTTTGGGACTGGGCTGACGCCCTGGACCTTGCCCGGGTTGCCGGGGACGTGCTGGGAGTGGAGGTCCTGGTAAGCCAGGGCAACCACCAGGCTTTCCATCCCGGCCGTGCAGCACGGTTGTCACTGCGCAGCGGTGAGGTGGTGGGCTACGCCGGTGAGCTGCACCCCAAGCTGCTGGCGGCATCGGACATGCCCGCCCGCTCGGTTGCACTGGAGCTCAACGCCGACGCGCTGTTCGACGCTGCGCCGGACGTGATCGTGGCGCGCCACATCTCCACGTACCCGGTGGCCACCCAGGACGTGGCGCTGGTGGTTCCTGCTGAAGTCCCCGCCGACGACGTCCTGGCGGCCCTGCGCGAAGGTGCCGGTGAACTGCTGGAGGACGTGGCGCTCTTCGACGTCTACGCAGGCAAGGGCATCGAGCACGGCAAGAAGTCCCTCGCTTTCGGGCTCCGGTTCCGTGCCAACGACCGGACCCTCACGGCGGACGAGGCATCAGCAGCGCGTGAAGGCGCGGTGGCCCTGGCGGCCGAACGATTCGGTGCCGTCCAGCGCTAACCACAAGCACGCATCAGCAGGAAAGGTCCCCGCAGCCACAGGGTTGCGGGGACCTTTCCATATCTGCGGATGCTGCCCTTATGTTGTTACCGGGTCCCGTTCCGCGGCCGTTGTAGGGTCGTGGCTACCCAGGGGAGGCAGGTATGGCTTGGTTGCTGTGGCCGGACGGCTCCTTGTGTGACGGCTTCGAAGGATTGGCCGCCCGCCACCCCTCGGCGGCACTGAAGGACGTGGCCCCGGGCGGGTGCGCGTCCGTTAACGGGGCGCCGGTATCCCAGGTGTGGAATGATGAGGCCGGCGTGCGGGTCGCCGTCGAGGGTTCTCCGGGCGTGCCTCTCGCCGCAGATGTCCTCATTGGCGCTGATGGCATCCATTCCGGTGTGCGCGCCCAAGTCTTCGGTCCGAAAGCGGAGTACTTTCACTATCTGGGCATGCGTGCTGCGGCGTTTATCGCGACCGAACCGCTGTTGAATGAGCGCTTCCGGAACAAGTTTGTCCTCACTGACACCATCGACCGGATGGCAGGCGTCTACAGCCTGCGCCCGAACCACGTGGCGGCACTGATGGTTTACCGGGATGCCGCTGGGGAAACGGGGGATGGCCATCGCCGGGGCGGCGCTGTTGGGGGAGGTCCACGGTCCCGTTGCCTCGACCAAGGGGATAGGTCCGGCCCTCACGGAATTTGAGCGATGCTGGCGACCCGTCGTCGAGGATGCTCAGGCGGCAGGGAGGCGCGCCGCATCGTCATTCCTGCCCAAGAACCACGTCCAGCGCTTCCTGCGGTTGGATCATCAGGGCAACCCATGTGCCGGGAATCGACCGTGTCGTGGCACGCCACATCGTTGGCAGAACCGCAAAGTAAGCATTGAGGGGAGCGGGCTGCCAGAGGGCAGGAACTACAGCGTTTTCCGGATTGGTGAACCTGGTAGGAAGCTCCAGAGGAGACACGGTGCCGGTGACTGAGTTACTTATTTGGGAAGGTAGGGAGCGTATTGGTCCAATGTCCCGTCAAGTACGGCCACGTCAAAACTTGTTGTGTCGCCTTGAGTTTCAGTAGTCAGGTCGGTCCGCGCTCCTGGCCTTGCTTCTGTGCTGTTGAGGACGGTCGGCGAATCCTGGAATTCCACCTTCCCGCCAGCTGGAATGCTCATGGGCAGCTCGTCGTCGCGGTCCCCTATGACAAGATCGATGTTCTCGTCAGTCTTATTGAAGATCGTGCCCAAGATGCGGCCCGGCTCGTTCTCGGCCGAAGTGACGATGAATATGCTGCGCAGTTCAAGTCCGGCGAAGTCCTTGTTTGACCCCACCGCTATGGCATATTGGTCCTCTTCAGGTGGGGGCGTGCACCCACTTAGGAGGAGGGCCGCAATACCTGGCGCCACCATTGCGGTGCGAAAACGTCTTGCGTTGTTCATGTGGTGTCCTTCCGGGTTGTCATCGAGTTCCTGGACCTGGTCGGCCACGACGGCGGGCCGGCTACGTCTGGATCTTTTATTGCACCGTGACGGTCTCGCCGAGAATCGCCGCCTCTGCGGTCGGTCCCGCTTCCTGCGCTTCTTCGACCACTGTTTCTTCTCCGCAACCTGTAAGGAGGCCTGCCACCATGGCAGCTCCTGCGATCGGTACGCCTGCCTTGCTTTTCAGTGCCGTCACAATCATTTCCTTTTACCGGGTTTCTGGCAGGATCTCCCTGCCGGCATCGGATTTCCTGCCCTGTCATGTGGTGCCCGGGCGGAGGGCAGGGCCCGTCCCGGCCGCAGTTCTTGGTTCTAGCGGGGCGGGAAAGGGTATGCCGGGTAGACGTAGCCTGGCGTCCAGTAGGACGCGTAGCCGTAGTAGCTGTAAATGTTCTGATAAAAATCGCGCTCCTCGATGATGTCGGGGTCATAGACAGGCGCTGCCGCCAGGTGGTCCCGTTTTTGTCCAGATGGACCTTGTCAGGGGTGATTCGTGAGATGGCGTCAACGGGGATAAAGGAGTTCGTCTCTCCGATTCCCAGGAATCCCCCTGAGGCGAGGACAAGAAACCGGACCTTGTTTTCTTGCGGGTCCATGAGAAGGTCATCTACTTTCCCAAGGTCGTTCCCGTCCTGGTCTTTCACATCACGGCCACGGATGTCATCATCTGCATCCTGGCCGCATTCGGTTCCGGTACCGGCTCCGCAATGCCCTTCACTATTCAGGCTACGTGCCTGGTCTGTCCCGACAACCCCGCGTTATGCACCCGTGACGGGGCTGGGTCATTCTTGACGCGCCCGTAACTCTGCTTCAATTCCATTGCCCACCCGCTGCGGAACTTAAAAGACCCCGTTCCCCGTGCTATGGGCCCCTGTATAAGGGCAGCGGCACGACGCACCTGCTTACCCGGGCACTTCTGTACCTCAGTCTTTTTGTCCGAGGAAGAAGGCTCCGAGGGTACCTGCAAGCGTGGCGAAGATTGCGACCGAGTAGATGGCCAGCAGGACCTGAATAATGCGTGAGAAGGGGCTGGTGCCGGTGATGCCGTCACCGGTGATGGCAGCCATGGCTGACTCGTACAGGGACTGGGCGTAGGAGCTGTGCTCACCTGTTGCGTAGAGGAGTTGGCTGGAGGCGAGGATGACTACCGCGGTGACCGCGGTGAGCCAGCCGATCCTGCTGGTCAAAAGGCGTCCTGCCGAGCGGGAACCCCGGATACCGGCTGAAAGGATGGAGCCGTAGCGGGCCACTCTGGCGATACGCAGGAGTCGAAGTGCCTGCAGTGCCCGGAAGAACCGCAGGAACGGTACGAGCAGGAAGATGACCTGCCACCAGCTTTTCCGCCAAAAGTCCTTACTGAAACCTGCAATGTAGGCGCGTAACAGGAATTCAGCGACGAACACAGCCCAGAACAACCAACCTGCGACCGTGAAGGCATTGAGCATGGCCGGGTCTTTGGCCACCAGTTGGCCGAGTATTACGAAGAGGAAGATCACGCCGAGGATCCCCATCGGTTTATCCAGCCGGCGGGCCAGTATTTCAGCGCGGCGGAGCCGGCCGCTTCCTGAACGCGCGTCCGCGCCGCCGGGCCGGTGTTCGTGGTCTGTCATGGATGTCCTGGCCGGGGAGCGTCCTGGACACCATCAAGAGCAGATCCGTTGCCGAGTTTGTTGTTGGGGATGACGCTGATGGTCCCGTTGGTTTCAAGGACCACTGCTGCGATGTTCGACAGGTCACCGGAACCGGTAGCACGGACTGCCTGCAGCACCTCGGATTCGCTGAGGCGGTTCCTGCGCAGCTGGGCATGCTGAAGTTCCCCCGAGACAACCAGCGTCACCGGCCGTGACGTCACAGCTGACCTGGCTCCAGGCACATGCGCCGAGACCCACGCCACGAGAAATTGAAGGCCTGCCAGCAGCGCGAGTGCCGTCAACCCCTCAAGGAAGGCGATGTCCGAACTGAGCAGGATTGTCGCCAGCGTGGATCCGAAGGCGACTGTCACGATGAAGTCGAACGCGTTCAGCTGTCCCAGTGTCCTTTTGCCCGTGACCCGCAGGAGCGCCACCAAGGCGGCATACGACACCGAGCCGATGATCAGGACACGGAGAATGTCCGGCCACGTATCAAACCACATTCGCTTCATGCTCCTTCAACAGAAAAGTCGCCAATATCATGGACAGGGACGCCGCTACTGACAGTACGCTTAGTATTTCCCCTTCGGTTAGCTGCACCAAGGCCATAGGCGGCGGCCGTATTGCAGCGGGCGCGCCGTGGCAGGAAGCAGGAGCTCATGAGTGAAGCACTCTCACCAGAGAAGGAGTGCCGCTGATGGGCGGCCGTACCGCGCAGCTGCTTGACACGCTGCGGACCCAGTTATGGCCGCTTCCTGCCTTGGCGGTGGCACTGGCCGTAGTGCTGGGAGTGGCCCTGCCCGCCTTGGATTCAGCTGTAGACGGTGAACTCCCGGAAGACGTCGGCGTTTTTCTTTTCAGCGGTGGTCCGGAGGCTGCCCGGTCAATCCTGCAGGCAATCTCGGGATCCCTCATCACCGTCACGTCCCTGACCTTCTCCCTTACCGTGGTCACACTGCAGCTGGCCAGCAGCCAGTTTTCGCCGCGCCTTTTACGGACATTCACTTCTGACCGGTTTGTCCATGGAACGCTTGCCCTTTTTCTGGCTGCTTTCGCCTTCGCGCTGACGGTCCTGCGGAGTGTGCGCGACGAGGGCAACGGAAACACTGCCTTCGTACCGGAAATCTCGGTCACTGTCGCGTTTGCCCTGGCCATCGCCAGTGTGGTCGGCCTGGTGCTCTTCCTGGCGCACCTTGCACGGGAGATCCGGGTGGAAACCATGATGCGCCGGGTCAATCTGGAAACGCAGGAAACCATCGACCGGGTCTTTGCCCACGACAGGCCTGCGAGGGTCCCGGGTCCAGTCCCCGCATCACCTGGCGTTCCCATCAATTCCTCTTCCTCAGGATTTTTGACCTCCGTGGATAAAGACGCGCTCCTTGACGCTGTCAAGAAATGCGGCGCCGTGGTGCGGCTGGACCTGCCACCGGGCAGTTCTCTGGTGGCGGGAGTCCCCTTCGCCACTGCCTGGCCCGTGGAATTGGGAACAATACTGGGAGCGGAAACCCGGGAAAAGCTGACCCAAGAGGTGAATGCGGCCCGGGCAACAGGATTTGAACGCACCAACGTCCAAGACGTAGGTTTCGGATTCCGGCAACTCGTGGATGTCGCCGTACGTGCCCTCTCGCCAGGCATCAACGACCCCACCACCGCGGTCCACGTCATCGGCCACCTCTCAGACCTCCTGTGCCGGCTGGCGGAAAGGAACCCCGGACCGGAGCACCTCACCGACGACGACGGGCGCATCAGGGTGGTGCTGTCCCTCCCCACGCTGCAGGACTTGCTCGATATGGCCATGGATCAGCCCCGGAAATACGGAGCCGCAGACCCTGCCGTTGCGAGCCGCCTACTGGGGCTACTCCACGAGCTCGCGTGGTGCGACCGTAAGAGCCACTACCGTCCGGAGATTTTAGACCAGCTAGAACAGATGCGTATCGCTATCCTCGCTGCGGATTATTCCGACCCCCAGCTGCGAAACTTACTGAAAAACGCCGATCCACAGGGACTCGCGCAGGGATGAACGCGCCGGAGGGCGATTACGTGGCCATGCCGCTGAGGTCATTCCCGCCGGTTCCTTCAGACCGGACACTCAAGTTGAATCCTAAAAGTGATACGGGTGTGACCATCCTATGAGCGCCTCTAGCTAGGCTTCTTATATGGCACATACCGGGATTCGGAGATGGCCGCGCTGAACTGGTCATCACAAAGAATGCTTCGCAGCCCTGTTTCGCTGCGAAGGCTATTCGTGTGGATCCTTCTGACCCTTCTTCTCACGGGAGCCGCTTCCTACACCCACGGCAGCCGGTACGCTATCGTCCCCGGGTACGACCCGCTTCAGACGGCGGGTGATCTGGCTCCGCAGGAAGTGCCGCCGCAAGCGGTACCCGCAGCCAGCACCGCCCATTCTTCGATGACGGCCCCGCAGTCGACGAGCACTGTGGACTGTGCTGCACCACACGGGACTGAAGAAACCGAAATGGACTGCTGCCAGCGGCGCCATGCGCCCCGCGGCGAACCGGCCCCTATGAGGACAGGAGTTCTGCATCCTCCTTCCGCGACTGAGCACCAGCCCGGTGAGCGGGTGCTCAACGGCGCGGTGCCTCCGGAGCCGGATTTGCCAGCACTTACCGTGATCGAGCTTTCCATCAGCAGGACGTAGAACGGTTCGGCCGTTCAACATCAACCCCTGCTTTTTCACCTGGAAAGAGACTCCAATGACACATGTACAGTCCGTGCTGGACGCGCACCCGAAAGACCCCGAAGGCGTCGCCGGTGACGACCATTACGGGCACCATGCCTCCGTGTACGGCCACGGCCAGCTTTCCGCTGCGCCCTGGGGCGGTGTGAGCGCGGCTGCGCCGACCTTTCTCACCTCCCTGAACTGAGAAAGGGGAGCAGTTAAATGGGCCAGCCACAGCTCCCGGCCAGCCCGTCGTGCACGCCGGAAGGAAAGGCTGAAGGGTGCGGGACGCGTGAGGCCTTCCCAGGATCCGCAACTACGCCGCATGCTGACCTCCCACGTCCACTGCGGCCAGGACATGGAAGTGGTTGCTGTTCATCCCGCCCTTCCAGGCGGCCGAACCCCAGCAAAGAATGACCACAGCCTGCGCACCTACCGGTGCGCGTGTGGATTCAGCTTTGATCAACGGAGCTACTAGCCCGCAAAACCTGGGGCGTTGTTGCAGGACGCCGGGCAACAGCCATGTGTCGAGTGCCTAAAACCTCACATGACCATCCATGTGCCCAACGTTGCTTTCCCACCCGGCCTGATCTCTTAAGTTAGCGAGGAGTCCGTGGCACTGTCAGAGGAAGAACGCAAACGCCTCGAAATGCTCGAACAGGAGCTCTCTTCCACCGATCCGGATCTGGTTCGGACGCTGCAGGCCGGTGCCCCCGGCCGGCACGCTAGGGAGGCAGCCACGATGGTCCGTGGAATCCTCACGCTGGTAGCCGGGTTCACCCTTGTCATCGTAGGCATCGCAACAGAACTCATCATCATCGGCGCCGCCGGCTTCCTGCTGATGATGACCGGCGCCCACTGGTTCATCAAGGGCCTCGGACCGCAAACAAGGCCAGAGGGGACAGGCCATGAAAACTGAAAGGAAGGTGGCATCATGCAAACCGATCCGGTAACTCCTCGAAATTCCATTCCTCCACCGCCTGCACGGCAACCGGTGATCAGCGCGGACACGCCCTCTAACGGCGCCGGCGATTACCCTCCACGCCCCACCCAAGCCGCGCTCGTGTGGACGGCCACCGTCGCGGTCCTGATATTCCTGGGACTCCTGATTGTCTTCATCCTTCAAAACCAGGAACAGGTGTACGTACAGTACTTCGGACTCGCGGGCTCGGTAACCCTTGGCATCGCCCTTTCCATCGCCGGGGTCTTCGGCGGGCTCCTAGTGGCAGTTATCGGCGCAATCCGTATCGCGCAACTGCGAACCGCCGCCACTCGCCTGCGCCACAAGGCCCCGAGAGGGCTCCCAACAAAGCCGCGGCATCACCTGTTCCGACACGGACACCCCGCCAGATGATGGAGGCACAGAGGTAACGGGGCCTGACGCACCTCTGGCCCCGCCTCTGTGCCAAATCCGAATTTCTACCCGCCGGCAGCTCGGGACCCGATCTGGGTCCACCAAGGAGGATGGCCATCATGGTCGGACATTTCGAACTGCTTACCGATCATCAGTCCCACCTACGTTTCCAGCTCCTCGCGCCCGACGGCAGCGTCTTAGCCGTTTCAGGACCATTCGACGACAGAGGCGCTGCCGCGGCTGCGATCACCGAACTCCGCGATTGCGCCGGTACTGGCTTGCTCAAGGACCACTTCCGTACGACCACGACCATGGTCAAGCCGAAACCGGGCTTGGCTGTGGAACTGGAGGATCTTAACGATGAACAATGAAAAACTCGAGGATTTCATGGAAAACCTCACCGCCGTCGCCGCAAACACAGAGACCTGCAAGAGTCCCGAAACCGTCTGGTGCATAAGAATCAGCCGCCCGAAAAAGCATCCAATCAAGGCCTGGAGCGCACCCTTGGCACAGTCACTGGAGCAATTGGAGGACCACCTCAAACAAGGCCCAAACCTCACAGCCATGGCCGAACAGCGGACGGTCCATGCGCCCGACCTGACCGGCGATGACCGCTGGCACTGTCTCGCCAGATCCGCCACCGAACGAGGCATCAGATCCTCCCTGAGCATCCCCCTGGAAGTGGAAGGCCCAACCCGGGCAATAATGAGCCTAACCGCCGTCGCAACAGATGCTTTCTCCCCAACGACATCTATGCCGCCCAGGCATCCGCCGAGCAGGCCTTAAAAATGCTCAGATGCGCCTGCGGATCACCGAGCTTACGGAAACCGTCCAGGACCTGTACGCAGCACTTGAACACTGCACGGTCATTGATACGGCACTGGGAGTGGTGATGGGCCAGAACCACTGCGACCACGACACCGCTTTCAACATTCTCCGCCGTGCTGCCAGCTCCAGAAACTTGAAACTACGCGACCTGGCCGCCTCCGTCGTCGAATCAGTCTCCGGCGACACCTACATCGTGGTCCACTTTGACCCATGACAATTCCCTAACGATGAAAAAAGCGCATGCCTAGCACGAGCGCATCGGCGCTGTTCTGGAGAACCTGAGGAAGCGAAGAAACGGCAGTCTGCACAGAGCAGTACTCCGCTGATGCTTTTGACGATCGCGCACCCTTGAAACGGAATTGCACAGACAACCGCAAAAAATCGAGAGCCCTCCAGGGAGGCACGACATGACACAGACGATGATCCGCACGTTGGCCGTGGTTTTCATTCTCAGCCTTAGCGGATGCTCGCCAGGAGGAGAACCACCACAGCCGCCAGCAACGCAGACGCCGCCGACCGACCCAACAACAACTGCTCCCGGCCGCTCACCTTCGCCGTCTTCCCTTCCGCCGGGTCCCGGTCCTGGCGACGCCGAACTCACCATCACGGTCAAACCGTCCGATACCGAACCCGCGATTAATTACACCCTCACGTGCAGAAACGGGGCTCCAACGAATGAAAGCCGGCACCCCACCGCGGCCAAGGCCTGTGACGTTCTAAAAAACAGTCCTGGAGTGCTCGCCCCACAGCCTCGGGGCAAAGACGTGGTTTGCACCCAGCAATACGGCGGACCCCAGACAGCCAATGTGACGGGCATTGTCGATGGCATGCCAGTGGACATCTCATTCGCCCGCCGTGACGGCTGCGAGATCAGTCAGTGGAACGCTGCCGAAAGCATCCTCGGCCCCGCCACAGACCTCTAGCCGCACAGGCCAACCAACGGCTTGAACGGCTCAGCAGGAAGAAAGCCGACAGCCATCTGCTGACAACGTATGCAATATCTGAGAGCCCCGTGCGTTAGCGCGGAAGGCTTGCTGAACAAGGAGAAGTCCTATGTCAAATGATCAAAAGAGCCAGTCCAACGAGCACGATAATGACGAGCACCAGTCCCATCAGATGCGGAACATGTACCTGCGCTTCGGGGCGATGATCCTGACCGGGATGGTGGTGATGTACTTCGTCATGTTTATCGGCTCCTGGGAATGGGGCCATGTGCGCTGGAGCGAGAGCCGAATGTTCATGGCGCTAACAATGGGCGGCACCATGGGTTTGATCATGCTCGCCTGGATGCTGAACATGTATCGGAACACAAAGGCGAACGTGGCCGTGGTGGTCATTAGCCTCCTACTGCTCGGTGGTGGCGCTTTCCTGGACCGAACACAGACCACGGTGCAGGACAGCGCGTTTATGAGCGGCATGATCCCGCACCATTCTCTGGCCATCACCCGCTCAGAGCGCTCCGAGCTGGCTGACGTCCGTGTGTGTGAACTCGCCGTCGAAATCAGCGAGGCCCAGCGCCGGGAAATTTTCGAGATGGAGTGGTTGATTCAGGACATTGACCGGAACGGGGTAGCAGCAACACCCCAGGAGGCTGAGGCCCGGCCGGTCCCTGACTATGAGGAGCCTGCAGAACGCCAGTGCCCAGGGGAATGAGCTGAATTCTCCACCAGCGCGCAGGCTCAGTAAGCGGCGGAAGCGGCCAGAAATAGATTCCCCGCGACCAAAACCGGTCTCGACAGGGCATTAACACTGATGGCCGCATTCTGTACTACTGCGCACAAAATCTCAGCGGTCAGGCGTCTTTGTGTCAACGCAGGACGCCCCGGGCCTGGCCTGCCATGGTCAGGGTCGGAAGGGAGCTTGTGTTGGTCCTTCTGCTGACAGGGCGTCAGTTGCGGTTATGCGCTTGAGCTGCTGAGCGGGCCAGTCGGCGGCCGACGTCGATCGGTGAGTGGGGGTAGCCGCGCAGGAAGGCAGTCAGGGTGCCGCTATAGGCGAGGAGTACCTCATCGGCCAGGTCTTGAGCGCGCGGACCGGCAAGGGGGCGTGAGAAATGCAGGAGGCGGGTAACGAGCAGCTCCGTATCCGCGGCGAGGACGGCGCTGATCTCGTCCGCGGCTGCGGGAAGCTCGGTGGCCGCGGCCAGAAAGGCGCACCAGCGTGAGGGGTGGTTCTGGTCGCGCCGATAGGAGGCAAGCGCGTCAAACACTGCCAGCAACCGCCCCATGTCGTCGCTGGCCGCAACAATGTGTTGGTCCCAGACTCCCTGCCAGTCCGCCAGCCTGACTCTTAAGGCTTCAGCGACCAGTGCGTCCTTGCTGCCGAAATGCGTGTACAGGGTGGCGGCAGAGACCTCCGCCTGCTGCAGCAGCGTATCGACGGGCGTGGCCCGGATGCCGTCCTCGAACAGAACCTGGTCCGCTGCCTTGAGCAAGCGTGTGCGGGCGGGAAGTCGCTGGCCGGTTGTCACTACCCCACTCTAACTGCCCCTATTGCAGAACGATAGTTCTGCTGTACCGTAACGAGCGTTCTGGTGTCGATGTTTGAGGAGGACCCCGTGCGGGCGATGGTAGTCAGCGGAATGGCACTGATAGCGGCGACCTACGGCCTGGCGCGTTTTGGTTACGGGCTTTTCCTGCCCCGGTTCACCGAGGCCTTCCAGATGGGCTCGGCCACTGCAGG
Source organism: Arthrobacter sp. AK04 (assembly GCF_021129155.1). GTDB lineage: Bacteria > Actinomycetota > Actinomycetes > Actinomycetales > Micrococcaceae > Arthrobacter > Arthrobacter quantipunctorum. The sequence goes on from NZ_JAJOMC010000039.1 coordinate 24,261, forward strand.
GTTCATCCAGGCCGGCAGCTTCCTCTCTTTCTGTCTGGCGGCAGTCCTCGCTTTACGCCTTGCTGCCCGCCCGAGGCTCGTCGTGGTCTGCGCGGGTGCCACTGCTGCCCTCGGATCGATGGGTGTGGCGGTTGCCCCTGATGTCGTTGTCCTCGCGGTGAGTGTCGTCCTGGCCGGTGCCGGCGCAGGGTTCGCGACGCCGGGCCTGGTCACGTTCATCGAGCGCAACATCGCCCCTGCACGCCAGGAAAACGCGCAGACGATTGTTAATGCCGGGACCGGGGCGGGCCTCGTCGTCGCGGGAATCCTCATGCTTCTCACGGTTGGCCAATGGCGGCTGGGCTGGGTGGCCATCGCGGCCCTGGTTGCCATGGCAGCCGTTGCCACCCTCCGTGCTGACCGGTCTGCCGGCCGGGACCGGGCGGTTGGCCGGCCATCCCAGGTGCGGGCCCGCGACCTGGCGCCACTGGCCTTGCCCATCGCCGCGGCAGTCCTGGCCGGGGCGTCCAGTGCCGCGGTCTGGACTTTCGGCCGCTCGGTCATGGCCGCTTCCCGCACGGGTGAGGAGACATACTCCATCCTTGCCTGGATGGTTTTGGGCGCCTTCGGGGTGCTCGGCGCGGCCGCCGGAAAGATTGTGCAGGTCTGGAGCTTGCGGGCGGCCTGGAACCTGACCTCGCTGGCCATGGCAGGGGCCACCATCGTCCTGGGCGTGGCGCCGGGCACATCCCTCACTGCGTATTCCTCCGTGGCGCTGTTCGGGGCCAGCTACACCGCCTTGTGCGGGGTTCTTATCATCTGGGCGGTCCGCATTGTTCCCGACCGTGCAGCCGAAGGCACTGCAGTGCTGTTTATCGCCCTCGCCATCGGCCAGGCCCTGGGCTCGGCAACACTTGGAGTGCTGTTCGACCACGTCTCACCGGTGCTGGCCTTCACCGTGGCCGGAATCCTCGGAATCGTCGCAGTACTACCGGCGATGAAACGGCAGGCCGGCACATCGTCCCCTACGGCGCTGCGACAGCGGGCCACATGAGAGGGCGACCCCGACGAAGGCGGCGAACTGGGCCTCATTTCCCAGCCCGCAGGGATCCGTTGAAAGCTCATTGAGATTCCTACGGAACCAGGATGACCTTTCCGGTGGTACGCCGCCCTTCAAGGTCCCGATGGGCCTGGGCAGCCTGCACCAGGGGGTACCGGGCACCGATCCGGACCTTCAAACTGCCGTCCGCCGCCGCTGCGAACACTTCACCGGAGCGCCACCGGCGCTCCGCGGCGTCCCTCAGGTAGTGCCCCATGGTGGGCCTGGTCAGGAACAGCGAGCCGCCGGCATTCAGGCGCTGGGGATCAACGGGCGGAACCGGGCCGGAGGCAGCACCGAAGAGGACCAGCATCCCCCTGACGCGCAAAGCGGCCAGTGAGCCGTCGAACGTGTCCTTCCCAACGCCGTCGTACACCACGTCGGCGCCGGTGCCGCTGGTAATATCCCTGACCCGCGCAGCGAAGCCTTCGTACCGCAGCACGTGGTCGGCGCCGGCCTCGCGCGCGAGCTGCTCCTTTGCGTCTGTGGACACGGTGGTGATGACTTCCGCCCCGCGGGCCTTGAGCAGCTGGATCAGCAGCAGGCCCACACCTCCCGCGCCCGCGTGCAGCAGGACGGTGTGCCCCGGCTCCACCTTGAAAGTGGAGTTCATCAGGTAGTGGGCGGTGATGCCCTGCAGGGGGAGCGCGGCTGCCGTCAGGTCGTCCAGTCCGTGGGGGACCGGGAGGGCTGCAGCCTCATCGACCAGCGCGTAGTCCGCATAGCAGTTGATGCCTTCCGCCGTGGCTACCCGGTCGCCGGGGACAAACGCCGTGACGTGGTCACCCACCGCTTCAACGGTGCCGGCGGCTTCTGACCCGGGGGTGAACGGGAAGGGGACCTTGTAGGTGCCGCTGCGCTTGTAGGTGTCGATGAAGTTAACGCCCGCTGCCCCCACCTTCACCAGGAGCTGGCCAGGCCCCGGGACAGGGCGTTCAATGTCCTCGTAGGTAAGGACTTCCGGTCCACCTGCCTGACGTGCGACGATTGCGTGGGTCATTGCTCACCTTTCCCGGTCCCGGCGTTTCCGGCTCCGGCTGCTGCCACCATCCTAGGGACAGTCCACGAAAGCCCCCTAGCGGGCACCTTCCGCTGCATGCATAAATATCGGCATCAGTGAATACTTTTGCTGTATGGTTGTGGTCATGACTATTTCTGTTGCAGTGTCCGGTGCCAGCGGATACGCCGGGGGAGAGGTCCTGCGCCTCCTGGCCGGGCATCCTGGCGTCACCATTGGAGCCATCACGGCCCACAGCAATGCCGGTTCCCGGCTCGGCGAACTGCAGCCCCACCTGCACGGGCTGGCAAGCCGCATCCTCGAAGACACCACCGTGGACAACCTGTCCGGCCACGACGTCGTCTTCCTGGCCCTGCCGCACGGCGCCTCTGCTGAGATAGCAGCCCAGCTACCGGAAGGGACCGTCGTCATCGACGCCGGCGCAGACCACCGGCTGGAGGACCCGGCAGCGTGGGAAAAGTTCTATGGTTCCGCCCACGCCGGCACCTGGCCCTACGGCCTGCCGGAGCTCCCCGGCCAGCGCGAAGCCCTCAAGGGCGCCAACCGCATCGCCGTGCCCGGCTGCTACCCGACGTCGGCCCTGCTGGCCTTGGCGCCCGGGTTCGCCGCCGGGCTCCTCCAGCCCGACGACGTCGTCATCGTCTCCGCCTCCGGCACCTCCGGCGCGGGCAAGGCCGCCAAAGTGAACCTCATCGGTTCAGAAGTCATGGGCTCCATGAGCCCCTACGGCGTTGGCGGCGGCCACCGGCACACGCCCGAGATCGAACAGGGGCTGTCCAACGCCGCGGGTGAACAGGTCACGGTGTCCTTCACGCCCACCCTGGCGCCCATGAGCCGGGGCATCCTCACGACGGCGACGGCGAAGGTCAAAGCCGGTACCACGGGGGAGCAGCTGCGCCAGGCCTGGACCGACGCGTACGACGACGAACCGTTCGTCCACGTCCTCCCGGAAGGCCAGTGGCCCGCCACGAAGTCCGTGCAGGGGTCGAACCACGCCGCCATGCAGCTGGCGTTCGATTCCCACACCGGCCGGGTGATCGTGACGTGCGCCATCGACAACCTCACCAAAGGGACCGCCGGCGGCGCCGTCCAGTCCATGAACATTGCCCTCGGCCTGGCGGAAACCGCCGGCCTTGACCTGCAGGGAGTTGCACCGTGACCGTTACCGCCCCCCGTGGATTCCGGGCCGCCGGCGTCACCGCCGGACTCAAAGCCTCCGGGAAGCCCGACCTTGCCCTGGTAGTCAATGACGGCCCGTCCAAGGCCGCCGCCGCCGTCTTCACCAGCAACCGCGTAGCCGCAGCCCCTGTTCACTGGTCCCGCCAGGTGGTCTCGGACGGCCGCGTGGACGCGGTGGTCCTCAACTCCGGCGGAGCCAACGCCTGCACCGGACCAGCCGGTTTCCAGAACACGCACAGCACCGCCGAAAAGGTGGCCAAGGTCCTGGACATCTCCGCCACGGACGTTTTTGTATGTTCCACCGGCCTGATCGGCGAGCAGCTGCCCATGGACAAGATCCTTCCCGGCGTGGAGGATGCGGCCGCCGCGCTGAGCGCCGACGGCGGCCCCGAGGCAGCGACCGCCATCATGACCACCGACTCCGTTCCCAAGGCGGCGCTGTTTATCGGCACCGACGCCGATGGCGAGGAGTTTTCCATTGGCGGGATTGCCAAGGGCGCAGGCATGCTGGCTCCCGGCCTGGCAACCATGCTGGTGGTCCTCACCACGGATGCGGCAGTTGACGCGGAACTGCTCGACGTCGTCCTCCGCGACGCCACCCGGGTCACCTTCGACCGTGCCGACTCGGACGGCTGCATGTCCACCAACGACACCGTGGTCCTGCTGGCCTCCGGCGCGTCCGGTGCCGTGCCGTCAGCAGAGGTGTTCGGCGCCGGGCTGACCCAGGTCTGCGCCGAACTTGCCCGCAAGCTGATCGGGGACGCCGAAGGTGCCAGCCACGACATCGCCATCCGCACCTTCAACGCCGCAAGCGAAGCGGATGCCGAAACGGTCAGCCGCTCCGTGGCACGCTCCAACCTCTTCAAGGCCGCCATCTTCGGCAAGGACCCCAACTGGGGACGGGTGCTGTCGGCCGTCGGCACCACCGACGCCGTCTTCGAACCCGACCAGCTCAACGTGGCCATGAACGGCGTCCAGATCTGCCGCAACGGCAGCATCGGCGACGACCGCGGCCTGGTGGACCTGGAACCGCGCGAGGTCCTGGTGGAAATCGACCTCCAGGCCGGCAACGCCGAGGCCACCATCTGGACGAACGACCTGACCCACGACTACGTGCACGAGAACAGCGCCTACTCGAGCTGACAAACCATTTGAGCCGGCCCACCGGCGCCCGGCAAACCTGGAGAAACTCCCTGATGAACACCCGCACCCGCGAAACCACGTCCATGCTTGACGCCCAAAGCAAGGCCGGCACGCTGATCGAGGCGCTGCCCTGGATCCAGCGCTTTGCCGGCACCACCATGGTGATCAAGTACGGCGGCAACGCCATGGTCAACGACGAGCTGCGCCGTGCCTTCGCCGAAGACGTTGTTTTCCTGCACCACGTGGGCATCCACCCCGTGGTGGTGCACGGAGGCGGCCCCCAGATCAACGCCATGCTGGCCCGGCTGGGCATCGAGTCCGAGTTCAAGGGCGGCCTGCGGGTCACCACTCCCGAAGCCATGGACGTGGTGCGCATGGTCCTCACGGGCCAGGTGGGCCGCGAACTGGTTGGCCTGATCAACTCCCATGGCCCTTATGCCGTGGGCATGTCCGGTGAGGACGGCGGGCTGCTGCGTGCCGTGCGCACCGGCACCGTCATTGACGGCGAAGAAGTTGACCTGGGCCTGGTGGGTGAAGTGGTGGGCGTGAACCCGGAAGGCATCCTGGACATCCTCGCCGCCGGCCGCATCCCGGTGATTTCCACGGTGGCCCCGGAGATCGACGCCGACGGGTTCGCAGCCGACGGCAGCGTCCAGACCACGGGGCAGGTGCTCAACGTCAACGCGGACACCGCGGCCGCGGCCCTGGCCGAAGCGCTCGGGGCCTCCAAACTGGTTATCCTCACCGACGTCGAAGGCCTCTATGCCAACTGGCCGGACAAGACCTCGCTGATCTCCTCCCTGAAGGCCTCGGACCTGCGCGGGCTCCTGCCCTCGCTGGAATCGGGCATGATCCCCAAGATGGAGGCCTGCCTCAAGGCCATCGACGGCGGCGTAGAGCGCGCGCACATTGTGGACGGGCGGCTGGCCCACTCAATGCTGCTGGAAACCTTTACCACCGCGGGCATCGGCACCCAGGTGGTTCCCGACGAGGAGACGAATTCATGAACGACGCTGTTGACTTGAACCCGGCGGTCGAAAAAGACGCCAAGGCTTCCGTGATGACCGGAACCGGAAGCGGCTCAGAGTGGCTCGCCCGGTACTCCAGCTCCCTCATGGGCGTGTTCGGCACCCCGCAGCGGGTCCTGGTCCGCGGCGCCGGCTGCCTGGTCTGGGACGCCGACGGCAAGGAGTACCTCGACCTGCTCGGAGGCATCGCCGTCAACGCGCTGGGCCATGCCAACCCCTTCGTCACCTCCGTGATCTCCAGCCAGCTGGCCACCCTGGGCCACGTCTCCAACTTCTTCACCAGCCCCACCCAGATCGCGCTGGCCGAAAAGCTCCTGGCCATCACCGACGCCCCCGCCGGTTCCAAGGTGTTCTTCACCAACTCCGGCACCGAGGCCAACGAGGCCGCCTTTAAGCTGGCCCGCCGCAATACCGGCGGCAGCGGCGCCAAGCGCACCAAAATCATCGCCCTCGAGGGGGCCTTCCATGGCCGGACCATGGGCGCCCTCGCCCTGACCGCAAAAGAGGCCTACCGCGCGCCGTTCGAGCCGCTGCCCGGCGGCGTCGTCCATATCCCCTTCGGTGACGTGGAGGCGCTGAAGGACGCCGTTGACGAGACCGTGGCCGCCGTCTTCCTGGAGCCCATCCAGGGCGAGGCTGGCGTGCGCCCCCTGCCGCCCGGATACCTTCGGGCCGCCCGCGAGCTGACCGCCCGGGTGGGGGCACTGCTGATCCTCGACGAGGTGCAGACCGGCATCGGCCGCACAGGAAAGTGGCTGGCCAGCGAGGATGCCGGGATCATGCCTGACGCCGTCACCCTGGCCAAGGGCCTGGGCGGCGGCTTCCCGATCGGTGCACTGATCACCTATGGCCCGGAGACGTCGTCGTTGTTGGCTGCGGGCCAGCACGGCACCACGTTCGGCGGGAACCCGGTGGCGACGGCGGCCGCCCTCGCCACCCTGCACGCCATCGAAAGCCAGCACGTGCTGGCCAATGCAGCAGCCGTAGGTCAGTACCTGAGGGCCGGCCTGGCCGGGATTCCGGGCGTCACCGAGGTTCGCGGGGAAGGCCTCCTCATCGGCTTCGACCTGGACGCGGAGGTTGCCCCGGGAGTGGTGCAGGCCGGCCTTGACGCGGGGTTCATCGTCAACAGCCCCGGCCCCCGCACCATCCGCCTTGCACCGCCGCTGGTCCTGACCACAGCCCAGGCGGACACCTTCCTCGACGCCTTCCCGGCAATCCTCCAAGCAGCTAAGGACGCCCAGTGACACCAGCAGCCAGCACCACCCGGCACTTCCTCAAGGACACGGACCTCAGCCCCGCCGAACAGGCCGAGGTGCTTGACCTCGCGGCCCGGATGAAGGCGGCCCCCTACAGCGTCCAGCCGTATGCCGCCGAGGGCAGCGGCCGCAAGACAGTGGCCGTGATCTTCGACAAAACGTCCACCCGGACCCGGGTCTCGTTTGCCACGGGGATCGCGGACCTGGGTGGCAACGCCCTGATCATCAACCCCGGCGAGGCCCAGATCGGGCACAAGGAATCCGTGGAGGACACCGCCAGGGTCCTGGAGCGGATGGTGTCCACCATCGTCTGGCGGACCGGCGCCCACGCCGGCCTGGTGGCCATGGCGGCGAACTCCAGGGTTCCCGTGATCAACGCCCTGTGCGACGACTACCACCCCTGCCAGCTGCTGGCGGACCTGTTGGCCGTCAAGGAGCACAAGGGCGAACTCAAGGGCCTCACCATGAGCTACCTGGGGGACGCCGCCAACAACATGGCCAATTCCTACCTGCTGGCCGGTGTCACGGCCGGGATGCACGTGCGGATCGCCGGGCCGGAGGGCTACCTCCCGGCCGCGGACATCGTGGCCGCAGCCGAGGAACGCGCGGCAGAGACCGGCGGGTCCGTGCTTATCACCACTGACGCTGCGGAGGCTTTGAAAGGGGCCGACGTCGTTGCCACAGACACGTGGGTGTCCATGGGGCAGGAAGCGGAAAAGGAAGCCCGCATGCAGTTGTTCCGCGACTACGCCGTGGACGAGGCCGCCATGGCACAGGCTGCGGAAGACGCCGTCGTGCTTCACTGCCTGCCCGCCTACCGCGGCTACGAAATCTCTGCCGGCGTCATTGACGGTCCGCAGTCCATCGTCTGGGACGAGGCCGAAAACCGGCTGCACGCCCAGAAGGCCTTGATGGCCTGGCTGATGCACCGTTCCGGCCTGGCCTTCGTTGACGGGCTCGCACCCGTTGAAGGCACCGGGGAGAGCACGTTCTAGTGTCCGCCCAACCGGCGTCGCCGGGCTCCAGCCCGGCCACCAAGACAGCCCGCCAGGCGCGCATCACCGCCATCCTGACGGGGGAGTCGGTGCGTTCCCAGGCGGAGCTGGCTGCCTTGCTGGCGGACGACGGCGTGCAGGTCACCCAGGCGACGCTGTCGCGGGACCTCGTGGAACTCGGCGCTGTCCGGGTCCGCGGCAAGGAGGGCGTGCTGGTGTACGCCGTACCCGGCGAGGGCGGCGAACGGGCCGCCAGGAGCGGGGTGAGCCAGGAGATCCTGGACGCCCGGCTGGCCCGGCTGTGCAGCGAACTGCTGGTCACCGCGGAGGCCTCGGCCAACATCGCCGTGCTCCGCACCCCGCCCGGGGCGGCAAACTTCCTGGCACTGGCCATCGACCATTCGGTGATGCCGTCCATCCTGGGCACCATCGCCGGGGACGACACCGTGCTGCTGGTGGCCCGGGACCCGCAGGGCGGCCAGGACCTCGCGGCCAGGTTCCTGCAGCTGGCTGAAGAAGCCGGGCAATAAGCTTGAAGACAACATCAACAAACCCCAATCACAAGGAGCATTCGAAGTGACTGAACGCATTGTGCTCGCCTACTCGGGCGGCCTGGACACCTCAGTAGCCATCGGCTGGATCGGTGAAGCCACCGGCGCCGAGGTCATCGCCGTGGCGGTCGACGTCGGGCAGGGCGGCGAGTCCCTGGAAACCATCCGCCAGCGCGCCCTCGGCTGCGGCGCCGTCGAAGCCTACGTGGCCGACGCCTCCGACGAGTTCGCCAACGAATACTGCATGCCCACGCTGAAGGCCAACGGCCTCTACCAGGGCCACTACCCGCTGGTGTCCGCCATCTCCCGCCCGGTCATCGTCAAGCACCTGGTTAAGGCTGCCCGCGAATTCGGCGCCACCACCGTGGCCCACGGCTGCACCGGCAAGGGCAACGACCAGGTCCGCTTTGAAGTGGGCATCCAGACCCTCGGCCCCGACCTGAAGTGCATCGCCCCGGTCCGCGACCTGGCGCTCACCCGTGACAAGGCCATTGCCTTCGCCGAGGAAAAGGGCCTGCCGATCGAGACCACCAAGAAGAACCCGTATTCGATCGACCAGAACGTCTGGGGCCGCGCCGTGGAAACCGGCTACCTCGAGGACATCTGGAACGCCCCCACCAAGGACATCTACGACTACACCGCCACCCCGGAGTTCCCGCCGGCACCGGACGAGGTCGTCATCTCCTTCGAAGCCGGCATCCCGGTAGCGATCGACGGCGTCAAGGTCACCCCGCTGCAGGCCATCAAGGAACTCAACCGCCGTGCCGGCGCACAGGGCGTGGGCCGCATTGACGTCGTCGAGGACCGCCTGGTGGGCATCAAGTCCCGCGAAATCTACGAGGCCCCCGGTGCCATGGCCCTCATCACGGCCCACAAGCACCTCGAGGACATCACCGTGGAGCGCGAGCAGGCCCGCTTCAAGGCCACCGTTGGCCAGCGCTGGTCCGAGCTGGTGTACGACGGCCAGTGGTTCTCCCCCCTGAAGCGCTCCCTGGACGCCTTCATCGAGGACACCCAGAAGTACGTCTCCGGAGACATTCGCATGACCCTGCACGGCGGCCAGGCCATCGTCAACGGCCGCCGGTCCGACACCTCGCTCTACGACTTCAACCTGGCCACCTACGACACCGGCGACACCTTCGACCAGTCCATGGCCCGCGGCTTCATCGAGCTGTGGGGCATGTCCGCCAAGGTTGCCTCCGGCCGCGACATCCGCGTCGCAGGAAAGTAGCCCCGGTGGCTGATCCGAAGCAGGGCCCACGAGCGCAGGGGTCCCCTGCCGAGCGAAGCGAGGCTGGGGGGCGCTCGGGGACGAACACCGGCGCACTGTGGGGCGGCCGGTTCGCCGGCGGCCCCGCCGACGCCCTGGCGGCACTGAGCAAGTCCACGCATTTTGACTGGCGGCTGGCCCGCTATGACATTGCCGGGTCCAAGGCGCACGCCCGCGTGCTGCACAAGGCCGGGCTGCTGGACGACGCCGAACTGGAAGGCATGCTGGCCGCCCTCACGCAGCTGGACGAGGACGTGGCCTCCGGCGCCTATGTGCCGGCGGAGTCCGACGAGGACGTGCACGGCTCGCTGGAGCGGGGCCTGATCGAGCGCGCGGGAACCCAGCTGGGCGGCAAGCTCCGCGCCGGCCGGTCCCGGAACGACCAGGTGGCCACCCTGGGCCGCATGTTCCTGCGGGATCACGCCCGGATCATCGCCCGCGGTGTCCTGGCCACGGTGGATGCCCTGGTGGAGCAGGCCAAGGCTCACCACGGTGTCGCCATGCCGGGCCGCACCCACCTGCAGCACGCCCAGCCCGTCCTGCTTAGCCATCACCTGCTGGCCCATGCCTGGGCGCTGCTGCGCGATGTGCAGCGGTTGCAGGACTGGGACAAGCGGGCCGGCGTCTCACCGTACGGTTCGGGAGCCCTGGCCGGCTCGTCGCTGGGGCTGGACCCGGAGGCTGTGGCCGCGGACCTGGGCTTCTTCTCCGCCTCCCACAACTCGATCGACGGCACCGCCTCCCGCGACGTCTTCGCCGAGTTCGCCTGGGTCTGTGCCATGATCGGCGTGGACCTGTCCCGGGTGTCGGAAGAAGTCATCCTGTGGGCTACCAAGGAGTTCTCCTTCGTCACGCTGCATGACTCCTACTCCACGGGGTCGTCCATCATGCCGCAGAAGAAGAACCCGGATGTGGCGGAACTGGCCCGCGGCAAGGCAGGCCGCCTGATCGGCGACCTGACCGGGCTGCTGGCCACGCTCAAGGGCCTGCCGTTGGCGTACAACCGCGACCTGCAGGAGGACAAGGAACCGGTGTTCGACGCCGCCGACACCCTGGAGCTCCTGCTTCCGGCGGTCTCGGGCATGATCGCCACCCTGAAGTTCAACACCGAACGGATGGAATCGCTGGCACCGCAGGGCTTCGCGCTGGCCACGGACATCGCCGAATGGCTTGTCCGCCAGGGCGTACCGTTCCGGGAAGCCCACGAGCTCTCCGGTGCTGCCGTGAAGCAGGCAGAATCCCGCGGCGTGGAGCTGTGGGACCTGACGGACGGGGAGTACGCGGCCATCTCGGAGCATCTCACGCCGGAGGTCCGCACCGTCCTGTCCACGGAGGGCTCGCTCAACAGCCGCAACTCCCAGGGCGGAACCGCGCCCGCCGCCGTCGAACGCCAGCTGGTTGCGCTGGAAGCCGAGCTGGCGGACGTTCGGGAGTACGCGGGGTAAGACGCTCTCTCACTTGATGCGCCTTTTTGGTCAACGCTCCGTCACTTTCCTGGGGAAAGTGACGGAGCGTTGCCGGTTTTCGGGCATTAACTGAGGGGGCGTTGGCCGCCGGACACTCCCCGCTAGCATGGAGCAATGAGCGAACCGTTCCGCCGGCAACTCCGCGCGCTTCCCGATTTCCCGGACACGCTGCCGGGCTTCGACCCGGAGAGCGCCCCCAAGGATCCTGCTCAGCTGTTCAAGCAATGGCTGGGCGAGGCGCTGGCGGCGGGGGAGCGGCAGCCGCATGCGTGCAGCCTGGCCACGGCGGGCGGCGACGGCAAACCGTCGTCCAGGATGCTGATCCTGAAGAACATTGACGACGACGGCTGGCACTTCGCGACGTCCCGCACCTCACGCAAGGGCAGGGAACTGGGCGCCAACCCGCATGCTGCCATGACTTTCTACTGGCCCTCCCAGGGCCGGCAGGTCCGCGTTGCCGGGGCCGTCGTCGAACTGTCCGCCGAGGCCTCCGCGCGGGACTGGGCCGAGCGGCCCCGGGCGGACGGCAGCACCAACCCGCACTGGCAGCTCTACGCCCTCCGGCCCGCCGAGATCGAGTTCTGGCAGGCCAGCCACGACGGTGCGCATGTCCGGCACCGCGTCGGTCCCGACGGCTCACCCCTGGGTTAGGCTGTCGCCATGACAGCTCCCGCACCAGACGAACTGCTCCCTGTGCTCCACAAAGCCGCGGATAACGTTGCCGCCGACGCTGCCCGGTTCAGCGATGAAGACGCGAAGGCGCCCTCCGCCCTGCCCGGCTGGACACGGGGGCACGTGCTGGCCCATCTGACCGGGATTTCCAACGCCATGGCCCGGCAGCTTGAGTACGCGGCGCGCGGAGAGGCCGTGGAGCTTTACGACGGCGGCATGGAAGGCCGGAACAAGGCCATTGACATGGCAGCGGGCCACGACGCCGCCACCCACCTCGCCGACCTCACCGCCGCACTGGACCGGGCGCTCAAAGCCTTCGACGCGCTGCCCGGCGTCAAGGATTCAGCGGCGAACCGGACCGGCTGGTACGCCCCCATCACCTTTCGCAGCGGCGTGGTCCTGGACGGCGGACTGGCGCTGTGGCGGGAACTGGTCATCCACGCGTCGGACCTGCTGACGGGGAAGGGCCCGGAAACCTGGAGCCGGCCGTTCTGCGAGCACCTCTTCGATTTTCTGGCGGCCAGGGTCCAGCCGGACGACAAGCTGGTGCTGCAGCCACTGGGACTTCAGCCGGTCAGCATTGGCAGCGGCAACCGGTCCACTGTCATCAACGGCATGATCACCGATATCGCAGCCTGGCTCGCCGGGCGCGAGCCGACGCTGGGGAGCCTGAGGGCCTCGGCCGCAGCTGACGGCGTGAACCTGCCCGAGCTGCTGCCGTGGCCTTCCGGAACCCCCGCCGCCGGCAGGACCGGCTCGAAGGCCTAAGCGGCTTCGCGCGCCAGCAGGCTCTGTTTGATGGGAAGCCCCCAGCGGAAACCGCCCAGGGAGCCGTCAGTCCGGATCACGCGGTGGCAGGGCACAAACAGCGCGGCGGCGTTAAAGGCGCAGGCGCTGGCGGCTGCCCTCACCGCTTTGGGGTTGCCGGCGAGCTCCGCGTACTGGGTATAGGTGACGGGCTGACCCGGCCGCACCAGCCGCAGGACATCCCAGGCATGGGCCCGGAAAGGTCCTGACACCTGCCGCACGGGAACGCCCATCGCAGGTGCGGGGTCACCGGCGTAGAAGGCTTCGACGGCGGATGAGATTTCTCCCAGTCCGCTGACCGTTTCCAGCGTGCCGGGCCGCAAGGACGGATGGATCTGGCCGGTCAGCTCGCCGGGGTTGCCTGTCCAGCCGCTGGAGAGCACGACGCCGTCCTGGGCAATGACGGTGAACGGGCCGTCCGGGGTGGTCATCTGAAGCAGTTGGGCCTTCATCTGTTCGCTTTCTCTGCTGGTCTGGCGTCTTGGTTTGTAGGGGCCGTTGCTGTGCCCCTGCGCGTGCCGGCCGCAGCGTGGGCTGCCGCCCGCCACAGGTGCATGGTGGCGTACGAGCGCCAGGGGCTCACTTCCCGGAAGTCCGGGGTGGACGCCGCGGTTCCCTCCCCGAGGGCACGGATCCCGTTCCGCACGGCCGCGTCGTTGGCCAGGAAAACGTCCGGGGCGCCAAGGACGCGCATGGCCAGGTACCCCGTGGTCCATGGTCCCACGCCGGGCAGCGGCAGCAGCTTGCCGGCCAGGCTTTCCGGGCTGTCACCATAGCCAAAGTCGAGCCCGCCGTCCGCCATTGCGGCAGCTGCCGCGAGGAGGGCCGCGATCCGCCGTTGCGGTCCCCGCAGGACGGCGGACCCTCCGCCGGCGATCTCGGCGGGGGTGGGAAACATCCGGTCCAGGCCCTCGCCGGGGCTTCGGCTTGGGCGTCCGACGGCGGCGAGCTGGCTGAGGGCGGTCCGCGCCGCTGCCACGGTGATCTGCTGCCCGGCCATGGCCCGGATCAGCATTTCCGCGGGATCCATGGCACCGGGCATCCTGATTCCCGGAGCGGCGGCTACAACGGGCGCAAGCCTGGCATCCCCTGCCAGTGCGCTGTCGATGGCCACCGGATCAGCGTCCAGGTCAAAGAGCCGCCGCACCCGGCTCAACAGGGCCGGCAGGTCCCGAAGGTCCACCGCGCCGATGGTGAGGGTCAGCGGCCGGCCCGGAGCGCCGGCGTCGTAATCCACCCGGAACCGCGCGTCACCCTGGGGCAGCCGCAGCGTGCGCGCATAGGAGGTGGACGTTCCTGCTTCAATCCCTGGGATGGCCCGGACGGCCAGGAAGGTGAAAACCCCGGGGTCTAAAGGTTCACGGTAGGGCAGGTTGAGGGTGAGGGCGGTGGAACCGGCGGGGGCTTTTGGATGCCTCGCGGTGCGGAGCGCGGTGGGAGTCATCCCAAAAACTTCCGCCATGGTCTCGTTGAACTGGCGGACGCTGCTGAAGCCGGCCGCAAAGGCAACGTCCGCGAGCTTCATGGAGGTGGAGACCAGCAGGGTCCGGGCAGTCTGCGCGCGGCCGGCCCGGGCCAGCGACAGCGGTCCCGCCCCCAGCTCCTGGCTGAGGATGCGGTTGAGCTGGCGGGACGAATAGCCCAGGCGGGCCGCCAGGCCGTCAACGCCGTCCCTGGTGACCACGCCGTCACTGATCAGCCGCATGGCGCGCCCGGCAATATCCTGGCGAAGGTTCCAGGCGGGTGTGCCGGGAACCGCCTCCGGAAGGCAGCGCTTGCAGGCCCGGTAGCCGGCGTCGTGCGCTGCTGCGGAAGTTTCATAAAACGTGACGTTGGAAGCCTTCGGAGTCCTGGCTGGGCAGGACGGGCGGCAGTAGATGCCCGTGGTCCGGACGGCAGTGTAGAACTGCCCGTCGAACCGGGTGTGCCGGGCATCGATCGCCCGGTAGCGCTGCCAGAAGTCCATTCCTCCATCGTGCCAGCCCTCGGGTGTACCGGCTAGCGGAAATCGGACACGGCCGTGGGGTGTCAAATAGGTGAGGGCCGGTGCCGCGGGCGTTGGATAGAGTCTGGCCATGAGCAGAAATCCGCTGACGGCCGGCCAGCCCCTGCGGGAGTTCCTTTCCGGAGACGCCCGTCAGCTGGCGCCCCTGCTGCTGGGCGCCGTCCTCACGCACCAGTCGCGGGACGGCGCGGTATCCGTCCGGCTCACCGAAGTGGAGGCCTACCTGGGGCCCGAGGATTCCCTGCATCCGGATCCCGGATCGCACACCTACCGCGGGCCCACGCCGCGCAACGCACCCATGTTCGGCCCTGCGGGCCACTTGTACGTCTATTTCACCTACGGGATGCACCACTGCACGAACATCGTGTGCGGTCCGGAAGGAACGGCGTCGGCCCTGCTGCTGCGGGCAGGGGAGATCGTGGACGGGATTGAACTTGCCCGGCACCGCCGGACCACGTCCAAAAGCGCCGCCGACCTTGCGAGGGGGCCTGCCCGGCTGGCCAAGGCCTTGGGCCTGACGACGGCGGACAGCGGCCGTGATGCACTCGCGCCGCCGTTCGGGCTGGCGCTTCCGCCCAGGCCCGTGGGAAAGGTGAGCTCCGGACCAAGGGTGGGGGTCTCCGGCGCAGGAGGAACGGACCAGTACTCATGGCGCTTCTGGATCACCGGCGACCCTACCGTCTCCCAGTACAAGGCGGCCAAGCCCAGGGGGGCCAAGCCGGATCCTGCAACGTTTCACGGGCGTTAACGGAAATGGTTGTAGAATGGTAGGTCTGTCTTTTGCGATAGGGGAACGTTAAATGCTCGACGCCGATTTGGCCCACGAACGCGACTATGTAGCCGGCCTGTACGCCCGGCTCGAAGAGCTGCGCGAGGAAAAGCGCCGCCAGCTGGCGCAGGTCCGCCGGGCCGGGGCTGTGGGCACCATGCAGAACGTCTCCGAGCGCGACGCGTTCGCTGCCCTCTACGAGGACCGGCTCGCCCAGCTGGACGCGGTGGATGACCGGCTGGTCTTCGGCCGGCTGGACCTGGACTCCGGCGAAGCGCAGTACATTGGCCGCATTGGCCTCACCACCGAGGACCTGCAGCGGCTCATGGTGGACTGGCGCGCGCCCGAGGCCGGCCACTTCTACCAGGCCACGGCCTTTGACCGGCAGGGTGTGCGCCGGCGCCGGCACCTGATCCTGCAGGGCCGGGAGGTCAAGGCCATCGAGGATGACGTCCTTGACGCCGGGATGCTTGCGGACAACGAATCCCTGCAGGGCGAAGGCGCCCTCCTCGCTGCCCTAAACTCCAAACGCACCGGCCGGATGTCGGACATCGTCAGCACCATCCAGTCCGAGCAGGACCGCATCATCCGCTCCTCCATCTCCGGTGCCCTGGTGGTGCAGGGCGGACCCGGCACCGGCAAGACCGCCGTGGCCCTCCACCGTGCCGCCTACCTGCTCTATACCCACCGCGACCGGCTCAAGACCGCCGGCGTGCTGCTGGTGGGCCCGTCGTCGTCGTTCATGAAGTACATCGAAAGGGTACTGCCCTCCCTGGGCGAGACCGGCGTCGTGATGGCCAGCGTGGGCCGCCTGATGCCAGGCATCCACGCCGTGCCGGAACCGGACGCCGACGTCGCCGCCATCAAGGGCCGCCTGGACATGGCCACCGTGGTGGCCAACGCCGTGGCCAACCGCCAGCGGATTCCCGCGGAGGACCGGATCCTGGAGGTGGACGGCCGCAAGCTGGTGCTGACTCCGCGCCAGGTCCGCCGTGCCCGCGAGCGAGCCCGCTCCACCGGCAAGCCGCACAACGAGGCCCGCGTGACGTTCGTCAAGATCCTGCTGCGCGAACTCACTGAACAAATGACCGAGCTGGTGGAAGCCGGGAACATCGGCAACAACGCAGACCGCTCCTACCTCGCCGAGGATGTCCGCTCCGCGCGGGATGTACGCATTGCCCTCAACCTCTGCTGGATGCCCATGACGCCGGAGAAGCTGATCTCCGAGCTCTTCAGCAAGCCGGCCATACTGGAATTCTGTACCCCCAACATGTCCCCGGCTGAGCGGGCGCTGCTGCAGCGTCCCGCCGACGCCCCCTGGACCGAGTCCGATGTGCCGCTGCTGGACGAGGCCGCCGAGCTGCTCGGCGAACTGGACCCGGCCGCGGGGCGTGGACTCGCTCAGCAGGAACACGACCGGGCCCGCGACCTTGCCAACGCCAAGCAGACCCTGGTGAACATGCAGGCCGCAGGGGTCGATCCGCTGATGTCGGCAGAGGAACTGGCCGAGCAGAACCAGGAACAGGAAACACGGCAAACCGCCGCCGAGCGCGCCACCAGCGACCGCACGTGGGCTTTCGGCCACATCGTGGTGGATGAGGCGCAGGAGCTTTCGCCCATGCAGTGGCGCCTCCTGGTCCGCCGTTGCCCGTTGAAGTCCTTCACCATCGTGGGGGACATTGCGCAGACCAGCTCTGTTGCCGGCGCCAATTCCTGGCAGGGGGCGCTTGCTCCCATGTTCGGGGACCGCTGGCAGCTGGAAGAGCTGACGGTGAACTACCGCACGCCTTCCCAGATCGCCGAGGCCGCCGTCCGGATGGCCAACGCGGCGGGACTGGTGGTCTCGGCGCCGAAGGCCGTCCGCGAAGGACGCTGGTCACCCGTCATCGACGAGGTGGATCCCGGCCAGGTGGTCAGCCGCCTTGTTGAGGTCCTGGCGGAGGAACTGGACGCGCTCGACGGCGGCCTGCTCGCCGTGATTGCCGACGGGCAGTTCCTGCCGGAGGCCACGGCAGCGCTGCGGGCTGCCTATGGACGCCGCGTGGGCACCGGTGCCGGCAGTTACGAGCAGGACATCGTGGTGATCAGCCCCCGCGAAGCCAAGGGGCTGGAGTTCGACGGCGTCGTGGTGCTCGAGCCGTCCATGATGCTCAACCATGAGCACGGCAAGGTGGGGGACCTGTACGTGGCGATGACCCGGGCCACCCAGCGTCTGCGGCTTATTGCTTCAGAACCTGTTCCGGCAGGCATCAAACGCTGATCCGGCACGCCGCCTGCTGCTAACTTAGAAGGCGTGCCAGAACTCAACAGCCTCGAATCGCAGCAGAACGACCCCACTTTTGCCAACGTATGGCAGGAGCTGAAATGGCGTGGCCTGGTCCACGTGTCCACCGACGAGGCAGAGCTTGAAAAACTCCTCGCCGGCGGGCCGGTTACGTACTATTGCGGGTTCGATCCCACCGCGCCGAGCCTCCACCTGGGAAACCTGGTCCAGCTGCTCCTCATGCGCCGGCTGCAGCTGGCCGGCCATAAGCCCCTCGGGCTTGTGGGCGGCTCAACCGGCATGATCGGGGACCCCCGTCCCACAGCCGAGCGGACCCTGAACACCAAGGACACCGTGGCCGAGTGGGTGGGCTACCTTCAAGCCCAGGTCCGCCGGTTCCTCAGCTTCGAGGGGGACAACGCGGCCCGGATGGTCAACAACCTGGACTGGACGGCGCCCCTGAGCGCCATCGACTTCCTGCGTGAAGTGGGCAAGCACTACCGTGTGGGAACCATGCTCCGCAAGGATGCAGTGGCCTCAAGGCTGAGCTCGGATGAGGGCATCAGCTACACCGAATTCAGCTACCAGATCCTCCAGGGCATGGACTACCTCCAGCTGTACCGGGACTACGGCTGCGTGCTGCAGACCGGCGGCTCGGACCAGTGGGGCAACCTCACCAGCGGCACGGAGCTGATCCGCAAGGTGGAGGGCAAGAGCGTCCACGCCCTCGGAACACCACTGATCACCAACGCTGACGGAACGAAATTCGGCAAGAGCGAGGGTAACGCCATCTGGCTGGACGCCGGCATGTGCAGCCCTTATGCCTTCTACCAGTTCTGGGTCAACACCGCGGATGCTGACGTTGTGAACCGGCTGAAGGTCTTCACCTTCCTCAGCAGGGCCGAGATCGAGGAGCTTTCCGTTGCTGTGGCGGACCGGCCGTTCGCCCGTGAAGGCCAGCGGAAGCTTGCCTACGAAGTGACGTCCCTTGTTCACGGTGTAGAAGCCACGGAGAAGGTCATCGCGGCATCCGCAGCGCTTTTCGGAAACGGTGACCTCACCGCCCTGGACAAGCCCACGCTTCAGGCGGCAACCTCGGAGCTGCCCTCCGCCACAGTGCAGGTGGATGAGATGGGGATTGTGGACCTGCTGGTTGCTTCCGGTTTGTCCGACAGCAAGTCAGCGGCCAGGCGCACCGTTGGTGAAGGCGGTGCCTACGTCAACAACGAGAAGGTGTCCGACCCCGAAGCGGTGATTCCAGAGTCCGAACTGCTGCATGGGCAGTACCTGCTTCTGCGCCGGGGAAAGAAGAACCTGGCCACCGTGGAGGTCCTGGTTCCCTAGGTCTTCCGCCGCCCTGCATAGCCACCTGCACGCTCCTCCGCAGCCGATTTGCACGGCCGCGGGGGAGCGTGTAATGTTTTCTGAGTCGCCGCCGCTGAAGCGGAAAAATAGCGACCAACCCCCACCAAAAAGTGAAGCAACTTCACCATGTGCGGAAGCGCAAGAAGAAGAATTGCTGCACTTTATGATGGGCGGATTCATTCCACCGAGTGAATTCCGGGAAAACAACCGGACTTGCAAAGTGAAAATGAATGAAATAAGATTGAAACATCGCAGCGAAGAAATACGAAATAAGAATTCATTGAACTGAATTGTTTCGGAAATATTCGAATGTGTCTGTTGTTTGAGAACTCAATAGTGTGCCAAGTTTGTTGATACCAATTGTTTTATTGATTGGTTGTTTTGGCCAGGTCCGCCACCCCGTGGTGTGGTCTGGTTTTTACAGCTGGTTTCAAATTTTGCAGTGTGGTGGCCGCGTTTTCCCGTGGTGCCATGTTGTGTTCGTTTTTGTTTTACTTCAACGGAGAGTTTGATCCTGGCTCAGGATGAACGCTGGCGGCGTGCTTAACACATGCAAGTCGAACGATGATCCCAGCTTGCTGGGGGATTAGTGGCGAACGGGTGAGTAACACGTGAGTAACCTGCCCTTAACTCTGGGATAAGCCTGGGAAACTGGGTCTAATACCGGATATGACTCCTCATCGCATGGTGGGGGGTGGAAAGCTTTTTGTGGTTTTGGATGGACTCGCGGCCTATCAGCTTGTTGGTGAGGTAATGGCTTACCAAGGCGACGACGGGTAGCCGGCCTGAGAGGGTGACCGGCCACACTGGGACTGAGACACGGCCCAGACTCCTACGGGAGGCAGCAGTGGGGAATATTGCACAATGGGCGCAAGCCTGATGCAGCGACGCCGCGTGAGGGATGACGGCCTTCGGGTTGTAAACCTCTTTCAGTAGGGAAGAAGCGAAAGTGACGGTACCTGCAGAAGAAGCGCCGGCTAACTACGTGCCAGCAGCCGCGGTAATACGTAGGGCGCAAGCGTTATCCGGAATTATTGGGCGTAAAGAGCTCGTAGGCGGTTTGTCGCGTCTGCCGTGAAAGTCCGGGGCTCAACTCCGGATCTGCGGTGGGTACGGGCAGACTAGAGTGATGTAGGGGAGACTGGAATTCCTGGTGTAGCGGTGAAATGCGCAGATATCAGGAGGAACACCGATGGCGAAGGCAGGTCTCTGGGCATTAACTGACGCTGAGGAGCGAAAGCATGGGGAGCGAACAGGATTAGATACCCTGGTAGTCCATGCCGTAAACGTTGGGCACTAGGTGTGGGGGACATTCCACGTTTTCCGCGCCGTAGCTAACGCATTAAGTGCCCCGCCTGGGGAGTACGGCCGCAAGGCTAAAACTCAAAGGAATTGACGGGGGCCCGCACAAGCGGCGGAGCATGCGGATTAATTCGATGCAACGCGAAGAACCTTACCAAGGCTTGACATGAACCGGAAACACCTGGAGACAGGTGCCCCGCTTGCGGTCGGTTTACAGGTGGTGCATGGTTGTCGTCAGCTCGTGTCGTGAGATGTTGGGTTAAGTCCCGCAACGAGCGCAACCCTCGTTCTATGTTGCCAGCACGTGATGGTGGGGACTCATAGGAGACTGCCGGGGTCAACTCGGAGGAAGGTGGGGACGACGTCAAATCATCATGCCCCTTATGTCTTGGGCTTCACGCATGCTACAATGGCCGGTACAAAGGGTTGCGATACTGTGAGGTGGAGCTAATCCCAAAAAGCCGGTCTCAGTTCGGATTGGGGTCTGCAACTCGACCCCATGAAGTCGGAGTCGCTAGTAATCGCAGATCAGCAACGCTGCGGTGAATACGTTCCCGGGCCTTGTACACACCGCCCGTCAAGTCACGAAAGTTGGTAACACCCGAAGCCGGTGGCCTAACCCCTTGTGGGAGGGAGCTGTCGAAGGTGGGACTGGCGATTGGGACTAAGTCGTAACAAGGTAGCCGTACCGGAAGGTGCGGCTGGATCACCTCCTTTCTAAGGAGCACCTACAAGTTCCCATGTCCTGTGTATGCGGGGTGTGGGGGTTGTCAGGAGTAAAGGCCCGTTGCGCAGACGTTTGTTCTGCGGCGGGTGCTCAAGGGTGGAATATCAACAAATAGGTGCCTGGTGGCACGGACCGGTTGTTAGTACGGATGTTCTCTTTTCCTTTGGGAAGGGCGGGTGTTCAGGAACGCGGCTGGTGCGGGTTGCTGGGTAGTGTTTGGCACACTGTTGGGTCCTGAGGCAACAGGGCCGTGGTTCTTCCCTTTGGGGGAGGGGTGCGGGTTTGTTTGTTTCTGGTTTCCTGGCTGCACCGATCA
>NZ_JAJOMC010000004.1 GCF_021129155.1 Arthrobacter sp. AK04
CCCCCCCCCCCCCCCCCCCCCCCCCCCCCCCCCCGCGACACGTTTTTCCCACCCGACCGCCGCCCACCCCTCAGGGCGTCGGAGAGGTGGGCTCGGAGATGTGTTTACTACACAGCGACTGACCGGGCCAGCAGGCGGGTCAGTGCTGGATCAGCGGACTTAGTTTGGCTGCCCGGGCGGCTGCGCCCTTCATTCCCAGCGACTCCAGCCAGTTGCCCAGCATTTGGTAGCCGCCCTCGGTGAGCACCGATTCCGGGTGGAACTGCACGCCGCACAGCGGCGCCGTCCGGTGCTGGAGCCCCATCACCACGCCGGAGGCGGTCTCCGCGGTGATTTCCAGGACGTCGGGGATTGATTCGCGGACGGCTGCCAGCGAGTGGTAGCGCGTGGCAGTGACGGGGGAGGGGAGCCCGGAAAAGACGCTGGTGCCAATGTGCTGTACCAGGGACGTCTTGCCGTGCATGAGCTCCGGGGCGTGCGTGACCTTCCCCCCGAAGGCCTCGGCGAGGGCCTGGTGCCCCAGGCACACGCCGAACATGGGCACGCTGTTCTCGCCGCACCACTTGATCAGTTCAATGCATACCCCGGCTTCGGCGGGGTTGCCGGGGCCGGGTGAGATGAGCACACCGTCCCGGGTGCTGGCCAGTTCAATGGCCTCGGCCAGGGTGACATCGTCATTGCGGACAACCGTGGTCTCGGCGCCGAGTTCCTGGAGGTAGCCCACCAGGGTGTAGACGAAGCTGTCGTAGTTATCCACCACGAGGATTTTGGTTGTGGTCACTGGCTTGCTGAACCAATCGTTGAGTCGGTGAATTGGGTGTATTCGGACATCCAGGGGAAAAGGAACTGCACCATCAATACCAGTGCCGCAGCGATGAGCACCAATGAGGTGAAGATCCGCAGCCAGAGGGGCCCGGGAAGATGCCGGAAGATCCAGCCGTACATAGTCAGCCCTTTCCGATCGCCGCAGCCACCTGGTCCGCGATTTCGGCGGGTGGCCCTGCCGAGGCGGGGCGCCAGCTGTCCAGGAGCGAGTAGGCAATGATGCGTTCTTCCGCCCCAAAGCGGGGGTTGCAGCTTGTCATGGTCAGGTATCTTTCGGTGGGGACGGCCCCCGGGAGGGTGGGCACCGGTTCCAGGACGTCGGTGCGCGACGGCATGACGATCTGGTTGTTGCGGAAGACATAGACGTAATAACCGTCCTTGGTCTGGACGTAGATCTTGTCCCCGGGAACCAGGGTGTGGATGTTGTCCAGGACGGCGCCGTGGGTCTGGCGGTGCCCGGCAACGGCGAAATTGCCGACTGCTCCGGGCATGGCAGTGGTGCCGTAGTGACCCAGCCCCAGGGTGTCCAGCACATCGCTGGTGGTACCCTCCACGATGGGCCGGGTGTAATTGGCGCCGAACCGCGGGATATACATGATGCCGATGGTGCCGGCGTGGCCGGGAGCAGCGGACACCACCGGCTCACCGAAGTCTTCCCCGGCGGCAGTGGCAGAAGCATCAGGGGCGGGTACGGCCGGGCCAGCGCCGCCAAGATCCTGCGCAAATTCCTTGATCACTTCGCTTTGCCTGGCATCCGATTCGACGTTGGTCCACCACAGCTGCCACGCAACGAACAACAGGAGGACGATGCCGGCGGTGATGAGCAGCTCGCCAACCACCTGGACTGCTCCACGCAGAAGTACGACGCCGGCAGGCGCCGCAGCGGCTCGGCCCGCCTTTTCCTGCAACACCACGCGTTCTCCTCGGGGCGGTTCCATCGGGCACCGGCGGCCCATGAACTACGGCTAGAATTGGCTGCTAGTAAGAATCCAGATTTGACCAAGATCGCGCAGACCGCTGGCAATTTCCTTCTTGCAGGATACCAAGCCCGGAACGCCGAGCTTGCCTCAGCCCGCCAAGGAGAGCCAGTGCCCGAGTCAAAGCCGCGCAAGAAAACTGCCAGCAGCGCCCCACAGGCTTCGTCCCAGACGTACAAGCCGAACCCGGTGTGGTTCAAGCCCGTGATGTTCGGCCTCATGATCATCGGCCTGTTCTGGATCATCACGTTTTACATCAGCGAAGGACGCTTTCCCGTCCAGGCATGGGAGTCGTGGAACATCGTGGCTGGTTTCGGCATCGCCATTATCGGATTCCTGATGACCACCCGCTGGCGCTCATAGGTTCCTTTTTGGACGGCCGTGAGGCCTGAACTTACCCCCGGGACACGCATGCCTCCTGACGATCACGGCGTCCTGCTGGGCGGCGACGGCCTGGCCCGGCCTCCATGGGCCTCCTCGGACCCCTTATTGCGGGATTACTACGACCATGAATGGGGCATGCCCGTCCGGGATGAGCAGGGCCTCTACGAGCGCATCTGCCTGGAGGGTTTCCAGGCCGGGCTCTCCTGGGCCACCATCCTCCGCAAGCGCCCCGCATTCCGGACCGCTTTTGCCGGCTTCAACCCCGACGCCGTTGCACAGTTCACGGAGGCCGACGTCGAGCGGCTGCTCCAGGACGCCGGTATTGTCCGGAACCGGCTGAAGATACGTGCCGCGGTCACCAATGCCCACGCGACGCTGTCGTTGCGGCAGGACGGCGGCCTGGTGGATTTCGTGTGGCAGTTCCAGCCCGAGTCAACTCCCCGCCCCCGGACCCATGCGGACATCCCCACCCAGTCCGCGGAATCCATCGCCCTTTCCAAGGCCCTCCGCAAAAGAGGCTTCGCCTTCGTAGGTCCCACCACCATGTTCGCCCTCATGGAAGCCATCGGAATGGTGGATACCCATTTGCTGGGAAGCCACCGGCGGGGATCCTCCGGAATCTGGCCGGACGCAAGGTAGACGGAGACGCCGGGCCGACGAACCCGGGAAATGCGCCGCCAGCGGCCGCACCGCGTGGCGCCCTCCCGCTTTCCCCAGCTGTTGGCAACCTTATCCACAGCCAAAGGTCCTTTCCCGGCAGCCGGGCGTGCCGATCCCTGCCGCGGAGGCGCCAGAGACTAAACCTGCATTCAGGACGCAGTTATTAACAGTGTGGAATACCTGTGGATAACGTACGGGGATAGGCCTTGTCCGGATTTAGCGCTCTTTGCGGACCGGGTGGTGGCTGGTGATCGACACCCGGTTGAAGGCGTTCATGGCAATCGCCAGCCAGCTGACCACGGAGAATTCCTCCTCTGTGAGGTGCTCCCTTGCAAAGGCCTCCTCCTGCTCCTGTGAGCGGTGGCCGGGGAGTTCCGTGATGCTCTCAGCCAGTGCCAGGGCGGCACGCTCCTTGTCGGTGAACAGTGAGGTATCCCGCCACGCCGGCAGGACGGCCAGGCGCTGGGGAGTCTCTCCTGCCTTCACCGCATCCCGCACATGGAGGTCAAGGCAGTAGGCACAACCGTTGAGCTGCGAGATCCGCACATGCAGGAGCTCCATCGTCCTGGGCTCCATCCCCGCTTCCTGCGCTGCCTCCTTGACCTTGAGTCCCAGGCCATTGAGCGCCCGCCACACCGCGGGGTGCTGCTTGTCGAGGAAGATGTGCTTGGTGGTCACGGTCATGGACCCTCCTGTCGGAAAAGTGGCGTCAGAGCAAGGGTAGGCGCTCGTTACTTATCCACTTACCAACAAGACGATACCCACAAGTTATCCACAGATGTGGATACTGCGTGGGCAACCGTGGACCGCAGAGGCCCGTACGCTGCGATGCGGGGAGATCCGGGCGGGTGAACTACAGCCGTGTTGTTTATTAACAGTGTGAATAACTGTGTTGATAGCCATGTCCTCGAGGGCGATGCGAACCCCTCAGGAAAGGACTTTCCCACAGTTATCCACAGAACGCCCTCCGGAGGCCGGTTTGTCCACTTAAACACACCCATATCCCCAGAGGTTATCCACAGCTGTGGAGAAAAACGCCCAGGTTCTGGGGAAAACAGCCGCGAATCAGGGGTATGGGAGGGTCCCGGGGATGAACTACAAAGCTGTAAGTTACCAACATTGTGGATAAGGGCTGTGGAAAACAAAAATCCCGCCGTCCTGCAGGACGGCGGGATTTCTGGTGGATTGGGTCGGGCTGCCCGGTTGGGCGTGATGCGCTTAGAGGGAAATCCTCACCCAGCTGACGGCTATCAGCAGGGCCAGTACCGCTGCCAGTCCTGCGGCCTGGAGGAGCCGCTGCCGCGGGCCGCGCGGGGTGTAGGCCAGCACGGCCGCGCAGAGTCCGCCGGTGATGAGTCCGCCAAGGTGCGCCTGCCAGGCGATCTGGGGGATGAGGAAACCGATCACTCCGTTGATGGCGATGAGGACCCACAGTTGCCGGGTGTCACCGCCGCGGTGGCGCTGCACCAGCAGCATGGCCCCGAAGAGGCCGAAGATGGCACCCGAAGCACCGACCACCCCGTACAGCGGCTGGCCAGGTGTATAGAGGGGAGTCAGCAGAAGGTAGCCAACAGAGCCGCCCACCGCTGACAAAAGGTACAACGCCAGGAACCGGATCCGGCCCAGGAGCGGCTCGAGTGCCTGGCCGAAGATCCACAGCATGTACATGTTCAGCGCGATGTGGAGGATAAACCCCTGCGAATGCAGGAATGCTGCTGTAAGCATTCGCCACGGTTCGAACTGGCCCCAGCGGGGTTCGGAATAAATGTTGGCGAAGCCCAAGGCCTGGTAGATGGCATCGTTAGGCACCAGCCACTGCAGTACATACATCACCGCGCAGGCGGCGATGATCCCGAACGTCACCCGTGGTTTGCCCGCAGCTACGGCGCCGCCATAGACGGTCCGCACCTCCGGCGTCGTACGTTTTGTCTCGTTGACGCAGTCAACGCATTGGAATCCGACGGCGGCCGCCCGCTGGCAGTCGGGGCAGGCCGGTCGTCCGCAGCGCTGGCAGCGGACGTAGGAGGGCCGGTCCGGGTGCCGCGGGCACACCGGAACCTGGGCGGACGGCTCAGCCGCCGGAATTCCGTAGCTCATGGTGCGGTATTACAGCTGTTCGATGTCGATGCTGTTGATGGTGACGTCCTCTACCGGACGGTCGCCCATGCCGGTGCGGACACCTTCGATGGCGTCAACGACCTTCTTGGAGTCGTCGTCCGCCACCTCGCCGAAGATGGTGTGCTTGCCCTGCAGCCAGTCCGTGGGAATGGTGGTGATGAAGAACTGCGAGCCGTTGGTGCCCTTGCCCATCTGGATGCCGGCGTTCGCCATGGCCAGCTTGTAGGGCTGGTTGAAGCTGAGTTCGGGGTGGATCTCGTCATCGAAACGGTAGCCGGGTCCGCCCGTTCCGCGGCCCAGCGGATCGCCGGCCTGGATCATGAAGTCCTTGATGATGCGGTGGAAGATGGTGCCGTTGTACAGCGGCGTACCATTCTTCTCTTCGCCCGTCTCCGGGTGGGTCCATGCCTGCTCACCCGTGGCGAGGCCAACGAAGTTCTTGACCGTCTTGGGGGCGTGGTTGCCGAAGAGGTTGACGACGATGTCGCCGAGGCTGGTGTGGATGGTTGCTTTTGCAGTTGCTATGGCAGTCATAGGGCCTATTCTTCCACGGCGGTCTATGGAGGGAACGGCTGCCGCCGCAGTTCCGCGCTGGGTGAAATCCTCCTAAAATCCGCTGGGGGAATAGCAGGTGAACACCAAGCCACGTAGGCTAACCACAGAACCGTCACATTAATCGGGAGGTAGTTGTGAAGAAGTCGGACCGTATTGCCCGTGACCTTGAACTGTCAGTCACCAGCGCAGTAGAGAATGCCAAGGATTGGGCAACCCCCCGTGTGGAAGCAGCCATTGACCGTCTCCAGCATGGCCTGGACACCGCGTCCCCGAAGGTCCAGGAGGGCCTGAAGTCCGCGGCCCACAACCTGGCCGACGGTGTTGCCACCGTGACCCCGCGCATCCAGGATGGCCTGGCCCAGCTGGCTCCGAAGATCAACGACGCCGTGGACAGTGCGTCCCCCCGCCTGCACGAGGCGCTGGACAAGGCCACTCCGGTGATCCTCAACGCCCGTGACCGCGTGGTTGTGGAATACCTGCCGCGCCTTTCGGACCAGATTGGTACCGCATCCGTGGCCGTGCACCGCACCCTGGAAAATGCCCCGGCCAGGGTCGATGCCGTGGCCCACAAACTTGGCGACGTGGGAATCATCCACGCCCTCCAGGAGCAGGCACAGACCACCGGCACGCAGCTGAAGGCAGCAGCAACCGAGGCCGGCCGCACCGTGGGCATCCAGCTTGCACAGCCGGAACCCCCCAAGAAGAAGCGCGGCTGGCTGGTTTTCGGTGTGATCGCTGCCGCGGTAGCCGCCGGCGTCGCAGCCTGGAAGGCCTCCAAGCCGGTCGAAGACCCTTGGAAGACCCCCTCACCGGTAACACCGACGCCTGCGCCAGTGCCGGCCACCACGGTGAACGAGGTCCAGGAGGTACCGGCAACCGCGCCCGCCGCGGCTGCTCCGGCAACCACCGGGTCCGCCACCGGGGACAAGGCCGAGGAAACCGGCGAGAAGGCAAAGCACGTGGCCGAGGACGCTGCGGACAGCGCAACGAAGACCGCCACGGACGCGAAGACCGCCACCAAGAACATCGCCTCCAACATCGGCAACGGTGACAAGGGCGCTTCGCAGTCCTGATTCAACAGTCCTGATGTCTCCGGCCCGCGTTTGGGGGCCGGAGCAGCAGCCGAAAAGGGCTCCGCCGCAAGGCGGGGCCCTTTTCCCGTCTCCGATGGTTACTGTGGTCCGGGGCCGGACAGCGGTTCGGTGCTAGATTTGAACCGATGCCAGCCGAACAATCCTCTGGGGATGCCTTGAACGACGCAGCAGACCTGCCCCGCGTGTCCATTGTCATTCCGGCGTACAACGAGGAAAGCGTCATCCGGCAGTGCCTCATAGCTGCCATCTACCAGTCCGTCCCGGCCCACGAAATCGTGGTTGTGGACAACCTGTCCAAGGACCGCACGGCCCGCATTGTGCAGCAGATGCAGCTTGAATACCCGGAAAGCCCCATCATCCTGCTCAGCCAGGACAAGGAACAGGGGCTCATCCCCACCCGGAACTTCGGGCTGGACAACGCCACCGGGGACGTCCTGGGCAGGATCGACGCCGATTCGGTCGTGGAGCCGGACTGGGTGGAGCAGGTGCAGAAAGCCTTCCTCGACCACTCCGTCCAGGCAGCCACCGGCCCGGTGGTCTACTACGACATGCCGATGCGCCGGTTCGGGCTCAAAGCGGACGACAAAATGCGCCAGCTCATGCTGAAACTGGCCAAGCACCAGTACCACTTCCTCTTCGGCTCCAACATGGCCCTGCGTTCCACCGCGTGGGACATCATCCGGGCGGAGACCTGCCGTGACGAGAGGGACGAGATGCACGAGGACATCGACCTGTCCCTGCATCTGGCCGAGAACGATCTCAAGATCCAGTACTGCCCGCAGATGGTGTCCGGAATGTCTGCCCGCAGGCTTGAGGATTCACCGCGGGACTACCGCTACTACGTCACCCGCTTTGACCGGACCTATAAAGCCCACAACGTCAAGAAGATGGCACTGAAGGCTCCCATGGTGGTGTTCTTCTCGGTGTACTTCCCCGCCAAGCTCCTCCGGGCCATCCACACGGTGAACACCGCCCAGCCTGTGCGCCGCGGCGGTCAGTAAAGGACCCGGGGCGACGCCGTCAGTCAGTCCCCAGCTCAGCGAGCGGACGGTCCGACGGCGGTTCCTCCCGGCCGCTTGCCGCTGTCCTTCCTGGGCGCGTGCTTTTCCCGGACCGCTGGCCCAGCACCACCACGGCGAGTCCCGCCAGGATGAGGCCGAGGCCGCCGTAGGTACCCGCGGGAAGGGTTTCGTGGAGGAAGACCGCGGCGAGCAGCGCGGCGCCCGGGATCTCCAAGAGGATGATCATGGAGACCAGGAGCGGACTCATGGTGGCCAGCAGGTGGTTGAACGCGGTATGCCCCACCAGTTGCGCACAGATCGTGATGGCCAGGATCCCCAGCCAGCCCGCGGCTTCGAATCCCACCAGGGGCTGCCTGCCCAGGAGTGCCAGGACGGCGACCAGGGCTGCGCACATGCCGTAGCAGAGCGTGGTGTAGGTGCCCGTCGTCATGCTTTGCCGGGCCTTTCCTCCTGCCAGTGTGTAGAGGCCGGCCAGCGCCCCGCCGGCAACAGCCAGCAGGTCACCGAGCAGGGCATCCGGCGACGACCCCATGTCGAATCCGGTGATGGCAACCACGCCGCCAAAGGCGATGCCGAGTCCAACCAGCACCTGCCACCGGTAGCGGGTGCCGCGGAATAGCTGGAAGACGGCTATCCAGGCCGACTGCAGGCAGACCAGGGCTGTAGCGGCGGCAACAGAGGTCAGCTGCAGGGAGGTGATGAAGCAGGCGAAATGCAGGGCCAACGCGACGGCGGCCAGCAGGCACCAACGGAACTCCCGCCGGGTGATCCTGCCGAATTGCCTGGGCTCCCGGATGAGGGTGGGGGAAGCCATCACGGCGGCGCCGATGGCGTTGCGCCAGAATGCTATGGCCAGGGCACTGACGGTTGTGGCCCCAAGGGTGGCAGCAATCAACGGGCCGGATGAGGCGACACCCAAAACGCCGACGGCCGCGAGAAAGAAGTTCACTGGACCACCCTAATGCGCAGCCGGGCCGGACATATGCACAGCCGGACAGGACATTTGCGCATTCCGACCACCAAAACAAAAGTCCCGGCCAGCATTTCCGCTGACCGGGACTTTCCTATGGTGGAGGCACGGGGACTCGAACCCCGAACCCCCTGCTTGCAAAGCAGGTGCGCTACCAATTGCGCCATGCCCCCATAAGAAGCAACCCGTCAATCATACCCTAGAACCAAGGAGCCTTTGACCAGCTCCCGTTCGGGCGCCGGGGCTAGTCCACCGTGTCGGTTGACTTGCTCCAGACATCTTTCCGGGCCTCGGATTCCTGTGCTTTCCGGTAGAGCAGGACGCCTGCGATTGCCGCTGCCAATACAAGCAACTTCTTCACATGCTCCCCGTTCCGGTCCGGCTGCGGGTTACGCAATCCAGACCTACACTTGAACCTGCACAGGTTCCGTGGGCGTACCAGGACTTGAACCTGGGACCTCTTCGTTATCAGCGAAGCGCTCTAACCGCCTGAGCTATACGCCCCGATGCCTCATCGGGCCGAGACATGACTTTACAGCACATCCCGGCCCGATCTCAAATCGGGCCTTTCCGCAGCTGTCAGGCCTGCGGAAACTGGACCTTAGTCGTCCGTGAGGGTAACGCCGACGCCGCCCACCAGGGTGGCCGAGATGTTGTAAAGCACAGCGGAAAGCATGGAAAGCGCAGTCAGCAGGACCACGTTCACCACAGCGATGATGGTGGCGAAGGATGCCACCTGGCCCAGGGAAGCCACCTTCTTCAGCTCGAAGCCGCCGCCCTCGGAGCCGGACAGCGTGCCCAGCAGGCTGTCCACCTGGTCAAAGATCCCAGTCAGGTCAAGGACGGTCCACAGGACAATGGCGGCCACAACCGTGACGATTCCCAGCGCCACGGACAGCAGGAAGGCCATCTTCAGGACAGACCACGGGTCCACCTTGCTGATGAGCAGCCGCGCGCGCCGGACCTTTGCTTTCGGAGCAGGCTTCACAAGGCCTGGATTGCCCTGGCCCGGAGCACCTGCAGGACGCTGGCCGGCTGCCGCGGGCCGCTGGCCGGGCTGGCCCTGCACCGGGCGCTGGCCGGGCTGGCCTGCGGGACGTTCGTTCTGGCCCTGCCCGGGACGCTGGCCGGGAACAGCCGGGCGCTGCCCGGGTGCGGCGGCGGGCGCGGCCGGGCGCTGCTGCGGACGAACGGGGGCGTTTACCCGGGGTGCGGCCGAGGGCCGGTTGCCGTCGGGAACGGCACTGTTCGACTTGGGAAATGAGTCGGGATTACTCACTCGTTACCTCCGTGTAGTCTTCGTTCGGCTCAGCGTCGCCCGAGGCGTCCTCTGACTCAACGGCCGGTGATTCATCTGCCACTGCTGGGCTGGTGGAATCCTCGGGGGATCCGCCATCTTCAGCCAACGTTACGTCATCCTCCAGCGATTCCTCGCCCTCAAGACCCCGTTCGCTGTTGCGTGCCACCTCGATAATCCGGTCATTTTTGTCCGGCTTGGCAAAGATGACGCCCATGGTGTCACGTCCCTTGGCGGGGACGCCGGCAACCGAGGAGCGGACCACCTTGCCGCCCTCCATGACCACCAGCACCTCGTCCTCTTCCTGGACAATCAGTGCCCCCACCAGGTCGCCGCGTTCTTCCGCGAGCTTGGCCACCTTGATGCCCAGTCCGCCACGGCCCTGGAGCCGGTATTCCTCCACTGCCGTCCGCTTGGCGTAACCGCCCTCGGTGACGATGAAGACGTAGGAGCCGTCGGTCACCACGTTGGCGGCCAGCAGCTCATCCTCTTCGCGGAACTTCATGCCGGTGACGCCGGAGGTTGCCCGTCCCATGGGGCGCAGCGCATCCTCTGTTGCGGTGAAGCGGATGGACTGGCCCTTGCGGGACACCAGCAGGAGGTCGTCCGTTTCGGACACCAGCTGCGCGGACACCAGTTCATCCCCGTCGCGGAGGTTGATGGCAATAACGCCGGCGGAGCGGTTGGTGTCGTAATCCTCCAGGCGGGTTTTCTTCACCAGCCCGCGCTTGGTTGCAAGCACCAGGTAGGGAGCCTGCTGGTAGTCCTTCAGGTCCAGGACCTGGGCGATGTGCTCGTCCGGCTGGAATGCCATCAGGTTTGCCACATGCTGGCCCTTGGCGTCGCGGCCGGCTTCCATCAGTTCGTACGCCTTTGCCCGGTAGACGCGGCCCAGGTTCGTGAAGAAGAGGAGCCAGTGGTGCGTTGTGGTGACGAAGAAGTGCTCCACCACGTCATCACCACGGAGCTGTGCACCCTTGATGCCCTTGCCGCCGCGCTGCTGGGACCGGTAGTTGTCGCTGCGGGTGCGCTTGACGTAGCCGCCCCGGGTAATGGTGACCACCATTTCCTCTTCGGGAATGAGGTCCTCCATGGACATGTCACCGTCAAAGCCCATGAGGATCTTGGTGCGGCGGTCATCCCCGTGCTTGTCTACGATCTCGCCAAGCTCGGTGCTGATGATCTCGCGCTGGCGCTGCTCCGAGCCAAGGATCTGGTTGTATTCGGCGATCAGGGCTTCGAGTTCGGCGTGCCGGTCCTGGATCTTCTGGCGTTCAAGGGCGGCAAGGCGGCGCAGCTGCATGTCCAGGATGGCCCGGGCCTGCAGTTCGTCGATGTCCAGCAGTTCCATCAGTCCGTCACGCGCGGCTTCGGTGGTGTTGGAGGCGCGGATGAGGGCGATCACTTCATCCAGCATGTCCAGTGCCTTCAGCAGCGCCCGCAGGATGTGGGCTTCTTCCTCGGCCTTGCGCAGCCGGTACCGGGTGCGGCGGGCAATGACGTCAAGCTGGTGGGTTACCCAGTGCCGGATAAAGGCGTCCAGGCTCAGCGTCCGGGGAACGCCGTCAACGATGGCCAGCATGTTCGCGGAGAAGTTGCTCTGCAGTTCTGTGTGCTTGTAGAGGTTGTTCAGCACCACCTTGGGCACGGCGTCGCGCTTAAGCACGATCACCAGCCGCTGCCCGGTACGGCCCGAGGTTTCGTCGCGGAGGTCCGCGATGCCCTGGATCTTGCCGTCCTTGACAAGTTCAGCGATCTTGATGGCCAGGTTGTCCGGGTTGGCCTGGTACGGAAGCTCAGTAACCACCAGGCAGGTGCGGCCCTGGAGTTCCTCCACGTTCACCACGGCGCGCATGGTGACCGAACCGCGGCCGGTCCGGTAGGCGTCCTCGATGCCCTTGTGGCCCAGGATGGTGGCGCCGGTGGGGAAATCGGGGCCCTTGACCCGCAGCAGGAGTTCCTCCAGCAGTTCCTCGCGGCTGGCCGTGGGGTTGGCCAGGTACCACTGCACGCCGTCGGCTACTTCGCGGAGGTTGTGCGGCGGAATGTTGGTGGCCATGCCGACGGCGATACCTGAGGAGCCGTTCACCAGGAGGTTGGGGAAACGGGCGGGCAGGATGGTGGGTTCCTGGTTCTTGCCGTCGTAGTTGTCCTGGAAGTCGACGGTTTCCTCGTCGATGTCACGGACCATCTCCATGGCCAGCGGAGCCATCTTTGTTTCGGTGTACCGCGGGGCAGCAGCGCCGTCATTGCCCGGGGACCCGAAGTTGCCCTGGCCGAGGGCCAGCGGGTAGCGCATGGTCCAGTCCTGGATCAGGCGGACCAGTGCATCGTAGATCGCGGTGTCGCCGTGGGGGTGGTACTGGCCCATGACCTCGCCCACCACGCGGGCGCACTTGTTGAAGGAGCGGTCCGGACGGTATCCGCCGTCGAACATTGCGTAGAGCACCCTGCGGTGCACGGGCTTCAGTCCGTCGCGGACATCGGGGAGGGCACGGCCAACAATGACAGCCATTGCATAGTCGAGGTAGGACCGCTGCATTTCAGTCTGCAGGTCCACCTGCTCCACGCGGTCTATCAGCACATCGCCTTCAAGAACGGTGTCCGGAGTGCCGTCCTCGGGGGCCGGGTTCTCGGGTGTTTCGTCGCTCATATTAAATTCCGTTTCAGGTATATGTCAGTAACCGAATATCTGCCGGACTCTGTCCTAGATATCGAGGAACCTGACGTCCTTGGCGTTCTGCTGGATGAAGTTGCGGCGTGACTCGACGTCCTCGCCCATGAGGACGGAAAAGATCTGGTCGGCGGCGAGGGCGTCGTCCATCGTCACCTGCAGCAGCGTGCGGTGGTCCGGGTCCATGGTGGTGTCCCACAGCTCGGTGTAGTCCATTTCGCCGAGGCCCTTGTAGCGCTGGATGCCGTTGTCCTTGGGGATGCGGCGTCCGGCGGCCTGGCCGGCCACGAGTTTGGCGTCGCGTTCGCGGTCGCTGTAGACGTAGTCGTGCGCGGCGTTGGACCACTTGATGCGGTACAGCGGCGGCTGCGCCAGGTAGACGTAGCCGTTCTCGATCAGGGGCCGCATGTAGCGGAACAGCAGGGTCATCAGCAGGGTTGTGATGTGCTGGCCGTCCACGTCGGCATCCGCCATCAGGACGATCTTGTGGTACCGCAGCTTGGAGAGGTCGAAGTCCTCGCCGATGCCCGTGCCGAAGGCAGTGATCATGGACTGGACTTCAGCGTTTCCCAGCGCCTTGTCCAGGCGTGCCCGTTCCACGTTCAGGATCTTGCCGCGGAGGGGAAGGATGGCCTGGGTCTCCGGATTGCGGCCGCGCTTGGCGGAACCGCCGGCGGAGTCGCCCTCCACAATGTAGACCTCGCATTTCTCCGGGTTCTTCGAGGAGCAGTCGGAGAGTTTGCCGGGCATGCCGAAGGATTCCAGGGGGCTCTTGCGGCGGGCGTTGTCCCGGGCCTTGCGTGCGGCCATGCGGGCTTGCGCTGCGGAGATCGCCTTGCGAATGACGTCCCGGGCAGGGCCGGGGTTGCGCTCCAGCCAGTCGCCCAGGCCGTCGGTGACCACGCGCTGCACAAAGCCCTTGACCTCAGAGTTGCCGAGCTTGGTTTTGGTCTGGCCTTCGAACTGGGGTTCGGCGAGTTTCACGGAGATGACGGCGGTGAGGCCTTCGCGGATGTCATCGCCGGTCAGGTTGTCGTCCTTTTCCTTGATGATCCCCTTCTCGCGCGCGTAGCGGTTGATCAGGGACGTCATCGCGGCCCGGAAGCCCTCTTCGTGGGTTCCGCCCTCGTGGGTGTTGATGGTGTTGGCGTACGTGTGCACGCTCTCGGAGTAGGCGTTGGTCCACTGCATGGCCATTTCGAGGGCGATCTTCCGATCCTTGTCCTCGGTTTCGAAGGCGATGACGTCCTCATGGACCACATCCACCTTCTTGCCCGAGTTCAGATGCTTGACGTAGTCCAGCAGGCCGTCGTCGTACTGGTACACCACGGTGCGGTGCTCCGCACTGACCTCGCCCTCCGTCGCCACGGCGTCCAGGTCAAGGTCGGCGTCGCCGTCCGCTTCAGCGGAGGTGCGCTCGTCCGTGAGCGTGATGCGGAGGCCCTTGTTGAGGAAGGCCATCTGCTGGAAGCGGGCCCGGAGCGTCTCGAAGTCGAACTCGGTGACTTCGAAGATGGCAGGATCCGGGTAGAACGTCTGGGTGGTGCCGGTGCGGTCTGTCTCTTCGCCCTTGACCAGGCTGCCCTGGGGCTTGCCGCCGTCCGCGAAGGACATGCGCCAGACGTGCCCCTGGCGCCGTACTTCGGTATCCACCCGGCTGGACAGGGCATTCACTACGGAAATACCCACGCCGTGGAGCCCTCCGGAGACGGCGTATCCGCCGCCGCCGAACTTTCCGCCGGCGTGCAGGATGGTCATGACTACTTCAACCGTGGGCTTGTGTTCCGTGGGGTGCATGTCCACGGGGATGCCGCGGCCGTCGTCCACGACCTTCACGCCGCCGTCGGCCTGAAGGACAACCTCGATGTGCGTGCAGTAGCCGGCCAGGGCCTCGTCCACGGAGTTGTCCACAACCTCATAGACAAGGTGGTGGAGTCCGCGGGGTCCGGTGGAGCCGATGTACATGCCTGGCCGTTTCCGGACGGCTTCCAGGCCTTCAAGGACAGTGATGTCGCTGGCGCCGTATTCGCGCTGCGTCCCTGATGCGGCCGGGGTGTCAGGCGTACGGGCATCCTCGACTGCGGGTTCGGCTGCCAGAATATCTGTATTGTCGTTAGCCACAGGCGCTGTCGACTCCTCTGTTCTCGATAATGGCCGGCCGACTCCTTCCCCGGTTACCGCAGGAAGTCATCCGCCAACAGGCACAAACTTGTAGCGCCGATGTATGGCTGACGGTGGAGCCGCGCTCCGCGGGCTTAAAACGCGCGGAGAACGGACCCAGTCAACGTTCACCCGCGCCCAGTTATCTACAACGATTCTACCGTGCTGGCGGCTAATTCCCCGCATTCCGGGGCCTTCCGCGGGCAGTGGTGTGCCTGCGGGAGGCCGTTGGCCACGCCTAGGGCGCGCTGGCAGGACGGCCTCCGGGTGCCTATACACCCTCCCGCCCTTTCAGGGCTCTACACGCCGTTATGTCGATTTTCAAGAGTCCACTGCCGGCGCTACCCGTAGGTGTCGCGGGGACCCCGTCCGTTGACGGACCGGCCGCCCTTGCGCCAGCTCGGTGCGGAGGGGCCCAAAACCTGGATCTTCGTCACCACTCCGTCGCCCAGCTCCACCCGGAACTTCTCCAGCAGGCTGGTGCTGAGGAGCCGGAGCTGGGTGGCCCAGGCGGTTGAGTCGCAACGGACGTGGAGGGTGGTGTCGGTAAAGCTTTCGGGCGTGCAGTGGGCCGAAATTTCGGGGCCAACCAACGTG
This sequence comes from Arthrobacter sp. AK04, assembly GCF_021129155.1. GTDB lineage: Bacteria > Actinomycetota > Actinomycetes > Actinomycetales > Micrococcaceae > Arthrobacter > Arthrobacter quantipunctorum. The sequence goes on from NZ_JAJOMC010000004.1 coordinate 15,334, forward strand.
GCCCATTCCGCCATGACGGATCCCACCGCCACGGGCGAGGTCCAGCCGCGTTCGGCCACAAGCCGCCCTACCACCTTGCCCAATCCGAGGGGGTCGCGGCCGCTGGCGTGGAACTGGCTGAAGCCGCGAGTGTCCCGGATGCCCTTCTTGGCTTTGGCGGAACCCGGGCGGGATGCCGTCCTGCGGATCTCGCCCCGCGCCGCGGCGGCCTCCCGCATCCTGTTCAGGGCAACCTGGGGAGCATCGATGTTGTCGGGGTCGCGGCCGGGCTGGAGCCCGCCGCCTTTCTCATTGTCCCTGCTCATCAATACCTCCCGGGATGACTTTCACCCGCCGTCCGGAGAGCTCTTCCGGGATGTCGGCGTCGACGGCGGCGGTCACCAGGACCTGTTCCGCGCCGGAGACTATTGCGGCCAGTTTACGCCGGCGCTGGACGTCCAGCTCCGCAAAAACGTCGTCCAGGATCAAGATGGGGGCAGACCCTCCGGTCCGGGTGTCATCCAGCATCACGTAATAGGAGGCGAGCCGAAGGGACAGGCACATGGACCAGGTTTCACCGTGGGATGCATAGCCCTTGGCCGGGGCGTTGCCCAGGACGAGTTCCAGTTCGTCACGGTGCGGACCCACCAGCGAAATGCCCCGCTCTATCTCCTTGCGGCGCGAATCTGCGAAGGCCTTGATGTACCGGTCCGCGAGCTGTTCCACGGAGAACTGCCGCAGGTCCTCCACGTCAGCTGAAGTACCCCCGGCACTGGTGCCGGGGGCCCGGACCAGCGGGGCGCCGTCGTCGTCCATCTGGTTCTGGAGGCTGGAACGGTAGACGGCGTCGGCCGGTTTTGACGCGTCAGTCAGTTCCGCATACGCGCGGCCCAGGTGCGGCCGCAGACGTTCAACCAACTCAAGGCGCGCGTGCAGCAGTTCGGCCCCCGCCTTGGCCATGTGCTGGTCCCACACGTCCAGGGTTGCCTCATGGGCGGGCGTGAATTTTCCGGCGCGGGCAGATTTCAGCAGGGCGTTGCGCTGCTTCAGGACGCGGTCGTAATCGCTGCGGGCGGCGGCGTGGTGTGGAACGAGGCTGGCCAGCAGCTCGTCGAGGAAACGGCGGCGGTTGGAAGGATCGCCCTTTACCAGCGCCAGGTCCTCCGGCGCGAAAAGTACTGTCTGGCAGATACCCAGGAGGTCGCGTGCCCGCACCGGGTTGCTGCGGTTGATGCGTCCGCGGTTGGCCCGCCCCGCGTTGATTTCCAGTTCCAGGACAGTGATCTGTTCCCCACGGACCAGCCTTGCCCGGACCAGCGCACGCTCCGTCCCAAACCGCAGGAGGGGAGCATCCGAGCTGACGCGGTGTGAGCTGAGGGTGGCCAAGTAGCCGACGGCCTCCATCAGGTTGGTTTTGCCGATTCCGTTGTATCCCACCAGGACGGTGACACCCGGCCCCAGGGCAAGGTCCACCTGGGCGTAACTGCGGAAGTCAGTCAGGGAGAGGTGTTCTAGGTACACGCGGCTTTCCGGCAATCCGGGAACCTCATGGTTCCCTGGTGGGGTATTACTTGGCGGGACGGGTGGCGTGGCCGCCGAACTGGTGGCGCAGCGCGGACACCATCTTCATGGCAGGGGAACTGTCCTCGCGGGACTCGAACCGGGCGAACAGCGCCGCTGTGATGGCCGGCGCCGGAATGGCATTGGCAATCGCTTCTTCCACGGTCCACCTGCCCTCACCGGAATCCTCGACGTAGTCGTCGATGTTCTGCAGGCCCGGATCCTCATCGAGGGCTTTGACCAGGAGGTCCAGCAGCCAGGACCGGACCACGGTGCCTTTTTGCCAGGCGCGGAACGTTCCGGGCAGGTCACTGATGATGTCCTTGGACGCCAGCAGCTGGTAGCCCTCGGCGTATGCCTGCATCAGGCCGTATTCGATCCCGTTGTGGACCATCTTGGCGTAGTGGCCTGCGCCGATTCCGCCCACGTGGACAAAGCTGTCCGCGCGGTCCCCCTCGGGCCGCAGGGCGTCGAAGACAGGAAGCGCCCGTTCAATGTCCGCGGCGTCTCCGCCGGCCATGAGACCGTAGCCGTTCTGCAGTCCCCAGACTCCGCCGGAAACTCCGCAGTCCGCGAAGTGGATCCCCTTGGCGGCCAGGAGTTCGCCGTGCTTCTGGTCTTCGGTGAAGCGGGAATTGCCTCCGTCAATCACAAGGTCGCCCTCGCTGAGCTTTTCGCCCAACTCCTTGATGACGGCGTCGGTGATGTCGCCGGCAGGGACCATGACCCAGATGAGCCGCGGCGTGGGGACCGCGGCCAGGAGCTCATCGATGGATCCGGCATCCGTCACGTCCGGGTTGCGGTCATATCCGGTGACCTCAACCCCGCCCTTGCGCAGCCGTTCGCGCATGTTGAATCCCATTTTGCCAAGGCCGATCAGTCCAATGTGCATGATGGAACTCTTTTCTGCGCTAGGGGGCGTGAACATTCGTAGGCTGCCGAACTGAGTAGCAGTAAGTGTCGTTTTAGGCGCCCAAAACGACACTTGGCGCTACTCAGTTGGGGAGGCGGACCGGCATCACCAGGTAACGGTAGTCATCTTGGTCCTCGCCATCGGCGTCAGCCTGGGCCGTGATCATGGCGGGCTTGGGCGCGGTGGTGAAGGAGAACCGGACGAACTTGGTTTCAATCACGCTCAGCCCCTCCACCAGGTAATGCGGGTTGAAGGCCACCGTGATGTCCTCACCGGAAAGCTGGGCCTCCAGCTCTTCGGAGGCCTGGGCGTCCTCTCCCGTGCCGGCATCCAGGTTCAGCTGGCCCTGAGTGAAGGCCAGGCGGACCGGAGTGTTGCGTTCTGCCACGAGGGAGACGCGCCGCACTGCTTCCACGAGTTCCTGGGTCTGCACAGTGGCGTGAATCGGGGTGGAGTCCGGGAAGAGTGAGCGGATCTTGGGGTAGTCGCCATCAACCAGCAGCGAGGTGGTGGTGCGGCCGCCGCTTTCGAATCCGATCAGCCGGCTTTCGTCATCAGCCAAGGCGAGGTGAATGTCGCCGCTGTTGCCGAGGGTTTTGGCCACTTCGTTCAGGGTTTTTGCCTTGACCAGTGCGCTGGTTGAGATGCCGGGAGTGACCGGCTTCCACGGGACCTCGCGCATGGCCAGCCGGTAGCGGTCGGTGGCGAGGAGCGTGATGAGGTCGTCTTCGATTTCCATCCGTACCCCGGTGAGGATGGGCAAAGTGTCATCCTTGCTCGCGGCGATGATCACCTGCGATACGGCCTGGGCGAAAGCATCACCGGGAACGGTGCCGCTGATGGGCGGAAGTGCGGGAAGCGGCGGGTACTCGGCCTCCGGCATGGTGGCCAGGTGGAAGCTGCTGCGGCGGCAGGTGAGGGTGACTTTGTTGCCGTCGGTTTCGACGTCGACGGGAGCAGAAGGCAGGCTGCGGCAGATGTCGGCGAGGAGCCGGCCGGAGACCAGGATGGTGCCCTCGTCCCTGATGTCCGCCGTGATTTCCAGGCGAGCAGAGGTCTCGTAGTCAAAGCTCGAGAGGCTCACCGTGCCGGCTTCGGCCTTCAACAGCAAACCGGACAGGACCGGTACGGGCGGCCGCGGAGACAACGAGCGGGCTGTCCAGGTGACGGCTTCTGCCAGGACGTCCCGATCGACTCTGAACTTCACGGAAGGGTGCCGCCTTTCATTGCTGCTGCGTTGATGTTCCTGAAACGTCCCGCCGGGAGTTCCGAAGAGTTGTTGCCCCGCCCGTGCTGGTGCATGGTCCGTGATGCAGGAACCACACAAAAACCCAAGGATGGGAGCGCTGCTGACAGCTTAGCCGGAAGATCCGGGATTAACCCATCCCCCAAGTCAGTCAGGCCCCCTTCGGGCCGCTTGGCCTGGAGAGGTTCGGGAGGGCGGACCGGTCTTGTTGTTTGAGGGATTTCAATTTCTTGGGATTAGTAGTGTTAATAACTGCTGTGGAAACTGTGGATAACTCTCCCTGACCGCAGGATCCGGCGGTCAAGCCCTGTTCATGGACTGTGGGCGGCGGAGGTTTTAAACAGGGTGTGGATGGGGACAACATTTTTCGCGATTTTTCGAATCCACAGGCGCCTTAAGGGTTTTAAGCCCATTAACCGCGGTTGTCCCCTTAAGTATCCACAGGCTTATCCACATGCACCTGTTAATAAGGTATAGATGCGGGGACTACGAGTCGCGCTGCTGCTGCTTGATGCGGTTGGTCAGCTCGGTCACCTGGTTGTAGATCACACGGCGCTCGGCCATCAGCTCGCGGATCTTCCTGTCGGCATGGATCACCGTGGTGTGGTCCCGGCCGCCAAGTTCCTGGCCAATCTTCGGCAGGGACATGTCCGTGAGCTCACGGCAGAGGTACATGGCGATCTGTCGTGCAGTCACCAGGGTCCTGGTGCGCGATTTGCTGCACAGCTCTTCCATGCTCAGCTTGAAGTACTCGGCGGTCTGCTGCAGGATCTGGCTGGACGTGATCTCCTGGGCGCCGTCGTCGGTGATGAGGTCCTTGAGGACCATCTCGGCAAGGGCCACATCAACGGGCTGGCGGTTGAGGCTGGCGAACGCGGTGACGCGGATCAGCGCGCCCTCGAGCTCCCGGATGTTGCTGGAAATCTTGGAGGCGATGTACTCGAGGGCGTCGTCCGGTGCGGACAGGCCTTCGCTCAGTGCCTTCTTGCGGAGGATGGCAATTCGGGTTTCAAGTTCAGGCGGCTGGATATCGGTGAGCAGGCCCCACTCGAACCGTGACTTCATGCGGTCCTCGAACCCTGCCAGCAGCTTGGGCGGCTGGTCCGAGGTGATGACTACCTGCTTGTTGTTGTTGTGCAGTGAGTTGAACGTGTGGAAGAACTCCTCCAGCGTCCGGTCCTTGCCCGCGAGGAACTGGATGTCGTCGATGAGCAGTACGTCGACGTTGCGGTAGGTGGTCTTGAAGCTGGCGCCTTCATCGTCACGGATGGAGTTGATGAAGTCGTTGGTGAACTCTTCCGAGTTCACGTAGCGGACGCGGATGCCGCTGTAGAGCCGGCGGGCATAGTGGCCGATTGCGTGCAGGAGGTGTGTCTTCCCCAATCCCGAATCGCCGTAGATGAAGAGCGGGTTGTACGCCTTCGCGGGCGCTTCAGCCACTGCGACGGCGGCGGCGTGGGCAAAGCGGTTGGACGAACCAATGACGAAGGTATCGAAGACGTACTTCGGGTTCAGCCGGCCGAACTCGTGCGACGTGCTGGGCAGCATGGGCTGCGGCTTCTGCTCAATGAGCTGGTCCGGGGAGAAGGAAGGCTCGACGACGACGGGTTCAGGCTCCGTGTGGATGGGAACCAGGTCGGTATCGACGTCGATGGCGCAGCGGATGTCTTCGGAGAAAACGTTGTGCAACGCATCGTCCAGGGCATCCTTGACCTGGGTCTGGAGAACTTCGCGGGTGAGCTCGTTGGGGACGGCCACCAGGAGGGTGGAACCGATCAGGCCCTGGGCCTGGGCAAGGATGACAAAGCCCCGCTGCCGTGGTGAAACGCGGTGGTCCTGCTCCAGCAGGCTGATAACGCGCCGCCAGGAACTTCCGACAGTATTGGCGTGGTTGGCTTCGTCTACTGTCATCAATCGGTTCCCTCAAAACTTGCTTTGCCTGCATTGCCTGCAGCCGCGAGTCATGAACCAGGATGGATTCAGGTTCATCCACAGGGTTATGCACAGTCCGTGGATAATCGGCTACTGGGCCACTCTAGGGGATGAAAAGCCTAGAAGATAGCTGGCAAGTAGCTTGTGGATAATTACACCGGTGTGGTTCGAAAAACGGGTCTGTGAGCCACTTCATCCACAGGCTGCGGGGGCAGGTTAGGCACAGCTGGGGATAGCCGCACAGGGGGCTCCCGGTTTGACTCTGGCCCTTGAATTGCCCTAACGTTGTGAAGTCCTTTGTGTCCGCTTTTTGGCCCCATCTGAATCTCTTAGGCGCAGTGCGCTTGAGCAGCCGGGGGAAGCGTGCATATACAAAACTTAGCGTCGGCCAGTTCTTCCCCATACTGATCGGGTGGGCGCACCTTTGATCCACTGGAGTAACTAACGTGAGCAAGCGGACTTTTCAGCCGAATAACCGCCGTCGAGCCAAGAAGCACGGCTTCCGCCTTCGTATGCGTACCCGTGCCGGCCGTGCCATCCTGGCAGCCCGTCGTGGCAAGGGTCGCACCGAGCTGTCGGCCTAAATACTGACTCGTCGGTAGACATTTCTTTGCGAGTTTAAGGTGCTGGCCACCCGTAACCGTTTGAGGACTGCAACCGATTTTTCAACAACTGTACGTTCCGGTGTCCGCAATGGACGCCGGAACGTAGTGTTATATACGGCAGCCATTGCTGCTGACGAACCCAGCCGGATCGGGTTCATCGTTTCCAAGAGTGTAGGGAACGCTGTGGTCAGGAACCTCGTTAAGAGGAGACTGAGAGAAGCAGGTGCTGCCTCGCTGCGCGAGCACGGTACCGGGTTTGCCATAGTGGTCCGGGCGCTTCCGGCGTCCGCAACTGCCAGCTGGGACCAGCTGCTGTCGGATTACAATGCCGCATTGGAATCGACCATGGTTCGGTTGGCCGGCCGCCCCGCAAGGGCTGCTGCCAAGGATTCGGCCGGTACAACACAGGAGGGGACACCGCGTGCGTAACGCCACCGCCGTCGTCGTTACTTCTCTCCAACGTGGTGCCGCAGCCGTGGGGCTGTTCCTCTGGAACCTGCCCCGGAACCTTCTCATTCTTCTTCTCAAGGCCTACCGCAAGGTGATTTCACCCTTGTACGGCCAGGTGTGCCGGTTTTTCCCCTCCTGCTCGGCCTATGCGCTGGAAGCTGTCACCGTCCATGGCGCCGTCAAGGGAAGCTGGCTCGCTGTCCGGCGCCTCGGCCGCTGCCACCCATGGAATGCCGGCGGTGTGGACCATGTCCCCGCCGGCCATCGGGAATGGCCGGAACACCAGACCCCCACAATTGTTGTGCTGAACAACCCGGACAAGTACCTGGCTGCTCGGACTGATGGAGAAGGCCGCAGTGCGGCCTGACGAATAGGGATAAGTATGGACTTCTTTGAAACAATCATGTTTCCGTTCAAATGGCTTGTGTCCATCATCATGGTGGGATTCCATGAGGGACTGACTGCCATTGGGCTGCCGGAAGCCTCCGGCTGGACGTGGACGCTGTCCATCATCGGCCTGGTGCTGGTGATCCGTGCCGCCCTGATTCCCGTGTTCGTTAAGCAGATCAAGGCCCAGCGCGGCATGCAGCTGCTGCAGCCCGACCTGAAGAAGCTCCAGGACAAGTACAAGGGCAAGACCGACCAGCTGTCCCGCCAGGCAATGGCGCAGGAACAGATGGCCATGTACAAGAAGCACGGGACCAACCCGTTCTCGGCCTGCCTTCCCATGCTGATCCAGATGCCGTTCTTCTTCGCACTGTTCACCGTGCTGTCCGGCATCTCGACGGCAAGCCGCGAGGGTGAGGGCATCGGCGCCATGAGCCCAGAACAGGTGGTGCAGTTTGACCAGTCCACCATCTTCGGGGCTCCCCTGTCTGCAACCCTGCTTCACGGGACACCTCCTGGAGGCAATGTGGTGGCGGTCTGGATTCTTTCGATCGTGATGATCCTCGCCATGACGGCTTCGCAGTTCATCACGCAGAAGCAGATCATGGCCAAGAACATGTCCGAAGAGGCCATGGCCAGCCCGTTCATGCGGCAGCAGAAGATGATGCTCTACATCCTGCCGATCGTCTTCGGTGTCGGTGGCATCAACTTCCCCATCGGCGTTCTCATCTACTGGACCACCACCAACCTGTGGACCATGGGCCAGCAGTTCTTTGTGATCCGCCGCATGCCGACGCCCGGATCCCCCGCCGCAAAGGCCCTCGCCGAACGCCGAGCTGCCAAGGGCCTTCCGGCGCTGCCCATCCTGGGCGGCAAGAAGGACGAGGCCGCCGAGGACGCTGCTGCCGCCGCGGCCGTGGCCCAGGCAAAGGGCCAGCGCATCCAGCCACAACGCAAGAACAGGAAGAAGAAGTAATGTCTGCCGAGAGTACCGAACACGCCCTGTCCGAGGAGATCATCGACGATCAGGACGCGTCCGAGAACGGGGAGGCTTCCCTGCCCCGGGCCTCATCAGCCAGCCGCCTGGAGGAAGAGGGGGACGTTGCAGCGGACTACCTCGAGGAGCTCCTGGACATCGCCGACATCGATGGCGACATCGACATTGAGGTCCGCAACGGACGCACGTACATTTCCATCGTGACCGAAGAAGAGTCCGATGCCCTGGACAGCCTGGTGGGTGAGGACGGCGAAGTCCTCGAAGCCCTTCAGGAACTCACGCGCCTGTCGGTGCTGTCCGCAACGGAGAACCGCTCCCGGCTGGTGCTGGATATCAACGGTTACCGCCAGGAGCGTACCGGCCATCTGCAGAAGGTTGCCGAGGACGCCGCAGCTTCAGTGAAGGAAAGCGGCCAGCCGGTGGCACTGGAACCGATGAGCGCCTACGAGCGGAAAATCGTCCACGATGCTGTCGCTGACCTCGGACTGGTCAGCGAGTCCGAGGGCGAAGGCGCTGGACGCCACATCGTAGTATCCGCCGAGTAGAGAATGGCTGATCCGCTAATCATGGTTGACATCACGCCGGCTGAACTTGCCGCCGCGGAGAAGATCTTCGGCGACCGTTTGGACCTGGCTAAGCGTTATGTGGAACACCTGGCCACCTCCGGCACGGAGCGGGGCCTGATCGGTCCGCGTGAGATCCCCCGCCTGTGGAGCCGGCATGTCCTTAACTGCGCCGTCATTGAAAGTGAGATCCCTGAGGGGAGCCATGTTGCCGACGTCGGCAGCGGTGCCGGCCTGCCCGGGCTATGCCTCGCGATTGCGCGGCCCGACCTGGAGCTGACCCTCATCGAACCACTGGAACGCAGGGTGATTTGGCTCCAGGAAGTGGTTGACGACCTCGGGCTGGACAACGTGACGGTCATGCGGACCCGGGCTGAGCTGGCAGTCGGCCACGTGGAGGCGGACGTGGTGACGGCAAGGGCCGTATCCGCCCTTAGCAACCTCGCCGGCCTGACGATTCCCCTGCTTGCCGGCAAGGGTGAAGTGGTTGCCATCAAGGGCCGCAGCGCGGCAGACGAGATCGAAAAAGCCGCCAAGACCATCCGTAAGCTTGGGGGTGTGGAGACGTCAGTTCTCACTGTTGGTGAGAACCTCCTGGAGGAACCCACCACCGTGGTTCGTATCGTTGTAAACAAGTCCCAAAAGAAGGCCTAGTTCGGGCCCGGTGGCCCAACTCTGCCGGGTCCAGCAGTTAGGCTAGACAACGGCAGCAAATTTGGCTGAACGAGAGTGAGTGTGCCCCAGTGACCAGTAGTGAAGCCTCCACACAGCGGATACCCCCGTTTGTGTCTTTGGGGTCAGCACGTTCTGTCGCTGGTCCTCTCGCGGCCCCCGGTAGAGGTGGAGTTCACCCGCAAAAGGTTTCGAACGCCTCCAAGTCAGCAGCCGTTTCACGTGAAACAACCGCTGGCGGGCGAGCGAATGTAATCGATGCGATTGATGATTCAAGCCCCATAGCCCGGGAGCTTGCGCACGAAACGAAACGGCGTGAGCGGTTGGTAGGCCGCCAGCTGCCGCGGCCGGAGAACACCCGTGTCTTCACGGTCTCCAACCAGAAGGGTGGGGTGGGGAAGACCACCACCACCGTCAACATTGCCGCGGCCCTTGCGGCGGCCGGCCTCAATGTCCTGGTCATCGACATTGACCCTCAGGGCAACGCATCCACTGCCCTGGGGATCGAACACCACGCGGACGTGGACAGCATCTACGATGTCCTGATCAACGACGTCCCTCTCGCAGATGTGGTGGCGCCATGCCCGGACATCGGGAACCTGATCTGCGCGCCCGCCACCATCCACCTGGCAGGCGCGGAAATTGAGCTGGTCTCCCTGGTGGCCCGCGAGCAGCGGCTCCGGCGTGCGATTGACGTTTATGCCAAAACACGCGAGAAGAACGGCGAGCAGCGGCTCGACTACATCTTCATTGACTGCCCGCCGAGCCTTGGACTGCTGACCGTCAACGCTTTCTGCGCAGCCAACGAGGTACTCATCCCCATCCAGTGCGAGTACTACGCACTGGAAGGACTAAGCCAGCTGCTCAAGAACATTGAGATGATCCAGAAGCACCTGAACGCTGACCTGGTTGTCTCGACGATCCTTTTGACCATGTACGACGGCCGCACCAATCTTGCAGCCCAAGTTGCGGCCGAGGTACGCCAGCACTTCCCGGACCAGGTCCTGTCTGCTGTCGTTCCGCGCTCGGTACGCATATCTGAGGCGCCAAGCTACCAGCAGACGGTGATGACGTACGACCCTTCCTCCAGTGGAGCCCTGTCTTATCTGGAAGCCGCTGCTGAAATAGCAGAGCGCTAAAATCTTCAAACTGCAACGACCGGAGCCTGCCGATGCCCGGCTCTACCACTGGAGGGATTACCAATGAGCGAGAAACGACGCGGCCTGGGCCGCGGTCTGGGTGCGCTGATTCCAAGTTCCGCCGCCGCCAACGGGTCGGGCAATGCTGCAACCGTCTCGCGTCCGGTAGATCTCTTTTTCCCTGAGGGACGCAAGAAGACCGAGCCTCTGGAGGAGGCAGCCGACGCCCTGCCGTCGAAGCCGGCGGAAGAGAAGCGTGCTGCGGCTGCGTCCTCCAAATCCTCCTCAGCCAAACCTTCAGCCAAGTCTGCTGCAAGCAAGGGGCCGCAAGCCGGTACGACGGCACCGAAGGCGAATGCTGCCGCTAAGGCCAAGACGGAAGCACCGGCTACACCGGCAGACAGCGTCGACGATGCTGGCAAAGCAGGGCAGGAGCAGGCGGGCACGCCGGAGGAGGCTGCTTTGGCAGGTACCACCGATGGGCGCAATGAAACTCCTGCATGGAACGACAACGGCGTTGATCTGGTGGAAGTGCCGGGTGTCCGCTTTGCAGAGATTCCGGTCTCTGACATCCATCCCAACCGCAAACAGCCGCGGTCTGTCTTTGATGAAGACGACATGGCTGAGCTCGTTCACTCGGTACGTGAAATCGGCGTCCTCCAGCCAATTGTTGTGCGGAAGTCAACCGAAGAAGGTAGCGAGCCCTTTGAGCTCGTTATGGGTGAGCGCAGGTGGAGGGCAGTTCAGGCCGCTGGCCTCGAAACCATCCCTGCAATCGTCCGGGACACCACCGACGATGACCTGCTTCGCGATGCGCTCCTGGAAAACCTGCACCGCAGCCAGCTCAACCCCCTGGAAGAAGCTGCGGCCTACCAGCAGCTCCTGGAAGACTTTGGGACCACGCACGAACAGCTGGCGGACCGTATCGGCCGTTCGCGTCCGCAGGTCTCGAACACCCTGCGGCTCCTCAAGCTGCCTCCGCTGGTACAGCGGCGTGTAGCGGCCGGTGTTCTGTCTGCAGGCCACGCGCGCGCCCTCCTGGCGCTTCCTGACGCTGCCGCAATGGAGCGCCTGGCTCAGAAGATCGTTGCGGAGGGAATGTCGGTCCGTGCAACGGAAGAAGCTGTGACGCTGTACCAGGATCCGGCGAAACCGACAAAGAACAACATTCCCCGTCCTGGAGCCCGCCATGAGCGGCTCGACTATTTGGCATCCTCGCTTTCCGACCGACTTGATACCAACGTCAAGATCTCCCTTGGCGTCCGTAAGGGAAAAGTGAGCATTGAATTTGCGAGCGTCGAAGACCTTAACCGCATTATGGAGGTCCTGGCTCCCGGCCAGAGTAGTTAACTAATTTTCTTCGAGTAGGGCCCGGTTCACTTCGAATCGGGCCCTATTTGTCTCCGGGGCGTCCCTAGTAGGTACTACGCACAGCAAACACCGAGTTCTATTTAGGGAGAAACTGCAACAACAGCTCCTTTAGGGCCAGCAAAGTTGGCGGCTCAGGAGTTGTCGCGAGCGGGACTGTGTGTAGTGTCATTGTTTGCGCAGCCCGTCACCTGCAGTACCTGCGCTTTTTGCGAAGTCCGTCACCTACAGTACCAGCACTTTTCCGCAGTATTTGGGCGGAAGCGCTTAGGCCCGAGCACGCGCAAGTCAAACCTCCGGCCCGAAACTGAAACCTCCCCGTAGCCGCAGTAAGGCCTCCCGCAGGCTCAGGACGGCCACGTAGTGTGCCCAGACACGACTGCGCGTGCTCCGACAGGTGTAGCGATGTTTCACGTGAAACGCGTCGCTGGTCGGCTATATTGGGTGCTCGGCTTACTGTTCGTGGGCAGACTGGCACCTAGGCGGGTAGGGAGGGAAAGCGAGCTAGGGAGGCAACTATGGGTTCACCCATGCGCTTAGCTATGTGGGTAGCTGGCCTGGGGAACCGCTATACCGGCCGCGGTGGATACTCCTGACAGCACGCATCCTCCTCTTGTAGGGAGGTGGAGTCACTCCGATAGCTGCATGCCCCCGGTAGCTCAGCTGTTTTACAGTAAGCCACGCTTGTGTGTTGGTTTGTGAGCGGTTCGATTGGACATTTGAAGATATCCCCCAAGGGCACGGGAATCCTTCGATGTTTCACGTGGAACATGTAGTGGTATGGAAACGACCGTGCCTTTCAAGTCGAAGTTTTGCTGGCTCTTCTTGCGTAGCACCAAGCGTGGCCTCCACATTGTTGGCATTTGGTCGCTAGGGAAGGAAGCGAAGCTATAGAGCTATAGTCCCCCCTTGGCGCAGGTGGCTCGGGCAAACTATGCCTGCTGCAGGTGGACTGCGAATCTCGAAGGTTGCCTGGTCAGTCTTGGCGCCGGCGATGTCCTCTGCTTGGGTATTTGCGATGGCAGAGGTCTTTCAATGGCAGTTTTGTCCTCGGTCTCAGGAGTCTGTGCAACACGCATCGAGGTCAGGCCGACAACCGTTGGCCGTATTTGCCTCGTCCACGGTTAGGAGTACTGCGATCCTCGGCTCTTGTCTGTGAGGAGGATGGCATTATGTCGGTCTTTGTCCGAGCGGTCCCGCGGTCAACGTCTGGTGTATGCGCTGTTTCACGTGAAACAGTGACCCGTCGGTAGAGCCGAACGGGGTCTACCTGGTCAGAACGAGAGTCTATGTAAGGGTCCATGCCGGAGTTGGCGTGGAAGCCCGTTCCAAGGTTTTGGTCAGCGACCTCACGACCTCGGAGTGCGGTGGGCGTGGGCCGAGTCCGAGCGGAAGGAGGGCGCGCAGGGTAAGTGGTTCAGCATGGATCGCTTTGTAATCGAACAGCGGCGCAGGTTCGCTGATCGCCTGGTACTTTCTCTGAGCTTGGAGCCTACGAATCCTCGCCATTTCCCTGAACTTCATGCATCGCCGGCTCGTCTGGCGCCTATTGCTGGACATCTAGTGTCTCCCAGTACCGGGACCGGTCTGGCGTCGCTTGTGCCTGGCCGGGGGACGCGGGCTGCACATCACTTACTTGCGGCTCGAAGCTCGGTATCGTCAGCCAGTGACTCGCGTCCGGGGTGCGCTCCCCTGCTTCGAGCCACTTTAGTCCTCGTTGACTCCTGCGCAGCCTTGGTGACTCCAACAATGACTGTGTCCCGGAACATGGCCCTTGTCCGCGTTCAGGGCTGCGACAGGCGCTGCAAGGGTTCACTATCGTGTGCCAGCCTGGCAGAGCGCAAGCCCGGACTTGATCGATAGTGGGTCACCGGCTCTTTACCTCGCTGATGCAGGGGTAAGACGGCGCTCTCTCCCCCTGTCTCTTTCCTTCTCGGGTCATTTTGGGCTGGTACTGCAGGCCGTGGAAATCGCTGTGGATAACTTTGTGGATAAGGCGGTGCCGGATGGGAGCGTTTTACGACCCTTTTGTTGCACGGCGTCGCCGGGCTGGCGGCAGGGTCTTGGGCCCCACGTAGGTGACCGGTAGTGGGGCCTTCGGTGTTTCACGTGAAACACTCAGCTGGCTGCTGCGCTCGGCGCATCCAAGGCGGCATAAACAGCCTGGATACGTGTATTTTAAGCGACTTTCCGGCCCCGTAAGAGCCGCACAGCTCGAGAGCCTTGAGTCGTGAGCTGCGACACTAGTTGCAGTCCGTAATTGGTAGACACATATCTTTCGATCTTCGTCAAATAGATGGCGATGCCGAAGGCCTTTGGCCCTGTGGATATTGCTGTGAATACCCGCCGGTAGCTCTGTGGAAAACGCTGTGGATATCTATCAAGATCCAGATCCGCGCAGGCTCGATGGACTGTAGGAAGGTCAACGGCGGTCATCACCTGCGTAGGCGCCCAGGCTACTCGCTTCCTTCCGACGCGGGCTGCGGCTTCCAAGTCGACGCCAATCCTCAACGCTACGCTCATCAGCTGAGTCAGTGAACTGAAACCGCACGTTCGCCCCGAGATGCCCGGTCTCGTTCCCTTCGTACTCCTGCTGATGTCTCGCACATGCTTGGGCCGGCAACTGGGCGTGCTCCTTTGCTGTGCTCGGTCAGACAAAGGGTAGTCCTTTTGATCAGCCCGCCAGGTCCGTGTGCGATGAGTAGGAGCACACCCTGCCCACAACCGCCTCCCACGCGTCCTCACGTGCAGGCGACAGAATCACGTTACGCAGAGCTGGCCCCTATATCGCTAGCGACATAGGGCTAGCATCGGCGATTCTCCAGCTCACGTCCGATCAGTAGAATCGTACTGCCGGGGTGCGGCGCCGTGTCTTTAAGGCGACCATCGCGGTTCGAGGAGCACGGACCGCCAGCCGCGCATTCTGTTTCACGTGAAACATCGCCGCACCCGTCTGGCTACGCGTGGAGGTCAGTACTGCTGTGTGAACGTCGGGCCTGACTTCCAAGGGTCCGGAAGCGCACTTCTGTCCTGGCGTTCGACTGATGGGGTCCGCATCATCGAGCGACTGCTGCCGGGACACACAATGTATTCGCACTACTGCAGGTCCACAGTAGCCTCCCCTGGGCCTGAGCTCGCTAGAAGTCCACGACTCCTCTGATACCCGCACGGAGCGTGGTGCACGTACCGGGAAAAAGTGGGAGATCGCCTGGTGACCGCTAGCGTGGACAAGGGACTCGGTTCTGCAGCCCAGGGGCGACTGACCGCAGGGGGAACGCGCGTCTGTAAGTGACGTGGTTGACTGAAACCGTGGCACGCTGGGGTCGCAACCGGCCTTCCAAGTCTGGGGAACAGCTCTCCTGTGCTTCTGACGCGTGCGGCAGGGTGCACTGCGCATGCCGCCGGAGCCCAAAGGTGGGCAGCGTGCTGACTCTGCCAGTGGCGCAGGGGCATTAGGCTCTTGCCACCCACTTTCCCAGGGGCAGGGCTCGGGCAGGTTAGCGCTGGCTGCTTCCTAGTCGTATCAAGGTGCGAGCAGACGGTAACAGCTTTATGCCACTGCCCGGGCCTGCTCTTGTGCGATCTGAGAAGAAGACAACATGTGATTGAGCCCGAGCTCTGTGTGTCAGGGTGCACAGCGGACGCGATGTTTCACGTGAAACGCGGCACGATCCGGCAGTGGCGACCGCGTTCTCTACACCAACTCAGAAGCTACTGGGGGTCTCCTGCGTTTACCTCGCTAGAGTTCTTCCGGAGGACAATGGGCCGACCCTTTCCGCCTACGGGAGCATAATCCGGCCAAGTATGGGCTCTTGCTTGCTGTCGCGTCTGTAGTGAGCCTATAAGTGGCCCAGCGTCTCACGGACTCGCTGTAGCGCTATAGATCAGCGTGCAAAGGCGCTGGTTCCCCAGATGCCATCTGTTGAGTGTCTTTGTTGACTTTCAGGAGGTGCATTGAGGGCATGGAAGCCCTCCGCGAGTGGCGAGGACACATTGCGCTTGGGCATCAGATTTGAGCCGAGAAGCGCGCCCCATTTGTGCTCGAGCTGCGAGCAGGCGAACCAGAGCCATGTTTCACGTGAAACAAGTGGGCCACGCCTCGTCGAACGCGAACATAGCGCCTTTTCATCGTTTTAGGCGCTGAAGTTGTTAGCACTTGGCGACGTAGCCCGCAGCTGGAAACAAAAAAGTGGCCACCTTGTGCAGTGGCCACTATTCTGTTCAATTCAGCCGAACTAGAAAACCCCTAGGACAGGACGTCCGCAAATTCCTTTTCGAAGAACTGCTTGGGCTTGGCGCCGATGACCGTGCTCTTCACTTCCCCGCCCTGGAAGAGATAAACAGCGGGGATCGACGTGATGCCGTATTCGGCAGCGATAGCCGGGTTGTCGTCGACGTTTACCTTGACCACGTCCACCTTCTCGCTGTACTCGACGGAGATCTCATCCAGGATCGGGCCCAGTTTGCGGCAGGGGCCGCACCACTCAGCCCAGAAATCAACGATTACCGGCTTTTCTGAGGACAGTACGTCCGTGCTGAAGCTGGCGTCTGTTACGTCTTTGGCGTTACTCATTAACCTGATCTCTCTCTTCGGATATCGTGACGGTATTTACGCGGGCAAGTCTGCGAGGTAGTGCTCAACGTCGATCGCCGCAACACAGCCGGAGCCTGAAGCAGTGATCGCCTGGCGGTAGGTGGGATCCACCACGTCGCCGGCAGCAAAGACGCCGGGAATGCTGGTCCTGGAACTGCGGCCTTCCACAGCGATGGTGCCCTCTGGGGTGAGGTCCAGGACATCCTTGACCAAATCGGTTCGGGGGTCGTTGCCGATCGCCACGAACACTCCCGTAACTGCAAGATCCGAAATGCTTCCGTCAAGAAGGTTTTTCACCTTCAAACCGGTGACCTTTTCGTCGCCGATGACGTCATCCACTGTACTGTTCCAGACGAAGCTGATCTTCTCGTGGGCCAGGGCGCGGTCAGCCATGATCTTCGACGCCTTCAGGGAGTCCCTGCGGTGGACAACAGTTACTGACCTGGCAAACTTGGTGAGGAACAGGGCCTCCTCCATCGCAGAGTCACCGCCGCCGATCACGGCAATGTCCTGATCCTTGAAAAAGAAACCGTCACAGGTTGCACACCAGCTGACGCCGTGCCCTGAGAGACGCTTCTCGTTCGGCAGGCCGAGCTCGCGGTATGCCGAGCCTGTTGAGAGGATAACGGCCTTTGCCTTGAAGCTCTCGCCCGTTGCAATGGTGACCGTCTTGACCGGGCCTTCAAGGTCAAGACTGGTGACGTCCTCGAACTGAATCTCCGTGCCAAAGCGGACAGCCTGCTTTTCGAAGTTCTCCATCAGATCCGGGCCCATGATCCCTTCCGGGAAGCCCGGATAGTTCTCAACATCCGTTGTGTTCATGAGTTCACCGCCGGCAGTGACGGAGCCGGCCAGCAGCAGCGGCTTCAGGTTGGCACGGGCCGTGTAGACAGCAGCCGTGTAGCCCGCCGGGCCGGAGCCGACAATAATGACATCACGTACGTCGGACGCGGTGTTTTCTGCGATGGTCACTGAACGGTGAACCTCTTCCTTGGTTGACGCGCCCCTCGTTGAGGCCGGCCACATGGCACAACTGCTACTTGTTGCTGATTATTCCGGCGCCCGGACACGGTGACATACCGGCAGACAGCGGGCCGCCGTCACCGTAGGCGCTCTTCCAAGGTTACCGCCCCCACGGCAGCGCGCCCTGTGTTCCTCCGGTCCGGGCCTTAGTCCCCCGGGTACTTCCGGCGGGGGTGAAGGCCGAACCCTGGACCGGAGGAAACTGGCTACTGGACCTTGATCTCCGCCAGCCGGATGCCGAATCCATAGCGTGTCTTGGGAGCAGCCAGCCGGGGCAGGGAGTTGATGGAGACAATGACGTACTCGGCTTCTACCGGCTCCGCCAAAGGCATGGTGAGGTCTGTCGAGGTGAAGCTGTTGGTTCCTACTGCTTTCGCGCCGTCGAGTGAAGGACGGTCATTGGTGTACACGGTGATGTTGCCACCGGAGCCACCCAGCTGCGAAAGCGTGATGGAGGATACCTGCGCGGGCTCCTCGAGCTTCACCACCAGGGGGACGCCCTGGGGCGCCAATCCGCCCCAGTTCTCGGTGGCAAACTCCATGTCGGACCAGAAGCTCGCGGCGTTCCCGTCGTATGCCCTGACGAGGTCGCCATCAAAGGTGGCAGCAAAGTCGAAGTTGCCCTGCCTGGTGATGCTCTCGATGGCCGGCGGCGCAGCGGGAGGGGCAGTTGTGGGTGCCTGCGTCGCAGCAGCTGTGTCTTCGGGGGCGCTGCTGTTGGTGCCGGGTGCCGCAGGCCCTGCCTGTGGCTGGGTGGAGAACAGGCTGCCCAGGTTGGTCACGGCAAACACGAGCCCGGCAATGAGCACCACGGCCAGCAGTCCCCCCACCAACCAGCGCATGGACCGCGGCTCGCGCGCAGGCTCGTCGCGGTCGTCGTCGTCATAACGGCCCTGATCGGGGAAGGACGCACCAGCGGCAGCGGCCGGCGCAGACGCACGCGCAAAAACGGAAGACTTCTTCTTTGCCGGCCCAGAATTGTCGTCGATGGACGGGTCCGCCGGAGAATGCTCTTCAGCGTTTGCATAATCGTCATCGGACCACAAGGACACTTTCGGCTTCCCGCCAGGTGAGCCGGGAGACCCTTGCGAAGATCCTACAGCCGGGCCGGGCGCAGTCTGGTGATCCTCCGGGCGTGCGGAACGATCAGAACCAGAGCCAGCGGCGGCACCGGCCGCCAGAGCTCCGCCCGCGGCAGCTGCGCCGCCAACAGCGGAGGCTCCGTTGGACGTGCGGCCGGAGGACGGTGCGCCAGCAGGACGGACTGGCGGTTTCGGCGGTACAGCCGGTGCTGCGCGGTAGGGATCAACCTGGCTGGGGTGGTTGTCCGAGTAGTTGATGTAGCCGGCTTCTACATGGTCCTCATCGTCGTAGGGTTCCGGCTCGTTCGAGCGTGGCTGCCCAAAGATTTCGCTTCCCAGGGTGTCCGTGAAGAACGGCTCCACGTAGGGAGGGTTGGAGGCGACCACCAGGTCCAGCAGATCCGCTGCCGAGGTGTGGTTGGTGATGAGGTAGGTGGCTGCCTCGCTCATGCCGAGGTCCAGGACCTGGACGGTGCCGGGGCGTTCGCCGGTGGCTACTTCGCGGGCACTCTGGGCAACCTGTTCGGTGTTGCCGGGGCCGGCCACCAGTATGCTGACGGGACGGTTCAGGACCTGATCCACACCGTCCAGCACCAGATCGTGGTCGTGCGAGGCCAGTACCGTGGCAGTGACCTTGTAGCGGCCGCCCAGTACTGATCCGACATCGATCGGGTTGGACACGTGTTCCTCCTAGACTGTCCGGGATTGCCGGCTTGAATGATGCAACCATCGTCCAGGAGCAGGCGGGCGCCTGACCCCTGGATGCAACTACCCTGTACCTTTTCGATCCTAGCCGATTGCGTCCCTTGCACCTTGGACAAAGGCGGCCGGGAACCGCTGGAACATCACTTTTTCCGGGGGTGCCTTGACTTGAAATGGGGGTTCTCGCCGGGCTTTCCCTGGAAGGTGCGGCGCCCTGGCAGGGGGATCTGCTCCCGCAGCAATCCTCCGCGCGCGGTGCTGGGCTGGTCCTCTCCGGGGAGGTAGCCGCCGTCGGGCGTTGCCGGGCCATCGCCGTCGAGCGGCTCCTTCCGCACCCCATGCTCCGGTGCCCCGTGCTCCGGAGCCGGTCCGGCCCTGAAGGAGACGGCATCGAACTCACCGGAAATCCTTGGAATGAGGCCTGTGTCCACGGAGGTGGTGGCGCGCTCCGGGTCCGGACGCCCCCGCGAGCCGGACGGCGCATCAGACGGCGGACCGGGTGGGGAGTCCGACGGCGGGGTCCCGCCTCCAGCGGGAGGCTCGGCCGGTCCACCGCGCCCCAGCCGGCCCAGGAGGGGCCGGAGCAGGTCGCGCAGCTCGGAGACCCGGAACAGCTTGAGCAGGAAGAAGTAGACCACCAGCATCACCGGGCCCACCACAATGACGGTGATAAGGGCTGTGAGCCTGTCCCGCCAGGCAAACCCGTCCGGACTGTAGCTCCCCAGCAGCCACAGGGCACCCGCTCCGGCGATGGCTGAACCTAGCGCTGCATACCCCATGCGGATATAGGAGTTGGCGATCCGCGGTCCGTCCAAATGCCCCAGGAGGCGCCGCAGGAACCAGGCGCTGATGACCACCGAAAGGATGTTGCCCACCATGTAGAGGACAGCGATGGCGTAGATGATCTGCGTGACGGGCAGGAATTGGATGGCAAAGGCGCCGGCCACATAGACAATGGCAAGGAGCAGCTGGACGTAGAAGGGCGTGCGGGCGTCCTCGTTCGCGTAGAACACCCGGGACATCATGAAGTTGGCGCTCATGAACGGCGTGCTGAGCGCCAGGATGGTGAGCGTCTGCGCCAGCATCACGCCGTCCTGCCGGAGCCCGCCCGAGAAGAACATTCCCAACGGACCTGCTAGGGCAAAGAGCGCCAGCGCACCAAACACAGTTGCCACCGCCATGGTCCGCAGGCCGTGCGAGAGGGCATCGCGCAGCTCGTCCCGGTTGCCGTCCTGGGAGGCCCGGGTCATGCGGTTGAACAGCACCGTGGCCAGGGACAGGGCAATGATGGAGTGCGGCAACAGGTAGAGCTGGCTGGCTACCTCCAGCACGGCGTTGCCGGGCAGCATGTAGGCCGCGGGGTCCCCCGCCTGCTGCAGCCTGATGCGTTCCGCGCCGGGAATGGTGGCGATGCGCATGACGTACAGGAAGGCGAGCTGGCCGACGGCGGCGGTCAGCAGGGTCCAGACGCTCAGCCTGGCTGCCTGGCCCAGTCCCACCCCGCGCCAGCCGAAGCGCGGCCGGATGCCCAGCTTGAGCCGCATCACGGGGATCATCAGGATGGCCGTCTGGGAGATGACGCCGATGGTTGAGAACCCGGCCACGAACAGGGTCTGGGTGTCACCCCAGTTGTCCAGGGTGTGCGGGTTCACCTTGTTCTCGCCGAAAATCCAGATGAACATCCCCAAGCCGGCGATGGCCACCAGGTTGTTAAGGATGGGGGCCCACATGGCGGGCCCAAAGGCCCCGTTGGCGTTCAGGACCTGGGTCAGGAGGGCGTAGAGGCCGTAGAAGAAGATCTGCGGGAGGCACCAGAAAGCGAAGGCCACGGCCAGCGCTTTTTGCTGTGGCGTGTAGCCCTGGGTGGTCAGTTCAATGACCCAGGGGGCCGCCAGTGTCACCAGCGCCGTCAGGCCCAGCAGGAGCAGCACAGCCAGCGTCAGCAGCCGGCTGATGTAGTCCGCCCCCCTGTCCGGAGCCTTGCTTGCCTTGATGATCTGCGGCACCAGGACGGCGTTGAACACCCCGCCCGCCACGAGCAGGAAGATCAGGTTGGGCAGGTTGTTGGCGTTGATGAACGTGTCATTGACGGTGGAGCCCAGGCCGAGCGCCGTGCCCAGCATCCAGGTCTTGCCAAAGCCCAGGAACCGGGACACGAGCGTCCCGGCGGCCATGATTGCACTGGACCGGGTTTCACTGGCAGTCACAGCGCCAGGGGTGCCGTCCGCGCCGGCCGGTTCGGGGGGAACGCCGTCCGGGACGGCATCGCCGGGCCGGCCGGCTTTATCGGAAGGAAAGTTGGTAGCTGACATCGACTTCATCGTCTCACCCGAAGCCGGTTAAAGCCGCAACGCCGGCACCCTGAGCCCGGGTACCAGCAGTCCTAGAGGTGCTCTGGAAGGACTTCGCGAGCGAGGTCGGCGATCCGGCGCTCATTGGGGAAGGACAGCTTCCGGGCCAGCTCCTGGATGGGAACCCACGCCACGTCCACGGCTTCCTGGTCCGGATCGTTCTCGATGGTCAGTTCCCCGCCCGTTGCACGCAAAAGGTAATGGTGGACCGTTTTGTGGACCCGGTGGCCGCTGACCGTAAACCAGTAGTCAATGCTTCCGAGCGGCGCGAGGATGTCCCCCTCGATGCCGGTCTCCTCGGCGATTTCCCTTACGGCAGCCTGCTCGTTGTTTTCCTTGCCCTCCGGATGGCCCTTGGGCAGGCACCATTCCAAACGTCCGCCGCGGTTAAGGCGGGCAATAATCGCAACCCTCAACTCGGCGTCGGACGTGTCCACTACGACGCCGCCGGCCGAGACTTCCTCAACCGTGGGCAGCGATGCCGGTGCCGCATGCTGGGCGGGCGCAACGTGCGCACCGATTGCCGAGGGCAACGGTGCGTTCGTCCTCCTGCCTGGAGCGCTCGGTACTGGTTGGGCCATGGAGTCCACTCTAACGACTGTTGCCCGCTGGTGATGACCGGAACATGACACCAACATGGACTGCATATGACGCACTTTCCCGGCGGTGGAGTGATTCCGGACGATCTTGACCGTATTTTGGCCTGCCGATGCGCTGGTTTCTGACAAGCTTAAGTAACTATGGCTCACGCACATCACAAGACTGATTCCCAGACCGTCGATTTCCAGGTGGACCCGGTGGTCCTGGAGCTCGGCCGGCGCTTCGTGGACGCCGGCCACGAGCTGTCGCTGGTGGGCGGGCCGGTGCGCGACCTTTTCCTGGGCCGGACCTCCCCCGACCTGGACTTCACCACCGACGCCACCCCGGACCAGACGGTGGCCCTCATCAAGAAGTGGGCGGACAACTACTGGGAGATCGGCCGCGCCTTCGGCACCATCGGCATGCGCAAGGCAGGCTTCCAGATCGAGATCACCACCTACCGGGCAGAGGCGTACGATCCCGATTCCCGCAAGCCCGTGGTGGCCTTCGGTTCCTCCTTGACTGACGACCTGCTCCGGCGGGACTTCACCATCAACGCCATGGCCCTGAAACTGCCCTCCCTGGAACTGGTGGATCCCTTCGGCGGCGTACGCGACCTGCACGCTTCCGTGCTGGCTACCCCCGGGGCACCGGAAGCGTCCTTCTCGGATGATCCGCTGCGAATGATGCGCGCGGCCCGCTTCGCTGCCCAGCTGGGTGTCTCCGTCCACGACGACGTCCGGCAGGCCATGACCCAGATGGCGGAACGGATCACCATCATTTCCGCCGAACGGGTACGGGACGAACTGGTCAAGCTCATCTGCGGCGCCCGTCCGCGCGTCGGCGTGGATCTGCTCGTGGACACGGGCCTCGCCGAGTTCGTGCTGCCGGAGGTTTCCGCCCTGCGGCTGGAATCGGACGAGCACCACCGGCACAAGGACGTCTACCAGCATTCCCTCCAGGTCCTGGAACAGGCAGCGGAACTGGAGACGGACAGTGAGGGACCGGTGCCGGGGCCGGACTTTGTGCTGCGCTTCGCAGCATTAATGCACGACGTCGGGAAGCCGGCAACGCGCCGCTTCGAACCGGGCGGCGCGGTGAGCTTCCGGCACCACGACATGGTGGGAGCAAAGCTCACCTCCAAACGCATGAAGGCGCTGCGTTTCGATAACGACACCACCAAAGCCGTGGCCCGCCTCGTGGAACTCCACATGCGCTTCTACGGCTACGGGGATGCAGGCTGGAGCGACTCTGCAGTCCGCCGCTACGTGACAGACGCCGGGCCCCTGCTGGAACGGCTGCACCGGCTCACCCGATCGGACGTCACCACCCGCAACCAGCGGAAAGCCGAACGCCTCGCCTTCGCCTATGACGACCTCGAAGCCCGCATCGCCGCCCTCCGGGAGCAGGAATCGCTGGATGCCGTGCGCCCGGATCTTGACGGGGCCCGGATCATGGCCCTGCTGGGCATCAAACCCGGTCCGGTAGTGGGCCGCGCCTACAAGTTCCTGCTGAATGAGCGGATGGAGAACGGTCCCCTGCCCGCGGAGGAAGCGGAAGCACGGCTGCTCCGCTGGTGGGCAGGGCAGCCGGAGTCAGCGCCTGCCGAACCCACACCCTCGGCGCCTGGCGCTGGAACGTCCCCCGCCGTCGTCGAGCCGTCCCCTTCTGAGGAGTCCAAGTGACCATTCCTGCCCTTGCCCCCCGGCCCCAGCTTTGGATCCTCCGCCACGGCGAGACCGAATGGTCCAAGAGCGGCCAGTACACCGGGCTTACGGATCTTCCACTGACCGTCGAGGGTGAACAGCAGGCGGTGGAGGCCCGGAAGGTGCTGGACCCCGTGGACTTCGACCTCGTTCTCACCTCACCGTTGAGGCGCGCACGGCGTACGGCCGAGCTTGCCGGCTTCCCCGACGCCCAGCACGAACCTTTGGCAGTGGAGTGGAACTACGGCGATTACGAAGGGATCAGCTCGGACCTGATCCGCAAGGACAATCCCGATTATCTCATCTGGACCCACGGCGTTCCCAACGGCGAAACGCTGGATGAGGTTGCGGCCAGGGCTGACAAAATTATCGGCCGCGTGCTCGAGTCCGGCATGGACAATGTGCTGATTGTGGCCCACGGCCACTTTTCAAGGATCCTCACCGCGCGCTGGCTGGAATTGCCGCCCGCCGAGGGCCGCCATTTCATTCTGGGTACTGCAAAGGTCTGCACACTCGGGTGGGATAAAAAGACGCCCGCAATCGTTCGGTGGGGCCTTTAGCAGCGATAACCAAAATTAATTGGATAAATTTCAGCTGTTTAGTAGCGAACCATCCAAGCAGTAGTGTAATTTTATTCCTGATCCCAGGGCGTCCTGCCGGGATCACGGCGCACGCTGCCCGGGCCTTGGCCCCTGCGGCGGCAGAGCAGAAAAGGAGGTTGGGAAAATGATTACTTTGACTAGCGGACGGAAGATAACCATCACCGCTGCCCCGGCCTCCGATGCTTTTGCGCGCCCCTTCTGGGATTACGCCGGCTTCTAGCCCGCTACTCCCGCCTGGAGCTCCGGGCAGCAGCGTTCGTTCCCGGGGTCTTGGACCGGGTGTGCACCAACCTGCGTAATGCGGGTGCAGCCGCTGTGACCGCTTTCCTCGGAATGCGGAATCTTCCCGCCTGTTATGTCGCCTACTTCCCGGCTCAAATGCAGCTTTAATGCTCATTTCCGGGTAATTGGCGTCAAATTCTTTGCGCCTGTATTTGCGCTGCCATATTCCCTGCCGCATGGTTTATCCGGCATATAGGGGCCTAATTGCCGTGCCCAACTGTAGGCACTAACCCTCAACAGAAGGAGGTGATTGCCATGAAAAAGTTCCGAAAACTCCTGCTTCCCGCCCAAGGGCGGCGCATCACCCGGCGGAAGTTCAACGAGACGCTGCTGGAAAAGCAGCGCGAGGACGTGTTCGTCCTGATGCACCAGCAGATCGGCGGAACCCGCTAGGAACTACCTCAGACAGGAGCTGCCGTGGACATCAGCGAGCCTGTGGCCGGAGCCCACGCGGCGGCGCGTGGGCTGCCCGCCCGGGCGTCCAAACGGGTTCGGGGCGCGACGGTAAGCTCGATGCCATGGAGGACACCCAGCCGCCCGAGCATCGAGGAAGGCTGCGCCTTGTTGTTCCAAGCCGCAGCGATGTCCTGCTGCGGAACTTCACGGAAGTGGTGGGCGGCCCCCTCGGATCCCGGACCGCTCCAGGGATAGTTTCCCCCGGCCTCTTCACCGTGGAACGGGTACTTGTCCTGCTGACCGTCCTGGCGGCACTGGCAGGCATCCTGCTGAAGGGATACTGCCGCGCCAACGGGTGGGAATCCCCCACCCAGTTTTACGCCACCTGCTACTCCGACTTCCCTGAACTGTTCCGCAACCGCGGACTGGCGGACGGGATCTTCCCCATCCTGGGAACGGGGAGCCAGTTTGAATACCCTGTCCTGACGGCCCTCATCGCCGGGGTAACGGCTTGGCTGGTCCCCGGCACCGGAACCCCGGATGCCCGGATACTGGCCTACTTCGATATCAATGCCGGTCTTCTGGCCGCCGCCGCGGCGGTCACAGTCCTGGCCACCGCCCGGATGAGCGCCCGCCGGCCCTGGGACGCGGCCATGGTTGCTCTGGCGCCGGGCATCATCCTGGCCGGCACAATCAACTGGGATCTCTGGGCGGTGGCCCTCCTTGCCGTGGGCATGTACTTCTTCTCCCGGAAGCGGTTGGTGCTGGCGGGCGTCTTTATTGGGCTGGCCACGGCAGCAAAGCTGTATCCCCTGCTTATTCTGGGCGCCATCCTCCTGCTCGCCATCCGGACCGGACGCTTCCAGCCGTTCCTCAAGACCGCTGGGGCGGCCGCTGCCTCGTGGGCCGTTGTCAACCTCCCCTTCGCCGTCGCAAATTTTCCCGGCTGGGCCTACTTCTTCCAGTTCTCGGCGGACCGCGGCGCCGGATACAGCTCACCCTGGTTCGCCTACAACCTGGTGCTGGGCAGACTCAGGGGACAGGAGCTCAGCGATGCAGCCGTGGACCTGCTGTCCCTCGGCCTGTTTGTGGTGGGGTGCGCCCTCATCACCCTCATTGCCCTGACCGCGCCGCGCCGCCCGCGTCTGGCCCAGCTTGCCTTCCTGGTTGTGGCGGCCTTCATCCTGACGAACAAGGTCTACTCACCGCAGTTTGTCGTGTGGCTGATACCGCTCC
This sequence comes from Arthrobacter sp. AK04, assembly GCF_021129155.1. Classification (GTDB taxonomy): domain Bacteria; phylum Actinomycetota; class Actinomycetes; order Actinomycetales; family Micrococcaceae; genus Arthrobacter; species Arthrobacter quantipunctorum. The sequence continues at coordinate 41,698 of NZ_JAJOMC010000004.1, forward strand.
TGGCGCTGGCCAGGCCGCGGTGGCGCGACTTCCTGGTCTGGCAGGGCATCGAAGGCCTGCATTGGGCCGCGGTGTGGATGTACCTTGGACAGGTGACCAGCGCCGGCTCCTCGCAGCACAATCTGGATATGCCCTACTACGTACTCGCCGTGGCAGCGCACATGATGGCCGTCGCCTACCTGATGGCCCGGGTTGCCTGGGACATCTACGACCCCACCTACGATCCCATCCGCCGGCACCACCTGGACGATCCGCATGGCGGTCCGTTCACCGGCGCGCCGGACCGGTTCCGGCTTAACCTGCGCCGCCGGACGGATTCCACGCTCCCGCAGAAGGCAGCATCCGATGCCTGACGTAACGGTGGTGGGCGCCGGACCCAACGGGCTGGCCGCCGCGGCAGTGATGGCAAGGGCAGGGCTTGCCGTGGAGGTCTTCGAAGCCGCACCTGTGGTGGGCGGCGGAACCCGCACTGCAGAACTGATGCAGCCAGGCCACTTCCACGACGTCTGCTCCGCGGTTCATCCAATGGCACTGGCCTCGCCCTTCTTCCGGGCCTTCGAGCTCTCCCGGCGGATGGAACTCGTTACTCCCGAGCTCTCCTTTGGATCGCCCCTGGACGGCGGTCGGTCCGCCCTCGCCTACCGCTCGCTTGACCGGACAGCGGCTGGACTCGGCCGGGACGGCGCTGCGTACCGGCGGCTGATGGGCCCCATCGTGCGGAATATCGACGACGTCATGGACTTCACGCAGAACCAGCTCTTCCGCCTTCCCCGCAACCCTGTGGCCGCGGGCATCTTCGGCCTGCGGACCCTGGAGCAAGGTTCGGGACTCTGGAATGCCCGGTTCCGGGAGGAAGCGGCTCCTGCGCTCCTCAGCGGTGTTGCGGCCCACGCCGTGTCCCACCTTCCGTCCCTGGCTGCCTCCGGGGCAGGGCTGATGCTCGGAGCACTGGGACACGCGGAAGGATGGCCCATTCCCCTGGGTGGTTCTGCCGCCATCGCCGCCGCCCTGGCAATGGACATAGAGGCGCATGGCGGCATTCTCCACACCAACACCCCCATAAACCGGCTGGCCGAGCTTCCGCCCGCGCGTGCCACCCTCCTTGATGTTGCGCCGCGCGGACTTGTGGACATGGCCGGCGACTCCCTTCCCGGGCGCTACCGCAGAGCCCTAGAGGCCTTCCGCTACGGGAACGGCTCGTGCAAGGTGGACTTCATCCTCTCCGGCCCCGTGCCGTGGGAGGCTGCGGAACTGGCTGACGCCGGAACAGTCCATGTTGGCGGGACCAGGGCGGAACTCGCGCACGCGGAAAACGAGGTCAGCGCCGGCCGGCACCCCGAACGCCCTTACGTACTGGTGGCCCAGCCTTCCCGTTTCGACCCGCAGCGTGCTCCCGCCGGGCGCCACACCCTGTGGACCTACTGCCACGTGCCGGCCGGTTCAACCAGGGACATGGCGGAAGCCATCACCGCACAGCTGGAGAGATTCGCCCCCGGTTTCAGGGACCTCGTGGTGGACACCAACGTGGTGACCGCGGCCCAGCTGGCAGAGTACAACCGGAACTACATCGGCGGGGACTTCAGCGCGGGCACCATGGACCTCCGCGGGCTGGTCCAGCGGCCTGTAGTGTCCCGGCACCCTTGGCGCACCCCCATGCGCGGCGTCTACCTTTGTTCCTCCTCAACGCCGCCCGGACCCGGGGTTACGGGCATGCCCGGGCTGCACGCGGCAACCCATGCGCTGAAGGACATCTTCCAGCTGCCCGTTCCGGCGTTGGGCCTGGACGCGCCGTAGCCAAAACGCAACACTTCCAAGCCCTCCCAGTGGCCAATTCCACTTGCTGCGCGGGGTGATAATGGCCGGATGGGGAAATCAACAAAACTTTCTGTTGCCGTAGCTGCGCTCATCCTGGGAACCTCGCTGGTGGCCTGCGACGACGGCAGGAGCGGCGCAGAAGCCGCAGCAGAGCAATTTGCCACAGCAGTTTCCGGACTCGACGTGGCGGGGGTGGCCTTCGACGGCAAGGACGCCGCTGCTGCCAACGATCAACTGCGCGGCGTCTTCAAAGCACTGGATCCGCAGAAGCCCGAGGTTGAAGCAGGCGCCCTCACCCTGGACGGGGACAACGCCTCGGCTCCCTTGAACTACACCTGGAAATTCGGTGAGGCCGAGTGGAAATACACCGTCCCGGCCAACTTCAAGAAGTCCGGCGACAAATGGCTTACGGTCTGGAACCCGGCAACCCTGGCACCCGGCCTCGCGGACAGCGAGATCCTGGCCAAGGGGTCCCAGTCCCCGCCGCGTGCGGACATCCTTGGGGCCGGGGACGTCCCCCTGGTCACCTATCGTCCGGTGGTGAACGTCGGCATAGACAAACCGCAGCTGGGCGCTGCCGATCCCGCGGACTCCGCCACCAGGCTTGCTTCCCTCGTGGGGGTCGACCCGGCCGGCTACGTCCAGCAGGTGAAAGCCTCCGGCGACGAAGCCTTTGTTTCCGCCATTACCCTTCGGGAAGAAGGCCGGACCATCACCAATGAGCAGATCGCAGCCATCCCCGGTGCCCGTGCCATACCTGCCTCTGTGCCGCTGGCACCCAGCCGGACCTTCGCCCGCGCTGTGCTCGGCACCGTGGGAGAGGCCACTGCTGAGCAGATCGAAGCCTCGGAAGGTGCCCTAACGGCGGGTGATGTCACCGGCATCGGCGGGCTGCAGCAGCAGTATGACGAACAGCTCAGGGGGACGGACGCCGTCGTGATCCGCGCCCAGCGAGCCGACCTGACCCGCGAACAGATCCAGTCTGCGGCAACGGACCCCCGGCGGGTGCTCTTTGAGGTGGCGCCGGAGCCCGGTACTCCGCTGAAGACAACCATCGACCCGACACTGCAGGTGCTGGCGGAGACCACCCTGGAGGACGTGGGACCGGCATCGGCAATCGTGGCGCTGCGCCCTTCCAGCGGTGCCGTCCTGGCCGTGGCATCGGGTCCCGGCAGCAACGGCTACAACACGGCCATGCTGGGCCAGTACGCGCCGGGGTCGATCTTTAAGATGGTGGATTCCCTGGCCATGTTCCGCAACGGGCTGACTCCCGATTCCAAGGTTGAGTGCACGCCGACCCTCACGGTGGACGGGCGTACCTTCAAGAATGCCGACGGTTATCCCGAGGGCTCCCTGGGTTCCGTCAGCCTCCGGGACGCTTTTGCACATTCCTGCAACACGGCGTTCATCGCCGCCCGGGACACCGTGTCACAAGGACAGCTCGAGGCCGCCGCCCTGGCCATGGGCATCGCTGTCGAAGCACCTTCGCTGGGCGCCGACGCGTTCCTCGGATCGGTCCCCGGCGAGGCGGCCGGGACGGAGCATGCCGCCTCCATGATCGGGCAGGGCAAGGTGCTGCTTTCTCCCCTGGCGGCGGCCATGATGGCCGGTTCCGTGGCCAAGGGCGCACCGGTGTCACCACAGCTGGTCCTGAATCCCGACGGCGGTGCTGCCGCGGCCGGCACGACGAGCGGTTCCACGGCACCGGCAGCCCAGCCTTCCGCGTCCGCTACGGCGGAACCGCCGTCGACGGCGTCGGGCGAGCCGATTACCGCTGCCGAGGCAACTGCCCTGGGTGACATGATGCGCGCCGTGGTCACCTCCGGCCACGCAGGATTCCTGGCGAGCGTTCCCGGCGCACCCGTGGGGGCAAAGACCGGCACCGCTGAATACGGCAAAGAAAACCCGCCGAAGACGCATGCCTGGATCGTGGCTGTCCACGGCGACCTGGCAGTCGCCGTGTTCGTGGAGGACGGCGGACTGGGAGCGACGACGTCCGGGCCGCTGCTGAAGGAGTTCCTCACCGCAGCCGGGTAGTTTTTGTCCAGATATGCTGACTTCCGGGCCGTTCAACCCTGCGTATCTGGACAAAAACTACTCGCCGTTGCCCGTGGGAAGATGGGACACGTGGCCCATATTGACGTTTCCGGCATCGACTACTTCCTCTCCGACGGCACCCAGCTGCTCAACGGGGTGACCTTCAAGGTCCCGGACGGCACCAAGACCGCCCTGATCGGCCCCAACGGCACCGGGAAGACCACCCTTTTCCGCATCATCGCCGGTGACCTGGTGCCGGATGAAGGCGTCATCGGTCGGTCCGGAAACATGGGCATCATGCGCCAGTTCGTGGGCCAGGTCCGGGACGGCTCCACGGTCCGCGACCTGCTGGTGTCCGCTGCCCCGCCTGCGCTGGCGGCAGCGGCGCGTGAGGTGGACGACGCCGAACTGGCCATGGTGGAACACGACGACGAGCCCAGCCAGATGCGGTACGCCCAGGCCATCGTGGACTGGGGAGACGCAGGGGGCTACGACGTCGAAACCGTCTGGGACGAGGTGTGCATGGCCGCGCTGGGACTTCCTTTTGACCGCGCGCAGCACCGCCCGGCGTCGAGCCTTTCCGGAGGCGAGCAGAAGCGGCTGGTTCTCGAAGCGCTTTTTGCCGGGCCGGACGACCTCCTGTTGCTGGACGAACCGGACAACTACCTCGACGTTCCGGGCAAGCGGTGGCTTGAGGAGAAGCTGAATGAATCCAGGAAAACAGTCTTCTTCATCAGCCACGACCGTGAGTTGCTGAACAACGCCGCGGGGCGCATCGTCACGCTGGAACCGGGCATCAACGGTGCCGGCGCCTGGATCCACGGCGGCGGGTTTGGCACCTACGTGGAGGCGCGGGCAGACCGGAACGCCCGTTTCGAGGAACTGCGGAAGCGGTGGGACGAGGAGCACGTCAAGCTCAAGGAACTCGTCAACATGTACAAGAACAAGGCTGCGTTCCGCTCCGACATGGCCAACCGGTACCACGCCGCCCAGACCCGACTGGCAAAGTTCCTGGAAATTGGGCCCCCAGAGGCCCTTCCCATCGAGCAGAATGTGCAGATGCGCCTCAAGGGCGGGCGGACCGCCAAGCGTGCCATCGTGGCGGAGAAGCTGGAACTGACCGGGCTCATGAAGCCCTTCTCCACCGAAGTATGGTTCGGTGACCGCGTCGGCGTCCTGGGCTCCAACGGCTCGGGCAAGTCGCACTTTCTCCGGCTGCTGGCAACGGGAGGAACCGATCCTGAGCGGGAGCACCTGCCCGTTTCCGACGTCGAAATCGCCGAAGTGCCGCACGAGGGCACGGTGAAACTTGGCGCCAGGATCCGTCCCGGCTTCTTTGCCCAGACCCACGTCCGGCCCGATCTCCTGGGCAAGACGCTGCTGGAAATCCTGCACCGTGGTGATGAGCACCGTTCGGGACTCGGACGCGAAGCGGCGGCCGGGGCACTGGACGGCTATGGACTGGCGGGGCAGTCGGAGCAGAAGTACGAGTCCCTCTCCGGCGGGCAGCAGGCACGGTTCCAGATCCTGCTGCTGCAGCTGAGTGGTGCCACTTTGCTGCTCCTTGACGAGCCGACCGACAACCTGGACCTTCACTCGGCCGAGGCACTTGAGAAGGCCATTGACCATTTCGAAGGCACCGTCCTCGCAGTGACCCACGACCGCTGGTTCGCGCGCACCTTCGACCGCTTCCTGGTGTTCGGATCCGACGGCAAGGTGTACGAATCCGCCGAGCCGGTGTGGGATGAAAAGCGCGTGGAGCGCGTCCGCTGACCCGACGCCCTCTCGCTTAATGCGGCTTTTCGGCCATCGCTCTCTCAGCAGTGAGAGAGCGATCGCGTTTAAGGCACATCTAGTGATGGAGCGTTGGAGTATTTTCGGCATTAAGTGAGAGAGCGTCATGATCAAATGATCAGAAGTTGCTATCATTTGATCATGAAGACTGACGAGCGGCACCGCGCTATTGCCGGGTTGCTCCGGAAGCGCCATGAGGTGACCGTGGAGGAGTTGACGGTGGCCTGTGACGCCTCAGGCGCAACCATCCGGCGGGACCTCGAGGTCCTGGCGGCAAACGGCGTCCTCCGCCGTGTCCACGGCGGGGCGCGAAGCCTGATCGGCCGCGGCGAAAATCCGGGCTACGGCCAGCGCGAGCTGGAGGACCAGGACGCCAAACACCGCATCGCAACTGCGGTGGCAGGACTATTGGCCGACCGTGAACACGTCTGGCTGGACAGCGGCAGCACAGCTACCGAGGTGGCCCGCGCTTTGGGCGGCAGGGACCTGACCGTCATGCCGATGTCCCTCAGGTCGCTGAACGTCCTCGCGGGCGAAGAACCCACCGCGGGTATCCGTCCTGCCCTGCTGCTGCCAGGCGGCAGCCTTGTCCCCGGCGAGCTGAGCTTCCGCGGCCCAATCGCTGAATCCAATATCCGGTCCCTGCGTTTCGATACCGCCGTTGTCACACCCTGCTCCGTGGACCTCAACGCCGGCCTCCTGGCCCATGACATCGATGACGCGGCAGTGAAACGTGCCGGCCTGGAATCCGCCGGCCGGGTAGTGGTGGCAGCCTCCGCCTCCAAATGGGACGCGCAGGCCCGGGCCCTGGTTGCCGGGCTGGAACGGGTGGACGTCCTGGTGACCGATAAGGCTTTCAGCGCCGAAGACCGCGCGCAACTCGACAAATACTCCCTGGAAGTAGTGACTGTATGAGCATCAACACCGGAACAGAGCAGCACGCTGGACTGAACGCTGCCGCCGCAGCCACCTTTGTGGTTTTTGGCATCAACGGCCTGGTCTTTGCCAGCTGGGCGGCGAGGATTCCTGCCGTCACCGAGACGCTGGAGATCACCTCCGGCCAGATGGGCACGCTGCTGCTGTGCACCGCCGTGGGTTCGCTTCTCGCGCTCCCTACCGCGGGCCTGGTGGTGGGCAGGATCGGGACCGCCAACACCGCACGCTTCGGTGGCAGCCTGGCGGCCCTTGCGGGGGTGGGAATCGCGGCGTCGCTCTCTGTTGCTTCCATTCCGGGGACTGCTGTTTCCCTGTTCTTCTTCGGGATAGCGATTGGCCTCTGGGACGTAGCCCAAAACATCGAAGGCGCCGACGTGGAGCATAAGCTGCGGCGAACCATCATGCCCCAGTTCCACGCGGCTTTCAGCGGCGGTGCCTTCGTCGGCGCGCTGATCGGTGCCGGACTCTCGAACCTGGGCGTCGGCCTTCCCCTGCACCTGCTGGTCATCGCCGGCGTGGTGGTGCTGGTGATGCTGACCGCCCCGCGCTACTTCCTCCCGCACGTCTCCACCGCCACACCTGATGGAGAACCAAAGGCAGCCAAAGGTCCGTCAGCCTGGCGCGACAGCCGCACCCTGCTCATAGGCATTGTTGTCCTGGGCGCCACACTGACTGAGGGTGCAGGCAATGACTGGATCGCCAAAGCGTCCGTAGACGGCCTGGGCACCTCCGAATCAACCGGTGCCCTGATGTTCGCGCTCTTCGTCCTTGCCATGACGGCTATGCGTTTCCTTGGCGGCCGCGTCATCGACAAGTACGGCCGCGTTGCCGTCCTTCGGGCAAGCATGGCTGCCGCAGCGGCCGGGCTTTGCCTCTTCGTGCTGGCCGGAAGCGTGTGGCTTGCCGCCGTGGGGGCGGCCTTGTGGGGGGTTGGCGCAGCGCTGGCCTTCCCCATGGGCATGTCCGCGGCTGCGGACGATCCCAAGCATGCCGCGGCAAGGGTGTCGGTCGTATCCACGCTGGGTTATATATCCTTCCTCGCCGGGCCTCCGCTCTTGGGGTACCTGGGCGACCTCACCGGCATCCACCTGGCGCTCCTGGCCATCCTCGCGCCGATCCTCCTGGCACTGCTGCTGGCGGGAGTGGCAAAACCCCTCAAAGCCGGGTAACGGCGCGTACGTTCTGTTCTGCACCACGGGAAAATACGCTTTCCGTGCGCGGTAGGGTGAAGGAATGCAGAGCAAATGGCGCCGGGGCCATCGATGGATCAGCCGCTTGGACAGATACCTGGTGCGGCATGTTTCGGATCTCCCGGGAGGGAACCATGATGCCTTCTTCCGCAGACTCTCCGCCTCTGCCAATCACGGCAAGCTTTGGATCGCCGCTGCTGCAGCGATGGCTGCCTTTCCGGGACGGCCCCGCCGTGCGGCGCTGCACGGCCTCATAGCCCAGGCAGTGGCCTCGGCGGTCACGAACGTTGTCTTCAAAACGTTGCTCCCCCGGACGCGGCCGCTGCCGGAACATCTCCCGGTCTTCCGGTTCGTCCACCCCCAGCCGACGAGTTCCTCCATGCCATCCGGCCACTCCGCGTCTGCCGTCGCCTTCGCGGTGGGAACAGGACTCGTCCAGCCCGGGATTGGGGCCGCATTGGCACCGGTGGCGGCGGGGGTAGCCTACTCGCGCGTCCACACCGGAGCGCACTGGCCTTCCGATGTGTTGTTCGGCTCCGCCTTGGGCGCCGGCGCTGCCCTCCTGACGCGGAAGTGGTGGCCGGTACGCCCCCCTTTTCCCCAAGTGGCGCGCACCAGGACGCCGGCGCCGGAACTCCCTGGAGGCACGGGACTAAGCATCGTGGTCAACACCCTCGGCGGATCTTTCACGGAGGAAACGGCCGCGGCCCTGCAAGAAGTATTCCCAAAGTCCCATATAAATTCCGTCCATCCGGACCAGGACCTGCTGCAGGAAATCCGGCTGACAGCGGAACATCCCGGCACGCGTGCGCTCGGGGTATGGGGCGGCGACGGGACCGTCGGCGCTGCGGCAGCCGCCGCCGTCGAGCATTCCCTTCCCCTGCTGGTACTCCCGGGCGGTACCCTGAACCACTTTGCCCGGGACGCCGGCACCGGGAGCCTCAAGGAGGCTGTGGCCGCGGCATCCAGGGGAGAGGCGGCGCTGGCGGACCTGGGGATTGTCACGGTGGAGCGCGGACTGGCCGGCAGCCCGGAAAGGGCACAGTTGACCATGCTGAACACCTCCAGCGTTGGCCTGTACCCGAATTTCGTGCGCCGGAGGGAACAACTGCAGCCTGCGCTGGGAAAACCCCTGGCCGGTGTAGTGGCAATGTTCCGCACGTTCGCGGCCGGAACCCCCACCACCCTCACTGTCGACGGCAGGCGGCACAAGGTGTGGATCGCATACGTCGGAAGGGGCCGGTTCTACCCGCGTGACCACGCGCCCTTGTTCCGGCCCGTCATGGACGACGGCGTGCTTGACGTCCGCATGATCACCGCCGACGAGTCCTTTGCCCGGATGCGGCTTCTTTGGTCCGTGCTGACCGGTACGGTGGCCACCTCACGCATCACCCACCTCTCAGAGGCAACACGGGTGCGGATTGATGCCGGCGGGTCGCCGATGGCCTTGGCAGTGGACGGTGAGGCACTGGCCGGCGTCCGCAGCGTTGAGTACTCAGTGCGCCGCCGGGCCCTTTCCTACTACTCTCCGCAGCCCCAGTAACCGCCCGGTCATCCAAGGGGACTACCCTGAGCTGTCCCTGAATCATCCCTGAGACCGGCGCAATCCGTTCCGGCCGTGGGTAGCGTGGTGCGTACCAGTCTTCTGCAAGGCATCCCGCAGTCCACAGCTTTCGTTCGAAGGAACACTCCATGATTGAGGCAACAGGACTGACCAAGGTCTACGGCGATAAAACCGCCGTGGACGGGGTCAGTTTCACCGTCCAGGCAGGCCGCGTCACCGGTTTCCTGGGACCCAACGGCGCAGGAAAATCCACCACCATGAGGATGATCATGGGACTCGACCGGCCGACGTCAGGTTCGGTCACCGTGAACGGGGTGCCGTTCGCGCACCATGCCGCACCCCTGCGCGAGGTGGGCTCCCTCCTCGACGCCAAGGCTGTCCATACCGGCCGCACGGCGTACAACCATCTCCTGGCCATGGCCGCGACCCACAGTATTCCAAGGAAACGGGTCCAGGAGGTCATCGAGATGACCGGCCTGGGGGACGTGGCGAAAAAGAAGGTGAAAGGGTTCTCCCTTGGCATGGGACAGCGGCTGGGCATTGCCGCGGCACTGCTGGGCGACCCGCAGACCATCATCCTCGACGAACCGGTCAACGGCCTGGACCCGGAGGGCGTGGTCTGGGTGCGGAACCTGGTGAAGTACCTGGCCTCGGAAGGGCGGACAGTGTTCCTGTCCAGCCACCTGATGAGCGAGATGGCCATGACCGCAGACCACCTGATTGTCATTGGCCGGGGCAGGATCATTGCCGATGCCCCCATTGGTGAAATCATCACCGGCAAGGGCCAGTCCCGCGCCCGTGTCCGGACGGACCAGCCGGAGCAGCTCATGCGCCTTCTGGCGGCCGACGGCGTCTCCATAGAAATCCAGGACCACGAACTCCTTGAGGTTGCCGGCCTGCCCGCCAGGGACATTGCCCGGACAGCGCTGGACAACCGGATCATGGTCTACGAGCTCACCCCACTCCAGGCAAGCCTCGAAGAGGCGTACATGGAACTGACCAAGGACGAGGTGGAGTACCACTCCCTCATCACCACGGGAGCTGCGGCGCCCACCCAGACCGGAGGACAGCAATGAGCACGGCAGCACTTCAATCCCGCCGGCAGCAGGGCACGCCCGGGCCCAGTTTCCTGCGCGTCCTCAACTCGGAGTTCATCAAGTTCCGGACCCTGCTCTCCACCGTGATCCTGGTGGCATCCACCGTAGTGGTGATGGTGGGCTTTGCCGCCCTGAACGCCTGGGGCATCGGACAGTTTTCCGAGGCATCCCGGAACGACCCCCAGGCAGCCGCAGCCTTCGCTGCCCAGGGCGCCGACCTTACGGCGGGAATCCCCACGTCCGGCATCGCCTTCGCCCAGCTCATCATCGGCTCGCTGGCCGTTCTGCTCATGAGCTCGGAATTCACCACCGGCATGGCACGGTCCACTTTCACGGCGGTACCCAAACGTACGCCGGCCTTCGTTGCGAAGCTGCTGGTGGTGACGGCGTGCGCGTTCGTAGTGACCGTGGTGTCATCCCTTCTCGCCTACCTGGCGGCAACCCCCATCCTGGACAACTACGGCTTTGACATCGACCTCGGCTCCGAACACTCCCGGCGCCTCCTGCTGGTCAGCGGCCTGTATGTGGCAGCAGTGGCGGCAATCGGCATGTCCCTGGGAACACTCCTGCGCAACTCAGCAGGGGGCATCATGTCCCTGGTGGGGCTGTTCTTCGTCGTCCCCATAGCCTTCCAGCTCATCCCCGGGGAGTTCTTCGAGGAAGCAAGGAAGTACCTGCCGGACAGCCTATTCGAGCGGATCGTGACAGCTGCCCCCGCCGAGGACGCCCTGGAGGTCTGGCAGGCCTGGACATGGCTGGGCGCCTGGGTGGTTGTTCCGGTGGCGGCAGCCATGATCGTGTTGAAGAAGCGCGACGTCTAGCACCACGAAACAGGCAACCCCAAAACATGAACCAAACGGCATTTACAAAGGACGCGCCGGCCTGGCAGGCCGACGCGTCCTTTGCCGAGCTCACGGCGAGGCGCAAAGGGCGGCTCCGCCGGTACCTCCACAGGCGCCCGCTGGTCATGGATTCGGTTGTGGCCGCCAGCTACAGCCTGCTCGTGGCACCCACCGCGGTGGATGCCGCCTCCTCAGGCAACTGGCTCGCAGCCGGTCTGTTGGTCCTAGTGGCCGGATCCCTGTTCCTGCGCCGGTTCTATCCCGTAGGACTGGTGGCCTTCGTTGCGGTGGTGGAAGTGGCAGTCACCCTGCTGCACCCCTGGGGCTCCAACGTGTCCGCGGGACTGTGGTTCTCGCTGTATGCCGTGGCCGTGGCGCACACCCGCCGCTTCGCCCTCACCACCATGGCCGCCGCCACCGCTCCGCTGGCGTTGCTCTACCTCCTGGCAGCCGTGGGACCCATGGAAAACTCCTTCGTCCACGATCCCGGAGTCAACCCGGGCGACTTCCACCTCCTGACCAGCATCGCCACCGGCGCCACGATAGCCCTGTCCAACATCGTGGCGACGGGCATCGGAATCGGCGTCCGTCAACGCCGTGAGCATGAGCAGGAAGTCGCCGCCTGGGCCGCCCGGGCCGCAAGTCTCGCCTCCGTCAACGAGCGGAACCGGATCGCGCGCGAAATGCACGACGTCGTGGCCCACTCGCTGACGGTCATGATCAGCCTGTCCGACGGTGCCGCCGTCGTGGTCCGGAAAAGCCCGGAGCGCGCCGGCGAGGTGCTCGGCGAATTGTCCCGGACGGGACGGACCGCCCTCGCCGACATGCGCCGGGTCCTGGGCGTCCTCCGCGATGACACAGGAACGGCCGCCCCCAGGCTGCCCCTTACGGCTGGGGACAGCCTGGCCAGCCTGCTGGAAGGCTTCCGCACCGCGGGCCTGCCGCTGCACTACTCCCACACCGGGCCGGCCTTGCCCGATGATGCGGCGTTCCAGCTCACGGTGTACCGGATCGTGCAGGAATCGCTCACCAACGTGCTCCGCTACGGCCGCGCCCTCACCCGGGTGGACGTCACCGTTGTCCGCTTCGGCTCCACCGTCACCATCGACGTGCTCGACGACGGTGCCGGGGTGGCCGGACATCCCGCCACGGAGGGGGCTGCTTCCACGCCCGGCCCTGGTGGTTCCCATGGGACCGGCCAGGGACTCGCGGGGATGGCCGAGCGCTCCAGGATCTACTCCGGCTCGGTGGAAGCCGGGCCCAGCGGCCGGGGCTGGCGCGTGCACGCTGTACTGTCCTGGCCCGGCGAGGAGTCCGCCGGATCAATCCGCCCCTACGAACTGCAAGGCAACCCATGACCGGCAACGCACCCATCAACGTCCTACTGGCCGATGACCAGCCGCTGCTGCGGATGGGATTCCGCCTGATCCTGGAGGGCGAAGAGGACCTGAGGATTGTTGGCGAAGCCTCGGACGGGGCCGACGCCGTGCGCCAGGTCCGGGAGCTCAACCCGGACGTGGTGCTGATGGACGTCCGCATGCCCGTGCTGGACGGCATCGAGGCCACCCGGGCCATCACCGCCGCTGGTTCCTGTGCCCGCATCATCATCCTGACCACCTTCGACGTGGACGAGTATGCCTTTGCCGGCCTCCAGGCAGGGGCCTCGGCCTTCCTCCTGAAGGACGTGGCGCCGTCGGAATTGATCAGCGCCGTCCGCGTGGTGGCCAGCGGGGACGCCGTGGTGGCGCCGCGCGTTACCCAGCGCCTGCTGGAAACGTATGTCCGGGGTGCCGCCCGGCCGGCCCCGGCCGCCCCCGCGCCGGACCCCCTACTGGCTGACCTGACCCCGCGGGAAACGGAGATGCTCGAGGCGATGGCCGAAGGGCTGTCCAACGCCGAAATCGCCCACCGGTACTACCTCTCGGAAGCGACCGTGAAGACCCACGTGCGCCGTATCCTCACCAAGCTCCACCTCCGTGACCGGGTCCAGGCCGTGGTCTACGCGTACGAAACCGGCCTGGTGGTGCCGAGCAACCCGGACTACTGAGGCGGGCTGCCCAACGCCGTCTAGACTCGAGACCATGCCTTCCCTTGCCTCCGCCGCAGACCACATCCAGGACCTTGGCGCCTACGTCAGCGCGTCGCCGTCGAGCTTCCACGCCGTGCACGAAGCAGCCCGGCGGCTGGAAGGCGCGGGCTTTGTGCGCCTGGACGAACTGCAACCCTGGGAAGGCGGGCCGGGCCGGTTCTTCATCATCCGGGACGGGGCGCTGATCGCGTGGGTCATTCCCGAAGGGGCAGGGCCGGCCACGGGCTTCAACATCCTCGGCGCGCACACCGACTCGCCCACCTTCAAGCTCAAGCCGAAGCCCACTACGGGCACCCACGGCTGGCTCCAGGCCGGTGTGGAGGTGTACGGCGGGCCGCTGCTGAACTCGTGGCTTGACCGGGAACTGCAGCTGGCCGGCCGCCTGGTTATGCTGGACGGCACCGAGCACCTGACCGCCACCGGACCAATGCTCCGTTTCCCGCAGCTTGCCATCCACCTGGACCGCGCCGTCAACGACGGCCTGGCCCTGGACAAGCAGCGCCACATGAATCCGGTGTGGGGGTTGGGCAATCCTGCCGATGCCGACCTGCTGGCCGTGCTGGCCTCCCACGTTTCCGGGGCTTCCGTGGACCCTGCCCGGATTGGCGGGTACGACGTCGTCATTGCGGACACGCAGGCACCTTCGGTTTTCGGGGGCAACAGCGAGTTCTTTGCCTCCGGGCGGCTGGACAACCTGTCCTCGACCCACGCCGGGCTGGCGGCGCTGATCGCGCACGCGACTGCTGCTCTGTCCGGTGCTGTGTCCGGCCCTGGCAGCCCGATCGCCGTCCTGGCGGCGTTCGACCATGAGGAGATCGGCTCCAACTCACGCTCGGGTGCCTGCGGACCCATCCTCGAGGATGTCCTGGTGCGGATCTCTGACGGCCTCGGCGCCACGGCGAGCCAGCGCCGGCAGGCACTGGCGGCGTCGTTCTGTGTTTCTGCCGACGCAGGCCACGCCGTGCACCCCAACTACGCGGAGCGGCACGACCCCGCCAACCATCCGGTGCTGAACGGCGGCCCGCTCCTGAAGATCAATGCGAACCAGCGGTACGCCACTGACGCCCCCGGCGCGGCCCTGTGGGCCCGGCTGTGTGCTGATGCCGGCGTGCCTTACCAGGAGTTCGTGTCCAACAACGCGATTCCGTGCGGCTCCACCATCGGTCCGCTGACTGCCACCCGCCTGGGAATCCGGACGGTGGACGTGGGTGTTCCGCTGCTCTCCATGCATTCCGCGCGGGAGCTGTGCGGCGTGGAGGACCCCCGGCGGCTGGCCGCGGTGGCCGAGCTGTTCTTCCGCACCGCCGCTTAGCGGGACGGTTCCTTTCCGAAGGCGAAGAGGTGCTGGTCGATTTCGTGGGCGGGGACTCCAACCCACGTTTCTCCGGCCGGCACGTTGCTGAGGACGGCAGCACCCATGCCCACCGTGGCATAGTCACCCACCGATGTCCTGTCCCGGACACTCGAATTCATGCCGAGGTAGGCAGCCTTGCCGATCCGGACGCCGCCGCCCAAGGACACGCCTGCGCCGAACGTCGCAAAGTCCGCCACGTCGTCGTCGTGGGTGAAAGTCACCGAGGGCATTGCCACCACGTGCGAGCCCAGGGTGACGGCGGCCGTCAGGGTGACGTTGCGCAACAGGATGCTTCCCCGCCCGATCCGGCAGCCCTCGGGGTACTGGACCGAGGGATCCACGGCTGTTGCGTACCGCGATTCATGGATGCCCAGGGACGTGAGCCGGTCCACCACGGCCTCCCGTGCCTTCCCGGACGCCAGGCACACGAGCAGGAATGCGTGGGTGTAGTTGGCCGCATCATCGATGCTCCCCAGGACAGGTGCACCGTCAACGGTGACCCCTGCCATCTCCTTGTCGTCGTCCAGCAGGCCAACAACGTCGTACTGGCCACTGCTTCGCACCATCGCCAGGACTTCACGGGCAAGGCCGCTCACTGAAATAAGGATCAGCTCACTCACGTGCCCACCGGGTGCGCTGCGTTCCGGATGGCATTGATGACGCGGTTGATGCTGGACGAGTCGATCTCGTGGAAGACAGGGAGGACCAGGGTGCGGTCGCTCAGCCGCTCCGTGGACTGCAGCCTGGCGTTGCCGTTGTCGCGCCAGCGGTACGCCGGCTGGCGGTGCGCGGCGTACGCCCCGCGCCGCGCGGTGATGCCGGCCTCGGCCAGCCTTTCCAGCAGCGCTTCGCGGGTCATGGGGAACCCCGGGAGGACTTCCAGCCACAGGGACTGGTAGTTCGTGGTGCCGTAGGGGGGATCGGACACGATCCTCAGTCCTTTGAGGCTTTTGAGGGCCTCCACGTACATGTTCGCGATGTTCCGCCGCCGTTCCACCATCTGCGGCAGCCGCCGCAGTTGGATGATTCCGACGGCGGCCTGCAGGTCGGTCATCCGGTAGTCGAAGCCAACTTCAAGGCAGACCTCGCGGGGGGAGAGGAACAGTTCCTCCCGGTTGAGGGCTGCCAGGCTGCTTGAATGTTCCCGCAGGGCGCGGGCGCGAGCTGCCCAGTCCGCCCGGCGGGTTGTGAGCATGCCGCCTTCGCCGGTAGTCAGGATGTGGTTGGGATGAAAGGACCACACGGTGATGTGGGCGCCGGCGCCCACCGGCTTGCCCTTGTACTGCGAGCCCACTGCACAGGCTGCGTCTTCGATGACCGTGATTTCATGGCGGTCGCACAGGTCGCGGATGGGGTCCAGGTCCACTGGCACTCCGCCCTGGTCCACCACTATCACCGCCCGCGTGTCCAAGGTCAGGGCGGCGTGGATGGTCTCCGCGGTCACGTTGCCGGTGGCAGGATCCACGTCGCAGAAGACGGGGCGTGCTCCGACGTACGTCACGGCGTTGGCCGTGGCGATATAGGACAGTGAAGGCACGACCACATCGTCGCCGGGACCTATTCCCGCCACCACGAGGGCCAGATGCAGCGCGGTGGTGCAGCTCGACGTCGCCACCGCGAACCTGGCTCCCTGCGCGGCTGCGAAGTCGACCTCGAACTCCTTGACTTTCGGACCCTGGGTAACGCATCCGGAGAAGACCACCTCGGCCAGCGCGTGGGCTTCCTCCTGCCCCAGCCAGGGCTTCATTACTTCGATGCGTGCAACAGCTGATTCGGTGGCCACGAGGCACCATCTTTCCTAGGAGGAACGGAACGAAGACGGGAAGCTCGTCTCACCTGGACCACAGGACACTTTCAAGCCAGGATCCTGCGGCGTACTGCTGGTAATCCTCGGGCCCTGGTACCTGGATACTTGACGCCTGGCCTTCAAGGCCCCTGCTGTGGGTGACGGCCTCCAGCATGCCGAGTACCCGCAGGCCGGATGTGTTGGTCGATGGTGCCCTCTGCTGGCCGCGCACGCGGCGCGCAAACTCGGCGGCCGCCCGGTTCCGCGCCTCCTGGCCGAAGGCGGGCACCGGTCCATCTTCGGCCGGCACCTGAAGTGCGCCGGGCTCCGCCCAGTACGGGGACCGCCGCCGCTGCTGGGTGGATGAATCGGAGTCGAAAATGCCCAGTTGTTCCTCTTGCAGCATGGCATCCCACACCAGGACGAGCTGCGAACCCGCGATCACCAGCTGGTTGCTCTTCACGCGGCTCAGGTTGTTGACATGCAGGTGCACCGTGGCGTCGTTGGGAAGCCTGAAATTCACGTGGCCAACGCAGTCGCGGCCGGTTCCCAGCGGGTCCCCGCCGAGTGCTGAAACACCCTGGGGGTTGAGGCGCCCGGCAAAAACAAAGTCAAGGAGGGCAAGACTGTCCGGGGCAAGGTCCCAGAAGACGTCCCGGTCGGTCCGGGACAGGTTGCTTTCGGTGCGCACCGCTTCGACGAAGAGGATATCGCCCAGGGACCCGCTGGCCACCAGCTTCTGCATCTTTTGCACAGCAGGTTCAAAGCACTGGGCCTTGTTTGCCATCAGGACAACGTCCCTGGCGTCCGCCTCCGCTGCCATCTCCTGCCCGAGTTCCAGGCTGTCCGCCAGTGGCTGTTCCACCAGAACGTGCTTGCCCGCCCGCAGCGCAGTCATTCCTGTTCCGAACAGGGCGCGGAGCGGGGTGGCGATTGCCACCGCATCCACCTCCACGCTGTCCAGCAATTCGTCGATGGCCTCGAACCAGGGCGGACCGCCAAGTTTTTCCGAGACCCTGGCGGCCCTGCGGGAGTCCACGTCGCAAATGGCCGCCAGGTCCCAGTCCGGGCTGGCCTGCAGGGTTTCGGCCATGCCCGCTCCCCGGGAACCAGCGCCGACCACAGCGATACGCAGCCTGTCCGCGTTCACGCGGTCCCTGCCGTGGCTGGAGTCCTTAGCGAAAGCTTCCATTCTCATCCTCTTTGTCAGTAGGAGCTGTCAGTAGGCGCCGTCAGTAGGCGCCGGAAGGCTGAATGACGGCACGGAAAGTCCGCCACAAGATCAGCAGGTCACCTGGGATTGACCAGTTTTCTACGTAGTAGAGGTCCAGGCGAACGGCCTCGTCCCAGGACAGGTCCGAGCGCCCATTGATCTGCCAAAGGCCAGTGAGGCCCGGCTTGATAAGGAGGCGCCGGTGGGTGTGCCGTTCGTATCCGCTGACTTCGCGGGCAAGCGGAGGGCGTGGCCCCACCATGCTCATATCGCCAAGCACCACATTCCAGAGCTGCGGGAGTTCGTCCAGGGAGTACTTCCGCATCCAACGCCCGCACCGCGTGACCCTGGGATCATTGCGCATCTTGAACAGGACACCGGCGCCTTCGTTGGTATCGTGCAGCACGGCCTGGCGCTCCTCCGCATCGACCACCATGGAGCGGAATTTGTACATGCCGAATGTCTGGCCACCCTTGCCGATGCGGTCCTGGCGGAACAGGATGGGCCCCGGGCTGTCCAGCCGGACGATGGCGGCGAGGAGCAGCAGCAGCGGTGAAAGCACCGTCAGCGCGGCACCGGCAAGCGCCACGTCCATGACCCGCTTGAGGATGTGCTTGCCGCCGGAGTACTGGGGGATGTCCACGTGCATCAGCGGAAGCCCCTCCACCGGACGCCAGTGGATCCGGGGCCCCGCGACGTTCGTAAGGGTCGCTGCCAGCACCATTTCGGCCGAGCACTCCTCCAGCCTCCACCCCAGTTCCCGGATGAACTTGTTGCCGCCCGGGAGGGGTCCGGCAATGATCACCGAATCCGCTTGGGCGAGGCGCGCCGTCCGGGCAATGTCATCCGTGGAAGAAAGAACGGGCACCAGCTGCTCGCCCACGCGGAGCCTGGCCCCGCGGCGGGAACCGGGAAGGCATACGCCGAGGATCTTGTAGACGGGGCCGGACTTTTTTTCGATCTGCTGGACGACGTACCGGACATCCTCGGGCTCACCGACGACGATGGCCCGGGACAAGTGCCGCCCCTTGGCCTTTTCCGTCGCCAGCCGCCGGCGGAAAAGCCAGCGGTTCGCGGTCAGCGAAAGGATGCCCACCGGCAACGAAACGGCGAACATGGTGGCGCCGCTCTCGATGGAGAAGACGACGGATGCAATTGCAATGAATCCGAAGAGACGGAAGGTGGCCGATATGACCCGCTTGTATTCGTCAGCGCCGACGCCCAGGACTTTCGGATCGCGTGTCTTGTAGATTTCCAGTGCAGCGATCCAGATCAGTGCCAGCGCAACGCTGGCCGCGATGCCCGCGGCCGTTGAGGTCCTGTCCAGAAGACCTGGACTGGAGCGGTGGTAGCCAAGAGCGACTGCCCCGGCGATCAGCAGCGAGTCGGTAACACGCAACAGGTTGATGTGGACTGAAATCCAGTCGGCGGAGGACGCCTTGCGGCCCAGCGCAGCGGGAACAAGGCTGACGGCCGGCCGGTAGCCGGGAGCTGACGCCGGCCCCTCGCCCGCCAGCGCAGGACGATCACCTGCCAGGCCGCGGGTGAGCGCTGAGCGTTTGGTCCCGTAAAGCATGGGACGCCGCTGTCCGGTGACGGGTGCTTCTGCCATGGTGACCCCTTCCGGTATGTCCGCTTGTGCTCTGGCCGTGAAGCAAAACTAGTCACGGAAAGCCCGCTGCGGAGGATTTACGCGGGCCCTTTGTGGGTCCCGCGAGGGAATGTTGTGGATAATGCGGGTAGCTGCAGCAGCAGATGGCGCTAAAGGACCGGCAGGATGTACGGCTCCGGAGCTGTCTTTTCCTTGCTGGCCGCCAGGGCAGTCAGCTGGGCGCGTGACTCAACCCCGAGCTTGCGGTAGATGGCTGTCAGCCTCACTTCCACGGTCCTCACGGAGACGAAGAGGGTGGAAGCGATTTCCTTGTTGCGCATACCCCGGGCAACCATCCTCGCCAGGACGCGTTCGTGGTCAGCGAGCAGCAGCATGGCCGGATTTCCCTGTGGGCCTGGTGCCTCCACCCGTTCGTCCAGCAGGAGTGCGTCCACGTGCTGGATCCACGCATTGGCGCCAACTTCGTCGAACATGACCTTGGCCCGCAGGAGACCGTCGCGGGCATCCCGGAGCCGGCCAAGTGCCTTCAGCCTTTCTGCGTAGCACAGCATGGTCCTTGCCCGTTCAAGCAACGAATCCCGCGAGTTCCTGCTGTCCAGGGCCTGGCCGAACAACTGCAGCGACTGCTCGCCGTCCGCCAGGATGGCACGGCTCCGCGCAACCGCCATCATCAGCCACGGTGAGCGCAATCCGACGGAACGGCTCTCCAGGCTGAGGAGGGCCTGGGTGGCTTCCCGGTGGCGTCCCAGCCGGACCAGTACCTCCACGAGGTCCGCATCGCACCGCAGCAACGTGGGATTGGTGAAACCTGTGCCAATTTCAGCGGCACGTGAGAGCTGGGCCAGGGATTCTGCAAGGTCACCCCGGAGCAGTGCGAAGTGGCCCTGCCACGCAGCAAGCTGCGCAGTGATGGCCGGGTGGCTTTCGGCGCCGGCGAACCGCTGTGCCTCGGCCGCGTAGCTGTGGGCGAGGGCTTCATCCCCAAGGGCATGGGCACGCCACACCCTGAAAACGTGGCGAAGACCGCGGTGGTACTTGAACTCGGGTTCAAAAAGTTCGAGGTCGTCCATGAGCTTGCTTGCCGTCCGGACGTTTCCTGCCCGGATCTCGTTGTCCACAGCCAGGAACAGGGCCGTTTCCCGCCAGTTCACATGGGCGTCCCGTGTGGAGGTCCGCACCATGGCAAAGAGCTCCTGCGCCTGGTCATAGCGCTCCGCGTAGCTGTAGGCGCGGCCCTGGATCAGGAGGCCTGCCACGGAACTGCCCTCAAGGCTGTACTTGCGTCCGGGCTGCACTCCGTCGCCGCTGGTGGACTCCGTGAGCAGCCGCGCCCGTTCCATGAGCTCAAGGCACTCGGCCGATGCCGACTCCCGGAAATTGCCGGCGTACTGGAGAAGGTCGCACGCATCCTGGAATTCCCAGCGTTCCGCGTAGTACACGGCGGCGACGGCGAGGAGGTTGGCGGCGAAGCCAGGATCATGCTGGCCGAATTCCTTCACCAGGCGCAGCACCATGCTGGCGCGGACTGCTCCGCCCTGGATGAAGTCGATTTCGAAGGAGAGCCCCGTCAGCCGGAGGATCAAGGCAGGATTCCGGGTCACCCGCTGTGCCCACTCCAGGTAGCGCCTGGCGTAAACGAACTCACCCCGGTTGAACAGCAGTTCCGCGATTGCCGCCAGGCGTGCCGCGGTTTCCGCTTCCCACGGGTTGATGGTCAGGGCGCGTTCGACGTATTCCACCGCGAAGGACAGTTCGCCGCCGCGGATCAGGTCCACGGCATGGCGGAGCAGGCCGAAGGGGGTCTGCCGTTCCAGTGCGGTGAAGCTCAGATGCCACCTGCGGGCGTAAGGGTCAGTGTCCTGGCAGGCTTCCGCCAGCGCCCGATGGTTGGCGGTGCGGACTGCAGGGGTCATGGCACCAAAAACATACCCGCGAAGCAGCTGGTCCCGGATTGCAAGGTGCGGGCCTGTGCGGTGCACGATCCCGCAGGCGAGCAGCTCGTCCACGCCGGTCCATACGTCCTTGCTGATCTTTTCCAGCGTGGTGATGTCGCTCCGGCATGAAAGGGACAGCAGATCCAGGACATTCCGTGCGGGCACGGTCAGGCCGCCCACCACCAGGGCGAATTCCGCCTCGAAGCTGCCGTTGCCGGGAAGGGGAACCGGGAGGGCGAACTTTCCCTCCGCCTGCCGCTCCAGCAGCCGGCCGTAGAGTTCGACGGCGGCGAGCGGGTTTCCACGGGTTGCTGCGGCAACTGCGTGGGCAGCCGCCGTCGTGGTTTGCCTTGCGGGTATCGCCTCAAGCATCCGCACTGTGTCGCTGTAGCTCAGCGTTTGCAGGTGCAGCACGGCCAGCCCGCTGAAGGGGCTGTCAGGCATCTCGTCACGGAGGCAGACGAACATGGCAATGTCTGTCCCGGACAGGCGACGGGCCAGGAAGCCAATAACAGCCTGGCTGCTCGGATCCAGCTGGTCTGCGTCGTCAATGACGATGACCGTCCGGGAGGATGCACGCTGGTGCAGGCCGTTGAGGAGCATTGAGGAGATGGCCGGCACGTCCAGGGCCCCGGCAGTATCGCGCAGGAGCTCGTCAGCGATTCTGTTCAGGACGGGATCATCCATGGCGTTGAGGAGGGCAGTGACGCCGGACAGCGGCCAGTCCGATTCGAACGCGCTTGCTCCGAGGAAAACGGTTTTGTAGTCGGAAAGTGTGGGGATCTCTGAGAGCAAGGCCGACTTTCCAACCCCGTGGCCGCCGATCACCGCCAGGGCCGTGTCCTTGGGACCGCGAATCACTGAAAGAAGCCTGTCCAGCTCCTTGTTTCGCCCTAACAATGACATGGGTCCCCAATCCTCGAAGAAGGAGACCACATTCTTACGTTAGTAGTTGTTCCAATACTGCACGCCGCCATCCGGTTATGGATAACCATTAGGTCGGCAGGCTTTCGGTTTGCACCTCCAGCACGGTTCCCAGCCGTTAAGCGAATATAGCCCTGAATTTAGGCAACGCGCCATATATAGTTCACTTAGTATTGGCTCAAGATCACCCCTGCTTTTCCTCAAGGAGGCAGCGGAGGCCCTACCTACCTAATCGCCCGCAGGCCACCTCCTCCCCTACCTAATGCCCGCGGCGGCCAGCCAGCTACCTATGCCCGGCGGAGGCAGCAGCAGGATGCCCTTTACCTACGTACTACAGGGAGCTGGGGCGGAAAAATGTGAGTACCCACTACTCGTGCCAGCCCATTAGGTAGGGGGTAGGCTCTCGGGACTGCCATCGGATCAGCGGTGCCTGCCGGCGTGCGGCGGGCAGGCGCCGTCGAAATTCCAACCTATCAAGAAGTGGTGAGCGAATTGCCGAATTCCCCCCAACTTCCGGTTTCCTATTCGGAGCCGGAATTTGCCAGAGAATATTCAAGCGGCAACAATGCGCGTGCCATTCCAGAGATTAATTCGGCGCTGATTTCCGTGTTCCGTGAGCTCGATAAGTCCGGGATGCCGTGGGTTCTGTTGAGGGGAGTGGAGGACCTGGTCCGCCCGGCGGGGGACGTCGACCTGCTCGTTTCTGCCGAGCTGGTGCCGGGACTGGACCGCCTTGTTGCCGGCGTGGGATTCCGCCGCGTCGTAGCACTGGGCCATGGGAGCCACCGCTTCTACTTCCGCTACCTCTCCGAAGAGGATCTTTGGATCAAACTGGACGTGGTTTCGGATATCAGCTTCGGGCAGTTCCAGGAGCTTGGGACTGCCCTCGCAGCCGGTTGCCTGCGGCGGCGCGTGGCCGTGGGGCCGTTGTGGCTGCCGGAAGCCCAGGACCAGGCCTGGCTGCACATCCTGCACCTGGTGCTGGACAAGGGTGAGATTACTCCGGCCAAGGCCCCCGCAGCCCGTTCCGCAGCTGCCGTGGCGACGGTGGAAAATCCAGTAGCCCTGTTCCTGGACCGGAAGTTCGGGGCCGGAACAGCCGGGAAGCTCCTCAACCTGCTGCAGTCCGGAACTTTCGATGACATCCCTGAAACCGCGGCAGGGCTGAAAAGCCGTTGGACGGGCACCCGGGTTCCGCCCCGGGTCACCAGTTTGGCCAACAGGGTGCTGAGGCGGGTGGGTCCAAAGCTCAAGGGCCGGGGGCCGGTTGTCGGAGTGCTGGCCCCTGACGGCGCGGGCAAGACCACCCTGCTCCACGGCCTCCGCTCCACCTGCCCCCTGCCTTCTGCCTACGTCTACATGGGCCTGTGGAGCGCCAGCCCCATGGACCGGTGGCTCCAGAAGATCCGCGGCGGGTTCCTGGCCAGGAAGGTCTTCAGGATATTCCGGGCCGGACTTGCCGCCAGGTACTACTCCCTCCGGGGCCGCGTGGTGCTGATGGACCGCCTCGCCTTCGATGTCCTCCTCCCCGGCTCGCGGACGGAAAGCCGTTTGGCTGCGTTGACGGATGCGCTGGCCCTCCGGTTCCAGCCGCGCCCTGACCTCGTCCTGGTGCTTGATGTCCCCGGCGAGGTCATGTTTGCCAGGAAAGGCGAACACAGTCCCCAAAAGCTGGAGGAATGGCGCAAAGCATATCTGGAGCTGGCCGAGGAAATTCCCTCGGCGCACGTCCTGGATGCCAGCCAGACAGAGTCCGCGGTCCGCGTGAAGGCCAGCAGGCTCTTGTGGAATGTCGCCGCACCCAAGGGGATGGACGTGGGTGGTGCCGCGGAACCTCTCCCCCTGCACCTGTGGATGCTGCTGGACTGGCGTTTCCTGCTTCCCGTAAGCCAGCCCGAACAACTTGGTTATGGCGGCCGGCTCAGCAGTGATGCGGTGGCGGCGATCAGCCTGCTGGACCCGTCCGCCCGCCGTATAGAGCCGTCTTCCGGACCCGTTCCGGAGAATGAATTCGACGTCGTCCTGCTCTCTGAACCGGACGCACGGCTGTTTACCGGTGCTGCCGCTTCCCTCCGGCCGGGGGGCTGGATCTGCCTGCAGGTGCGGCGCTCCCTCGGTTCCCGTCCTGGCCCGCAGACCCTCGCAGGGTGGAAGCGCACGCTGGAGCGGTCAGGCTTCGATGACGTGGCGGTCTATTGGCATGTGCCATCCCTTGAACGGCCGGCCCGTTTTGTACCCACGGCGTCGAGGACCGCGGTACTCGATACCCTGTCGCATTATTCGGGCGTACGCTTTGGAAAAGCCAAGGCTGCGATCGGGAGGCTGGCACTGAACCTGGGCATGTTCAATGTGGCCGCTGCAGAAGGCACCGTGATTGGCCGGCGGTCACTGGAAGCCGGCCGGCTGGAGTCGCTGTGAAATATATCGACCAGATCCTCCGCGATAACTACCGGGCGCTCGATCTCAAGAAGTACGGCCTCACCGGCCAGTGGGACACCCTTCTGCTGACGCCGCAGTTTGTCACCTCCCGCCACGTTGTGGCCCTCGTTTATTCCACGGACGCCCAGGTTCCCCGGCTTGTGGTCAAGATCCCCCGCCAGCCTGGAGACAACGAAAGCGTGCGCAAGGAATCCGATGTCCTGCTGCAGCTCAAGGCGCTTGGGGTGGGGGCCGAACAGGGTGCTCCTGAGGTTGTGGGAGTGCTGGACGTCGGGGGACAGACAATACTGATCGAGACTGCCGTGGTGGGCAGCCTGCTGGAGCCCCACCTCGTTGTGCAGGACTTCCCCCGCGCCCTTGACGCCGGCCTGAACTTCGTCGCTGCACTGCCCTGCACCAGATCGGTGCCGGAAAATGCGGACTGGTACCACCGGACCATCACCAGCCCTTTGGCTGAGCTGGCCTCGCTGTTGCCGGCTGACACGGAAGTGGCCCGGCTGATCGACCGCACCCACCAGGTGTTGGCGCCAATGCGCGCCGAGCAGCTTCCGGCAGTCGTGGAACACGGAGACCTCAGCTACCAGAACCTCTTCCTGCAGCCGAACGGCCGCCTCCAGGTGGTGGACTGGGAACGTTCGCGCCTCGATGGCCTTCCTGCCCATGACCTGATCTTCTACCTGCAGTACATCGGCCAGTCGCAGGAGGATGCGTTGTCTTCCCGCCGCCTGCAGCTCCGCGCCTTCGAGAACGCCTTCAGTCCCGGTGGGTGGGCCCTGGCGCCCCTGGCACAACACCTTCGGCTGCGCAACGTGGAACCGGAACTGCTTCCCTACCTGGTGATCGCAACGTGGGCGCGGTCTGCAGCAACAATGGCCTACCGGCTGGCCGGCCAGTCCGTGCAGAACGGGGACACCGGCCACGTCCAGGCCGCAGTGACGGCGGACCGCGACTTCTGGCTCTGGCGCCATGCGGTCACCTCCTGGGCAGCGGTTCCTGCCTAGGGCTGCGACAGCCGCTTAGTTGCCTGCAAATTCGACAGTCTGGGGAGAAGATGTACACCAAGGAAACGGCCTCCGAGTTCTCGCCCAGGCTGGACATCATCCCTTTCCTGCTGTTCGCCGGCGGGCTGGTGCTCATCACAATCGCCGCGAGCCTCGGTTCGATGGCGATCCTTGCCGCGGTCGCGGCAGTGGTCTTTTTCTCCGTCATAGCGCAACTGATTCACCGCCTGGCTGAGCGCAAGGCCGAGATTTCGTTTTTCCTGATCATTCCCACGATCATGTCAGCGACGCAAAACGTCTATCTGACTGCCGTTGCGGGTGCCCTGGACAGTGGACGGCTTCAGTTCGCCATCATCCTGAACTTCCTTTTCTCGGTTGCGCTGTATCTGGTCCTGATCGCGACTCGAAAGCCAGCTTCCGGGCATGCCCTTCGGAAGCTGATCAAAGCCGTGACAACCGGCCTGGCCATCCTTGTCCTCTACGGGGCTGCCACCGTTGTTTTGTTCCAGCATGATCTGGTGGCGGCAGCGGCCTCCTCAAGGAACATCGTGGCTCCCTTCCTGTTCCTCCTCATCGGCCTGCATGCCAGCGTCTGGGCCAAGCATGCCGTGTACCTCCGCTACCTGGTAATGCTGGGTTTCGTGGCGGTTGTCTTCGGCTTCATTGAAGCGAATACGCCCGATTTCTGGCAGACCCTCGACCTCCGGAGCCTGTGGGAGAAGAAGGGAATCTCTGTCCAGCAGGACTCCGGCCTGCCTAAAAACTTCTTTGCTTCAGAGCAGGTGGTTCCCGGCGAGTTCCTGAGGCGCATGGCAGGCCCCTTCGCGGACCCGGTAAATTTCGGAACCTTCCTCTTCGCCGTGTTCATGGCGGCTTGGTATCTCCGCGGGCTGCTATGCCAGATCGCAACCGTGGCAGCGATGGTCCTGGCCGTCAGTAAGGGTGCACTCCTTGGCCTGATCGTGTTTTTCGCATTTTGGACCCGCTACTACGCATCGAGAACCAGCCACCTCATTGCCCTGGTGCTGCTGGCTGCCGGTGCCTACAACTTTTATTTGTTTACCGTTTCCAGTTCAACAGGCAGTACAGCGGCACACATCGGCGGGTTCACCGCGGCCTTTGTTGAGTTCCCGCAGCATCCCCTCGGGCGCGGACTGGGCAGCTCCGGAGTCCTCGCCGGCCTGTTTTCAGAAGGGTCTGAGTCGACGTCAGCCGTGACAGAGAGCGGACTAGGCATGGTGATCGGTCAACTTGGGATAGTAGGACTGGCCGTGTACCTGGTGTTCTTCTTCCAGCTGTCGAAATATGTCCTTCAGATCAAAAACCTGCGCGACAAGACTTTGGCAGCGGGCCTCCTGGGCGGTTTCCTCCTGAATGCCGCCTTCAATGAGGTAGCGCTCAGTCCCAACTCGGCAGCGCCGTATTTCATCATCCTGGGCCTGGTCATCGGCTCAGACCTGGCGGCGAAAGAGGAGTTGGACGCCGTGCCTGCCCTCCAGCTCGAGGGAGACACCCCGTCTATACGGGACCTGGGGCGGGAAGGGCCCCTCCGGGCCAGGCAGGCGTAGGCGGGCACGTCCAGGCGGCGGCCTGCGTCCTGCCTGGCCGGACCGCCGTCGTGCTTTGTGTCCTGCGTCAGCGGTGGGCGATGAGGTAGCTGATTCAAAGCCTTTGGTGCTGTCAGCAGGCTCCACGAAGAGCCTGTTGCGGGTTGACTGCCGGGAGGCCTTCATCCAGCTGGCCCGGCGGCCAGTGCCAGCACCCCAAGTTCCGCCGGCAAGGGACGCGGCCGCCTGTCCGCCTGGGTGATGGTGTGCCCGGGTCCTTCTATTCAGCGGTGGCATCCTGCCGGCGGCGGACGAGGTGCAGCAACTCGTTGTGCAGCGCTGGGAATCCAAACCGGAGGACGCCGTACACGGCGGCTATGGCGGTCACAAAAACCAGCGCTGCTGTGAGGGGAGCCCCCAAATAGAGTTGCAGGAAGATGATGGATCCGGCCCCGGCCACGGCGAGACTGCAGGCAAAGGCCGGCAGAACAGCGCGCAGCATTGCTTTTGGTCCGATGTGGAGCACCCTGGCAGCTACTGTCTGCATCCCGACGGCAAAGAGCAGCGCTGTTGCCATTTGGGCGCACGCGACGGCGATGATCCCCCACTGGGCCGCCACGAGCAGGACGGGCACCAGCACGGCCAGCCGGATGAGTGAGAACGTGATGGAGATGCCGGGGCGGCCTATTGCCTTGTAGACGTCGTTCGCCCCTGCGCCGAGGGAGCGTGCTGCCGCATACAGGGCCAGGAACACGAGCGGAATGACAGACTTAGACCATTGGCCGCCAAAGACCAGCGGGACGAGGATCGGCGCCAGCACTGCCAGCCCGACGCCGGCCGTCATGCCGTAAAGGGACTGTACGCGGACACCCTTCAGATAGCCGTCGCGCAACCGTTCCGGCTGGTGCTGCACCTGGGTGTACAGCGGGAACAGGACCGTGGAGAGAACAAAAAAGACGTTGATGATCAGGGCTTCGGGAAGCCTGAAGGCCAGCGTGTAATAGCCCAGGGCCTGGGCCCCAAGGATCACGCCGATGATCACATAGTCGATGTCGAAGATGAGCCGCGCAAGGAGGTTGCTGCCTGCCACCGGAACCCCGAATTTGAGGTTTGCCCGGAGGGCGTCCTTGGCCACGCGCCAGATCTGCCAGGGAGCGCCCTTGCGGACAAGCCACCAGCACGTCGCTGCGTAGGCAACCGCCCCTGCCGCGGTACCCGCCGCGAGCGAGAAGGCGCCATACCCTGCGAAGGCGAGGACCAGGCTGAGTACTCCCGTGACGAGCGCCCGGATGATCGGGGCCACAGCCAGTCTCCTGAACAGCAGGTCGCGCCGCAGCAGGGCTTCCGGAACCGCGCCCAGTGACGTTGCCAGCACGGCGATGGACAGCACCTGCACCAGGGGGCCCACGTCTGGCAGCTGGAAGAGTCCGGCAATCCATGGCGCCGAAAAGAACGTCAGGAGTGAAAGGGATGTGCCAAGGAGCACGGAAACCAGCAGCGCCGAGCGGGCGGCGACGCCAGAGGCGGGCAAATAGACCAGCGCCTGCGCGACGCCGGCATCGGCGACGGTTTCGACGTAGGCCATGAGGACCAGTGCCGCGGCCACAAGGCCGTACTGTTCAGGCGAGAGGAGGCGTGCGAGCACGATCGTGGTGATGAGGACGATCGCCTTCCCGCCCACCAGGGCAAGCCCCTGCCACACCGCGCCCCGGAAGCCGACACGGGCAAGTCCACCAGCAACGTTCGTCATGGGTTGGAGCCTTCCTGTGGCCTCATTGCAAAAGTTTACTGTCTGGGTGTGGCCCGTCGGGAGGAATTAACAGTAATTGAGCAGTTATTGAGCTAAATGCTGTTCCGCTGCATCTGAAGCGTCGAGCGGGAGTCATTGCGCGCCCCCGTGACTGGAAAACGAATTGTTTGCTCAATTTCCAGGTCCTCGTCAGGGAGGCTGGTGCATACTGTTGTCAGGGCCGGACATATCCATTTTGTGGGAGCGTACCGCCCGATTTTCGTCCCTCTGGTGCAAGAGCGGAGTAACGTGGCAAATTCAGACGCAGTTCCCGTACCTAATACTTCTCCAATTCCCGCAACACTGATTCTGGTGGCACCCCGTGTGGGTTCGGGGGGAGTCGGCGACTATGCGGAAGAGTTCATCGCCGCGGCCGTGCCCAACTTCGCCGCCTTCCGTGAAATCAGGACTGCGGGACCGGGCAACGTGGGGGTCCTTGATGTGCTGCGCGACCGGCGAAGGCTCTCCAGGGCTGTGCAGGAATCCCTTCCTGCCGGCCAGGTGGTGGTTCACTATGAGTTGTCAGCCGCGTCGCTGGGACCATTTTGGCTGCTGGCGGGGCGCCCCCGGGGGATCGCCACAACGGCTACCGTGCATGATCCGCCACTGGCAGCGTGGTGGCCTTTCCGCTTCAAATGGGTGGCCAGGAGCAAGCTGTTCCACCACGGCATCCATCTCCCGCTGCGCCCCTTGAGTGCCCGGCTGGAACGGCGGCTGTTGCGGGATACCACGCTGTTTGCGCTCAGTGAAGTCGGCGCGGCAGCGCTTCGGGAGAGCTTTCCCGCCTCCACGGTACTCAGCACCTGGCACTTTGTGCCGCCCAGGCCTGCGCTGAAGCCTGCTTCCCAGCGTCCCCTGGCAGTAGGACTCTACGGTCACGCATCCAAAGGCAAAGGGTTCGACAGGCTCGTCGAGCTCCGCCGCGAACTCCCGCCGGAAGTCGAAATCCGGGTCGCCGGCAGGGGGACTGAACAGCTGCCGCCGATACCCGGAGTCACCATCCTGGGGGCAGTCGAGGGGCCGCAGGAGGATGCATTCTTTGAGTCGGTGAGGGCCATCCTCCTGCCTTACGACAAGACGAGCCGCTTTTACGGCAACATTTTGCCTGCCTCCGGGGTGGCCTCGCGGGCCTTCGCGTACCGTACGCCCGTTATCGGTTTTGACTCCGGGACCTTGGGGGAAGCCTCCAGGGCCGGCGGTCTGATCGTAGTCCCCGCTTTCGTCCGGGAACTGGCAGGGGTTGCCCTCAGGACGATCACGACGGCGACCGAGCTTGAGCGCCTGGACCGTCAGATAACGGAACTGCAGAACGGGCGGACAGTCGCCCTGGCCGCCGCGCCGTTCCTGGCCTACTGGAAGGATGCCGTCAATAGCTTCGTGACGATCTGAAGACCTTTAGGGCTGGTTCACGCGGGTCCAGGCAGCTTTCGGCCCACGGCCGGGTGTGGGTTCCCACATAGTCCCGACATTGCCCTTGTTGCGGGATGCTGGCGGGCCTAGCGTGGGGAGGGACGGATGCCGTCACCCCGCGATGCTTTGCATACTGCGGGTATTGGCAGCCTGACCGGATGATTCCGGTGCTTGACCCGGCATTGCAGCGATTCTGGAGGCGTTGCAGCAATCTCGAGAGGGACGACCAACTCGTGCTACTGGCCTTCGTTGTTACCGCTTCCGCCGTGATCAGCCTGGTGCTGATCCTAGGCCGTTCCTACCACGTACTGATCCTGCTGGTCATTGCGGCCGGCTGGTCGCAGGCGCCGCTCATCACCCTCACCCGGTCTGATGCCTTCCAGTACCTGGACGACGTGCCCGCTGTGGTTCTTGTTGCAGCCGCCGTTGTCAGGGCATTCAGCTCCCAGGACAAGCGCCTGCACAAAGCGCTTGGGCTGATGGTGATCCTGGTGATCCTGGTGGCTATCGGCTTTGTCCGGTCACCGGACACGGAGATCGGCATTGCCCAGGCACGGCAGGTACTCATGCCGCTTGGCCTGGTGTTCGCCGGTTTCGTCTTCCGGGACGACATCAAATGGCGAAAGGTCAGCACCTACCTGCTTCTGCTGGCCGCGCTGACCGTGGCTTGGGCCCTGGCCGAGGAAATCATGCAGGCGCCCCTCCTGGACCCGGCCTGGTACCACGTGAACGTTGTTGGCGGGAACCCACGCAGCATGCGCATGGGACTGCCGCCCGCGTATTTCGCGGACGGGGTGTCCGACGGCGAACTCACTTTCCGCCCCGGCGGCCCGTTCATGAACCCCCCGGTTATGGGCTTCCTGTTGGGCCTTGGAGCCTTTGCTGCCGTTGCCAGGCTGCGGAGCTTCGCGAGGCTCGCGATGCTTGCAGCCATCGGTTTGACCCTTTTCTTCGCCTACGCCCGGGCGGGCATCCTGCTCTTCCTGATGGTCACGGTGATCTATTTCATCTGGACGAAGGTGGGGAAGTACGCCGGCATTCTTGTAGCCCTGGGCCTTGGCGGCTACCTGTTCACCACTTTCATTGAGCAGGGCAACACCGCCAGCCATTCGGATGGCCTGTTCTCCGGGCTTATGCTTGGCCTCCAGTCGCCCGCAGGCCTTGGCTTCGGTACAACCGGATACCAGGCCGCGCTTGAAGGAGCGTCCACCGGCGTGGGCAGCGAGAGCCTTCTGGGGCTGTATTTCGCGTGGATCGGCTGGCCCATGATTGCTGCCGCCCTTGTGCTCCTGGTGTACCTCGGAAAACTCCTGCGCCGTGTTCCGAGGTCCCAGAGCCTGCCCGTGTGGCTGGCCGTAGGCTTCGTGCTTACTGTTGCTTCATCCGAGTCCGCCTCCTCCATGGCATCCACCCCGGCCCTGTGGTTGACGTTGGGATCCGTGGTTGCCATGACGGTACCCCTGAAGCTGCAGGCCAGGCCCGTGCACGCGGCTGCGGGCCCGTACTTCCAGCAACGGCCGATGTTGCAGCGGTCCACCTCGCGCCGGTGAAGCTGCCGGACTGGGTCACGCCAGGCGGCACCAGGCCGCGGGGTCCGGCAGCGCAGGGGCGCGCGCGAGGAGAGTCCAACCCTCCGTTTGAGGGGCACGGCACTGGGTTTGAGGGGTACGGCACTGGCCGGGTTTGACTGGCGTCAGCTGTCGGGATCGTACTGGAACTGCCGGACCTCTTGCGGGCAGCGGCAGGCGACGGCGATCTTAGCTGCCCACTCAAGTGCCGCTTCCCTGGAGGGCAGCTCCAGAACCGTATAGCCGCCGTCGGGCACTGTATGGCCTGGGTAAGTGCCCTCGGTGACGGTGCCGTCACCGGCCACGAGCACCGGGTCCACTTGCTCATCGATTCCGCCGCCGAAGACATAAACGCCCGCTGCCTTGGCCTCGGCGATAACGGCGTGCGCGGTTTCTACCACCGCATCGAATTCCCCTGCGGGGACCACCATGGCGTCACTGGGGAATGAAATGAGGAACTTCGTCATGCGAGGGCTCTCCTGGACTTGGGCCTGGGGAGATCGGATCAGCCTTTGGAACGATGGGCGGATCCATGGGCCAGCATGCTGCGGCCGAACAGGCGCCAGCTCTCGGACGCCTCCTCATGAAAGAGTTTGGCAGCGAGGACTGTTTCGGTCCTTCCCTGACCCATCGCGTACTCGATGGCCGATACCCACGCCCCGGTCTCCTGGCCGGGCAGCACGTGCTCAGCTGCGACCAAGAGCCGTGATTGTGGTCCGTACAGCTTCTCAAGGCTCGTCCCGATGCGCCCGACGATCGGAACTCCATGCTCAAGCGCGCGCATGGCTATACCGCTTTGGTAGAAGCGCTTATAGGGGATGACTATGGTGTCGCTGGAGACGATCAGTTCCTCCAGCTCATCCTCCGGGACAAAGCGGGCATCCACATGCCACCCCTCTACAGACGGCCAGCCACGGCCCACTATGTCGAGGTCGTACTTCGTGCCAAGCCTGCCTGCCAATGATTTCAGGAGGTCAAGATCCCTGTCGGCTTTGTACTGTCCCAGCACCCGAACCCGCGGCCTTTTCCCGGATTGTCCGCTGAGGTGGGGGTCCTTTGCGGCGCCGGCAGGGGGCAGCATTGGATGCGGCACCTGCGCCAGGCCCTCCGCCAGCCCGACGGCGGCCATGGCTTGGGCAGCTTCGTCGCTGTGCACCAGGGTTCCGGGCCGGTTCTTCATACGCCCCGCAAAGCGCGCCACCAGGGGGCTGCTGCCCACGGACCGGACGAGGGGTTGCGGATCGTGGTAGATAATAACGGCAGAATTTCCGCAAAGGGCTTTTACCGTTAATAGGTCCAGGAAACCCAATACCGGCCAGGTGAGGAGCACCCTTTCAGATGAATTCGGTTTTCGCGTCCGTTGTCCCACTGAATAAAGCATTGCGGTATATTCGCCGAGCCACTTAAGGCGGCTTTTACCTGATTGGGAAGGTTCGGTGATGGAAAACGATTCTGCTTCTATTCCCACGTCGGACAATTGACGCACAAGTGCCCCGGTGTAGTGGCGTAATGCCACGCCAAGGGGATTCACCACCAGTATTCGGGGGGTTCTGCCGCAGTCCTGCGTGGCCGTTTCGGGTGGGCGCGTGCGCAATCCAAAAGTCATTGCCGCACCCCGGTGCCTACCCTGGCGGCTTTTTCCCCCAGGACGGCGTCCTGAAGTGTGAGTTCGTACCTCCGGCACACATCTTCCCAGTCGTAATGGGTAACTGCGCGGGCCCTGTTTGCTGCCCGCGCCTTCGCCCGCAGGTCGTGGTCAGTCAGCATACGGCGCAAAGCACTCTCGATCGCCAGCGGATCAGGAGCCACAAGGTGCTCATCCGCCCGCAGGACCTCCGCGTTGTATGGCGTCTGCCGGGCAACCACAGGTGCCCCGCAGGCCATCGCCTGGACCAGGGCCGGATTGGTCCCGCCCACACTGTGGCCGTGGAAGTACGCGCCGGCGTGATGCCAGAGTGAGAGGAGCTTCTTGTCATCACTGACATGGCCGAGCCATTGGACGTTCGGATGTTCAGCCAGCCGCTGGGCTGCCTCGTCCAGCGGCCCGCCATAGCCGCTGGATCCGACGATCACCACTGGATGTTGCTCCGCCAAGCGTTCAGCTGCCTGGAAAAACTCTGAGACAGTGTTCTCGGGAACAAACCGGGCCACCATGAGTACATAGGACCCCGGTTCAAGGCCGGGGACAACCTCACTGGGGATGGCGAGGTTGGCGCCGTACGGAATGAAAACACTCTTGCGCCCAAAGTCCCGCTTCCAGCGCCGCTGGATCTCAAGGGAATCGCTGATCAGGATGGTGCCATAGCGGGCCGTAAGCCGGGCGCCCAGCCGGAAGACGAACTTTGCGAACCGGTTCCATTTGGCGCGTTCCCACTCAATTCCATCCACGTTCACCACGGTTGGTATTCCGCGAAGCTTCAGCAGCGGCAGGAAAAAACCGTTGGCAACGTTCATGACGAGCGCCACCTGGGGCTTATGCCACAGGGCATGAAGGACGGAAGACAGCCCGAAAGAGAGGGTGCTCAGTGACTTGCTCTCAAGCCCGACTGTATTGGTGGTTCGGATGCGGGGGTCGCGTGCCTCGTCGTCGTCCTTGGTCTGGCCTGCCCGGCAGTAGACGTTGACGTCCCAGCCGGCATCGGCGAGGAATGGTGCCAGGCGCCGGACTGCAGTCTCGAAGCCGCCGTAGTAACTTGGGTAGCCGCGTGTCCCGATGACGACGACAGACTTGGACATGGGTTTCTCCTAGATGACTTTGTGGGCCACGTGCGCTTGTGCCCGGGTTTGCTCCGATGTGGCGCACGTGGCAGCTGCAGGCGTTGGTGGTGACTAGAAGGACGTGACGCTCCGGGAGGTCTGTTCCCTGCTGGAACCACGGAATGCGGGGGGGCTTTCGGGCTCAACCACTGCCGGTGAGTCGTCCGCGTCCCCGGAGGGGTCGCTGTCCGCAGAGTCCGGATCCGAGGAGTAGTACGAGTAGCCGTCAAATTCCTTCGCCGGCACGCAGTTCAGAAGCGTGCCAAGAACGGCTCCGTGCACCTTCCGGATGTTTCCGAGTGACTTTGTCAGCTGGTCCTTGGTCGTTTTGCCGGCCTTGACAACCACAATGGCGCCGTCCGCGATCCTGGCAAGGAGCACCGCGTCGGTCACGGGGAGCAATGGCGGAGCATCGATGATCACGATGCCCTTTTCTGACAGGGATTCGATCAGCTGTTTCATGGCGTGGGAGCCAAGGAGCTCGGTGGGATTGGGCGGGATCCGGCCGGAGCCCAAAATCGACAGGTTGGGCAGGTCGCTCCGCTGCTGGAGAACGTCATCCACCTCAGCTTTCCCGGTGAGGACGTCGGTGATGCCTATTCCAGGGATGACGTCGAAAATCTTGGCCATGCTGGGGTGCCGCAGGTCTCCGTCAACAACGATGACCTGTTCCCCTCCGGCCGACATTGCCGAGGCCAGGTTGGCCGCAATTGTCGATTTGCCTTCGCCGCTCACCGAGCTCGTCACGACGATGATCCGGGGAGGGTTGTCCACATCCAGGAAAGTCAGGTTGGTACGGAGCTCCCGGAGCGCCTCGGCGAAAGCCGGGCTCTGTGCCCGTGAACCAGGCGTTGGAGCTGCCGGAACGCCTCCCAGGACCTTGTTTTCGCCCGTGAGCCGGATGTCGACCGGGAGGGCACCGATGACCGGTACGGAGAAAAGATGTTCCACTTCAGCTGCGTTGTGCAGGCGGCGGTCTAGCCGGTCCCGGAGGAGTGCGGAAGCATAGGCCAGGAGGAGGCCCAGTGCTGCCCCGTACAGAGCTGTCATTGCCACGCCGGGAGAGACGGGTTTTGTTGGCAAAGCCGCCGGATCCAGCGGTACCAGGGAGAGGGGCGGCGTAACGGCTTCGAGGGCCTCGCCCGAAGCGGCGGTGGCGGCCCTTTCCCTTTCCTGGACCTGCTTGCTCAGCTCGACGATCCAGGCGTCCGCAACCCGCTGGGCAATGGTCGGATCCGGGGACTCGGCCGTTATCCGGACTTCAGCCGTGTCACGGGGGACGGTCACAGAGATGGCGCCCAGCAGGGCGTCACTGGACATGTTCAGCCCGGTGGAAAGGCGCACGTTGTCCGCCACGAGCCGCGATTCAGCCAACGATTTGTAGTTTTTTGCCCTTGCTTTGGCCAGGGTGTCGCCGGCCAGCAGGCTGCTGACGTTGTCGGTCCCCACCGCAATAACAACTGCGCTGGCTTCCGCTGCATAGATACGGGGGCGGAAAGTGCTCCACGCCGTGGCCAGCAGGGTGACGATCATGGTCACAACCACAATGTGCTTCCAGTACGTCCTGGCCACCCGGGCGTAGTCCCTCAGTCCCATTCCGGAAGCTGAAGCCTCGCTGCCGCCAATCTCCTGATTACTCAAGAATCCGATCCCTCCTGCAGGTATGCGTGCTGAATGGGCAGGCGCGGCGGAAGGGCCTGGTGCGGCCGGGTCGATTCGAAAGACCTTTTCTTCTGCCATGATTGCCCCTTTTCCGGCGGGTTTCCTGTGTCTCTGTGCCGCTTTGGCGTGTTGCAAAGCTAGTACGAGGCCGGACGCCGCGGTCCGATAAGCAGCGGGGCTTGTGGCTGCCCGGGGGTAAGAATGTGGAAATTGCGGTTACCTGCAGCCTGGCCTCCCCACCCTGATCTAGCGCAGGGTGAGGACGAGTTTGGGTGCGGTGGTGCTGCCGGCTTCCCTGGAGTTGAGGTCCAGGCCGTCGGTGCTGGTGGCGTCCAGGCCGAGTGAGAGCTGTTGGCCGAGTTCGCTGGCGAGGCCCGTGACGGTGAGTGGAACGCTGTAGTTGCTGTTGGCTGCTGTGGGTCCGAGCGTGCCGATGCTGGTGCCGAGCGCGGGGCGGTTGTTGTAGGTGAGTGTGCTTTCGGCCCAGCTGTCATCGGTGACGAGTTTGATGTTCTGCTTGCCTATTGACCCGCTGCCGGCGCTGCGCAGCTGCAGTGTTGCGCTCTCAACCGTCCGGCCCGCATAGGGCGAGAGGTCGAACTTCAGGTAGGTGATTTCCACCGGGCTGTTGTCCACGCTCAGGGTGGTGGAGGTGCCGTAGTTTGTGTTTGCTGCTCCGCCTGCCACCCAGCTGTCTGCGGTGGCGGTGAGGGTGACGGTCTCGGACGTGCCGCCGCCGCTTGCCGCCGCTGTTGTGAAGGTCCAGGTCTTGTCCGTTGCCAGCGCGTTGCCGGCCGCGTCCTTCACCCCGGTGGAGCCGCCTTTGATTGTTGCCGTGTAGAAGGTGCCGGCCGCCAGGTCGGTGCCCGGGTTGAGCGTCGCGGTGTTGCCTGTGCCGCTGTACGTCACTGCGGCCGCAACCGTCGTCGTCCCCGTCTTGAGGGTGAACGTGTCCGAGGTGATGGTCGAGGTGTTCATCGCCTCGGAGAACGTGGCAGTCACGTTTGTTGAAACTGCCACGCCGGTGGCACCGGCGGCCGGGGACGTTCCCGTTACCGCCGGAGCCGCCGTATCAGTGCTGCCGCCGCCACTGCCGCTCCCGGACATGGTGATCACGAGTTTGGGTGCGGTGGTGCTGCCGGCTTCCCTGGAGTTGAGGTCCAGGCCGTCGGTGCTGGTGGCGTCCAGGCCGAGTGAGAGCTGTTGGCCGAGCTCACCCGTCAGCCCGCTGACGGTCAGCGGGACGCTGTAGCTGGCGTTGGCCGTTGTGGGGCCGAGGGTGCCGAGGGTGGTGCCGGGCGTGGGGCGGTTGTTGTAGGTAATGCCGCCCTCGGTCCAGCTGTCATCGGCGACGAGTTTCATGTTCTGCTTGCCTGTTGATCCGCTGCCGGCGCTGCGCAGCTGCAGTGTTGCGCTCTCCAGGGTCCTGCCGGCGTAGGCCGAGAGGTCGAACTTCAGGTAGGTGGCCTCCACCGGGCTGTTGTCCACGCTCAAGGTGGTGGAGGTGCCGTAGTTCGTGGCCGTCGCTCCGCCTGCCACCCAGCTGTCCGCGGTGGCGGTGAGGGTGACGGTCTCGGACGTGCCGCCGCCGCTTGCCGCCGCTGTTGTGAAGGTCCAGGTCTTGTCCGTTGCCAGCGCGTTGCCGGCCGCGTCCTTCACCCCGGTGGAGCCGCCTTTGATTGTTGCCGTGTAGGTGGTGCCGGCCGCCAGGTCGGTGCCCGGGTTGAGCGTTACGGTGCTGCCCGTGCTATTGGGTGCCAGCGAAGCCGGTACTGTCGTGGTCCCTGCCTTGAGGGTGAACGTGTTCGACGTGATGGTCGAGGTGTTCATCACCTCGGAGAACGTGGCAGTCACGTTTGTTGAAACTGCCACGCCAGTAGCACCATCAACCGGGGACGTTCCCGTAACCGTCGGAGCCGCCGTATCACCCGGTGCGGGTGCCGTTCCCAGCGACCGGTCCGAGAACCAGTAGCGTGAGGTGGCCTTGTTGCTGGCCATGACCACGACGCCCGTGGTGGCGTTGACGCCCTGTTTGGTGGTGGTGACGTCGTTGATATTGGCAGATGCCCCGTCCTGGATCACCGGGGTGCCGCGGCCGCTGCCAAAGACCGGATTGTCCATGGAGGCAGTCTTCTCGTAGATACTGCCCGGGACTCCTGAATAGGCACATCCCGAGGTCGATGTTGATGGTGCAGTATGGAACGCCCTCACCACGTTGTTGGTCGTGTCCAGCAGGATCTGGGGACGGGTCACGCAGTCGGCAAGAGTGGCGATGGTGGATCTGGTGAAGGAGCCGGTTCCCGGCCGGAAGACCAGCAGCTGCAACTGTGGAAGCGTCTTGTCAGTCGAAGAATCCAGGCTCGTCTTCACCGCGGCGTACACCCGTCCTGAAGGATCAGCCAGGAGTGCCTTGATGTTCAAATGGTCGTCTGCCTGGCCTTTGCCCTGCACGGCGGGCTGGACTTTCCAGGATGATGCTGCCGAGGGGGAGGTTCCGTCCGTGCGGGTAGCCCAGTACACGGTTCCTGCGGGAGCGTCGCTCCACAGGACACCGATTTTGTTGCTTCCGTAGGAGACGATTGCCGAGATGTCATCCGGTGCCGGGTTTGGATCGGTTACCGGCAGGACAAACGGTGTCCCCCAGTTTGCCCCGCCCGCTGCGGAGGAGTTCACGTAGACGCTGCTGGTGTAGCCGGAGGTTGAGCTCCCGGAAACCTGGGTCCAGGTAGCCCATACTGCACCCGTAGTGTCCTTGTCGATCGTCATGGACTCGCTGCTGTTGTTGTTGATGTTGGTGGGAAAACCGGCGTCGAGCGTGTATTTACCGGCAGCGTAGCTGTACCTGTACAACTTGGCGGGCTGGCCCGAGACCGAAGCTTTTGTGCTGGAGTCCCCCGACACCGTCACAACATGCGAGGCAATGTACAGCTTGCTGCCGTCCCACAAAGTGTCTGCCAATGTGTTGCTGCGGGTGTCGATCGAGACGCCCGTATTCACCCAGGTCTTTGCAGCCCTGTCCAGCCGGTAGATTTGCCAGCCGGTTCCCGTAGTCCACATATCAGCCCACCAGGACCCGTCGTTCCACCACAGCTTGCTCTGCGGTTTGTCGGAGGTGGGGGTGTTGGCCACTCCCGTATAGCTGATGCTTTGGTAGCCGTAATTCTCTGCGGCCTGGGCTGTACCGCCGGCAGCAACAAGGCCCAGGACAAGCGCAACGGCCACGGCAAGGGCTTGCGGGACGAGATGGCGAACTTTTGCTCTTTGCATATTCAGGTCCTTGGTGGCGCAGGTAGTCCTTGACGGCATACCACTGCTCTGGCGTCCCCTGCTTGAGTGCGGGTGGAAGCCAATGTAGACCTCCAAAATTGCTCGGGGCAATGGGGGAAACGGCGCTGAAGGCCACTAGGGGATACGGGGCCTGATGACTATTTCCTCCGTGTTTCCTTGTTGCCCCACAGGCATCTTCTGATGCCAGCAGGTACTCTCACTTGGGCCATGGCCAAAATTCGTTAACCCGAAGCTGTGCCGATGCACAGAGCTTCCGCTTCACAGCGCGAATTACAGTGAGAGCAAGGTGTGACCGGCCCCACTGATTGGTGCGGTCCTCGATCTTTCCGGGCAAACTCCTGCCTGCCAATCCCATCCTGCATAACCACCGAAGGACGGCGCTCCCATGCCCGCTGACCAGCAGTTAGCCAAGTCGCTTAAGCCGCGGCACCTGTCCATGATCGCGATTGCCGGCGTCATTGGCGCCGGCCTCTTTGTCGGCTCCGGCGCCGCCATCCAGCAGGCGGGCCCGGGAATCCTGCTGGCCTATATGGCCGCCGGCGTGGTGGTGATCCTGGTGATGCGCATGCTCGGTGAAATGGCGGCTGCCAACCCGGAGACCGGCTCCTTTTCCACCTATGCCGACAAGGCGCTGGGACGCTGGGCCGGATTCAGCATCGGCTGGCTCTATGCCTGGTTCTGGATCATCGTGCTGGGCATTGAGGCGACGGCCGGCGCGGCCATCATGCACCGCTGGGTTCCCGGCATCGACCAATGGGTCTGGGCACTGATCCTCATGGTGCTGCTGACGCTGACCAACCTCGGTTCCGTGAAGTCCTACGGTGAATTCGAGTTCTGGTTCGCCTCCATCAAGGTCGCTGCAATCGTGCTGTTCCTGCTGTTCGGCGCGGCTGCCATCCTGGGGTTTGTCCCCGGCGTGCCCGCTCCGGGACTCAGCAACCTGATCGACAACGGCGGGTTCCTCCCGAATGGCCCCGGCGCAGTACTGGCCGGCATCCTGGTTGTGGTCTTCTCCTTCTTCGGAGCTGAGATCGCCACCATCGCCGCAGGCGAGTCGGAGAACCCTGTGGACGCCGTCAAGAAGGCCGTCAAGTCCACTGTGTGGCGCATCCTGGTTTTCTACATCGGCTCCATCGCCATCGTCGTCACCCTGCTGCCCTGGAATGACGCCAGCGTTGCCAAGAGCCCCTACGTTGCTGTCATTGAACTGTTCGGCATCCCCGGCGCCGGCACCATCATGGACATCGTGGTCCTCACGTCCGTCCTGTCCTGCCTCAACTCCGGCCTGTACACTGCCAGCCGCATGCTCTTCTCGCTGTCCAAGCGGGGAGATGCCCCGGCGGCCTGGACCAGGATCTCCCGGCGGGGCGTTCCCGCCGCGGCCGTGCTCGCTTCCACCGTGGTGGGCTTCG
Organism: Arthrobacter sp. AK04; assembly: GCF_021129155.1. GTDB lineage: Bacteria > Actinomycetota > Actinomycetes > Actinomycetales > Micrococcaceae > Arthrobacter > Arthrobacter quantipunctorum. The sequence goes on from NZ_JAJOMC010000004.1 coordinate 82,758, forward strand.
TGACAGTGGGCCTGAACTACATTGCACCCGACACCGTGTTCCTCTTCCTGGTCAACACCTCCGGCGCCATTGCCCTGTTCGTGTGGCTGGTCATCGCTTCCTCCCAGTTGATCCTCCGCAAGCGCATGGGGGCTGCCGGCAAGGACCTCGCGCTGAAGATGTGGCTTTTCCCCTACCTGACGTGGCTCTCGATCGTGAGCATCGTGGCCCTGCTGGTCGGGATGGTCATCCTGGAGTCCACCCGCGAGTCCCTCCTGCTGTCCGTGGCCCTTGCGGCTGTCGTGGTTGGCGTCGGGGTGTGGCGCTACCGCAAGTCCGCTGGGCGCCCGGGTGGCGGGGAGCCACCGGCCGGCGAACCCCGTGAGACTGCTCCGGAGGCCGCTCCGGTGTCGTGATCAACCAGCTTTTCACTTGGCCTTGAACCGTCCGTACCGGCAGCCGCACCTGGCGCGCGGCGCGGGCGGTTCTCTGTTTGGGACAGGATGCCGGGTGTGTGCGTTTTCCACATAGGAGCTGTTAATGATGCAGTCTTTGCCAGCATGGCCATAGCCTTGAGGTCAAGCGCGAATCGCCTATCCGCTCCATATGCACTAAGATATTGAAGTCTGTGCTGCGTCCTGCCTCCGTTCCGGCGGCGGGGCTTTGCACGGCATCGCAAATGAACCTCCTGTTACGGAAATGCCGTAACCGCTTAGCCCAAAGGAGGTGGGTTCACATATGCGTCCTTACGAATTGATGGTAATCATCGACCCCGAGGTCGAAGAGCGTACCGTTGAGCCGTCGCTTCAGAAGTTCCTGAACGTCATCACCAACGATGGTGGAACCATCGAAAAGGTTGACATCTGGGGCCGTCGCCGTCTGGCTTACGACATCAAGAAGAAGTCTGAAGGTATCTACGCCGTGGTGAACTTCACCGCCAAGCCGGACACCGCCAAGGAACTTGACCGCCAGCTGTCTCTTAACGAGACCATCATGCGCACCAAGATCACCCGCCCCGAAGAGCAGAAGGTTGTTGCTGAGTAATTTCAGCACCGATTTTCATTCTTCACCGCAGGAACGCACTCTTCACCCAGGATCAACAAGGAGGCAGTAGATGGCAGGCGAGACCACCATTACGGTCATCGGTAATCTCACCAATGATCCGGAATTGCGGTTCACACCGTCCGGTTCAGCAGTAGCGAACTTCACCATCGCTTCCACCCCGCGTACCTTTGACCGCCAGTCCAACGAGTGGAAGGACGGGGAAACCCTGTTCCTCCGCGCCGCTGTCTGGCGTGAAGCAGCCGAGAACGTCGCCGAGTCCCTTACCAAGGGCATGCGCGTGATTGTGACCGGCCGCCTGAAGAGCCGTTCCTACGAAACCAAAGAAGGCGAAAAGCGCACCGTTATCGAGCTTGAGGTCGATGAAATCGGCCCCAGCCTGCGATACGCCAATGCCAAGGTCAACCGCACCCAGCGCTCCGGCGCTGGGGGTGCCGGCAGCGGCGCCCAAGGCGGTTTCGGCGGCGGCAACAGCGGCGGCGGCTTCGGAGGCGGCAACTCTGGTGGAAACCAGGGTGGCAACTCCGGTGGAGGCTGGGGCGGCGGCAACCAGCAGGCTGCACAGGACGACCCCTGGGCAACGCCCGGCGTCTCCAACGCAGGCGGCTGGGGCAACGGCCCCGATTCCGAACCTCCCTTCTAAACACCCCATTAAGGGCCGACGCCCGGGACAGCCGAAAGTGCCTCCAGGCACCCACGTGAATGCCGCCGTCGGACCACCACCATCCCGTGGATCAACCTCCACGGGCTCCCTAGAATAGGAGCTCCACGATGGCTAAGGCTGAACTCCGTAAGCCCAAACCAAAGTCCAACCCCTTGAAGGCCGCTGACATCACTGTCATCGACTACAAGGACGTAGCATTGCTGCGCAAGTTCATCTCCGACCGCGGAAAGATCCGCGCCCGTCGCGTCACTGGCGTCACGGTGCAGGAACAGCGCAAGATCGCCCAGGCAATCAAGAACGCCCGCGAAGTTGCTCTGCTGCCTTACTCCGGCGCTGGCCGCGGCTAAGGAAGGGATTAACTAACATGGCAAAGCTCATTCTGACCCACGAAGTAACCGGTCTCGGTGCTGCTGGCGACGTTGTCGAGGTCAAGGACGGTTACGCACGTAACTACCTGCTGCCCCGCAACTTCGCCCTGACCTGGTCGAAGGGTGGCGAAAAGCAGGTTGAGTCCATCAAGGCTGCCCGCGCTGCCCGCGAGCACGCTTCCCTGGAAGATGCTCAGAAGCAGGCCGCTGCACTGTCCTCCAAGCCGGTCAAGCTCGTTGTCAAGGCTGGCGAGACCGGACGCCTGTTCGGCACCGTCAAGCAGGGCGACGTCGCCGACGCTGTTGAGGCCGCTGGCCTTGGCCGCATCGACAAGCGCAAGGTTGAACTGCCGACGCACATCAAGTCGGTTGGTTCCTACCAGGCCAACGTCCGTCTGCACGAGGATGTTGCCGCCGTCATCGAACTCGATGTAGTAGCTGGCAAGTAGTCCCCGACTGCTTAAAAGACCCCCGCTGCCGGATTCCAGCGGCGGGGGTTTTTGCTTGATAGCTTCATACGGTGAACAGCACCGTACTTCCAGCCCGCAGCCGCCCGTTCCATCAGGTCGATGTCTTCTCCCGTGAGCCCTACCGCGGAAACCCGCTCGCCGTCGTCGTTGATGCCGAGGGGCTGACGCCGGAGCGGATGCAGTAGTTCGCCAACTGGACCAACTTGTCGGAGACGACGTTCCTGCTGCCCCCTACCGATCCGCGTGCGGACTACCGGGTCCGCATTTTCACCGGCAGTGAGGAATTCCCCTTTGCCGGCCACCCCACGTTGGGTTCCGCCCACACCTGGCTTGAGTGCGGAGGAACTCCGCAGTCCGAAGGCTTCGTTGTCCAGGAGTGCGGCGCTGGCCTGGTCCGTGTCAAGCGCGACGGCGGGAGGCTCGCCTTCGCGGCGCCTCCAATGACCCGTTTTGGTCCGGTGGACGGGACGATCCGGAGCCGGATCGCAGCTGGGCTCCGCCTCGCAGAGACCGACCTGCTGGATGCGTCCTGGCTGGTGAACGGTCCCGAATGGATCGGTGTGCTGCTCGGTTCGGCGGAACAAGTCAGGGCCGTGAAGCCTGACTTCGCGGCGCTGGGCAACCTCAAGGTCGGGATTATCGGACCAGGGCGGGGTGAAGGCGGCACGGACTTCGAGGTCCGCACGTTCATCCCGGGCGACGCCATGATGGAGGATCCCGTCACTGGCAGCTTCAACGCGGGCGCAGCGCAATGGCTGATCGGCAGCAGCAGGGCTCCGCAGGAGTATGTGGCAGCCCAGGGGACGGCACTGGGCCGTGCGGGCCGCCTCCACATCAAAGCCGAAGACGGCCACATCTGGGTGGGCGGAGACTCCACCACCTGCATCCGGGGATCAGTGCTCCTCTAGCACCGGGAATACTCCGTAAGCCCGCACCGTTCACAAGGTAGATGCATATGCATATATGCTGGAATGAACGAGCAACAGGAGAAATGCCATGGAGACCCGCCGCATCACAGTCCTTTCCGCCGGGCTCGGCCTACCGTCGTCGAGCAGGCTGCTGGCTGACCAGTTGTCGGCCGCAGCAGAGCGCCAACTGAACGGTGCAGGCTTCAGTGTGCAGGTGGACGTCGTCGAACTCCGCGACCTGGCTGTGGACATCGCCAACAATTTCGTCACAGGATACGCCGCGCCCCGGCTGGCCGAGGTGATCGCCGGCGTGGAAGCCTCTGACGGGATTATCGCGGTGACGCCAGTCTTCAGCGCGTCCTACAGCGGCCTGTTCAAATCCTTCATCGACGTCCTTGACCCCAAGTCACTGGACGGCAAGGCCGTCCTGCTGGGCGCCACCGGCGGCACGGACCGCCACCAGATGGTCCTGGATTACGCCATGCGCCCGCTGTTCAGCTACCTGCGCACCAGGACTGCGCCTACGGGCGTCTTTGCCGGCCCCCAGGACTGGGGCACCACGGACGACGGCGGCTCCTCGCTTTCGGACCGGATCGACCGGGCGGCAGGGGAATTCACGCAGCTCCTCGAGGGGCCCCAGCCGGGCAGGAAGCCCGCTCCGATGGAGTCCCTTCCCTTCGAACAGCTGCTCGCCGGAATCTCCGGAAAGGGGTGACCGCCCGCCGCCCTGGATCCGGCAGCGTCGCGGCCTTGCCCGGCAGGGCTTACTCGTCCAGCAGTTCGATGAACTCCCGGGCCTGCTTCAGGGAGATGTCGGAGTGCCGCGTTAGTGCCGTTGCGGCAGCTTCTGTGTCACCGTTGCGGGCAAGGGTGCGGATCCGGCCATAGATTTCGTCATTGAGCATGTTGCTGCTGACCTCGCGGGTCACGTCGCCCTTGCTGGCGATGGCCCGGTAGCGGTAGGGGAACCTCTGGGGTTCGTCGTCGTCGTCTTCAACCTCGGCCGGGGCCGCCTCCGCCCCCCGATAAGGCTGCGGATGTGCTGCCAGCGCTCCCACAGCATCGCGTGACGCGCGCAGGCCGTCGCCGCTGACTTCGTAGTACAGCTTGATCGCGGCCATGGCCTGGCCCTGCGCGATCAGGGCATAGAGGCGCCGGTGTTCGTCCTCGGAAAGTTTGGCAGCCGCAGTGCGGGCCAGATCGGCGGAGCTGGGTGCAGGCGCCGGCGGCACGGCGGCCGCAGTGGCCTTTCGCCTGCTGATGGCGCGGGCAACCAGGGTGACTCCGGCAGCCACGGCCAGGAGGATGAGGACAGGGACCACAAGCGATTCCATTTTTCTAAAGCCGTTCTGTGTACTTCCTGGCGGGGGCCAGATCTGAATGCATCGCCTGGGTGTTCTGGCTGGGCCGCGTGATGGATTCCAGGCGTGCCCGGGCCGCCGTGGCAGCCTGTACCTGGGCGGCATAGTGCTGCGCTGAACGCTCGGCCAGGTCACGCTGGTATCTTTCGGCATCGGACAGGCCCGAATCCCGCGGACTGAGGGCCGTGGCGAGCCCCCAAATGAGCGCCACCAACACAATCGCCGGCAGCAGAACCAGCAGCAGTTCGCCCATACATAGAGCTTATGCCAGATCCGGTTTATCCACAGCAATATTCACCCCTGCACGTACCGCACAGTTCTTACAGCGGACAACTTCCGGACCTGGTCCCGAACCGCCTGCGGTAGAGGGGCATGAAGTGCATCACTGCCCCGGACGGGGCGGTTTTCCTCCGTGGCAGCTGCTTCGGGCTGTGGATGAAAATATCTGGAAAAAACATTTGCTCCACAAGCTGGCGGCGGTGTTTCCGCAGGTCAACGCGGCACTGGGCGCGAAAGTTTTTTGCTGTCCACAGTCTTTCCCACAGGCTGTGCACAAGCTATGCCCCTTAGTGCACAGGTTTTCCACAGGGTGCGGTGCCCGTTGACTTTGCCGCTGGGGCACGGGGGACTAGCGTAGCGGGGTACCTGTTTTTCAGGGCTCCTGCGGTTCCGGACGGACGCCGACGACAGCAGCCGTAGAACCTCTGGAACCCTAAAAAGAGGCCCATTGTGGAAAAGCTGTGGATATTGGGGATAACTCTCGAACTCCCCATCCGCAGCGCTGGATCCCCAGCATTGTCACACCCCGCTGGTACACCTGGACAGGTAGCGGAGCCCAGCTTTCGGGCAACGCCCTAGCAGGAATGTTAACCACCGGTGCCACCAAGGCGCCGGCTCACATGGAGGACGGCAGCTTTGTCAATCGCGCATCTGGATCCGGTCGAGACAACCCGCGGATCTGACGCGAGCCGCAAGCCGCCGCAGGACATCCCTGCCGAGCAATCGGTGCTGGGCGGCATGATGCTGTCCAAGGACGCCATCGCCGACGTCGTGGAAATCCTCCGCGGCCAGGACTTCTACCGCCCGGCACACGAAACTATCTACGAAGCAATCATCGACCTCTATGGCCGCGGCGAGCCTGCGGACGCCGTAACTGTCTCCGATGAGCTCACCAAGCGCGCAGAGATCAACAGGATCGGCGGTCCTGCCTACCTGCACGAGCTGATCCAGACCGTTCCCACCGCCGCCAACGCGGGGTACTACGCGGAAATCGTTGCTGAACGCGCCGTGCTCAGGCGCCTCGTAAACGCGGGCACCAAGATCGTCCAGCTGGGCTACGGCTCGGACGGCGAGGTGGAGGACCTGGTGAACCAGGCCCAGGCCGAGGTCTATGCCGTGGCGGAACGTCGTACCGCGGAGGACTATGTGGTCCTCAAAGACGTCATGGAGTCCACGGTGGACGAAATCGAGGCGTCCGGCCACCGCGGCGAGGGCATGACCGGCGTGCCCACCGGCTTCTACGAGCTGGATGAACTCACCCACGGGCTCCACCCCGGCCAGATGATCGTCATCGCTGCCCGTCCTGCCGTGGGTAAGTCCACGTTCGCCCTGGACTTTGCCCGGTCCGCCGCCATCAAGAACAACCTCGCCACGGTGATGTTCTCGCTCGAAATGGGCAGGAACGAGATCGCCATGCGCCTCCTCTCCGCAGAGGCAACCATCGGGCTGCAGGACCTCCGCAAGGGAACCATCAAGGACGAGCAATGGTCCAAAATCGCCACCACCATGGGGCGGATGAATGATGCCCCGCTGTTCATCGATGACAGCCCTAACATGTCGCTGATGGAGATCCGGGCAAAGTGCCGGCGCCTGAAGCAGCAGCACGATCTCAAACTGGTGATCCTGGACTACCTGCAGCTCATGAGCTCCGGCAAAAAGGTCGAGTCACGCCAGCAGGAGGTCTCCGAATTCTCACGTGCCCTGAAGCTCCTGGCCAAGGAACTCCAAGTCCCCGTGATCGCGCTGTCCCAGCTCAACCGCGGTTCCGAGCAGCGCCAGGACAAGCGGCCCATGGTCTCCGACCTCCGTGAATCGGGCTCGATCGAGCAGGACGCTGACATGGTGATCCTGCTTCACCGCGAGGACGTCTACGACAAAGAGTCACCCCGCGCTGGAGAGGCTGACATCCTGGTGGCCAAGCACCGTAACGGTCCCACCAAGGACATCGTGGTCGCCTTCCAGGGCCACTACTCACGGTTCGCCAACATGGCGGCCGACGCCGGAGGCGGCGGCTTCTAGGACCTGCCGCCACCGGGGCTCCGGACTTAGCCGTGCCCCAGCAGGTGGTTGGGCAGGCGGTTGCCCGGGGCCGTGCCCCTGATTTCCAGCAGCTCGCGCGCATGGGCGTGCAGCCTTTTGTCCTCTTCGCTGACCGGCACCCAAGGCGGTACGGGCACGGAGTTGCCATCGGCGTCGCGCGCCACCATCACTGTCAGGCAGTAGGTGGTGAGGTCCATCTCGCGGCTCTTCGGATCGCCCGAGCGGACGTGGACCGCAACGTGCATGCCCTTGGTCCCCGTGTACACCAGCCGCGCTTCTACCTCCACCACATGGCCAATGAGCAGCGGACGGTAGAAACGGACCCCGCCGGAGAAGACGGCCACGGTGTCCATGCCGCAGTACCTGGAGGCGCATACGTAGGCGGCCTCGTCGATCCACTTCATAACAATCCCGCCGTGGACCTTGCCGCCCCAGTTCACGTCGGTGGGAGCTGCCATGAACCGCAGGGTGACCCGTTCGGCCGTGCCCGCATCGGTATATTCCTGCCGGTTCATGGCTTCAACGATCTGCTCGCGGACCTTGATCCGTGCCAGCGCGTGGTCCCGCTGTTCGATCTCTTCGGCAGTGACGGGTTCGAACTGCTGCACCGGGACCGGCTTTCCACCCTCGCCTACCGCTACGAAAATCACCATGCACTGGCTCCGCATGGTGGCCGGACCGCCCTTGGGGTCCCCGGAGGAAACCACGGTGCGGATGTGCATCGAAGAGCGTCCGGTGTAGACGATCGTGGCCTCCACTTCCACCATGTCACCGCTGTTGACTGGATCGGCGAAGTGGATGTTTCCCACGTACGCGGTGACGCAGTAGGACTTCGCCCAGCCCACCGCGGCGGCATAGGCGGCCTTGTCCACCCACTCCAGGACGGTGCCCGCGTCCACGGAGCCACTGTGGCCAACGTCCGTGGGAGCGGCCAGGAAACGGAGGGTCACTGAGTTGGAGGCACGGGTCTCGGTCATGGTGCGATCATACTGACGCCGGGGGTTACCCACCGGTCGGGGACCGCAACAAAAGTTGTTGCGGTGACACCACCAGCAAAGGCGGCTGCCCCGTCCGCCAGGTTGGCGAACGGGGCAGCACACCTGCGCACTGAATGCAGCTAGCCTGCGCGGGTGTAAACGATGTCCGGCTGGGCCGGCAGTTCCATGCCTTCACCGATATAGAAGCCCGCGTGGGGCGGCTGGTTGTACGAGACGTTCTCGCGGGCAACCGAGAGCCGGTACACAGGATCGTGCATCAGCGTCCGGAGCCGGACGTCAGTCCCGGCGCTGGTGGTGTAGATCCGCAGCTCCGTGCTGTCCGACGACGGCCACGCAATTTCCTCGCGCCAGTCACCGAGGAGGTCGGCCTGGATGGCCGGGGTTCCCTTGGTGCCGTTGTTGGACTTCGCGCCGGTGGCCGTGAGCAGCCGGTCGCTGGATTCCGTTTCCCAGTTCCACTTGGCGATGCTGGGCGTCCCCGAGGTGGTGGCTGCGCCCCAGTCATGGTCAACGATCTCGCGCAACAGGTCGCCGTCCCACCAGGCCAGGAAGTTGGCCGCCGGAATGCTGTTGGCAATCAGCTGGCCCTTGGCGGACCGCAGCTCGCCCACCGGGGAGTTCCAGGCGGCGTCGCCGCCGATGGCCCAGCCCTCGGCCCCTGCATGCCGCGGATCGATGTCACCTGCTGCAGCGCGTCCTGTGTCCTTGGCAGCAGGGATGCTCCAGAGGATCTCTCCGGTGCGGGCATCACGGAAAGTGGCTCCCCTGTTGCCGCTGGACCCCATGTCCTCATGGGCGGCGAACGTCTCCAGGCCCGGGCGGGACGGGTCAAGATCGCTGGTGTGGATGGCGTCACCGTGGCCGAGGCCAGTGTTGTAGAGCGGCTTGCCGTTGTCGTCGATGGTCATGGAGCCGAAGACGAACTCGTCCTTTCCGTCGGCGTCCACGTCCGCCACGGACAGGTTGTGGTTGCCCTGGCTGCGGTACTGGCCGCCGGCGGCGTTTGAGTCGAAAATCCAGCGCTTGCTGATCTTGCCGTCCACCAGGTCGTAGGTGGCGAGCACGGTACGCGTGTAATAACCGCGGCTGAACATCATGGACGGGCGCTCCCCATCCAGGTACGCCACGGCGCCGAGGAAGCGGTCCACGCGGTTGCCGTAGCCGTCGCCCCAGGCTGCCACGTCACCGCGGGGAGGGTCGTAGGCCACAGTGTCCATGATGGTGCCGGTTGCTCCGTGGAAGACAGTGAGGAACTCCGGGCCCGTCAGTACATAGCCGCTGCTGTTGCGGTAGTCCGCGCCCGCGTTGCCGATCACAGTCCCGGCAGCGTCCCGGGTGCCGTCCGCCGTCTTCATGGCAACTTCGGCTTTGCCGTCACCATCAAAATCGTAGGCGAGCAGCTGGGTGTAGTGGGCGCCGGCGCGAATGTTCGGTCCCATGTTGATCCGCCAGAGCCTGGTGCCGTCCATGCGGTAGGCGTCAACGTACACCAGCCCGGTGTAGCCTCCCTGGGAGTTGTCCTTGGAGTTGGACGGGGACCACATCTGGAGGATCTCGTACGTTCCGTCGCCGTCCAGGTCCGCCACGCTGGAGTCACCGGCGGAGTAGCTGTAGGGCTGGCCGTCCTTGGTGTAGTCATCGACGGGCTTGTCCAGTTTCACAGCCAGGTAGTTCTGTGCCAGCGGCACGAACTCGGCGGTGAGCTCCTCCCCGCCGTTGCCCACGGTTTTGATGGCGTACCGGGACGAAGCCGTCCCGGAGGGGTCCAGGAACGTGGTGCTGCCGCGGATCGGCTCTTCGGTGAGCTGGACGCCGTTGCGGATGACATGGAAGCCGATCTGCTCAGGATCCAGGCCAAGCATGCGCCAGCCCACCCGCACGCCTTCGCCGGTCAGCAGAGCCACCGGTGCGCGGTCCAGGTCTTCCATCTGCCGGTTCACCACCGTGACCTTTTCAGTTCCAATCACGGGGGAGGGAGCAGATTCGCCGCCCTTGTTCACCGTGGTGACCCGGTAGTAGTACTTGATGGTGGTCAGGACCGTGTAGTCGGTGTAGTTAACCTCGGTGGCACGTCCCACGTACCCGAAGGGGCCGTCAGGAGAGGTGGACCGGTAAACGAGGTAGGCGGCAGCGTCGGAAACCTTCTGCCACTTGAGCGTGACGCTCGTTTTCTCTACGGCCTTGATGTCCACCTTGCCGGTGGCGGCGGGCACTGGAGTGTTGGGGTCAACCAGGGCGGTCTCCACCGTGTTGGACGGAACCGATTCGAGTCCGGTGCTGTCCAGTGCGGTGACGAAGTACTTGTATTTGAGGCCGGCGAAGGCTGTGGTGTCCGTGAAGGACGCTGTGGTCACATCTCCCGCGACCAGTTGCGGCTCGGTCTCAAAGGAGGCCTGGCGGAACACCTTGTAGCTGGCCGCGTCCGCCACAGCGTCCCACGCGAGGTCCACGGTTGGCGGTTCGGCTGCGGCATTGACGGCGGTGGTGTGCAGGTTGGTGGGTCCCACCAGCAGCGGGGTGACCTCCAGGCCGTTGAGCCGCTGGCCTGAGCCGCTGATGGTTAGGTTCAGCTGGCCGTCGGACACCAGTACCTGGTTGATGATCTTGGTGGCGGAGGATTCCCTGCCGGAGGACACCTGGCCGTAGGGCGTGCCCTCGGCGGCGACGTCTGTCCGGGTGGAGCCGATCCAGTCGCTGTGGTAGGTCTTCAGGGCGTATGTGCCGTTGGGGACGTCCAGCTGGAACTCGAAGCTGGAGCCGCTGAGCACGAAGTCCCGCAGCAGGTTACTGGTGACGGCGCCCCGGTCCCGGTCGGCGAGTACAGAGATGTCCTTGAAACCAAAGCCACGCTCGGCGGTGTAGCCCATGGTCCGGTTGACTTCGGTGTAGCCGGCCTCGAGCGGGGCTCCCACGGGTCCAAAGTCGAACTTGTATTTGGCCTGCTTGGTGGTGACGGCGAGTGCGTCACTGGGCTCGGAGAGTCCTTTGCCGTTCATGGCCGCCACCCGGACGCTGTAGGCGGTGCCTTCGGCTAGCCCGGCGAGGTTGGCAGTGGGAACCGTTGCCGTGGTGGTCAGTTTGTAGGCACTGTCCGGCTCGGAGGCCAGTTTGCGGTACACCTTGTAGATGTCCGCACCCTCAACGGGCTGCCATTTCAGGAGCGCGCCGGCGTTGGACACGCTTCCGGCAACCAGGCCCTGCGGTTTGGCGGGAAGGGACGACGGCGGCGCGATTTCCTTCACGCGGGAGGCCAGCGGAACGCTGAGCTGCTTCACGCCGCCCGCCACCAGCCGCGCAATCTGGATGGCGCCGTATTCCTGGAAGTGGGTGTTGTCCACGGTCCCGGTCGGGCGGTTGGGGTACACGCCGGCATCGACGTGGAGGAAGACGGATTTGGTGTCCTCGGGGCCGATCTGGTCGTAGTAGGCGCGGCTCGAGGCGGACAGGTCCACCAGGGCCACGTTTTCCTCGGCCGCGAGCTCCTGCATCTTGGCCACGTACTCCGGGAAGCTGACGCGGAACTTACCGGTGGCTTCGTCGTAGTCCCGGCGTCCCACGGGCGTCACCAGGACGGGCGTTGCACCGCGCTGGCGCGCACCGTTGACGTACGTCCGGAGGTATTCCTTGTAATCGGCGGGGGAGGCGTAGCGGTCATCCACGCCGATGGTGGCGTCGTTGTGGCCGAACTGCACCATCAGGTAGTCGCCGGGATTGATGACCCGAAGGATCTCGTCAAGCCGTCCCTGGGTGATGAAGTTCTTGGAGCTCCGGCCGCCGATGGCGTGGTTCTTGAAAGAGACGCTGCTGTCAAAGTAGCGGTCGATCATTTGGCCCCAGCCCGCCTGGGGCACGTACCCGGGATCGTAGGTCTGGACGGTGGAGTCGCCGGCGAGGTAGACGCCGGGGTCGGTGGTGGCGGTGCGGGGAGCCCTGGCCGCAATGACCAGGGAGTTGATCTTCGCCGCTGTGCCGCTGAAATCGAGGTTGAGCTGTCCGTCCACCAGGGAGATGGGGAATTCCATTTCCAGGTACTGGCCGGCCGGTTTGTCCGTGACCTGGACCTTGGCCATTTTCTCGGCGGTGATGGCGATGTTCGTGGCCTCGGCGGCGTCGCCGGCAATGAGTTTGACGGTGTAGTCGCCATTGGGCAGGTCCACCAGGAAGGAGCTTCCCTGGGCCTGCACGAAGTCGGACCGCAGGGGGTCTCCGGTGCCCCGGTCAACTCCGGAGGTGGCTGCCGTATCCGTGAAGCCGAACCTGGTAGTGGCGGAGTACGGCGTTCCCGCACCTACCGAGGTGTAGCCGTCAGCCGTTGCCCCGGGGCCGAAGTCGAACTTGAAGCCGCTTCCCACTGCCGGCAGGGTTGTGTCGGCCTGAACGGCCGGGAGTCCTGTGAAGGCGATGGCGGCGGAGGCCACCGCGGCGGTGACGGCTTTTGCTCCTGCCGGAAGCCTGCGGCGGGGCGGTGGCCCCTCCTGGGGAACGGGGGTCACTTGCGGGGGTTTGTTCACGAACATCTCCTTCGATGAGCAGTGGCAAGGCAGACCCAGGGTTGGAACGATTCAAAGACACGCCGGAGGCGTCCTGCGGGAAAACCGCGAAGGGTTCCGGTGGTGACTCGGAAGGGGCTGAGACCTGGGAAGGGTGACGCAGCTCTCGCTGCGGCATTCAATGGTCTATCAGTCAGAATGCCGACGTGGCAAGCGTTTTCCCAACTTTCCCGTGACTTTCTGGTGTTAGATGTTCGGGATTGTTAGCGGATGCGGGCCTTTCAATGGCCCGACGGCGGCGGAATCGCCGGAACACGCCCGCTTCGCCGTTCCGCAGGGGCGAATCGTGAGGGGTTCCGGCGATCCCGGCCGGGGGATTCCGGCAGGGTGCGGCCTGCGCGGCTGTCTTGCCGGTTTAACGGCCGACGGCGGATGCGCACCGGGGTGCCCATCCGCCGTCGCGGTTTCCGGACTGAGCCGTAGATGCGGGGTCAGGCCAGAATGGCAAGCTTTGAGTTGCTGCGGCCGAAGAGGGCGCGGTCCACTGAGGCGCGGCCGGCGCCGGTCAGGGCCAGGGCGAAGGCTGCAGCGGCGAGGAGCAGTACCAGTTCGTACCCGCCGTTGGCGGCAAAAACGCCGGCCGGTGCGTGTACCAGGAAAAGGGCGCCCAGCATGTCCAGTGCCAGGAGTGCAGCCACCACGCGCGTGAGAATGCCCAGGATCAGCGCGATGCCGCCGGCAAGTTCCAGGATGGCAACGGCTGGGGCGGCTATTTCCGCTGCCGGAACGCCCATCTTGGCGAATGAGGCCTGTGTGCCCGCGATGGTCCATTCGTTGAACTTCTGCCAGCCGTGCGCTGCAAAAAGGAAGCCCAGGACAATCCGGAGGGCGGTAATGGCGGTTGTGGTGAGTCGTGACTGATTCATGGCTCCAGTGTCCCCGAGAAATAGTTGAAGAGTCAACTATTTCCGTCACAATGTGTCCCTTGTCATGCAAGGCCGTCTGCCTGCGGTAAGCCGATTAGGCTGGCACCGTGCCTTACCTACCTGCCCCCACTGCCGCTGCGCCGCGCAAGGGGCAGAGCCGCGAAATCCTGCGGCTGGCCGTGCCGGCGTTTGGCGCGCTCGTGGCCGAACCGCTGTTCCTGCTGGCCGATTCTGCCATCATCGGCCACCTGGGCGTGGCACAGTTGGCAGGGGTGGGGCTGGCCTCAGCGGTGCTGCATACCGCGGTGGGCCTGATGGTTTTCCTGGCCTACTCCACCACTCCCGCAGTGGCCAGGGCCATCGGCGACGGCCAGCTTGGGAAGGCCCTGGCAGCCGGGCGCGACGGCGTGTGGCTGGCACTGCTGCTCGGCGTGCTCCTCGCTGTTGCCGGCTTCCTGGCGGCGGATCCCCTGATTGGACTCCTGGGCGCGGAAGGCGAGGTGCGCGCCTTCGCGGTCGATTACCTTCGCTGGTCCATGCCCGGGCTGGTGGCCATGCTGCTGATCTTTGCCGGAACGGGCCTCCTCCGCGGACTTCAGGACACCCGGACGCCGCTTCTGGTGGCCACTGCCGGGTTCACCCTGAACATCATCCTGAACCTGTGGCTTGTGTACGGTCTGGGATGGTCCGTGGCAGGCTCCGCGGCGGGCACAAGCGTGGCGCAATGGGCCATGGCCGGCGTCTACCTGGCCATCGTCAGGCGGAATGCCCTGCGCAACGGCGTGGGCCTGCTCCCCAGCTGGCGGGGCATTCGCAGCATGGCCCGCGTGGGGTCCTGGCTGATGCTGCGCACCCTGACCCTAAGGATCGCCATCCTGGCAACGGTCCTCGTGGCCACAGCCCAAGGCACGGCCAACCTTGCCGCCCACCAGCTGGCAATGACCATCTTTTCCTTCCTCGCCTTTGCCCTGGATGCGCTGGCCATTGCCGCCCAGGCCCTGATCGGCAAGGAGTTGGGAGCCTCGAATGCCGTCAAGGCGCGGCTTTTGACCGGCACCATGGTCCGGTGGGGCCTTGGGCTCGGCGCGGTGACGGGCCTGCTCCTTGCGCTGGCGGCTCCGTGGGCCGGAGCCCTGTTCACCTCCGATCCCGAGGTGCAGCGGGTGCTGGCCCTGGCCCTGTGGGTCCTCGCCGCGGGCCAACCCCTCGCCGGCTACGTCTTTGTGCTGGACGGCGTGCTGATAGGAGCCGGGGACGCGAAGTACCTTGCCCTGGCGGGCGTGGTGAATCTCGCCGCCTACGTGCCGATGCTCGCGGCCGTTGGGCTGCTGGGAGTTCCGGGCGGCGCTGGCCTGGGCTGGCTGTGGGCAGCCTTTGCCCTCGGCTACATGGCGGCCCGCGCAATGACGCTCGGCCTCCGCGCCCGGTCAGGCCGGTGGATGGTGCTCGGTTCCGCGTAAGCTCCGTCCGGAATGGGGGCAAAGTTCGGCCGGCGGCGCACCGCTACTAAACTGGACCGGTGACGCAACCAAGGACCCCCGCAGGCACCACTCCCGGAACCGACGCAAGGCCCGAGCTCTGGCAGCCGGTCCTGCTCCGCTCTGCGGCGGCCCTGGTGTTTGGTGCCCTCACCATTTTCTGGGCGGCGCCCTCCGTTGAGGTCATGGGGTGGGCCGGCGGGCTGTACCTCCTGGCAACCGGAGTGCTGATGCTCAGGAGTGTTCCCGCCACGGGGCTTCCCCAGGGTGCCGCGCCGGGTAAGATGCTGGCGGCCGCCGGTGCGGTCATGGCCGGCGCGGGATTTTCCCTGGTGGTCCTGCATGGGGACCTGCTGTTTGGCGTGGTCGCTGCCGTGGGCCTGGGCCTGGCCGGGGCGCTGGAGCTGGCCTGCGGGTTGAAGCTGCGCGGCAGCCACGTCCTGGCCCGCGACTGGATCACGTCCGGCATTATAGGCCTGGGCACCGCGGCACTCCTGCCGTTCTTCATCGGGTTGGGCGCCCACGCCCTGCTGGGAGTGGCCGGCGGAGGAGCGATCATCTCGGGAGTCCTGTGGGTCCTGTCAGCCCTGACCCTCCGGCACGATGCCCGCAGCGCAGCCGGAAAGCCGTAAACTAGGAAAGCGCGGTTCTACTTCTTGTAGAAAAATTGCCGCGGCAAAACACCGCAACACTTAAACCAGGCCGGCCTGCGTGCCGCCTGCAGGGAGGAATCACCGTGGCAGACCAGCATCCAGGAAAACCGCGCAAGGTGCGGACCTCGGTGAAGGGCCCGCTGATGTTCTCCGCGTTCTGGGCGGTGGTCGCTTTCCTTGCCGTGGTGGTCTTCGCCTCCGGCGGCAGCGCACGCGCCCCCCGGTTTGACCTGGCCTTCACAGCGGCCGGCATCGCCTTCATTGTCACGCTGGTGGTGGCCGCAATGCTCTCCATGAGCCACAAGGAGAACGCCGAGCACCTGGGCAAGGGATCCGGCGTGAACCTCAGTTCAGCACGCAAGCCGACCCACGGCTTCGGCTCTGCTCCGGGCCCGCAGGACCCGCCCGCGCCGGCTGACGGCCCGGACACCCGGGGCAGCCACTAGCCGGTGGCGGCCTGCCGCGCCCGGTAGGCGGCGACGTGCGCGCGGTTGGCGCAGTTGCCGGTATCGCAGTAGCGCTTCGACCTGTTCCGGCTGAGGTCCAGGACTGCGGCATCACAATCCTCCGCCTCGCAGGTCCGCATCCGGTCCATCTCCTTGCCGCGGATAACGTCTGCCAGGGCCATCGCAGCCTCCGTGCTCATCCTGTACACCAATGGAGCGTCCGGCGTGGTGGCGTGCAGGTGCCAGTCCCAGGCGTCGTGCTTGACCAGTTGGGGTAGTGCGCGGGCCTCCCGCAGCAGGCGGTTTACGGTGTCCACTGCGGCGTTTTCATCCGCCGTCCACAGCTCGGAAAGCTCGCGGCGCAAGCGGCGGACGCTTTCCAGTTCATCCCCGTCCCGGGTACGGGACCCGCTGAAGCCCTCGGCTGCCAGGAAGCGGTCCAGGTCCGCCTGGGTGGCAAGGCCCTCACTCCCGTTCGCAGCTGAATTGACGAGGTTCACCACGGTCCGCAGGGCCACCTCAGTGTCAGGGGCAAAAACCATCTTGACTCCTTACAGCGCCGTCCCGTACTGTCATGACCATAAGCCCACTTTACTCCTGACAGGAGGCGACCCATGTCCGCTGCACGCCGCGCGCCCGGCCGTCTGCCCGCAGCCCGGCGCAGCTTCCTCGCCTCCGGCCTGGGCATCGCTCTGTTCTCCTCCGCTGTCTTTGGACTTTCCGGGTCCTTCGCCAAGGCGCTGCTGGAAGCGGGGTGGAGCCCCGGGGCGGCCGTCACGGCCCGGCTTACCGGCGCAGCCCTGATCCTCGCCGTACCCGCCATTCCCGCCCTCCAGGGCCGTTGGCATCAGCTGCGGGACAACTGGGTGACCATCGGGCTGTTCGGGCTGATCGGCGTCGCGGCCTGCCAGCTCTTCTACTTCAACGCCGTCGCAAGGCTGTCGGTAGGCGTGGCGCTGCTGCTCGAATACCTCGCCCCGGTGATCATTGTGCTTTGGCTGTGGGCCGCCAGCCGGAAACGGCCGCGCCTGCTGACCTTCGGCGGGACGTTGCTGTCCCTGGCCGGCCTGGTCCTGGTCCTTGACCTGACCGGAGCCGTCAAGATCGATATTGTTGGCGTGCTCTGGGGGATGGCCGCCGCCGTGTGCCTTGCCATCTACTTCTTCATCACCGCGAAGGAAAATGACACACTGCCGCCCATCGTCCTGGCCTCGGGCGGGCTGTTCGTAGGTGCCGCCGTGATGTGGCTTGCTGCCGCCACCGGCCTGCTGCCCATGGCCTTCAGCGCTACGGACACCAGGCTCGGACCCTGGATCACGCCCTGGTGGGTGCCGCTTGCGGGGCTCGTGGTCCTGGCAACAGTGCTGGCCTACGTCTCCGGCATCATGGCCGCACGGGCGCTGGGTTCCAAGGTGGCGTCCTTCGTGTCGCTGACCGAGGTCCTCTTCGCGGTGGTGTGGGCGTGGCTGCTGCTCGGTGAACTGCCGGGGGCCATCCAACTCCTCGGCGGCGTCCTGATCGTGGGCGGCGTGGTACTGGTCCGGCTCGATGAGCTGCGGGGGCCGGCTGCCGGCGGCACAGCGGGCGGGGAGGAGCCGCACGGCCGGGAACTGCCCAGGGCGGCGTCGCCGCTGGAACACGCGAACGACGTCGAGCCCGTCCCTTAGGTGCCGGGCCCTTCCTCAAGGCTGGCCGCCCCCAGGGCTGCGAGGCTCTTAAACTCAGCGGGCCCGGGCACCCACGTGTCCGGGCCCGCCTTGCGGAGCTTGCGCAGCCGCAGGGATCAGTTGGAGGCCTGTTCCTGCTGCTCGGCGTTGCGCTTGGCCTTGTTGCCGGCTTCCCTGAGCGCGTCGGCCACCTTGGTCAGCATGGTGGTGTGGGTACCGGACCATTCGTCGCGGAACTTGTCCGCGTCCGGTCCCTTCCAGTCGGTGCTGTTGAGAAGGCTGTTGAGATTCGATTTCTGGTTGTCGATCTCGCTTGCACCTGCCTGAAGCTTGCTGCCCAGCTGACGAAGCTGCTGAACGTCTGCACCCCAAATAGCCATCAGTTTCTCCTCATAGAATCGTGGATCCGAACCAGGTCGGCATCCCCCTCGGCCTCCCGGCTCATCCGGAAGATCCATTGCCTAAAACCTACCCCGGCTGCTGAGACAGCGTCGATGGGCAGCCCTGCCCATGCTGGCCTCCCCATGGCCGGCGCTCCGCGCAAACCGTCCGGGGAGGGGGTCGATCCCAGGCGTTCCAGAGCCTAGCATGGCTGTATGTGCCGGAATATCCGAACCCTCCACAACTTTGAACCGCACGCCACGTCGGAGGAAGTGCACGCCGCCGCACTGCAGTACGTGCGCAAGATCAGCGGCAGCACCAAGCCCTCCAAGGCCAACCAGGAAGCCTTTGATGAGGCCGTCCACGAGATTGCCCACATCACCCAGCACCTCCTGGAGTCCCTGGTTTCGCAAGCGCCGCCCAAGGACCGGGAAGCCGAGGCAGCCAAGGCCAGGGCGCGGGCGGCCGTGCGGTACGGCGCCGCCTGAGCCGGTAGCTGCCGTTTCCGCTGCTGCCGTGCCCGCTGCCTAGCTGGCCTGCGGCTGCTTGCCGAAGCTCCGCAGCCGCAGCGAGTTGGCCACCACCAGGACGGAGCTGGCGGCCATGGCGGCACCGGCGATCATCGGGTTGAGCAGGCCCAGGGCTGCTACCGGGATGCCCACGGCGTTGTAGAAGAAGGCCCAAAAGAGGTTGGTCTTGATGGTGGCCAGGGTCCGGCGCGAGAGTTCGATGGCCAGCGCCACCTGGGCAAGGTTGTTGCCCATCACCGTCAGGTCCGCCGCTTCGATGGCCACGTCAGTCCCGGAGCCCATCGCAATGCCCAGGTCCGCCTGGGCCAGGGCGGCAGCGTCATTCACGCCGTCGCCGGCCATGGCCACGGTGGCACCGCCGGCCTGGAGCCTGCGCACCGCCTCCACTTTCCCTTCGGGCAGGACTCCCGCGTAGACATCTTCCTTGTCTATGCCGACGGCGGCCGCCACCTGGGCGGCAACCGCGGCGTTGTCGCCGGTGAGCAGGATGGGGCGCAGGCCCAGCCGCTTCAGGTGTGCGACGGCGGCGGCGGAACCTTCCTTGAGGGTGTCCCGGAGGCTGATGATGCCGGCAACACCACCGTCCACGGCAACCCAGATCGCCGTGGCGCCGGAGGCTTCCGCCGCCGCCAGTGATGCGCGCTGTTCCTGCGAGATGGTGATGTTGTTCTGCTCCAGCCAGCCTGTCCGGCCTGCCGTAACCACCCGGCCCTCGACGGTTCCGGTAACGCCGCCGCCGGGCGCGGAACGGAAGCCTTCCACGGCGGGGAGGGCGCCGCCGTCGTCCGCTGTTGGCAACTCCCGGGCGCCCGCCTGGGCGGCGGCAGCGATGGCCCTGGCCACCGGATGCTCTGATGCTGCCTCCACGGCCCCGGCCAGGCGCAGCACCTCGTTCTCCCCGAAGCTCCCAAAGGCAAGGGTCGCATCCACGGCAAGGACTCCGGTGGTCACTGTCCCGGTCTTGTCCAACAGGATGGTGTCAACGGTGCGGGTGTCCTCCAAAACCTGCGGCCCCTTGATGAGGATGCCCAGCTGGGCGCCGCGCCCGGTTCCCGTCAGCAGGCCAACAGGGGTGGCGAGGCCCAGCGCGCAAGGGCAGGCAATCACCAGGACGGCGACGGCGGCGGTAAACGCCGAGCGAAGCTCATCGCTGGTCACATCCGGTCCCGTAAAGAGAAGCCACAGTACAAAGGTGAGCGCCGCGATGGCCAGCACCACGGGAACGAAGACGGAACTGATGCGGTCAGCGAGGCGGGCGATTGGTGCCTTGCCGGTCTGCGCCTGGGAGACGAGCCGCGCCATCTGGGCAAGGGTTGTTTCAGAGCCAACGCGGGTTGCGCGCACAAGGAGGCGGCCGGAGGTATTAATGGTGGCGCCCGTGACCCGGCTGCCGGGGCCCACTTCCACGGGAACGGACTCGCCGGTCACCAGGGAAGCGTCCACGGCCGAGTCCCCGTCTGTCACTACGCCGTCGGTGGCAATTTTTTCGCCGGGGCGGACCACCAGGACGTCGTCCACCTGCAGGTGGTCGGCCCGCATCCGCTGTTCGTTGCCGTCACGGAGGACGGTGGCATCCTTGGCGCCCAGGTTCAGGAGTGCCTGCAGGGCGTCGCCGGCCTTCTGTTTGGCGTTGGCCTCCAGGTAGCGGCCCAGGAGGAGGAAGGTGGTGACCACCGCTGCCACCTCGAAATAGAGGCCGCCGGTCTCCATGCCTTCCATTCCCGGGTGTTCAGTCATGCGGGGATCCGCGAACAGCTGCCAGGCGGAGAACAGGTACGCCGCGGTCACGCCGATGGACACCAGCGTGTCCATGGTGGACGCGAAGTGCCGGGCGTTGACGGCCGCTGCCCGGTGGAACGGCCAGGCCGCCCAGGTCACCACCGGCAGGGCCAGGAGGGCCGCCGCCCAGCCCCAGTGCGGGAACTGGGCTCCCGGCACCATGGAAATGATGAAAACAGGGACGGTCAGGATCGCCGCAAGGATCAGGCGGGGGCGTAGCTTCGCTGCGGGCAGGTCTGCGGCTTCGCCGGCCGGGCTCTCGTCCTGCCTGTCCGGCTGGCGGATCGTTGCCTTGTAGCCCGCGGCTTCCACTGTTGCCTTGATCTGCTCGTCAGTGATGCCTGCCGGGACCGTGACGTGGGCTGATTCCAGGGGCAGGTTGACCGAGGCCTGCACGCCGTCGAGCTTGCCAAGTTTCTTCTCCACCCGGTTGACGCAGGAGGCGCAGGTCATGCCCTCGATGTCGAGTTCCACCACGCGGGTGGCGGGCTGGTGGAGGAGTTCCTGGTTGCTCATTGGGGCTTCCCTGCTTCAGTGACGGTTTTTAGGCTTCGTTGGCGACGACGAGGTAGCCGGCCTCGGCTACCGCTTCCCCGATCTCCGAAGGGGACAGTTCCGTGCTGGAGGTGATGGTCACCGTGGAGATGCCTCCGGCGTTCAATTCCACGCTCACTTCCTCGACGCCGGCCAGTGCTTCGAGTTCCTCGCTGACTGCCGAAACGCAGTGGCCGCAGGTCATTCCCGAGACGCTGACCCGTGTGGTGGTGGGGGAAGTGGTGCTCATGGCTGCTCCTTCAGGTTTGCCGGCGGTGGCCGGCGATGGTTTGGTCATTGTTCGTCAGCGAAGCAGCCGGCCGATGGCGTCGGCGGCTTCCTTGACTTTGGCGTCGATTGCGTCGGCGCGGGCTGCCGGGTCGGGTTCAGAGGCGGCGCCCACCACGCAGTGGCCGATGTGCTCTTCCACCAGGCCGAGGCTGACCGCGTGCAGGGCCTTGGTGACCGCCGCAACCTGGGTGAGGATGTCGATGCAGTACTTGTCCTCATCAACCATGCGGGCAATCCCGCGGACCTGCCCCTCGATGCGCTTGAGCCGGCGGAGGTAAGCCTCTTTGTTGCCGGTGTATCCGTGGGGCGGCTGCAGGTCCACCGCATGCCCGCTCACTGCTTCTTCGATTCCGCTCATAACCACACGATATACCCCACTGGGGTATATCTGCAAGTACCCCCTGGGGGTATGCGGCTGATCGAGGGGGCCGTTGCCGGGACACAAAAAAGCTCCGGAGTGCGTTATTGGGGGATACGCACTCCGGAGCAGCTTTTGGGCAATTTACGGGTTCCATCCTGCTGGAACCCGCCTTGCTTGAATCAGCTTACTGGCTGGTCCTCCGCTCCGCCAGCACCCCGAATAACTACTTTCGCTTTAGTTTCACGGCCGGTCGTCATGGGCGGGCATCCGGTAGGGAACTATGAGGACAGGCCTGCTCTGGTGGTGCGTAAGCCAGGCACCCACCGAGCCGCTGAGGGCTTCCGCGAGGCGGTGGGAGAAGCCACGCTCGGAGGTACCGACGATGATCATCGGCGCGTCGGTTTCGGCTGCCAGCCGGGCCAGTGCGCGCGCAGGATCACCGGCGAGGGTCTGCAGGGTCCACTCGGCGGCGGCAGTTCCGGGCGGGACGCCGGCCACAGCCGCTTCTATCGCCGACTTAAGCTCCAGTGCCACGGCTCCGATGTTGGGGTCGTCCGTATCGGGGTGCAGGGAAAGCCGGTGCACGGGCCGCGCAGGGTCCCAGTCCACCAGGAAGCTGGCCTCATCCACATAGGCGCACAGCAGCCGTGTCTCCAGCCGGGCGGCCAGGGCGACGGCGGTTTGCAGGACTTCCGCATGCTGTCCGGGCGCGATCCCCACCACCAGGGGCGGGCTGCTGCTCATCTGTTCCGGGCTCATAACCTATTTTCAGCCTCCTTGAAGGCTCTTGGATAGGGAGGGTGGAGAGAACGGGCCTTCCGGGCCGTCAGGGAAGTGCGGGCGAAGCCATGACAACCACGTTCTTTCCCCACGGGTCCTCCGTGTAGCAGCTGATCAGGACCAGGCGGTTGGGCACGATCTCCCAGATGGGACTGTCCTTGAGGGTGGCTTTGAGGTACGTGGTGACGGTGTCCACCTGGTAGGAGATGGTGCCGGTTGCGGTATCCACCTCGAACCTGTCACCCACTGTTGCCGCTGAACTCAGGTGATTGAAGGGTGCCTCCGCCCCTTCCCAGCTGTGGCCGATGACGTAGGTGGTGTTGGCCGAACCGTGGCCGGGGGTGCCGAAGGGAGCCAGCCAGTAACCGTCCTTGGTTTCGGGCGGCACGATGGTCTGGTTGGCCTGCGCGTCGCTGTCCAGCTCCAGGCGGTGGACAGGGACGTCGAAGCCGGCAGACGGGTACCGGACGCGGCGGGGCTCGGCGGCAGCGGGCAGCGCTGGTGCCGGGGCGGGGCTGGCGGAGGATTCGAAAGGTGCGGAGGTTTCTTCCGTCGTACCCGTTGCCGCGATAGGTGCCGGGTCCGTGGGCGTGATGCCGGCGGTGACCGGCGCAACAGCCGTTAATGAACCCTGCGAGCTGCCAGCCGAGGCGGTGTGCGTCAGCAGTGTCCCGCCAAAGGTGATGGACAGGAAAGCCAGGACGCCGCACAGGAGGATGGCCAGGTCCCCACGGTTCCAGCGCCGCCGCACGCGCTTCCCGTCCGCTGCCTGCGGGCTGTGGATCTTGGCCATGGTGCTCCTCGATGCTTATACGAAAAAGAGGGAAGGCGCCCCGCCGGGCACTGGAGGGACGCCTTCCCCGTCAAGGGCCGCAGCCAGGTCCGTGTCTACGAAGCCACGGGCCGGGACTGCGGTTATGCCGTTCTTGGCTGAGTCAGCCGGCGGGGGTGAACGGGCGGGACCGGCGGCGGAAGGCCACTGCCGCTCCTGCGGCCGCCAGTGCTCCCAGTCCGGCCAGCCATGACGGGGTGATTTCAGAACCACCGACGGCGGTCTGGGCGTTGTACCCCTGGTTGGTGCCGAGGCTGGTGGCCCCCGTGGCGGCGACCGGCCGCTGGACGGTTGCCTGCGGAGCAGGCGCAGCCGGTACGGCGGCTTGCGGGACGACGCCGGATGCCTCCGCCGGAACTGCCGCTGGCTGTTCAGCAGCAGGAGTCAGCGTTGGTGTCTCCGCGGCCGGCGTCTCGGCCGCCGGTGTTTCCACCGCCGGCTTCTCTTCGGCAGGGGTTTCGACCACCGGCTCCTCCTCAGCCGGCGGTTCCTCGACAGGCTCCTCGACAGGCTCCTCGACGGGCTCCTCGCCCGGCACCTCCGGCATTGTTTCGCCTGGCGGCAGCGGCGCGCACTTTTCGACGTAGAGCAGCTTTCCGGCGTCGGTCCAGTTCTTGCCAGGCGACTTGGACGTGGGTGGAATGATGTCCAGCGGGTGCTGTTCGTGGCCTTCGAGGCCGTTGATGTTGAATTCCAGCGGCGACCAGCTGCCTCCGTCGTTGTGGCAGACGGTGACCCTTTCAGGCGCTGCCATGGCCGGTGCCGTCACGCCAAGCAGCCCCAGCCCGACGACCCCCAAAGTCACAAAGGTGCGTTTCATTGTTTTCTCCCCAGTTCGCTGTGTGAAACGGACCATGAAGAGGAGGCCCAGCACTTGCGCCGAATGCCCCAGCAACACGGTCAGCTTGCTTGAGTTTTCAGGCTAGGGGGAGGGCTAAAGGCAGTCCTGAGTAGGGGGTACTCGTCTTTTCCACCGCCTGGCCAATGTGGTTACTTGCGGGTACCCGCATCCCTGGGGGACTCCCTGCACTGGCTACCTGCCCGTCACGGGTGTATCTTGTCCGCGCATCCGCCCGGGCCTAACGTTGGAACATACGAAAGGTGCATGACGTCATGGAAATCTACATGTGGTGGCTTGACCTGGACCTGGCCAGCAAGGAATGGCTGCGGGAAAACCTTCGGGCAGAGGAGTTGCCCCTTCCGGTGCTCCAGGGAATTGCGGAAGCCGGCGGCCCCCATCCGGACAATCCGGCGGCCGTCCTGACCCCGGCGGACTGGGACTTCATCGAAACCCAATCGGAGTTTGTGGACTAGTTACCCCCGGCCGGGACACAAAATAACCGTTGCGGGCCGCAGTGCGCGGTGGTTGCATGGTGGGCATGGCATCCGCAGAGAGTTTTGTCTTAGCGATCGGGACCAAAAAGGGCCTCTGGCTGGCCACCAGCCAGGACAGGCGCCAGTGGTCTTTCACCGGCCCGCATTTCCTCATGAGCGAGATCCCCAGCATTGGAATAGACACCAGGGAAGGCCGAACCCGGATCATGGTGGGGGTCCGCAGCGAGCACTGGGGTCCCACCGTTGCGCACTCCGATGACCTGGGCGCCACCTGGTCCGAGCCGGAGCTGGGCGCCGTCAGGTTTCCGGAGGACACGGGTGCCGCACTGGAGCGCATCTGGCAGATCCATCCGGACGCCGAGTCGCGTCCCGGCGTTGTATGGGCGGGAGCAGAACCTATCTCGGTCTGGAAGTCCACCGACGGCGGAGAACACTTTGAACTGAACCGCGGGCTCTGGGACCATCCACACCGCAGTGAGTGGGGCGCGGGCTACGGCGGAGCCGCCGCGCACTCCATCGTGGTCCATCCCGCCGGGGAAACGGTCCACGTGGCCATGAGTACCGGAGGCGTGTACCGGTCACTGGACGGCGGCATGTCCTGGGAGCCGCGCAACCACGGCATCTCCGCCTACTTCATGCCCGATCCCAACCCCGAGTTTGGGCAGTGCGTGCACAAGATCGCAGCGGATGCCGCCGTCGACGGCCGCCTCTACGCCCAGAACCACCACGGCGTCTACCGCACGGATGACAACGCGGACAGCTGGAATTCCATCGCGGAGGGACTTCCCGCGGATTTCGGCTTCGTGATGCTGACCCATCCGCGCCGGGAGGGGACGGCATGGGTAATCCCGCTCAAAGCGGACGGGGAACGCATTCCGCCGGACGGCGAGTTGGCCGTCCACAGGACGGACGACGCCGGGTCCACCTGGACGAGGCTCAGCAACGGCCTGCCCACGGGGGAGTACAACAGCGTGCTGCGTGACGCTGCCTGTGTGGACGCAGCCGAACCGGCCGGGGTCTATTTTGGGACGCGCGGCGGCACGGTCTACGCCAGTGCGGATGAAGGCGGGACCTTCCAGGAGGTGGTGTCCCACCTTCCGGATGTGCTGTGTGTCCGGGCAGCAGTGATAACCGGTGCCTGAGAGCAGCATGCAGGAAATCACGGTGGTGCTTCCCAGCGTCCTGCAGCCGCTGGCCGGCGGGCAGTCCGTCCTGACTGCGCCCGCCGACGGACCTGTAACGGTGGGAAAGCTCCTCGATTCGGTGACCTCGGACTTCGCAGTGCTGGCCCGGCGGCTCCGTGACGAGACCGGTGCGCTGCGGCGCTTCGTGAATGTGTACGTCGGCGGGGACGAGGTGCGGCGGTTGCAGGGCCTGGACACCGAGGTGGCGCCAGGCCAGGAGGTGCTGGTCATCCAGTCGGTGGCCGGCGGCTGAGCGGCGGCCCCTGCGTCGAAGATTCCGGTACGGCGGGCAGCCCTTGCTGGCTACACCCGGGCCGCGGATCCCGACAGTTTCAGGCGAGCCGCCAGACGCTGCACTCGTCCGTATTGATGGCTTTGCGCAGGCCGGTAAGCCGGTCCAGGATCCAGACGACGCCGATGCCCGGAGCCGTTTCCTGGACACTTCCGCGGCGGATCACAACGTCGTCGTAGGAAGGACCCACCGAGAGGCGGGCTTCAATCTCGTCGCCGCGGTGGAGCTGGTCCAGGGCGCGGACTCGGGTCACATGTGGTGTCGCTTTCTGCTTCATGGCGGGGCCTCCTGGCTGGGGCTGGTGCCGGCTCTTGCCTGCTGAATCCAGTGTGCCGAAGCAATGTTGCGCCCGCGTTTCCCCGCGGTTAGGCGCCGGTTAGTTCTTCGCGCCGGTGCTGTTTCCCCGGCGCGGGTTCCCGGGCGCGGCAGCGGAACCGGCAGGCAATGCCCGACGGCGGCCGCCGCCGCCAAAGGAGGCTACGGCAGTTCCACGCCGGCGCGGTACGCCGCAAGGAATGTGGAGATGCGGTGCACGGCCTCCCGGATATCCAGGACCGACGGAAGGATCACAAACCGGAAGTGGTCGGGCGTGGGCCAGTTAAAGGCTGAACCATGCGAGATGAGGATCTTCTGGTCCTTGAGCAGGTCAAGGACAAGCTGCTCGTCACTGCTGATGGGGTAAAGCTCCGGATCGAGGCGGGGGAACAGGTACATGGCTCCGGCCGCGGGAACACACGTCACACCGGGGATTTCCGTCAGGAGCTGGTAGGCGAGATCGCGCTGTTCGCGAAGCCTGCCGCCGGGCCGCACCAGGGCGTCGATGCTCTGGTACCCGCCCAGGCAGGTCTGGATGGCATGCTGCGCCGGAACGTTGGGGCAAAGGCGCAGCGACGCAAGCAGCTCCAGCCCCTCACGGTAGGCGGCAGTGGCGGCGAGCGGTCCGGTGACGGCAACCCAGCCTGCACGGTAGCCGGGCATGCGGTAGGCCTTGGACAGCCCGCTGAACGTCAGGCAGCAGACGTCCTCGGCCACGGCCGCAGTGTGAATGTGCTGGGCCTCCTCATACAGCACCTTCTCGTAGATCTCGTCGGAGAACAGGACCAGGTGGTGCTTCCGGGCCAGCGCCGCGAACTGCTCCAGGATGTGCCGCGGGTAGACGGCGCCCGTGGGGTTGTTGGGGTTGATGATCACGATCCCCTTGGTGCGGCTGGTGATCTTGGCCTCGACGTCGGCCATGTCCGGCCACCAGTTCTCCCCCTCATCGCAGAGGTAGTGCACCGGCTTGCCACCGGTCAGCGTGACCGCGGCAGTCCACAGCGGGTAATCCGGAGCGGGCACCAGGATCTCGTCGCCGTTTTCCATGAAAGCCTGCAGGCACATCGAGATGAGCTCGCTGACGCCGTTGCCGATGAAGATGTCCTCCACGCCGATCTGCATCAGGCCGCGCGTCTGGTAGTACTGCGAGATGGCGGTACGCGCAGAGAAGATCCCTTTCGAATCGCTGTACCCCTGGGCGCCCCGCAGGTGGTGGATCATGTCCACCACCACGGACTCCGGCGTTTCCAGGCCGAACGGGGCAGTGTCCCCGAGATTCATCTTGAGGATCCGGTGCCCCTCCGCCTCCATGGCCTTGGCAGCCTGGAGGATGGGTCCGCGGAGTTCGTACCGTACGTTCTGGAGCTTGCTGGAGTGCTGCATGGGGCGCATGGTTGATTTTTTCACACCCGGACGACGACGGCGCGCCGGCTAAGGTGCCAGCCTGTCACCTTTGCGGTGGAGGCGGTACCAGCGGTAGCCGTAGCGTTCCAGCTCAACGGTGAAGCCGCCGTCGGGCTCCAGCGGTACGTTGTCGCCGTCGAACAGGTCCAGAAGCATGGCGTCCTTGTACGCCTTCCGCGGTCCATCCTCCGGAGCCACTGTGCCGGCGACCTTCACCGGGTCCTCCCCGAAGTTGTGCAGGAGCACCAGCGCACCGAACTCGGTGGTGCAGGTGTGGGCAAAGACTGCGGGCTCGGGCTGGTCAATGATGGCGAACTCGCCCCAGCCCAGCTCTGCGGACTCGCGGTAGCGGCGGATCAGGGTGACCATGAAGTTGAACAGCGAGTCCGGGTCCCTCTTGGCGGCGGCGGCATTGACGTGCTCCGGAGAGTACTCCCCCCGTGCCAGTGGTGCCACCAGGTCCGAGGCTTTGGCGGTGGAGAATCCGCCGTTCTTTC
Organism: Arthrobacter sp. AK04; assembly: GCF_021129155.1. Taxonomy (GTDB): domain Bacteria; phylum Actinomycetota; class Actinomycetes; order Actinomycetales; family Micrococcaceae; genus Arthrobacter; species Arthrobacter quantipunctorum. The sequence goes on from NZ_JAJOMC010000004.1 coordinate 111,062, forward strand.
CGTCCGTCCACTGCATGGGGGTGCGCACGGCTGCCCGGCTTTTTTGCCGGAGGTCCTCGCCCATGCCGATCTCTTCACCGTAAAAGAGCACCGGGGTGCCGGGCAGGGCGAACATCAGCGAGTAGACCATGCGGAGGTGTTCGGGATCCCCGCCAAGCATCGGAGGGAGCCGCCTGCGCAGGCCGCGGCCGTAGATCTGCATGTTCTTCTCCGGACCGAAAGCCGCGAACACCTCTTCGCGCTCGCCGTCGGTGAGCTTGTCCAGCGTGAGCTCATCATGGTTGCGCACGAACATGGCCCACTGGTTGTCCGGGTGCAGCGGCGGGCGGCTTTTCAGCGTCTCTGCCAGGGGACGGGCGTCCTGGCGGGCCAGCGACAGGTAGATGTGCTGCATGGTCATGAAATCGAACTGCATGTTCAGTTCGTTGCCGTCCGGTCCGCCGAAGTACTCCACCTGCTCCTTGTAGGGCAGGTTCACTTCGCCCAGCAGCACGGCGCTGCCGTTGCGGCGGCTCACGAAACTGCGCAGCGCTGCGAGGAAGCCGTGCGGATCCAGCTTGGCGGCTTCGTCCCTGGGCTGCCCGCGGGTTTCCAGGAAGAAGGGCACTGCGTCCAGGCGGAAGCCGTCCAGGCCCAGTTCCAGCCACAGTCCCATGGCCTTTGCGATTTCGTTGCGCACGTCGGGATTCGTGACATTCAGGTCCGGCTGGTGCTTGGCGAACATGTGCAGGTACCACTCGCCGGTGGCGTCATCCTTTTCCCACAGGGAGTCCTCTTCCCCCGGGAACACCACTTCCGAGGACGTGTCCGGGGGAGTGTCGCTCCGCCACACGTAGTAGTCCCGGTACTTGTTATCCGTGGATTTCCGTGCCTCTACGAACCAGGGATGCTGGTCCGAGGTGTGGTTCACCACGAAGTCGGCGATGACGCGCATGCCCCGGTCCTTGGCGGCCCTGATGAACTCCACCAGGTCCCCCATAGTGCCCAGCCGGGGGTCCACGGTGAAGAAGTCCGTCACGTCGTACCCGTCGTCGCGGTCCGGGGAGGGGTAGAAGGGCATGAGCCAGATGCAGGTGACGCCCAGCGCTGCGAGGTAGTCCACGCGCTGGGTGAGGCCCGCGAAATCTCCGGTGCCGTCGTCGTCGTCGTCAAAAAAAGTCTCGACGTCCAGGCAGTAGATCACCGCGTTCTTCCACCACAGGTCCGAGGTCTCGGCGAGCCTCATGCCGGTGCCTCTGCCCGTACCTGGACCGGAGAACCGTGCAGCTGCGGCAGCACGTCGGCGGCGAACGCATCGATGAACGGCGCCTGCTCCTGCCCCACAAAGTGCAGGTAGAGCTCGTCGAACCCCAGGTCCGCGTAGCCGCCCAGCCATTCCGCGTGCTGGTCCAGGCTCGCCGAGATGTTGACCGCCTTGCGGACCTGTTCCTCGCCGATCTGCCCGCTGACGCCGTCGAAATGCCCGGCCGTGGGGAGGTCCCAAGGGACGGGCGGGGCAAAGGTGTTGGTCCGCCACTGGTCCAGGGCAATGGCTGCCGCGTCCTGTTCACGGGGAGCCCAGGACAGGTGCACCTGCAGCACCGCCTTGCCACGGCCGCCGTTGTCCCGGTAGGCGGCCAGCATCTCTTTGAGCTTGCCGGCCGGCTGGTTGACGGTGACCAGCCCATCGGCCCAGGCGGCGGAGCGGCGTGCGGTTTCCACGCTGATGGCCGGCGCAATGATCGGTGGCGGGGAGGCCGGCAGGTCCCAGATCCGGGCCTGTTCCACCGTGACAAGGCCGTGGTGGGTGACCTCCTCGCCCCGGTGCAGCCGCCGGATCACCTCAACACACTCCTCCAGGCGCTGCTGCCGCGTTTCCTTCGGCGGCCAGGCATCACCGGTGACGTGCTCATTCATGTTCTCCCCACTTCCGGTGGCCATCCAGAACCGCTCCGGGAACATGCTGGCAAGGGTGGCCGAGGCGTGGGCGATGATGGCGGGGTGGTACCGCTGGCCCGGCGCGGTCACCACGCCGAAGCGCAGGCTGGTGGTGGCCAGTGCGGCCCCCAGCCAGGACCAGGCAAAGCCGGAATGGCCCTGCCGGGCGGACCACGGCTCAATATGGTCAGAGCACATGGCGGCATCGAATCCTGCCTGTTCCGCGTGCTGGACGTCTTTCAGCAGTTGGGCGGGACTGATCTGTTCGTGTGAGGCGTGGAAGCCGACGGTAACCATCGTTAACCTCTACCGTCCCGAGGGGTGCCGTGTCGAGGGCTGGTCTGCCCGGCGCCACTTGTCCGATAAGTTTTAGGCTTGTAGTACTGCGCTTCCCGGAGCTCCTGCGCAGGCGGCGGAGTTGGAAGGAAGTACCACGCGTGGGCGGTGTGCTGGTGGGGCTTGCGGTGATCGGCGCCGTGATCGCTGTGGGGTACATTGCCGCGCGGTGCGGGCTGGGCGGGGAGCCCACGGTCTCGGCGCTCACCCGTACGGCCTTTTTCATCACCAACCCCGTCCTGCTGTTCACCGTGGTCCTGGAATCGGACCTTACGGTGGTCTTTTCCGCCTATGTTCCGCTCGCCCTGGTCACGGCGTCCGCCACGGCGCTGCTGTACGTGCTGGCCAGTCGGCTGTGGTTCCGGCGGCCGCTGGCCGAGACCGCCATCGGCGCGATGGCCAGTTCCTACGTCAATGCCAACAACATCGGCATCCCCATCACGCTGTACGCCCTGGGTGATGCCACTCCGGTGGCACCGGTCCTGCTGGTCCAGCTGCTCCTGTTCGCGCCCTTGGTCCTCACCCTGCTGGACTTCTCCGCGGCCGGCCGGGTGTCACCCCGGCTGCTGCTCTCCCAGCCCTTCCGCAACCCGATGATCATCGCCTCCCTGCTCGGCGTGGTCCTGGCCGCGTTCAAGGTGGAACTTCCCGGTCCTGTGCTGGCACCCCTGAACCTCCTGGGCGGTGCGGCCGTTCCCGTGGTGCTGCTGGCCTTCGGCATGTCCCTGCACGGCACCCGGATGCTGCGAAGCGGCGGGCACACGGCGGAAATCCTGACGGCCACCGCGCTGAAGTCCGCGGTGATGCCGGCGGTGGCGTACGGCGCGGGGCGCTTCCTTTTCAACCTGGACCAGCCCATGCTCCTGGGCGTGGTGCTCATGGCGGCCCTTCCCACGGCGCAGAACGTGTTCCTGTTCGCCGGCAAGTACGGGCGGGGCCTTGCGGTGGCCAGGGAAACGGTCCTGCTGTCCACGGCGGCTGCGGCGCCGTCGCTGATCCTCATTGTGTGGCTGCTGGCGGGCAGAACCTGAACCTTGTTTGCGATGGTCTTACGCCGGAGCCCGTCGCCGGGCAAGAATGGGCAGCATGGAACTTCCCGTGATGCCGCCTGTCCCGCCCATGCTCGCCAAGGCCGTCAGCGGCGTCGATGGTATTCCAGGAGGTGGGGAGCTCAGCTACGAACCCAAGTGGGACGGCTTCCGGTCCATCATCTTCCGCGACGGCGACGAGCTTGAGATCGGCAGCCGGAACGAAAAACCCATGACCCGTTACTTCCCCGAGCTTGTTGAGGCGCTGAAGGAAAACCTGCCGCCGCGCTGCGTGGTGGACGGCGAGATCATCCTGGTGGGCTCCTCCGGAGACAGGCTCGACTTCGATGCCTTGCAGCAGCGGATCCACCCCGCGGCAAGCCGGGTCAAGCTGCTCGCTTCCCAGACGCCGGCCTCCTTCGTGGCGTTCGACCTTCTGGCACTGGGCGGCGACGACTACACCGGCCGGCCCTTCACCGAGCGGCGGGCGGCGCTGGAAAAGGCGCTCGCGGGAAGCAATGCGCCGGTCCACCTCACCGCCGCCACAACGGACAAGGACACGGCGGAACAGTGGTTTGAGCAGTTCGAGGGTGCCGGCCTGGATGGGATCGTGGCCAAGCGCCTGGACGGCCGGTACGAACCGGACAAGCGGGTGATGTTCAAGATCAAGCACGAACGCACTGCCGACTGCGTGGTGGCCGGCTACCGCCTCCACAAGAGCGGGCCGGATGCCATTGGCTCGCTGCTGCTGGGTTTATACAACGACGACGGCTGCCTGGCCAGCGTGGGCGTCATCGGTGCCTTCCCCATGAAGCGGCGCCTGGAACTGTTTGAACAGCTCCAGCCGCTGGTGACGGATTTCGATAACCACCCCTGGGCATGGGCCAAGCAGGAGGAGGGGGAACGGACGCCGCGCAACGCCGAGGGCAGCCGCTGGAGCGCCGGCAAGGACCTGTCCTTCGTGCCGCTGCGGCCCGAGCTGGTGGTGGAGGTGCGGTACGACCACATGGAGGGGGACCGGTTCCGGCACACGGCCCAGTTCAACCGCTGGCGGCCGGACCGGGACCCGGAATCGTGCACCTACGCCCAGCTGGAGGAACCGGTCAGCTTCGACCTCGCCTCGGTGCTGGAGACCGGCCGGCCGTAGGCTTCGCCGCTCGCTGCCAAGGCAGCCCGCTTTTCAACGCGGAAAGCCCGCCATTTGGGGGAATGGCGGGCTTTCCGGTTCCAAAACCGGGCTGGATGGTACTTCCAGCCGGCCGGGACTACTTCAGGCCGAGCTGCGTGGTGGGGGTCTTGTAGGACTCCTTGGCGGTCAGGGCGGAGATGGCCGCGATGCCGCAGATCACGGCGGTGAAGATGCTGATCTGCACCCAGCCGCCGGGCCGGATTCCGCCCATGGCCGCAACGATCGCCGGGGCGAAGCCTGCCATCAGGAAGCCCAGCTGGGTGCCGATGGCCAGGCCGGAGAAGCGGACCCTGGTGCTGAACATCTCCGCATAGAAGGAGGGCCAGACGGCGTTGGACGCTGCGTAGCCGAAGGAGAAGAAGCCAATGGCGGCCAGGAACATCAGCGGCACGCTGCCGGATTCAAGGCTGAGCAGGAAGACGGGCGTCAGGATGGCGCTGGCCACGGCTCCGTAAATGAAGACCGGCTTGCGGCCGATCCTGTCCGCCAGCATACCGAAGAGGGGCTGGGTGCCCAGGGCTACGAAGTTGGCACCGACGACCAGCCAGAGGGTTGTGGTTCCGTCCACGCCGGCCACCGTCTTGGCGTAGCTGATGGCAAGGGTGCCGAAGACTGTTGAGACGGCAGCGATGAAGGCGCAGCAGATCACGCGGAGGACGTCGCGCCAGTGGGCCTTGAGCAGGTCGGCAACCGGGAGCTTGGAGATCTGGGCGGTCTTCTGGGCTTCCTCGAAGGCCGGGGGCTCGTGCAGGGTGCGCCGGATGAAGAAGGCAACAACAACCACAACGGCGCTCAGCCAGAACGGGATACGCCAGCCGATGCCGTACTTGATCTCGTCCGGGAGGGCCAGGACGGGGATGAAGACCAGGGCTGCGAGGATCTGGCCGCCCTGGGTGCCGGTGAGGGTCCAGGAGGTGAAGAAGGAGCGGCGGTTGTCCGGGGCGTGTTCCAGCGTCATGGATGAGGCGCCTGCCTGCTCGCCGGCGGCGGACAGGCCCTGGCAGAGCCGGGCCAGCACCAGCAGGGCGGGAGCCCACCAGCCAACGGTGTTGAAGTCCGGCAGGCAGCCGATGAGGAAGGTTGAGGCACCCATCAGCAGAAGGGTGAACATCAGGACCTTTTGCCGGCCCACCCTGTCGCCGAAGTGGCCCAGGATGACGGCGCCCACGGGCCGTGCGACGTACGCGAAACCGAACGTGGCGAAGGACATGATGGCCGCGTTGGCGTCAGCATCCGGGAAGAAGACCGTGGGAAAGATCAGCGCGGCGGCGGACCCGAAAATGAAGAAGTCGTAGTATTCGACGGCGCTGCCAAGGAAGCTGGCGAGGGCTGCCTTCTTCGGCGTCCCGGCCGGGGCGGCAATGCCTGGCTCGGCGGACGGACGTGTCTGGCTCATGGAGTTCCTTAGATGTGACGACTTTGTCGCGGATGGATCAGGGGCTCGCAGCCGGCGCTGCCTTCAGGTGGAGGCGCGGCTCGGCATAGGTGCGGGATAACCCGGGCAGTAGCCACATGGTGAGAGCTACTTGTGCGATACAGCAATACTGACTGTGAGTGCGGTCACCTGTCAAGAAAATAATCACAGTCTAGAAATAGCTCTCACTATGTGGGAACATCGATGCATGAGTGTGAACCAAGACACAGCGGACAATGACGTAGCTGCTGACACCCCCACGGGCACCAAGGCGGCCAAAGCGGACCGCACCGACATGGTGGGCAAGGCCCTGGGCCTCCTGGTCCTCTTGGGAGATGAGCCACGCGGGGCCAGTGCTGCAGAGATTTCCCGGCGGGCCGAACTGCCCTTCAGTACCACGTACCGCCTGCTGGGTTCGTTGACCCGCGACGGCTTTGTGGACTACGAGCCGGACGGTCGCCGCTACCACCTGGGGCTGCGGATCTTCCAGCTGGGCCAGCGGGTCTCCAACCATCATGGTTTCGCCGGCACGGCAATGCCGGTCCTGCGCCGGGTCACGGAACAGACGGGCGAGGCCACCATCCTCAGCGTCCGCGACGGCCGCCACCACCTCACGGTCAACAAGGTGGACGGTCCGCAGATGTTCCGGGTGACCAGCGACCCCGGCCACCTGGGCTCCCTCTCCACCACCGCCGTCGGAAAAGTGCTGGTTGCCTTTGCGGAGGACGCCGAACGCGAGCGGCTGCTGGAGGACCTGCCCCTGGAGCAGCTCACCGAAAAGTCCATCGCGGACCGGGACGCCTTCCGCGCGGAAATAGAGAAGGTCGGGCGCCAGGGCTATGCCGTCATGGACGAGGAAAACGAGATGGGCATGCGTGCCGTCGCCGTTCCCCTCCTTAACTCCCAGGGACACGCCTTTGCTTCCCTTGCGACGGCGGTCCCCGTCTTCCGCATGGGCCTGGAGGAACTGGCAGCGTGCGTCCCGCTGCTGCAGGAGGCGGCCGCCGAGCTTTCAGCCCGCCTGCCGCAGCGCTGACACGCTGTTTGTTCGAATGTAGAACAAGAGTGCGCTGAGTGAACAAATGATGTACCGTAACTTTCAACACCGCAGCAGCAGCACCCGCTTGACGCACTGCTCCTGCCCGGTGCCGTACCAAAGGAGCTGCACGGATGAGTAATCGAACTGAGTCCTACCTGGTGGGACTGGTCGGCGATGGTGTGATGCCGTCACTCACCCCGCCCATGCACGAGCGCGAAGGGGATGTGCAGGGCCTGCGCTACCTCTACCGGCCCATCGACCTCGTGGAACTCGGCCTTCCCGGCGACTCCGTGGGAGAGCTGCTGCGCAGTGCCAGGAACCTCGGCTTCAACGGCCTGAACGTCACCCACCCCTGCAAGCAGCTGGTCCTGCAGCACCTGGATGAGGTCTCCCCGGACGCCATGCGGCTCGGCGCTGTTAATACCGTGGTGATCGACGATGGCCGGTTCATAGGCCACAACACGGACTTTTCCGGCTTTGCCGCGGCCCTCTCCTCAGGACTTCCGGACGCCCAGCTCCGCGCCCCCGGGCAGCCGGCCCCCCCCCCCCGCCCGGGCGGGGCGGGCGCCGCCGGGCCCTACCCCCTCCACCCGCCGGGGGCCCCCCACCGGCCCGGGGTGCACATGGCCGCCGCCCGCGGCGCCGCCCGGGCAGCGGAACTGGCCGGCTTCTTCCCGGGCAGCACCGTTGTGGCGCGCACGACGGCGGAGCTGCCGCAGCTGATGCCGCTGGCCGACGGCCTGGTGCACTGCACCCCCATCGGCATGGCCGCCCACCCCGGCGTCCCGCTGGACCTGGAGCTGCTGGAGTCCAGGCACTGGGTGGCGGACATCGTGTACCGCCCCATCGACACCGAACTCGTCCGGGGCGCCCGCGCCAAGGGCTGCGAGGTCCTGGACGGCGGCCGGATGGCCGTGGGCCAGGCCGCCGACGCCTTCCGCATCTTCACGGGCCTGGAACCCGATCCGGACCGCATGCGCTCGCACTTCCTGGAGCTCGTGGCCGCAGAAGGGGTGGCTGCCTGATGCGCACCGGAATCGCCACCGTCTGCCTCTCCGGCACCCTGAAGGAGAAGATGCAGGCCTGTGCCATCGCAGGGTTCGACGGCATCGAAATCTTTGAACAGGACCTGGTCACCTCACCGCTGAGTCCCGGGGACGTCCGGGCCATGGCCTCAGACCTCGGACTGGGGCTTGACCTGTACCAGCCGTTCCGGGATTTCGACGGCGTCACTCCGGACCTGCTGAAGGCCAACCTCCGCCGGGCCGAAGCAAAGTTCAACCTGATGTCCCGCCTGGGCATGGACACCATCCTGGTTTGCTCGAACGTCGCCACGGCCACCATCGACGACGACGCCCTCCGCGCCGCGCAGCTCACCGAGCTCGCGCAGCTGGCCGGGGACCACGGAATCAAGGTCGCCTACGAAGCCCTGGCCTGGGGCAAGTACGTCAACGACTACGAGCACGCCTACCGCCTGGTGGAGATGGTGGACCACCCCAACCTCGGCACCTGCCTGGACTCCTTCCACATCCTGTCCCGCGACTGGGACACCGCGCCGATCGAAAAGCTCAACCCGGAGAAGATTTTCTTCGTCCAGGTTGCGGACGCCCCGAAGCTTTCCATGGATGTGCTGTCCTGGAGCCGCCACTACCGCGTGTTCCCGGGCGAGGGGCAGTTCGAACTGGCCAAGTTCATGGGCCACGTGGTCCGGGCGGGCTATTCCGGCCCGGTCTCCCTGGAGGTCTTCAACGACGTCTTCCGCCAGTCGGACGTGGACCGCACGGCCGTGGACGCCATGCGCTCGCTCATCTGGCTGGAGGAACAGAGCGCCAAATGGCTGGCAGGCAGCGCGGAAGCCGCAGGGGGCGGCAGTGCTGCCTCCCGCCGTCGTTATCCCATGGAACTCGCCACGCTGCCCAAGGTCAGCCAACCGGCGGGCTTCAACTTCGCCGAGGTCAAAGCGGACGATACCGCCCGGCTTGAGAAGCTCCTGGGGCAGCTCGGCTTCGGGTTCGAGGGCCGGCACCGCACCAAGGACGTGCAGCTGTGGACTATGGGCCAGGCGCGTGTGATCATCAACGAGCAGGCGGCATCGCACGCTGAACCATCCATCGCCGCTTTGGGGTTCGACGTCGATTCACCCGTGATTGCCTCCGCCCGGGCCCAGCAGCTCAAGGCTCCCGTTGTTGCCCGCAAGGTCCAGGCCGACGAGGAAGTCTTCCAGGGCATCTCCGCGCCGGACTCAACGGAAATCTTCCTGTGCCAGGGCAGCCCCGACGGCACGGCCGCCTGGACCCGTGAATTCGGGGAAGGGCTGGAACACCGCACTCCTTCCGGCGGTCCGGGTGCAGGTGCGGTCATCGACCACGTCAACCTTGCCCAGCCGTGGCAGCACTTCGACGAGGCCGTCCTCTTCTACACCAGCGCCCTTGCGCTGGAACCGCAGCCCTTCGCCGAAGTGCCCAGCCCCAGCGGGCTGGTGCGCTCGCAGGTGATGACCACCTCCGACGCCGCCGTCCGGCTGGTGCTGAACCTGGCACCGGTGCAGCAGGCCCGCAGCGAAGTCCGCAAGACCTACCAGGAACACATCGCGTTCGCCGTGGACGACCTCGTGGCAACCGCCCGGGCCGCCCGGGACCGGGGCCTCGAATTCCTGCAGATCCCGGCGAACTACTACGAGGACCTGGACGCCCGGTTCGACCTCGAACCCGGGTTCCTGGCCACCCTGCGGGAGCTCAACCTCCTCTATGACCGGGATGCCGACGGCGAATTCCTCCACTTCTACACCGCCACGGTGGGCAGTGTGTTCTTTGAAATGGTGGAACGCCGCGGCGGCTACGACGGATACGGGGCGCCCAATGCCCCGGTCCGGCACGCGGTCCAGTACGACTCGCTGCACCGGACCTGAGCCGGGCCGTCGAACCACCGTCCCTGACCAAGTGCCCGATGAATTACAACGAAAACCAGAAAGGAGCCAGCCGTGCCGGAAGAAACCAACGCCCAGCTTGATACCGACGAGTCTGTGCCGCCCGCCGAGCCGAAGGCAGCCCACATGCCCCTGGACCGCGCCATTGAAACCCAGGCTGACCTCAGCGCAGAGATCAACGCGCTGGGCGAAGCGTACGCACGGGCCCTCAAAGAGGGTTCCCCCGCCGAGATCCAGCCGCGGCTGGACTACCCGCCCTACCGCTCCAGCATCCTGCGGCACCCCACCAAGAGCCTGCACCACGCGGACCCGGAAACCATCGAGCTGTACTCCCCGGCCTTCGGCCACCAGGACGTGCACGCGCTGGAGTCCGATCTCACCATCCAGCACAACGGCGAGCCCCAGGGCGAGCGGATCATCGTGGCAGGCCGGGTCCTGGACGGGAACGGCCGCCCTGTTGCCGGCCAGCTTGTGGAGATCTGGCAGGCCAACTCCTCCGGCCGGTACATCCACAAGCGGGACCAGCACCCGGCGCCGATCGACCCGAACTTCACGGGCATCGGCCGCTGCATCACCGGCCCGGACGGGTCCTACCGGTTCACCACCATCAAGCCCGGCGCGTACCCGTGGAAGAACCACCTGAACGCCTGGCGCCCGGCGCACATCCACTTCTCCCTCTTCGGGACCGAGTTCACCCAGCGGATCATCACCCAGATGTACTTCCCGGGCGACCAGCTGTTCCCGCTGGACCCGATCTACCAGACCATCGTGGACCAGGACGCCCGCGACAGGCTGGTGGCCACCTACGACCACAGCCTCACCGAGCCCGAGTGGGCCCTGGGCTACAACTGGGACATTGTCCTGACGGGCCCCAAGCGGACGTGGACGGAAAATGAAGCACTTGGTGCAGCAGGCGACGACGAGGAATAGGCGGAAACCCACATGAGCAACCAGGCCAAACTTGTCCCCACCCCGGGGCAGACCGTCGGACCGTTCTACGGCTACGCCCTGCCGTTCGAGAAGGACAACGAACTCCTCGCCCCCGGCTCGCCGGGCTCCATCCGCCTGCAGGGAACCGTCTACGACGGCTCCGGCCAGCCCATCCCGGACGCCATCCTGGAAATCTGGCAGCCCGACGCCGAGGGCAACATTGTCCAGAAGACCGGGTCCCTGGTCCGCGACGGCTACACCTTTACCGGGTGGGGCCGCGGCGCCGTGGGCAACTCCGGAGTCTTCACCTTCACCACCGTGAACCCGGGCCCCACCAGGCCCGTCCCTGGAAAACCGGCGGCGGCCCCCTTTATCTCCGTGGCCATCTTCGCCCGCGGGCTCACCAACCGGCTCTTCACCCGCATCTACCTGCCCGAGGACACGGAGGCGCTCGCCAACGACCCCCTGCTCAGCTCCCTGGATCCCGAGCGCCGCAAGACGCTGATCGCCCGCCGTGACGCCGACGGCGGACTCACCTGGGACGTCCGCCTCCAGGGTGAGGGCGAGACAGTCTTCCTGGACTTCCAGTGACCGGGTCCGCCGGCCCGGGAGATCCGGGCACGTTCGGGGGAGCGGGCGACGCCGGCCTGCTCAGTCCCGTCTCGGCCTCGCCCCTGGTGGGTGCGCTGACCGGGGACCAGGCTGTGCTGGCGGCGATCCTCGCCGTCGAATCCGCCTGGGCCGCGGTGCTGGAGAAGTCGGACCTGGCACCCGCCGGTTCCGCCGCCGTCGTCTCCGCAGCAGCCGAGCCCGGCAGGTACAGCGTGGCAGGCATAGCTCGCCGCGCCCAGGGCGGCGGCAACCCGGTGATCCCGCTGCTGGCGGACCTTCGGAAAAACGTCAGGGCGCTGGACGGCGCCGGCATCGGTGCCGGAAAGGCCGTCCACACCTCCCTCACCAGCCAGGACGTGCTGGACACTGCCCTGATGCTGTTGGCCCGCAACACCGTGGAGGCGTTGCTCGGCGACCTGAAACGCACGACGGCGGCACTTGCCGCTGTGGCGGAAGAGCATGCGGACACGCTGTGCGTGGGCAGGAGCCTGACCCAGCATTCCCTGCCCTTCACGTTCGGCCTGCGGGCTGCGCAGTGGTTCCACGGCGTCGCCGCCGCGGGCCGCCAGCTCGAAGGCCTGGCGTTTCCGGTCCAGTTCGGCGGCGCGGCGGGGACCCTGGCCGCAGGAACCGTCCTGGCCTCCGGGTCATCAAGCACCCCCTTCAGCCTGGCCGATGCCCTGGCGGCACAGCTGGGCCTGGCCCCGGCGGCAGCGCCTTGGCACACCAACCGGCTGGTGGTCACGTCCCTGGGCAACGCCTTGGCGGCAGTGCTGGACGCATTCGGAAAGATCGCCGCGGACGTCCTGTTCCTGAGCAGGCCCGAGGTCGGCGAGCTGGCCGAGCCGCGCGCTGCCGGCCGCGGCGTCTCCTCTGCCATGCCGCAGAAGCAGAACCCCGTGCTGTCCGTCCTGGTCCGCAGCGCTGCGCTGCAGGCGCCCGGTCTTGCCGCGCAGCTGCACCTGGCGGCAGCCAACTTCAACGATGAGCGCCCGGACGCTGCGTGGCATACCGAGTGGCCCGCCCTCCGGCAGCTCCTGGCCCTGGCGCTGGGGGCGGCCGGGCACGTCCGCGAGCTCGCCGAGGGCCTGCAGGCCTTCCCCGACGCCATGCGCCGCAACCTGGACCTCGCCGGCCCGCTGCTCCTGGCCGAGGGGGTGGGTGCGGCGGTGTCGCCCCTGCTGGAGGAGAAGGACGGCCTCACCGGGAAGGAGCAGCTGCAGGCCATCGTGGACCAGACCCTGCAGGCACCAGCCGGGGCGCAGGGGGCCACCTACCGCAAGCTGCTCCGGGGCGCCGTGCCGCCCGGGGTGCTTACCGACCTCCGCCTCGAAGAACTCCTCGATCCCGCCAACTACCTGGGTGAGGCGGCAGCCATTTCCCGCCGCATCCTGGCCGCCTTCCCGGAATTTGCGGCACCCACTGCACGTCCCGATACTGATCCGAACGGAGGCCCCCGTGGCTAAACCTGCCCTGAAAGCCGCCCTGCTCTCGCCCCAGCGGCCGTTGGGCGACCATCCCCTGCTGGTGGTGGGACCCTCCCTGGGCACCTCCACCATCCTGTGGAACCGCGCCGCCTCGGTGCTCGGCAACGATGTCGATGTTGTGGCCTGGGACCTGCCCGGCCACGGCGTCTCGCCCGCGGCCACCGAGACCTTCGACGTTGCCGCCCTGGCTGATGCGGTCGTGGAGCTCGTGGATTCCATCGCCCCCGGGGAGGCCTTCCACTACGCCGGTGTCTCCCTGGGCGGTGCCACAGGCCTCCAGTTGGGCATCAAGCACGGGGAGCGCCTCAAGAGCCTGTCCGTGCAGTGCAGCGGCGCCAAGCTGGGCACGCCCGAAGGGTGGCTGGAACGGGCGGAAACGGTCCGCAGCCAGGGTACCCCTGTGATGATCCAGGGCTCCGCGGAACGCTGGTTCGCCCCTGGTTTCATGGAACGCGAGCCCGAGCTCAGCAGCAGGCTCCTGCATGCCCTGCGCGACGCCGACCGGTTCAGCTACGCCTTCTGCTGTGAAGCGCTGGCGGCCTTCGACGTCCGGGAGGACCTGGGCAGCATCCGGGTGCCAACCCAGGTCATCGCCGGGGCGCTGGACGGGGTGGCGCCGCCGTCGTTCGCCGAAGAAGTGGCCGCCGGGATCACGGCCGGCGGCGGGACCGCCACCGCTGTCACCCTGGAAGGCGTGGCGCACCTTGCCCCCGCCGAAGCCCCCGCCCACGTGGCCGAGCTGATGCGCAGCCTCATCACCTGGGCCGAATCGCGGGGAGCAGCCAAGTGAGCGGCAGCGAGGGGAAGAACCCCGAACGCAACGGCGTCGTCCAGCCGGCCGCCACCAGCCAGGACATTTACGACGGCGGCATGAAGGTCCGGCGCGAGGTCCTGGGTGACGCCCACGTGGACCGGGCCAACACCACCAAGGACGAATTCACCGACGACTTCCAGGACATGATCACGCGGATCGCATGGGGCGGGATCTGGACCCGGCCCGGCCTTACGCGCCAGATGCGCTCCGCCGTCACCATCACCGCCATGGTGGCGCACGGGCACTGGGAGGAGCTGGCCATGCACATCCGGGCCGCCCTCACCAACGGCCTCAGCAGGGACGAGATCAAGGAGATCCTGCTGCAGACCGCCATCTACTGCGGAGTGCCCTCCGCCAACACAGCCTTCAAGACCGCCCAGCAGGTTTTCCGGGAGATCGACGCCCCAGCCCCACCCAACTAGGTAGCAGCAGATGTCGTTATGAGGCCCCAAAACGACATCAACTGCTACCTAGTTGGGCCGTCCAGACAAAGATGTAGAGGAAAAGTTATGAACCAGGCTTTTGTGTACGACGCCGTGCGCACCCCGTTCGGCAAGTTCGGCTCCGGCCTCGCCGGGGTCCGCCCGGATGACCTTGCCGCGCACGTAATCAGGGAGTCCGTGAAGCGTGCCCCTGCCCTGGATCCGGAACGGATCGATGAGGTGGTGTTCGGCAACGCCAACGGCGCCGGCGAGGAGAACCGGAATATCGCCCGGATGGGCACGCTGCTGGCGGGTCTGCCGGTCTCGATTCCGGGGACCACGGTGAACCGGTTGTGCGGGTCGTCCCTGGACGCCGCGATTATCGCCTCGCGGCAGATCAACGCCGGTGACGCCGAGCTGATGCTGGTGGGCGGGGCGGAATCGATGTCCCGCGCGCCCTGGGTGCTGCCGAAAACGGAGAAGCCCTACCCGGCCGGGGACCTGACCCTGGCCTCCACCACGCTGGGCTGGCGCCTGGTCAACAAGGCCATGCCGAAGGAATGGACGATCTCCCTGGGCGAGGCCACCGAACGGCTCCGCGAGAAATACGGAGTCACCCGCGAGCAGCAGGACGAGTTCGCCGCTGCCTCCCACAACCTGTCCGCCGCGGCGTGGGACGAGGGGTTCTACGACAACCTGGTGGCACCGGTGCCCGGCACCGACCTGGTCCGGGACGAGGGCATCCGTCCCGGCTCCACCGCCGAGAAGCTCGCCGCCTTGAAGACCGTGTTCCGTAACGAGCCCGAGGGCGCCGAAGCAGGCGGCACCGTCACGGCGGGCAACGCATCCCCGCTGTCCGACGGCGCCTCCGCGGCCTGGATCGGATCCGAGGCTGCCGCCGGGCTGCTGGGCCTGGACCCACTGGCCCGCATCGCCGGGCGCGGGGCGCACGCGAACGATCCCCAGTTTTTCGGGTACGCCCCGGTGGAGGCGGCAAACAAAGCCCTCGCGAAGGCGGGCATCGGCTGGGACCAGGTAGGCGCCGTCGAACTTAACGAAGCGTTCGCCGCGCAGTCCCTGGCGTGCATCAACGCCTGGGGCATCGACCCCTCCATTGTGAACCGTCACGGCGGGGCCATCGCCATGGGCCACCCGCTCGGTGCCTCCGGCACCCGCATCCTCGGCACCCTCGCCCGGTCCCTCCAGGCCTCCGGTGAACGCTGGGGCGTGGCCGCGATCTGCATCGGCGTGGGCCAGGGCCTCGCCGTCGTCCTCGAAAACATGACCGTTGCCGGAACCAACACAGGAAAGGCCTAAGGCAATGCTGAACTTTGTAGAGTCGGTCCAGGAGGCCGTCTCCGGAATCAAGGACGGTTCCACCGTGATGATCGGCGGGTTCGGCAACGCCGGGCAGCCGTTCGAGCTGATCGATGCGCTGCTGGACTGCGGCGCCACGGACCTGACGGTGGTGAACAACAACGCGGGCCAGGGAGACCAGGGCCTGGCGCTGCTGATCAAGGAAGGCCGGTTGCGGAAAATGATCTGTTCCTTCCCGCGCCAGTCCGATTCCTGGCATTTTGATGCCAGGTACAAGGCCGGGCAGATCGAGCTGGAGCTCGTGCCGCAGGGCAACCTCGCCGAGCGCATCCGGGCCGCCGGGGCCGGGATCGGCGGGTTCTTCACCCCCACCGGGTACGGAACCATGCTCGCCGAAGGCAAGGAAACCCGGATCATCGACGGCCGCGGCCAGGTGTTCGAGACGCCCATCCACGCCGACGTCGCACTGATCAAGGCGCTCAAGGCCGACGGGAAGGGCAACCTGGTGTACCGCAAGACCGCCCGGAACTTCGGACCGATCATGGCAGCGGCCGCGAAGCACACCATCGTCCAGGTCTCCGAGATCGTGCCCATCGGGGCACTGGACCCGGAAAACGTGGTGACTCCCGGAATTTACGTCAATACCGTGGTCCGTGTTCCCGCGGCCGCCGGCACTGTCGCCGGCAGTACCACTGGCACGGAAGAGAAGGTGGCCTGAGATGGGCGTCATGGAATCAAGCATCAAGACCTCCGAGACTCCGCTGACCCGGGATGACCTCGCCCGCCTGGTGGCCAGGGACATCGCCCCGGGCTCGTTCGTAAACCTCGGCATCGGCCAGCCCACGCTCGTGTCCAACTACCTCACCGAGGACCAGGACATCACGCTCCACACGGAGAACGGGATGCTGGGCATGGGCCCCGAAGCCAAGGGCGATGAGGTTGACGAGGACCTCATCAACGCCGGCAAGATCCCTGTCACCGAACTCCCGGGCGCCTCGTACTTCCACCACGCCGACTCCTTCGCGATGATGCGCGGCGGGCACCTGGACATCTGCGTGCTCGGCGCGTTCCAGGTATCAGTCACCGGGGACCTCGCCAACTGGCACACCGGCGCTCCCGGCGCCATCCCCGCCGTCGGAGGCGCCATGGACCTGGCCACCGGCGCCAAGGACGTGTTCGTCATGATGACCCTGCTCACCCGTGAAGGCGCCTCCAAGATCGTCGAGACCTGCACCTACCCCCTCACCGGCGTCGGCTGCGTCACCCGCGTATACACGGACAAGGCGGTGTTCCTCACCGGGCCCGGCGGCATCACTGTCCGCGAAACCTTCGGCTGCACTTTGGAGGAACTCCAGGAACTGGTGCCAGTTCCGCTGAAGGCGGCCGACGCGGCCTGAGCCGGCCCTAGGATTGGTAACCATGACCGACGCAGCATCAGCGGGTGCCCCGCAGGCCAGTGACCAGTACGTCCAGTCCCTGGCCCGCGGGCTCGCCGTTATCCGTGCATTCGATACGGACCACCCGGTGATGACCCTGACGGAGGTGGCAGCCCGCACCGGGCTGACGCGCGCCACTGCCCGGCGGTTCCTGCATACCCTGGTGGAACTGGGCTACGTGCGGACCGACGGCAAAACATTCGCGCTGACGGCCAAGGTGCTCCAGCTGGGCTACGCGTACCTGTCCGGGCTGTCTCTGCCGCAGATGGCGCAGCCGCACCTTGAGGAACTGTCCCTGAAGCTGGGGGAATCCACTTCTGCCGCAGTGCTCGACGGGACTGACATCGCCTACATCGCCCGGGTGACCACCCGCCGGATCATGAATGTGGGCATCACCGTGGGCACCCGCTTCCCGGCGTACGCCACGTCGATGGGCCGCGTCCTGCTCGCGGGACTGCCGCCGGCGGACCTGAAGTCCTATCTGGCCGCCGCCGAGATCAAACCGCTGACCCCGCGCGCCCTGGGCACCGTCAAGGACCTTCTGTCAGTCCTGGAGACAGTCCGGGCGCAGGGCTGGTGCCTGCTGGACCAGGAGCTGGAGCTTGGCCTGATGTCCGTGGCCGCCCCTGTGTACGACCGCTCCAAGGTGGTTGCCGCTGTCAACGTGTCCCTGCAGGCCCAGTCCGTCGCTGCCAAGCCGGACCCGGACGCCTTCCTGGATTCGGTGGCACAGGAGATTATTGCGACGGCGAGACTCATCTCCGCCGATCTCAGCGCGCGGGGGTAGCCGCTCCGGGGGCACGCACTGTTGGTACTTAGGCCCCCTGCCGGAGCATGGACAGGAAATGCTGCCTCATGCGTGAGCGGTCCGGTTCCACGCCCGTGATGAGGCGGAAGGCGTCCACTGCCTGGCCCACGGCCATGTGGCCGCCGTCCAGCACGCGGCACCCTTTGGCAGCGGCCGCCTTGAGCAGCCCAGTTTCGATCGGGCGGTAGACAATATCGGCCACCCAGTGCCGGGATTGGAGCAGGTCCCCGTCCAGGGGCATGCCCGGATGGGCGTGCATCCCCACAGGGGTGGCATGCACCAGCCCGTCGGCGTCGGACATCACATCTGCTACGTCACTGATCGGCCGCCATTCGACGTCCCTGTCCGGGAAATGCCGCGCCAGGGCCTCGGCCCGCTCCCGGGACCGGGCGGGATCAAGGTCCAGGACGCACAGGTGCTCAGCTCCTGCTGCCAGGAGCGCGTAGGCTGTAGCGGCTCCGGCGCCGCCGGCACCCAGTTGCACCACACGTCCAAGGGACGCTCCAGGGAGGCCTTCCTCGAGGGCGGAGCCAAATCCGGAGTAATCGGTGTTGTGGCCGATGAACTTGCCATCACGGATAAGGACGGTGTTGACGGCCCCCAGCCGGGCCGCATCGTCCGAGAGATCGTCAAGGTACCCAAGGACAACCTGTTTGGCGGGAACGGTGATGTTGAAAGCATTGAAGCCGAGGTCGCGCCCGGCCGCGAGCAGGGCCCCCACGTCTTCGGCCGGACGTGCCAGGACGGTCAGGTCGACGGTCCGGTAGATGTACCGCAGCCCGTGCTGATCGGCTTCCTGCTCGTGGAGGGCAGGGGTCAAGGAGTGCGTGGTCCCTTCGCCGATCAACCCCACCAGGTACGACTCCGACGGAGTACTCATTCTGTCCACCTTCCGGCCCCGCCAGTGCGAAGCGTCCATGGGTCGGATTGCTTGGTCACATTTCGGCCGCGGCCTTGTTCCGGGCCTCAATGTGAACTAGATTACAACTACTGTACGTTTTATGCACACATGTTCGTAATGCGCACAAAGTCCCAGAGATGAGGTGCACTGTTGGAGATGACAGCCAGCAGCCTTGTCGGATTACGGGTATCAAAGGAGAAAACCGTAGTGAAAACCCTTCTAAAATCACTCGCAGTGGGCACGGCGGGGTTGCTTGCGCTGACTGGTTGCGCCTCGGGCAGTAACAGCAGTTCCGAAGCCGACTTCCCCGCGCAGGACATCCGGCTGACCGTCCCCTGGGCCGCTGGCGGCTCAGGGGACCTGACGGCCCGTACCATCGCACCGCTGCTGGAAAAAGAGCTGGGCGTCGAGGTGATCGTGGAAAACAAGCCGGGGGCCAACGGATCGGTGGCCTACAACTGGCTGAAGGACCAAAAGCCGGACGGCTACAACCTGTCCATGATGGGCGTAGAGGTAGCCACCCTGCAGTTCCAGGATTACGACATCGACCCGTCCAACTACGCGCCGATTGGCCAGGGCCTGGCCGGACCCGGTGCCATCGCTGTCCCGGTGGACAGCCCCTACCAGTCGCTCAAGGACCTCGTCGCGGACGCGAAGGCCAACCCCGGCAAGGTCACCTACTCCAGCCCGGGCGTTGGCTCGGTCTGGGATTCCCCCGCCCAGGGCCTCCAGGAACTGGCCGGAATCGAGCTCACGTCTGTCCCGTTTGACGGCTCCGCCCCGGCAGTTGCTGCTGCGGCGGCAGGTGACGTCGACTTCTCGATTGATGCGATCGGCACGCAGAAGAACCAGGTGGACGCAGGCAAGCTCCGCTACCTGGCCATGCTGACCGAGGAACGGGATCCAAAGAACCCGGACGTCCCCACCGCCAAGGAAGAAGGGATCGACCTGCAGAACGCTTCATGGGTGGGGATCATGGCTCCTGCCGGTACGCCCGAGGAAGTTGTCAGCAAGCTCTCCGACGCCATGGGCAAGGCTGTTGAGGACCCGGAGTACAAGAAGGTCATCGAAGGTTCCAACCTTGTTCCGACCTTCAAGGACGCGGAGGAGATGAAGGCGTTCCTTGACGAGGAAGCCGACCGCTACGGACCGTGGATCAAGCTCGCGCAGGGCAAGTAGCGCAGGCACACACTTCGAGGCAGACGGGCCCGGCCCCCCGCCCCCGGGGGGCCCCCCCCCGGGGGGCCCCACATAAGCAACCACCACCACACCCCCCCCCCCGCCCCCCCCCCCCACACAACCCAGCACCGGCACCCCCC
>NZ_JAJOMC010000040.1 GCF_021129155.1 Arthrobacter sp. AK04
GCCGTGGCCACCAGCGACGATCCCCTCCGGCGGCGGCGCAACCGGAGGAGGAAAAATACCGTCAACCCCAGCCAGACAAAGGCGACACCGAAGACCAGGACCAGTGACGGGATCGCATCCATGGTCAAGCTTAGGCGCGGAACCGCCGGAGGACGCTACCTGTTTTCCCGGCCGGAGGCTACGCGCCCTGCAGGTACCTCCGTGCGTACTGCACACGGGGTTCCCCACACCGGCTGGGGGACGCGCCTTGCGCCAAAGCTGGGCCAAAACTAGGCGGATCCTGCGCCGGAATCTCCGCTGCGCCGCCCCGGCCGCCCCCAGACTTGAAAGGGGGGATCACTCTGGTCTCCTCCCCTTAGCGTGCCCGCCCCCGCCGTCGCTCTTTCCATCCAAGGTGCGGCAGCACACCACCTGGAGGTCCAGTGAAGCTGTTCAGATACATCCTGTGTTTCGCCGTGCTGCTTGCCTGGGCACTGCCCGCCGGCGCGGCCCCGGCGCACGCCGCGATGGCCGCCATCACCCTCAGCCCCAACACCGGCCCTGCCGGCACCTCCGTGACGGTCACCGGAACCGGGTTCCCCAAGAAGACCACGGGCACGGTCAGCGCCGGAACCAACAACGCCCCTTTCAAAACCAGCGCTTCCGGCTACTTCACGGCCGAGCTGGTAATGCCCGAATCAGCCGACCCCGCCGTCACCGTCCGGGCCGCAACGGCGACGGCGGGTGCCACTGCAGCATTCACCCTCACCTACAGCTCCCCCTCCATCGTCGAAGAGGAGCCTGTTGCCGAGCCGGCACCGGCTCCCGCGCCTGCAAGCCCGGCGGCGCCCGCCCCCGCAACCCTGCGCTTCGGCGTCGGCACTCCCGGCGGCCCGCTCGCAGCGGCCGAACTGGACGAGGTCACCGCCCTGGCCGGCGAGGCGCCGTCGATCATCCTGTCCTACAAGGACTTCAACCAGGCCCCGCCGATCACGGAACTGGAGGCTGTCCGGGCGCGTGGCGCGCTGACCCTGCTGACCTGGGAGCCGTGGGCGTGGGGCGGCGGAACAGCGCAGCCCGCGTACTCCCTGGACCGGATCACCGCCGGGGACTTCGATCCCTACCTGCGCCAGTGGGGCCAGTCGCTGGCCGCCTGGGGCCACCCGGTGATGCTGCGGTTCGGGCACGAGATGAACGGCAACTGGTACCCGTGGTCGGAGCAGGTCAACGGCAACGGTTCCGGGGACTATGTGGCCGCATGGCAGCACGTGCACGGCGTGGTGACGGCGGCCGGTGCCACCAACGTTACCTGGGTGTGGAACCCCAACGTGCCGTACTGGGGCTCGGTGCCGCTGGCCGGCCTGTACCCCGGCGCGGAATATGTGGACGCCGTTGCACTGGACGGCTACAACTGGGGCACCTCCGCCTCGTGGAGCTCCTGGGTATCCCCGTCGCAGCTCTTCGGCGACGGCCTGTCCCAGCTCCGGACGCTCGCCCCGGGCAAACAGATCCTGATCGCAGAAACGTCCTCAGCCGAACAGGGCGGCAACAAGGCGGACTGGATCACTTCCCTGTTCAGCTACCTTGCCGCCCAGCCGGACATCACCGCCGTGACCTGGTTCCACTACAACAAGGAAACCGACTGGCGGATCAACAGCAGCACCGCATCCGCCAACGCCTTCAAGCAGGCACTGGCCGCCCGCGGGTAACCAAAACAAGTGGTCGCCGCCCCGCGCCGGAAAAGTAGAGTACCGGCTACTCGTGCCCTCCGCGGGCTGTACTCGTAGATTCGGGGAAAGCCCGCGAGGGTGCGGGGCGGGACTGAGGCTTACGGGGGCAGAAGCGTGGCAGTACAACCGGCGGACGGAACCGTGCGGACAGAACGCCGGGGGTTCCTGCTGGACCTCATCACAGGTACGGAGACTGACCAAGATTTGGTGCAGCGGCTGGCCGAGGCCGGTGCGCTGGCCCTCGGTGGGTCCGCGGACTGCGCTGCGTTGCTGATGCGGGCGGGAGGCCCTCCCGTCAGGGCCGGAAACAGCCCCGCCGCCGCAGCCCTGGCGTCCTCCGAGGACAGGAACGGCGGCGGTCCCCTGGGCCATGCCGTGAGTGCGGCGGAACTGCTGAAGGTTGACCGCACGGCACCAACCAGGTGGCAGGCATACCGACGGCGGCTCTCGGCTTCCGGATTCGGCTCAGCGCTTGCTGTCCCGCTGGGACTGGAGGACCGCACGTCCTGCGCGCTGCTGTTCCTGCTCCGCGGCAGCACCGGACTGACGCCGAACCTGGTGGCGGAGGCCCGGTGGTTCGCCGAAGTGGCAGCCCAGAGCCTGCGGCTGGCGCTTGAGGTGCGCAGCGTCCGGTCCGCCGGGGACAACCTGAAGAACGTGCTGGAGGGCCGCACGTCCATCGATGTGGCCTGCGGAGTGATCATGGCACAGAACAGCTGTACCTACGCCGAGGCTTTCAGCAAGCTGGCGGGTGCCTCACGCCAGCGGAACCTGAAGGTGCGCAGCGTTGCCGAGAACGTGGTCAAGTCAGTGGCCGCCGGCACCCCGGCTGCCCGGCCCGAAACGCCGGGCCTGGCACAGCCACTTTGAACCCGGGCGGGTCACCGGCGTTGTGTCCCCCGGCCCGCACCGGCGGGATTCCTAGTCGTCATCGCCAAAGTCCAGTGCCTTGGCGGCGTCCACCAGTCCATGGCCGCAGTCCTCGGGGCAGTCAACGGGCAGCCGCCGGGCCGTTGACTCCAGGCGCTCCTCCACCATCTTGGGCGTGTAGCTGCTGCCCTTTTCGGACATGAGCAGGGCGGCGATTCCAGCCACGTGGGGGGTTGCCATGGACGTGCCCTGCATGAAGGCATAGGCCTCAAGCCCGGGAGTCGTGGCGCCGAAGTTCGAGGTGGAGAGGATGCCTTCGGTGAACTGGCTGGTGATGTCGCCGCCCGGTGCCGTCACGTCCACGTCATCGCCGTAGTTTGAGTAGGACGCGCGGGCACCGGTGGGTCCGGCGGCAGCCACCGTGATCACCTTCTTGCAGTTTGCCGGGCTCATGCCGGAGGCCGGGCGGTTCGCGTTGCCGGCAGCAACCACCACGGCGGCACCGGCCTTGTTGGCGGCATTGATGGCGGTCTGCATCATGGCGGAGCAGGGCCCGTCACCGCCCACGCTGAGGTTGATCACGCGGGCGGGGTTGGGGTTGACCGGCAGCCCGGCCACCTGCCCGCCTGCGGCCCAGACGATGGAGTCTGCCACGTCTGACTCGTAGCCGCCGCAGGCGCCGAGGGCGCGAACGGGAAGCAGCCGGGCTTCGGGTGCCACTCCCGCGATACCGTCATTGTTGTTGGCCACTGCGGCGATGGTTCCCGCAACGTGTGTTCCGTGCCAGGAAGACATCCCGTCCTCTCCGCCCATCCCGCACAGCTCCGCGCTAAACCAGTCCCCCTCGTCCTGCGGGTTGGCGTCACGCCCGTCGCCGTCCCGGGCGGAGGCGGCGTCAATGATCATGTCGTAGCCCGGCAGCACCTGGGAGTCCAGCTCAGAGTGGCTGGTGATTCCCGTGTCCACCACCGCCACTACGGTCCCCCCACCGCGGTTCACCTTCCAGGCGCCGGGGATCCGGATGCCGGCGGCGCGGTCCCACAGGTTCCACTGGGCCGGGTATCCGGGATCGTTGGGAGCCTCGGTATCGCTGGGAACCTCGGAGGCCGGGTACATTCTGATGTCCGGCTCGGCGTAGGCCACGCCCGGGGCTGACCGCAGTGCAGCCAGGAACGCCTCGGCTTCGGCACCGGGAAGGGGCCGGCTGGTCTTCACCACCTGCGTTCCGGCAGCGGTGCCTTTGACGTTTTGGGCAGCGATGCCCACCCGGCCCGCGGCCTGGCGCGCAGCCGCGGCGGGCGCCGCCGCCGCGCCCCCGAGGCGGGGGCCGCCGTGGATCCCCACAATGACCTGGGCGGGGGCGGGGGACGCAGCGGGCGCCGCCCGCGGCGGGGTTGGCCGGATGTTGTCCAGTCCGCCGTCGGCCCGGGCAGGGAGGGCCAGGGTTGTGTTCGCCAGGACGGCAGCCAAAGCAATGGCGACGGCGGTGCGGGGGCTGAAGCGGTGGGTCATTGGCGGACATCCTTCAAGGACAGGCGCCAAGCGCTGGGTGCCGGCGCGCGGACAGACTCACCCCCGCCCCGATTCTAGCCACAAGCAGGAGAGGGATGAAGGGGCAGCGGCAAATATCCCGGACGCGGGTATATGGAACGCGTTTTCGGCAGCGCGGCTCGATCTGCCTGCGCCATCCAGCCCCAGATCAGTCCGGACGGGGATTGGCACATATTCCCTGCGGGCAACCACATATTTCCAACGTTTTGGCTTTATTGGCGAGCGCTGCTCCTTAGGATTCCTCCATGTGGACCAAACAGAGCCAGAGCTTCTGCCCCGCATGCGGCAGGACCACCCACCACGTGACTCACTTTCACAAGGACGACGCCGGCACGCTTGTTGCCAGCGCACGTTGTGCCGAGTGCCCGCAACAGGGCGTTCCCGCCGAAACCCACATGCCCGCCACGCCGTGGAAATCCCACGGCGTTCCGGCGCTCTGACATGAGTACCGGACGCAAGATCTCAGTGCCCTACCTGGCAAAGGTGAGTAACGGGTACTCGGGCGGCATGTGTTGCACAAGAGGTTAATAAATCATCGGGGGCACCAGCTTCCTCAGGGACCTGGACGCGACAGCGTTGGGGCGGAACGTTTAAGGAGAACCGTGAAGAAATCGATCAGACGAGCCCTGGGCCAGGGGCTGGCAACAGTCCTTGTCCTCACCGGGCTTGGAGCATTTGGGGGCCCGGCCAGCGCAGCGGAGCCAGCCCCGCCACCCGCCCCAACTTTCGGCACCCCTGGCTTCAATTACACAGGCGTGGCAAATCCCCCCACCGCTGACAAGCCGCAGAGCAAGGTGTGGTGGAACGACGGTTCCTGGTGGGCTGACATGTGGACGTCAGGAGGTTGGCGCATCCACAAGCTGGACCGGGCCGCCAAGCAGTGGGTGGACACCGGGGTGGGGGTGGACACCCGTGCCAACACATCGGCGGACACCTTCTGGGATGGCACCCACCTCTACATTGCCCACCATGTGGTCACCATCTCCACCGAGGACGGGCCAAAGGCGTCACGCCCGGACTCCCCGGCGAAGCTGTACCGCTACAGCTATGAGAACGGAAAATACACGCGGAGCAGTGGTTTCCCCACCGAGATCACCAGAAACAGCAGTGAATCGATGACCATCGACAAGGACAGCACCGGCGCCATCTGGGCCACCTGGACCCAGGTCTCGGGCGTAACAACCGGCGGCTATACCAGCAAAGTGATGGTTAACAACTCGGCCGCGGGCGGCACCTCGTGGGGCACGCCGCAGGCCCTTACCGGCGAAAACGCTACCGTGGCTCCGGATGACATCTCGTCCCTTGTCGCCTTCGGCAAGAACAAAATCGGGGTTATGTGGTCTGACCACACAACGGGTTCGGTCTGGTGGGCCAGCCGCAGCGACGGCCAGCCTGCCACTTCCTGGAACGTGCAGTCCGCCGTCCGCGGACCAAACCAGGCTGACGACCATCTGAACATCAAGTCACTGCAGGCGGATACCAGCGGCCGTGTCTTCGCTGCGGTGAAGACGAGCTTCGATATGAACTCCACTGCAAGGAAGTCGGACCCGCAGTTGCAGCTGCTGGTGTTCAAGCCAGCCACGGGAGCATTCGACAAGTACACGATCTCCACGATCGGTGACTGCCACACCCGTCCGCAGATTGTGCTTGACCCGGAAAACAACAAGATCCATGCCTTCCAGTCGGGTCCGGCAACAACGGTGACGGGCTGCCCCTACAGCGGGGTCTCAGGGGCCATCTACCAAAAGACGGCTTCCATGGACAACCCCGTTTTCACCGCCGGCCGCGGCGACCCCGTTATCCAGGACTCCACCCCCAGCGTCAACAACGTGACCACCAGCAAGCACCCTGTCACCAGCAAGAGCGGCATGGTGATCCTGGCCAGCGACACCGATGACCAGCGCTACTGGTTCGCCGACTTTGGCATCGATGGGAACGGCGACGACGAGGGCGAGTACGTGCCGCCTGCAGTTTCACCGTTTGCTGATGTGGTGACAACTCAACAGTTCTACAAGGAGATCTGCTGGCTCTACGACAACGAGATTTCCACAGGCTGGGTAGACAACGACATCAGGACTTACCGGGCGCTTCAGCCGGTGAACCGTGATGCGATGGCAGCATTCATGTACCGCCTTGCCGGAGAGCCCGACTACACTCCACCGGCGGTATCGCCCTTCACGGACGTTCCTCCCGGAACGGCCTACTACAAGGAGATCAACTGGCTAGCCGATCAGGAAATCTCAAAGGGCTACGATGACCGGACCTTCCGGCCCCTTGAGCCAGTGAACCGCGATGCGATGGCGGCATTCATGTACCGCCTTGCCGGCGAGCCTTCCTACACACCACCGGCGGCATCGCCCTTCACTGATGTTGCTCCCGGTACGGCGTTCTACAAGGAGATCAACTGGCTGGCCGATCAGGAAATCTCAAAGGGGTACGATGACCGGACCTTCCGGCCGCTTGTGGCAGTGAACCGTGATGCTATGGCAGCATTCATGTACCGGTTCAATGAAAAGCTGGACTTCATCTAGGGCAATTCCCACAGCAGTCTGCTCCCCGGAATTTGGACGGATATCCGTTCGAGTTTCGGGGAGCAGCTGTGTGCGGGCCCCCTACAAACGGCTGCGCACGGCGGGGCGCGGACAGGTGTTGCATGCGGCGTGCCTCTACTATGTAAGTGTGCCTCGGCTCGATTAGAACAAACGACCGTATTGCGTGCGGATCCTTGCCGGGACACTCCAGCTGCGTTGGCGGCAAGCCTGATATACCCGCCTGCCGTCACGTCCAGCGCCCCGTAGAATCTGCACGTCATTCAAGGAGACTTCACCTTGCGTTCCCGCGTCGCCGTCATCATCCGCACCAAAGACCGGGGGCGACTGCTCGGCCGGGCCTTGGACAGCGTCCTGGGCCAAACCTTCAGCGATTGGCGAATCGTCATTGTTAATGACGGCGGAAGCCGGGCACAGGTAGATGACGCGCTGGAACCGCGGCTGTCCCACATTGGAGACAGGCTGCTGCGCCTGGACAACGAGGCCAGCCTGGGCATGGAAGCCGCTTCCAACCTTGGTATCCGGGCCGTTGACTCTGAGTTCATAGCTGTCCATGACGACGACGATGAGTGGGCTCCGGAGTTCCTCGCCACCACTGTTTCCTACCTGGAAGAGCATCCCAGTGACGGAGGCGTGAGCGTTGAAACAGAAATCGTCTACGAGCGCCTGACCCCTGCGGGCCGGGACGTCGAAGAACGCATCACCTTCGAACCGGACCTGCGGGACATAACTTTGGTGGATCTGCTCCACTACAACCGGTTTGTCCCCATCTCCTTCCTCTTCCGCCGTTCCGTGTACAACGAACTGGGAGGATTCGACGAAAACCTTCCCGTAGTGGGCGACTGGGAGTTTCATCTCCGTTTCCTTGTGCACCACCACATCGGCCTCATCAAAGGGCGGCCGTTGGCGTTCTGGAACCAGCGCCGTGCCGCCCTCAGCAGTGAGGCGAACAGCTTCATAGCCCGCACCGACGAGCACCAGCTCTATTCCCTGAAAGTCCGGGACCGCCTGGTCCGCGAGCATGCCCAGGCCTTCGGGCTCGGCCCCCTCCTGTACCAGCGTGAACTTCTGGCGGTGGAAACCGGCCGCCTTCATCAGCGGCTGGACGAGATCAGCCGCCAGCAGTCCGAGGGCACCGAGCAATTGGCCCGGCTGGTGGGCGACGTTGAACAGATCCAACGCAACGTGCGGGCCGCATCGCAGCCGCTGCCCCTCCGTGCACTCCGCTCGGTCCGCCGGCGGCTGCGGGAACGGGGAGAGCGCCAGCGGTCGCTGGCGCTACACACGTCCCGGGAGCACGCCGTCGTACATTCCGCAGGATCGCTGGGTAAGCAACAACGCATTGCCGTCCTTGGCGACGTCGGCCAGCACGAATACCACGTGGGCGATGAGGCGATGACGCACGCGGCCATCGCGGCCCTCCGGAAACGCGGCTACGAAAAGTTTGTGGTGCTGACGCATGACGTCGGGCAGACGTCCGGCCTGTATGGCCTGCCCGCAGCCCCAAGGCCGGAGGTCCCGTGGAATCCCTTCGAAAGGCACCAGCTCCTGCAGGAGGTCAAACACCTTCTCGACGGCGGCCCGGCCACCGAACGTGCCGCGGACGTTGTCCGCTCTTTCCAGGACGCGTTCAGTGGTTGCAGCACCCTGCTCCTGGCCGGCGGAGGCAACCTCACATCGCAATATGGCGGGCTCCTCTTTGAACGCCTTGCCGCCATCCGGGTGGCACACTCGATGGGCCTCAAGGTGGTGGTGTCAGGGCAAACCGTGGGACCGGTCCTCACGGGACCGGACCGTGACGAAGCCGCCGAAGCCCTGCGCCTGTGCAATGTGGTCGGTTCCCGTGAACGGCACACGCATGATCTGCTGACATCCATGGATGTGGAGTCGGTGCAGGTTTTGGACGATGCAGCTTTCTTCTCCGAGGGAGTTGACGTGGACGCCTCGGCACTGCCGCCGTCCGGTTATATTGCTGCCACCTTTGCCCCCGGCTCGGGCGCCATGCCGCGCGAGGACTACCACCGGCACATGGCCCGACTTCTTGACCTCGCCTACGAGCATCTGCAGCTTCCCATCCTGCTTCTCCCCCACGTCTCCACCTTCGGGGCCAGGGATGGGGACCAGGAGTGCCATGCCGCTATTGCACGTCTGTGCACGGCGCCGGACATCAGGGTGCTGGAGCAAAGGCCAGCCGAGGAGACGGCAGCACTGACGGCCAACGCAGAACTGGTAATCTCCAGCCGCTACCACCCGGTTATTTTTGGTCTTTCTGCCGGCGTCCCTGTCCTGCCCGTTGCCGTTGACTATTACGGTGAGGCGCGGATCGGTGGAGCGCTGGAAAGCTGGGGCCTGAAGCCGCTGCTCCGTTCACTGCGCCACCTGGGGGACGGCAACGATGCCAAGTGGGTCAACTCCGTCATTGGACAACGGGCAGAGATCCGGGACCACCTCCAGCAGCACGGCAGGGAACTGAAAGCGTTCCACGTGGGCTGGTGGGATGCGGTTGCCGCCGCCCTCAACACCGGATCCATGGCGGAAACTCTCATCCCCATCCCCGCAGTGACCAGCAATTCTGCACTGATCCTGGAAGAGGCCGAGAGCCAGGAAGCAGCCCGCCTGAACGCCAGCAACGAGATAGCCATCGGTAACCTCGCGCAGCACACCGAATGGCTGCAGGGCGAGCTGAACCAGGCCGCAGCCCGGCCGGATCACCTTGGTGCGGGCGTCGCCGTGATCGCTCAAGCCGGTCAGAAGCTGCTCAGCCGAACGCCTTTGCCGGCAGCCGCCAAGCGCTTCAGAACGCGGGTATCCCGATAGCGGATCTGGGTAAAACCCCAGGTCACTCCATGAGGATATTCAGGCGGAACAGGAAGGCAGCCATCGCATCACGGTTGATCGGCTGCAACGGCCGGTACAGCCGGCGGCCGTCCTCCGCCCAGCCCGTGGAAATACTGTTCTCCGAGAGCCAGGCCATTTCCTTGTAGAACTGCTGCCCGGTGGCCACATCCGCAAAAGGCGACTGGGCAGGGGCCGCGTAGTCCGGTTTCCCGGCCATCCGGTAGAGGAACGCGGCCATCGCGTCACGGCTGATGGACTGCAGTGGCCGGTACATCCGGCGGCCATCCTCCACCCAGCCCGTGGAAATGCCATTCTCGGAGAGCCAGGCCATCTCCTTGTAGAACTGCTGCCCGGTGGCTACATCCGCAAAAGGCGATTCAGCAGGCGGCGTGTACTCAGGCGATCCGGCCAGCCTGTACAGGAATGCGGCCATCGCGTCACGGCTGATGGACTGCAATGGCCGATACATCCGGCGGCCATCCTCCACCCAACCGGTGGATATCTTCCTCTCCGCAAGCCACGCCATCTCCCGGTAAAACTGCTGCCCGGTGGAAACGTCATGGAACGGCGAGACCGATGGCGGTTCGTAGGCGGCGGACGTCAGCGCTGTTGCTGCATCTACCAGTCCCGCGCCGCAGCCCTCGACGCAGGCTACGGGCAGGGGCCGGGCCGTGGCTTTAAGCCTTTCCTCCACCATCTGGGGCGTATACGTGCTGCCCTCCTCGGACATCATCAGGGCGGCGATTCCAGCTACATGCGGCGCTGCCATGGATGTGCCCTGGAGGAACTCGTAGGCTTCGTTCCCCGGTACGGTGAGGCCATCGTTGGAGGTGGAGACGACACCTTCGAAGTCTTCGTTGGTTATGTCGCCGCCCGGTGCCGTGACGTCAACGGCGGGCCCGTAGTTTGAGTAGGGGGCTCGGGCGCCGTCCCGCCCGGCCGCGGCCACCGTGATGACGTTCTGACAGTTGGCCGGGCTTATTCCGGTGGCCGGGCTGTCGGAGTTCCCGGCGGCCACCACTACGGCTGCGCCGGCATTGCGGGCAACGTTGATCGCGTTCTGCGTGGTGACGGAACAGGTGGGGGAATCACCGCCGAGGCTGATGTTGATCACACGGGCAGGATGTGGGTTCGCCGGTGCACCGGAAACCTGGCTGCCGGCGGCCCAGATGATCGCATCGGCGACGTCGGACGCGTAGCCACCGCAAGCACCGATGGCGCGGACGGGAAGCAGCTTGGCTTCCGGGGCCACGCCGGCAATGCCTTCATTGTTGTTGGCAACGGCTGCAATTGTTCCTGCCACGTGGGTTCCGTGCCAGGAGGACCTGGCTTCCTCCCCGCCAATGCCGCACACGTCGGTGGTTACCCAGTCACCTTCATCTTTCGGGTTGGTGTCGCGTCCGTTACCGTCCCGGGCCGTTTCGGCGTCGGAGATCATGTCGTAACCGGGCAGGACCCGGGAGTTAAGCTCGGAATGATTGGTCATTCCGGTGTCAACCACAGCTACTACTACCCCCTCACCACGGCTAATCTCCCAGGCTTGCGGAGCGCGGATGCCCGCGGCCTCCTCCCACAGGTTCCACTGGATCGGGAAGCCGGGATCGTCGGGGACAAAGGCGGACGGGTACATGATGATGTCCGGCTCAGCGTAGGCCACTCCAGGGCTGGACCGAAGCTCGGCGAGGAAAGCATCCGCTTCGGCGCCACGAAGGGCACGGCTGGTTTTCACCACCTGCGCGCCGGCGGCGGTGCCCTTGACGTTCTGTGCAGCAATGCCCAGCTTGCCTGCCGCCTTCCCAGCAACGTTCGACACAGCCGCCTCGGACACGACGCCATGGCCGCCCCTAATTCCCACAATGAACTGGTCTGTGGCGGGGGCCGCGGCAGGGGCAGCCGCGCGCGGCGGCGTGCTGCGGATATTGTCCAGTTCGTCGTCGGCCTGGGCGGGGAGCGCTGCCAGTGTTGTGTTCGCCAGGACAGCAGCTAAAGAAATGGCGACGGCGGCGAAGGGCCGGATTCGGTGGGTCATTGGCGGGCATCCTTCAAGGACAGGCGCCATGCCCCCAGCAGGACTGGCGCGGTCAGCCGGGAATCACCAAGCTGACCCCCCTCGCCGATTGTAGCGACAAGCTGGAAGCGGGTGAACGGTACAAGCGGTAATTTCAGTGAATCCCCGGACGAGGCAGCGTTTGTGACAGCTCGGACAGAGCCAAACGCCCGGCAAGCGCCCGCCATTTCCGCGGCTCAACGCGGGTGCCGTAACCTTGTAGGTATTCCTGCTTCGCTGGCGGACTGACACCTGGGAGGGTTCCGTCCGGGCACCAGGGCAGGCATCCGTTTCCCATCGGTCTCACATAAGGCGCAGTCGTGAACTCTACTCTTCCCCAGGGGAGCACCCTTGGCCCGCTCGAGGACCTGGGCTGGACCGCTCTCTCCGTCAGCGTGGCCCTGGTCCTGCTGCCCGCGATCGGCCTGAAAGCACTGGGCCGGTCCTTCTTCCCGAAGACCCCCAAAGCTGAAGAACGCCACTACCTGATCCAGTAATGCGCCGTAAGCCCGCCGGCAGGACCGGACCTTTTGCAGTGCTGCCCGCCGCGGCGGCCGCCCTGCTTGCCCTTGCAGGCTGCGCTCACGCGGCCACCCCGGCACCGGGCACGGCAAGCACCGCCACCGCAGCGGACACGCTGCCCGGCTCCCACGTGCACGGAATCGCTGTCAGCGGCGAAACCAGCCAGGTACTCCTGGCCACCCACGAAGGCCTGTTCGACGCCACCACCAGCCCGGCCACCAAAATCGGCGGAACCAATGACCTTATGGGGTTCGCCCCGGGCCCCGCCGACGGCGTCTTCTACGCCTCGGGCCACCCAGGACCCGGCTCAGACCTGCCCAACCCGCTGGGCCTGCTGAGGTCGTCCGACGGCGGCAAGACCTGGGAGCAACTCTCGCGCCAAGGCGAATCCGACTTCCACGCACTGACCGCCACACAGGCAGGAATCGTGGCCTTCGACGGGGTCCTGCGGACCAGCCCGGACGGCAAGGCCTGGAGCACCGTGGCGGCAGATTTTGCCCCGGCTGCCCTGGCCGGCCATCCGGACAGCACCACCGTCCTGGCCACCACCCAGGACGGGATCCAGCGCTCCACGGACGCCGGCAGCACCTGGAAGCCGCTGGACAACGGCCCCCTAATCCAGTTCGCGGCATTCGCCCACCCGGCAGAAGCCGTGGGCGTGGAACCGGACGGCACTGTCCACTACTCCGCAGATGCCGGCGAAACCTGGACCGAAAAGGGCCGCATCAACGCCGACGTCATGGCAATCGCCGCCATAAAAGGCGACGACGGCCGGCCGTGGATCTGGGCCGCGACACCGGACGGGGTCATCGTGTCCACGGACGGGGGCGTGACCTTCCGCCCTGCGGATGCGGAATGATGCACCGCCTGCCTAGTGGCGGGCCCTGAACCGGATCAGACCTGCCGCCAGAAGGCCCGCTCCGCCTAGAGAGGCCAGCATCCCGCCAAGGGCTGCAACGTATTCGATGATGTTCATTGTCTCCGCTCCCTTCCCTACTGCCTGGCTGCCCAAACTACGCCCGCCGGCTCAAAATTCCGCGAAGGATCGTCCGCGTGTTTTGTCACGATCTGTGCAGGGTCCCGGCCCCGGACGTGGGGCGGGAATGCACGACGGCGGCGCGCGGCGCCGTCGTAATGTCCTGCGGGAACTGGGAGGACGGCAGCTCGACAGAACCTGGGCCGCTGAAATTGTCTACATTGTAGACCTTGGACGTAGACTGACTACTAAGCAAGCTGAGGAACCACCCATCCAGGGACACCCGGCGTTCAACAGGATGGATTTCCCCGTGGCCTCACCCGAAAATACTGGCAGCAGGACACGCCCCCGGAAGGCGCCCCTGAGCCAGGAGCTTGTGCTCTCCACCGCGCTTGCCCTAGTGGACGCTGAAGGACTGGACGCCCTGACCATGCGTCGCCTGGGGCAGGAGCTGGACCGGGATCCGATGAGCCTGTACCGCTACGCGGCCAACCGGGCAGCCCTGCTGGACGGCGTGTCCGAGCTGGTCCTGAACGAACTGGCCATCTTCCCCGATGATCCGGACTGGCAGGCCCAGCTCCGCAAAATCGCCCATGACCTGCGGCTCCTGGCCCTGCGGCATCCCAACGTGGTGCCCCTGCTGGTCACCCGGCCGCTCTCCACTCCCCTGGGCCTGCGCCCGCTGGGAACCCTCCGGCCACTGGAGCAGATCCTTGCCCTGCTGATCGAGGCGGGCTTCGCGCCGGCCGCGGCCCTGCATGTGTACCGCGCCTACTACGGGTTCCTCTACGGCCACATCCTGAACGAACTGCAGGAATACATTGTGGACCCGGAGGAAAACGAGGCCATCCTCCGCCTTGGCCTCCACCGCCTGCCCGCGAAAAGCTTTCCGCACCTCCGGGCACTCGGCCCGGTCCTGGCGGACTACGACGGCGCCGCCGAGCTTGACCAGGGGCTCAGCATCCTGCTCTCCGGCCTGGCCGGCCAGCTCTCCGGGGGGCAAAAGGAAAGCCCCTCCTAGGAGGGGCCTTCAACGTAGTGGTCAATTGTCTTTCGGTCTAGGTCAGCGGTGATGCACTCCCCCTTCCCGGACGCCCCCTGGCGCCCATCCGGACTATGACAAGAACTGACTTTAGTAACTGGATTCCGTCAAGTAAAGGGGTACGGGACAAGTAATTTGGCCCGCCTCAGCGCTGCTCCTGTCATCCCAGGTCAGGCGGCTGGCGAGCGCCCGGCTGTTACCAGTTCCCGCCCTGGGCCGGTGGCCGGCCTGGAGGAAGAAGGCACGACGCCGGGCTCCAGCCGTGCGTTGGCCCAGCGGCGGACGGGCGTTTCCACCAGGCGGTGGGACGCGCAGGCCAGCAGCAACGTCAGGGCCGCGGCCAGCACCACGCGGAGCCACAGTTCGGGAACGAGCGGCATCAGCAGCAGGTAGACCGGCAGGTGCCAGAGATACATGGCATAGGACAGGTCCCGGCCGGGCCCGGCAAGCCACGGGTGGCTGAGGACCCGTCCCGCAAAGCCCGCCGGCTGCAGGACCAGTGATCCGATCAGCACGGCGGACAGCAGCGACAGCACTGTGGGGCCGGCCGTCCAGAAGGCGCTGAACCACAGGCCCGGGGTGTCCGGTTCCTTCAGCAGGAACACGGCGGCCAGGAGTGCGGTGCCGGCAAGCGGGCCGGCCCAGCGCGCGGCGTTCCGGAAGGAGGCGTGGGACCGGGATCCGGGGGTCACTGCGGTGAAAACGAGGGCCAGGGTGCAGCCGATCAGTAGCTCGTCGGCCCGCGTGTCCGGGCCGTTGTAGAGGCGGTTCAGCGGAGCGCCGAGCAGCACCAGGAGGAACCGTTCCAGCAGGAACGCCCCAGCCAGCCCGGCTGTAATCCAAGCCACCGTGCGGACCTTCCAGAAGCGCAGCAGCACCAGCAGGAGCAGCGGCCACACCAGGTAGAACTGCTCCTCCACAGCCAGGGTCCAGGCGGGGCCAAGGGTTTCGCCGGGTATGGACTCGGCAAACACCCCGATCCGCGCCAGGTTCATCACGTAGCCTGCGGCCGGCAGGACAAAATCTTCCTGGCCGGCCCACTTGGACGCAGGGAAAACCGCGCCCACCGTGACGATCACGCCGCACAGCGCCAGCAGCGCAGGCCACAGCCTGGCCAGCCGCTTGGCGTAGAAGACCCCCAGCCGCAGCCGGCCCGTAGCCAGGTACTCCTTCATGATCAGGAGCGAGATCACAAAGCCGCTGAGGGTGAAGAAGACGTCCACGCCGATTGATCCGCCCGGGACCAATTCAGTGACGGTATGGAAGAGGAAGACCCCCGCCACGGCGATGGTCCGGAGCCCGTCCAGGGCGTGCTTCCGCCCGGAGATGAGCCCGCCGCCCGGCGCCGCCGGACGTTCCGGAGCTGATAAATTTCCACTGCTTGACGTAAAAACCACCCATCAAGCATATATAACGTTTCGGTAACTACACTGGAAGGAACCTGGACGCAGGCTCCACGCACCCGACGCAAAGGCGTACGACGGCGGCGCGCGCCGCCGTCGTAAGCCTCACCTTAGGCCCAGCTCTGGTCCCGGTAGATGCAGTCGGAACCCGCCACCTGGAGCGAGGACACCTGGTTCTTCATGCCGAAGGAGGCCAGGTTCCAGCGCTCGCCCGGGTAGATGATGAACCCCGTGCCTGAGCAGTCGCTGTTGTAGTACACCGCAACATTCTTTCCGGTGTGGTTGATGGCAGAGGCCGCGTTGTTGTTCACCTGGACACCCCAACCGGACCGGCCCTGCGGACCGTCCGTGAAGAGCTCGTTGCCCAGGCCTGCGTCACTCTGCGCATAGTCGGCACGTGCCCCGCCGAAGTCGCTGTTGAAGTACAGGCAGAACCTGTCCGTCGGGCAGGCCGTCCCGGTTCCCGCAGCACTTGCCGCAGGAACGCCGGCAAACAGTGACCCCGCTACTGCAAGCACAGCGCCCAGTCCTGCTGTTGCTCGTGACATTTTCATAATTCCCCCGAATCAATTGGTTGTGGCCGGAGATTCCGGCCGGCAGCACGGGCATTGTGCGGCCACTGCGAATCCTTCCAAAAGAACAGGGTGTGGGCGATGGGGTGAACTCCCCGTGTGGATCCCGTGAGGTCAGCTGCGGTTGGCGTTAGCGGCGGGTGGCGCGTTCCACGATCTCGTGGGCGATCGCGTAAACCTTCCGGTTTGTGTCCTGGCTTTGCTGGCTCATCAGTTCATAGGCCTGGTCTGCGGTGATGCCTGTGCGTCCCATCAGGACGCCCTTGGCCTGTTCGATGACGGCCCGGTTGCGGGCCGACGCAGCCACGGCCTCTGTGGCCAGCTGGTGGCGGTCGGAATGGATGGACTGGGTGAGGTCAACCACCACGCCCCACACGCCCACGGGAACACCATCCTCTAGGATGTAGTCCGCAGAGTACAGCAGTTTGTGCTGGCGGTCCTTGCGGTCGCGGATGGACACGTAGATGGACGACGGGCCTCCAACCGCTGCCACGCGATCCCAATACGCCTGGACCACAGGACGGTCTGCCGGCTCGATGTGGGCGAAAGCCATATCCATGGAAGGGACAACGTCGCCGCGTTCGTATCCGTAGATGCGGTACAGCCCTTCCGACCAGTGGAAGACGCCCTCTGCGAAGTAGTACTCGACAAGTCCTGTGGGGCAGTCGAGAAAATCAGCGTGCGGGATCATTGCTGACGAAGGTGCTGGGGAGTTGTTGCTGGAGGTCACTGAGGGCCGTTCGGTGTGCTCTGTCCTGGCTTCCCCCGGCCGGGATTCATTAATAATGAGAACATCCTAAACGAGGCAGCACTCCGCCCGCGCAGGGCCAGTTACCGGTTGACGTACTCGCCGTCGCAGGCTGCCTCCTCGGCGTCGCTGCCGAGGACGTAGATGTCGTTGTTGTCCCCGGGAACGCCCTGGTGGACCAGCACGTGGAGCGGATGCGTCCTGCCGTCCGTTTGCGGGATGTCCGCGGCGTGCGGGTTGTGGTCGAATACGGCGTCGGGTAGCTCGACCTCTTCCTCCCCCGCGCCTTCCGCCACGACGACGCAGCCGCCGTTGCCCACCACCCTGACGTGGGTGTGGTCAGCTGCTGCCGGGCCGGTTGCAGCAAGCAGCAGCAGTGCTGACGCGGCAGAGGTAGCTGCGGCCTTACCCAGTGCTTTTGTGGTTTTCATGACTCGCCCTTTCGATGGTGTCAACGGGAATATCATCGTGGCCAAGAGAGCACGTCCAGTCAATGGGCAGTCCGGGCATCAGCCGAGGTCAGCGCCACCCGGGCATCCACATGGAGTGCGTGACGGGC
Source organism: Arthrobacter sp. AK04 (assembly GCF_021129155.1). Taxonomy (GTDB): domain Bacteria; phylum Actinomycetota; class Actinomycetes; order Actinomycetales; family Micrococcaceae; genus Arthrobacter; species Arthrobacter quantipunctorum. Next base: position 17,387 of record NZ_JAJOMC010000040.1, read on the forward strand.
GGGAGATGGTCAGGCCTGCCGGCCGGCGCCGTGGAGGAGAGCGTCAGCACCAACGGCCATCAGCAGCTGGCGGCGATGGTGCCTGAAGCGGGGAACTACCCGTCAAACCGCGCAGCGGTGCTGCCGTGCGGCACCACCACGTGCACGGCGTTGCGCTCGATGGTGAAGTCGGCGGGTGTGGTTGTGGCGATCTCGCCGTCGAGGTTCACCGGCATGGGCGGCTCGGTGACCAGCCGGACACGCTGGCAGGTCAGGTGGTACACGCCGCTGCGCTCCACGAAGCTGCCGTCTTTAAGCATCCGGGCGATCCTGATGTGCTCCCGGAGCGGCGCCCCAGGGATGGCGTAGATATCAAGCAGGTGATCATCGATGCCTGCCGTGGGCGAGACGGCGTTGCCGCCGCCGTAATGCCGGCCGTTGCCAACCGCCACCTGCAGCAGGTTGTCGAGCTCCAGTGTTTCATGGTCCCCGTCCGGGAACTCGAGGCGGGCCCGGAACGGCCGGTGCCTGGCATACGCGCGCACGGCGGCAACGCCGTAGGCCAGCGGCCCGAGGTACCTTTTCAGGCGGGGGCTGAGGGTTTCGGTGACACCCACCGAGAGGCCCACGGACGCAACGTTCAGGAACGGCTGGCCGTTGGCGCGCCCCATGTCGATGTCCACCACCTTCCCGCCGGCGAGCGCCGCGCACGCCCCGGCAAGATCGCTTGGCATTTCGAGCGTGCGGGCAAGGTCGTTGGCCGTTCCCAGCGGAAGGACCCCCAGTACGGTTCCGGTCCCGGCGAGCCGGCCGGCGGCGAAGGACACAGTGCCGTCACCGCCGCCAACAACCACAAGATCGTGCCCGCCGGCAACCACCTGGTCCAGGACTCCGGCCAGCTCGGCGCCGGAGAGCACATGGTGCACGGTTGAGATGGGCAGCCCCGCACTTCGCAGCTGGTCCACGGCGAGCGCCGGCCCAGCAGCTCCCAGGCGTGCCCCGGCGTTGATCACCACGGCAGCGGACTTCGCCTCTTGGGCAACCTTCATGGGGACCATCCTAGGCCGGGCGCGCTGGGAACTCCCTGGGTAGTCCCCCTGGGCCCGCGCGGAGGAACGGAATGCGTACGACGGCGGTGCGCGGCCGACGTCGTACTGGCCACCTTTGGTGCCGGGCGATTTTGGTGCGGGCAGTCAGGAACGGTTGGTGTAGACATCGTTGCTGAAGCGGTTCAGACCCGGCGCGGCGGCGTAGCCGAGGTAGGGCAGCCCGAAGATGTCCTCGATGCTTCCGAGCAGGCTGTAGTGGTTGTAGGCGCGCTGTGATGTTGTGCCGCCTTTGACGTGCGGGGACAGGACCAGTGCCCCCACGCGGCCGCCGCCGGCGCCACCCGGCAGGGAGGAGGCGGCGCTTTCCTTGCCTTTGGCCTCGTCGAAGGTGAGGACCAGGATCCCGTCCTTCTTGAACGCTGCGGAGGCCAGGATGTCCGGGACGTGCTTCTTCAGCCATGCGTCGGCCCTGGGCAGGCCGCCCTTTGAGCCGTCGTGGCAGGGGTCATCATGGCCGTCGTTGCACAGGTTGGGGCTGATGTAGGACAGGTTGGGAGTGGTGTCCAGGGAGGTAAGGTCGGCGTCCAGGTTGCTGAAATCCACCACGTTGTCCTGGCATTCGGGCGAGGATGTGATGGCGGTGAAGTACACAAACGGATTGTGCCTGGTGGCGTACTGGGTCTCGGAGCTGGCGTTCTGGTTGGCGTCCTTCGCATCGACTTCCGGGTGCCGGCACGGTGTCCCCATGTCCTCCATGTAGCCCTTCCAGGACTTCCCCGCCGCGCTGAGCTGGCCGGCCAGGGTGGGCACCGAATCGGGATAGACGCAGCCGCTGCCCTCCACCTGGCCCGGTACGGCCGTCCCGGTGACGGTGAAAGCCTCGTAGGTGTGGCAGTCGCTGCTGGTCACGGGGTTGGGGCCCTGCCCGGAGAGCTGCGCGATGTAGTTGGGCAGCGATGCGTGCCCAATCGCGTAGTACTCCGTCAGCAGCACCCCCTGGGCCCGCAGGCTTTTGGAGAGGTACGGCGCCGGCGAGTCGGCGCCCCACACCTTGTCGTACGACTTGTTCTCGAGGTTGATCACAAACACGTGCCCCAGTTTTCCGTCTGCGCGGCCGGAAGACGCCGGACCAGGCGCCGGGCCTGGAGCGGCCTGGCACCCTGCAAGGACAACCGCCGCGACGCAGGCCACCACGAAGGAAGCGCCGCGCCAGCTCTTACGGGACCGTTTCCGGGGATTGTCAGCCGCCATCAATTCCTGCCTCCGGGGAGGACGGACTGAGTACCGTCCACCTGGGGCTTATCCTGCCACTGCAACGCTGCCAACAGCATGGGCACAAAGCCCCATTCCGCCTACCCAGCCAGGGCGAAGGCGGCGATGACCAGGCCAATCACCAGGACAACGTTGAGGATCACGTACGGCTGGATGCCGCGCTTGGTTTCGGTGGGCATCCTGCGGCGCCCGTGCTTGCGGTTGACTACTTCTGCCATGCATCGAACCTATGCAGCTCCGGCCGCCGGCGCCCGGGTAATGCCTACTCGATTTACTAAACCCCACCACTGGGATGGGCGGTCCGGCGGCGGCAGCAGCGTTCATTGCTTCCACCCAGCCCCGTCCCTATGGTGTACCCATGGCGTTCTACCAGGTTCAGAGCGATTACGATCAACTCCAGGGGCTCCTGTCCGAGGTTGGGGACCTCAAGAGCTTCCTGAACGGCCTGACCCGCCTGGCATCCGAGGTAATGACGGAAGCGGCGGGGGCAAACGTCGAGTGTGCTGTGACGTTGCTCAGGCAAAAGCGCCCGGTCACCATCGCAGGCAGCAGCGAGCTGGCCGTCCGCCTGGACGAGATTGAGCAGGCTGTCGGCGGCGGGCCTTGTGTCGAGGCCTTGAGGATCGGCAGGCCGGTGCTGCTGGCGGACGTCTCCACCGACACCCGCTGGCCCACGTACTGCACCGCCCTGGCTGCGGCCGGATGCGGCAGTTGCCTGGGTGTCCCCCTGCATCCGGGAGAAAACGCGGCGGCCGCACTGAACTTCTTTGCCTCCCCCGCCGGCCCCATCACGGAACCCATGGTCGCCAGGGCCACAACCTTCGCTGAATCAGCAGGCCAGGCGATGGCTTTGGCGGTGAGGATGGCGGCCAAGGACGAGCTCACAAGTGACCTGCGGGCTGCCATGGAAAAGCGGACCGTCATTGACCTGGCCACGGGCATCATCATGGGACAAAACCGGTGCTCGCAGGATGAGGCCTTCAAGATCCTGTTGAAGGTTTCCAGTAACCGCAACCAGAAACTGGCTGCGGTTGCCGAGGAAGTGGTGGGACGCGTCGCGGGCAGCCGTGATGTGCAGACGCACTTCGATGATTGAGGGCGCCCTGCGGATTTCCGCAGACTTCCAGCGTTACCCTTCCCCCAACCACGTGCGGTGGTGATGATTCAAGGATGCAGACCGGCTCAGGAACGTCCAGGTGGTCATTGCCCCGCCCTTCAGGCAGGAGCGGCAGTGGCAAAGAAATCTGAAGCCCAGGCGGTGGCGGCCGTGGTGGACCGGCTCGCCGAGCGTTTCCCGGCGGTGGAGCGCTCCGTCATCGAGGACATGGTTGCCCACGAACACAGCCTTTTCGCCCACGGCCGCGTCCGGGACTACATCCCCATCCTGGTTGAGCGGGCCGCGAAACTCCGGCTTTCCGGACGGCATCCGCAGCCCGGACGGCATCCGCAGCCCGGCGGGCATCCGCAGCCTGCCAGCCCCGCGCAGCCTGCCCCTGCCGGCCCCGCGCAGCCTGCCCCTGCCGGCCCCGCGCTGCCTGAGCCGGCCAGGCCCATGCAGCTGGCCAACGCCGTTAGTGCTCCCGGCGGGTCTCCTGGAGCCGCTTGATGAACCAGCGGGACTGCTCCGGCCCGTAGGGCAGCACCGGGATGGCCTTGGTGGCATCGTTCGGGGTGTCGCGGATGGACTGGCGTGCCTGGCGGACCGCGGTGGTCATGGTGTCCGCCATAGTCCGGACGAACTGGTCGCTGCACGGCTTGCCGTGCCCGGGAACCAGGAACTCGTAGCGGTGGCGCAGCGCTGAGATGTGCCGGAGCGCATCGGCCCACTCCTCCGGGTAGGAGTCCTCGAAGGACGGGTGCGCGCCCTGCTCCACGAGGTCGCCCACGAACAAGGTGGTGGGGGTGCCCACCAGGAGGTCGCCGTCGGTGTGGCCGCGGCCGAGGTAGAACAGGGTGGCGGTCAGCCCGCCCAGATTAACCAGTACGGGCTGGTCCCCCACGACGGCGTTGGGCACCACGAGTTCCACATTCTCGCCCTCGCCGGTGGACATTTCCGGTTCCAGCGTCCCCACGAAGCGGCGCTGCAGGTCCCCGCGCTCATCGATTTCGGTGGCGCAGTTCTGGTGTGCCCAGAACTCGGTGACGCCGGCTTCCGCGAACACCGCGTTGCCAAAGAAATGGTCGTAATGGGCGTGGGTGTTCACCACCACCAGCGGCAGCTGGGTCTTCTCCCGGACCGCGTCCAGGATCTCCCGGGCCTGCCGGGGGCCGCAGCCGGTGTCGATCACCATGGCCCGTTCGGAGCCGACAATCAGTCCGGTGTTGAGCAGCGATCCTTCGGTGACCAGCACATAGTTGTCCGCGCCGACTTCGAGCCATTCCGACATTGTTTCTCCGTACCTCCGGCAAAAGCAGTGTTCGTTCGTCCAGGGGTCGATTCTATCCAGCACTTCTGAAAGTTCCGGGGAGGACCGGACACCAGCGGTCACTTTAAAAGTAGTGCCAGTGTCCACGGCATATGAACCGCGTGCCCGACCAGCGGGATCAAGCGAGGCTAGGGCTGTCCTGCCGCTTGTTGCAGTGCTCCGAGGATGGCCCTTTCCTCTTCCGGGTCCGGCGTCAGGGAGACTGCCTTCTCAACATAGGCAAGTGCAGTGTCCGTTCGTCCGGCCGCGTATTCTGCGAGCCCGGACTGCAGCCAAACCTGTGAGTTGACGGGGGCTGCCAGCCTGGCTTGGGCCAGGGTGTTGCACGCCCCGGAAACGTCACCGGAGGCCAGCTGCCCGACGGCAAGTGAGGTCAGGGATTCGACCGAGCCGGGGTTCGCCTGGAGGGACCGGGCGGACCATTGGACAGCGAACAGTCCCGACGCCGGGTCCCCCGCTGCTGCGCGGCCGGCGAAAGCCTGCCCTGCGAGCAGCGCAACGTCCACGTCCCAGGGGCGCAAAGCAGCGGCGCTGTCAAACTCCGTGGATGCGTCCTCGAGCCGTCCATCCCGGACAGCGGCGTTACCCGCTTTGAGCGGGATTTCTGCCGTGGCTGCCAACCATGCAGCAGCAGCCATGGCGGTGAGGCAGCCCAGCACCCCCATGGTGGCAACCCTCGTCATATTGACGGGGATTCGCTTCTTTGTCCTGGCCGGAGTCGTTTTCTTGGCTTTCGTCCCCGTGCTGGGGGCAGACAGGCCGACGCCGGACAAAGCCCCGGCGCACAGTCCGGCAATGACGGTGGTCGCCGTGTTGGGGAAATGCGTCAGCAGGACAAGGCCAAACGAACATACGGCGCCCATCGCCCCGACAAGGAACAACCGCTCCGAGACGTCGTGGGTGGCTTTGATGTTCCTGGCACCAACCCAGAGCACAGCCGCGCAAAGGAAAGCGTTGGCCAGGAGAAGAGGCACACCGCCGTCGACCAACCACTGCAGTGCAATCAGATGTGGGCTGTCCGCTGGGTAGTCCGTGCCCACCCGGACGGCGAACTCCTCACTTTGGTAGGCGGGGAGGGCATCTACAAATCGCCCTGGCCCCACCCCGAACAGCAGATTTTGTTGTATCAGGGCCCACGTTGCACCCCACAAGTCCACGCGGCCGCTCACTGTCCCACTTGTCAAAAGTCTTTCGCGGACATCAGGAAAGGCCAGGATGGCAACAGCTGCCGGGGTCATCGTGGCAGCAAGCCAAAGGACCGCATGCCGCCAACGGGATGTGCCGCCTTTCTGCCACGCCAGCCAGCCAATTACAGCCACGATCAGAATGGCGAGAACAATGATGACGGCCCGGGAACCGGAGGCGACTGCCACAATGCCTCCGGCAAAGGCCCCGGCAACATCCCAGGGCGTCTTCGTCCATATAGCCCGCGGCAGGAGGACAGCAGCGCCGGTGAGGCCCACGATCCCCAGGTCTGTTGCGTTTCCGAGGGTGGCCCCGAACCTGAATTCGGCGCTGTCGCCCATGACGTTCCAGCCACAAGCCGCGGCGAGCGCCGCAGCGGCAAGCAGTGCCAGGCTGCCAGAGAGCAGGCGGGTCCAGTACAACCGGACGGCCGGGTTCGCGCCGGGGCCCAAAAGGCGCGCCCCCACCGGCAGCAACAGCAGGTAGGCGGCAACCGTGGGTACTCCCTCGTATCGGGGCCACCGGCCCCAGAACGACGATCCCAGCCCGTCGGCCAGGGTTGTTGCCAGGGCAAATGCGGCCAGGACAGCTGCAGCACCCCATGAGGTGTGTGGCGCCAGTTTTGTCCGGGATCCGGCGATGAGTCCCACTCCCAGGCCCACTGCAAGGAAGGCCAGCTTCGGGAAGGTGAAGCGGAACAGTCCGGCCGGCACCAGCACGAAAAGACACGCCATCAGTAGCGAGAGCGAAACGGCGGCCGTTCGAACACGGGCAACGCCCGTCCGCTGTTCTATCAGGGTTTTTGTCACTTCTGCCTCTCGTTGGCGCTGACGTGCCGCAGGGCGGCTGTCCATCGGCAATGGTCCCTCCACAGGAAGGAGCCCCGGCACAATGTGTACCGGAGCTCCTCCCTCAGGTGTCAGTCCCCCTAGTTGCGTGGGAACTTAGCGTTGTACCTGTACATGAAGGCTGCCATCGCATCCCTGTTCACGGCAGAGACGGGAGCAAATGTCTTGCTGCCATCCCCTGACGTCCATCCCGTGGTGATGTTGGTGGACGCCAGCCAGGTGATCTCCTTATAGAACTGGTTGTCTGTGGCCACATCCGTGAACGGGGACACTGCCGGCGGGGAGAAGGCAGGCTTGCCGGCCAGCCGGTACATAAAGGCCGCCATGGCATCCCGATTCACGGACTGCAGTGGCGCGTAGGTCCTGGTACCGTCGGCTTCGATCCACCCGGTGGTGATGTTGGTGGAGGCCAGCCACGTGATCTCCTTGTAGAACTGGTTGTCCGTGGCCACGTCCTTGAACGGGGACACTGCCGGCGGGTTGAAGGCAGGCTTGCCGCTTAGCCGGTACATAAAAGCAGCCATGGCGTCCCTGTTGACAGGCAGCAGAGGACCAAACGTCGTGGTTCCGTCGGGTGCCACCCAGCCCGTGCTGATTCCGTTCGAAGCCAGCCAGCTGATTTCCTTGTAGAACTGGTTGCCGGTGGAGACATCAGTAAAGGAGGGAGTGGGCGCGGGCGGGCTGTCCGGCGTCGTGGCCGAGGCCAGCCTAGTCCCCGTGCCCTTGCCGTCGCCGTAAATCCGCACTTCGACTGTGCTCTTGGCAGCCAACCCTGTCAGGACGACGTCGGACTTCTGCCCGGCGGGCACAGTCACCTTCGGACGTGACAGGTCCCCGTTGACGATGACGTGGTAGTCAGCGGCCACGGTGGAGGCAGTGTTGTCCAGCTTTACCGCCGCTTCCGCCGGCTTAGCCGGGTCAACCGTGATGGCGGCTTTCGGATCCGATACTGGCGCAGGGGTTGTGGTTGCGTAGGACAGGTCGCCCGCAGGCTTGTCAGCCCCTGCCGTCGCGGTGACAGGAACAGCGGAGGTTTCGGCGGTAACGCTGCCGGAGTACAGCTTTCCCAGTTCTGCTTTGCTGGAGGGCGGAGTCACGGCCAGGAGGTATTGGCCGCTGGTCAGTCCCGTAACGTTGAACTTGCCCTGGGCGTCGGTGGTTGCCGTACGCGTGACCTTTGATCCGTCCCGCGTGTATGCCTGGACTTTGGCGCCGGACAAACCCGCCTTCGACTTATCGGTGACGGTGCCGCTGAGGCTGCCGCCCTTGACCAAAGTGCCGTCTTTGGCGGCGAAGCTTTGCCCGGCAGTGACGGCAACGGGGCTTGCCGAGGCAACGCCGGTTGACTCCGGCATGTTCTGGTAGAACTGGGCTTCGGCAAGGGAGAATCCGCTGGAGCGGTTGAATGCCACTTTGTAGCTGCCGGCAGTCAAACCAGAGACACTGTAGGCGCCAGTGTTGTCAGAGTAGCCCTCCTTGACCGGCTTTCCGGCGGCATCCAATACCGTGACCGGGTATTGCTCCCCCTCAGCGAGACCGGTGAGTTTCCCGCTGATCGTTGCCCCCTTCACCATGGTGGCATTGATGCCTGTCAGGTCCTGGGCAGCGGCAAGGGTAAGCACGTTGGCGGTGCTGGACGTAGCCGCGTTGTTGTACCACTGGTCCACAGCGCCGCTGTTGTTTCCTGCAAAGCGCACTTTGTAGGTTCCCTGGGGCAGGCCGGTCAGATTATAGGTTCCGTCCGCACTGACCGAGCTGTTGGCCACGAAAGTGGCTGAGCCGTCGGCAGTGTCAGCGTTCACGCTGATGCTTCTGAGATCGGTTCCGGCTGGTGCCGTTACCTTTCCGCTGATGGTGGCGCCCCTGGTAAGCGAGGTGTTGATTCCCACCACATCCTGGCCCGCGGTGACGGCCACGGCGGTGGCTGCTTCCGCTGATGGTGCATTGTTGTACCACTGGGTGACGGCGCCGCTGCTGTTCCCTGAGAACTGGAGCTTGTAGGAACCTGTGGGCAAACCCACCAGCTTGTAGGAGCCGTCCGAACCCACCCAGGTGCTGGCCGCAAAGGTCAGCTGCGAGTCCGTACCGGATGTGTAGGCAACAACGTTCAGTTGCGTTGTGCTGATGCCGGCGGGTGCTGAAACTTTTCCGCTGATGCTGCCTCCCTGGAGCAAGGTTGCATCAATGCCCGTCAGGTCCTGCCCCGCCGTTACTGCAACGGGGGTTGCTGACTCCATGCTCCCCGCATCTTTGTACCAAAGGGGCAGCGCTCCGCTGTTGTTCCCGTTGAACTCTATTTTGTATGATCCCGCTTCCAGACCGGGGAGGCTGTATGTGCCGTCCTGCGCCACAGGGGTGGAGACCACATAGACCGGCTGGGGCCCGGCTGTATAGGCATTGACGTAGATCGCCGTGAGAGCAGTGCCTGCCGGCCCTGTGACTTTTCCGCTGATGGAAGCGCCTTTGGCGAGCGTGGCATTGATGTTGGTGACGTCCTGGCCAGCCGTTACCGGGACCGCCTCGGCAGTCTCAAATGTGGTGGCGTTGTTGTACCACTGGGAAACGGCGCCGCTCCTGTTACCGGAGAACTGAAGCTTGTAGGAGCCAGCCGGCAACCCTTCAAAGCGGTACGTGCCGTCCGGTCCTACGGAAGTGTTTCCCGCATGGGTGGCGCGGGCGTCGCCGAGGTAGGCCGATACCGTAACGCCGCTTACCGCTACCCCTGCGGGTGCGCTGACGGTTCCACTGATGGAAGCCCCCTTGGCCAGGGCTGCGTCCACGCTTGCCACGTCTTCCCCGGCGGCCACTGCCACTGGCGTGGCGGAAGCGAACGATGCTGCGTCCTTGTACCACTGGGACAGCGCGCCCGTACCATAGGCGGAGAACTGCAATTTGTAGGAACCGGCGTTGAGTCCCGCTACTTTATACGTTCCGTCGGAAGCCACGGACGTGCCAATATTCAGCCCCGCCTGGGAGTCCGCGTTGAAGACACTGACGTGGGTCCGGCTGGGATCCATTCCCGCCGGCATCGTGATTTTTCCGCTGATGGATGCACCCTTGATCAGGGTGGCATCAATGCCCGCGAGGTCCTGACCCGCCGTGACGGTTACGGGGGTGGCATCGGCAAGGGAATCCGCGTTCTTGTACCACTGGCTTAGGGCTCCGCTGTTAAAGCCGGTGAACTGGATCTTGTAGGAGCCAGCCGGCAATCCGGCCGCCCGGTACGTACCGTCCGATGACAGCTGCACGAAGGAGTTGTAGAAGCTGTTCTGCGAATCTGTTGGCATCACGTTGACGCTGACTGAACGCCAGTCCACCCCGGCCGGGAGTGTTACCTTGCCGCTGATGCTTGCACCCTTGACCAGGGTGGCATTGATGTTCGTAACGTCCTGCCCTGCGGCAACGTCAACAGCGTTGGCAGTGCTGAAGGAATCGGCATTGTTGTACCACTGGGTAAGGGCCCCGCTCTGGTACCCGGCAAACTGCAGCTTGTAGGACCCTGCCCGGAGGCCGGACAGACGGTAAGTTCCGTCTGCACCTACCTGGACGTTTCCGGCATCATCAAACAGCGAATCCCCGCTGTAGGCAGATACACGGATGTTCGTCAGGTCCGTCCCGGATGGTGCGGTGACTTTGCCGCTAATGCTGGATCCCTTGACCAGGGCCGCATTGATGCCGGTCAGGTCCTGCCCTTTGGCAAGGGTTACTGTGGCAGCATCCGCGAAGGTTTCTGCATTGTTGTACCACTGCTCGATTGCGTCAGTGTTGTAACCCGAAAATTTGAGTTTGTACGTGCCGGCGGCCAAACCGGCGAGACGGTAGGTGCCGTCCTGCAGGACTGCGGTGCTGGCCATGTGGCCGTATTCAGAATCAGCCGAGGTGGCGGTAACCTGCAGGCCGGCCGTGTCCACGCCCGCGGGCAGCGTCACTTTTCCACTGATACTTGCGCCCTTGACCAAAGCGGCGTCGATCCCCGTGAGGTTCTGGCCCTCAGTCACGGAGACCGGGGTTGCTGCGGCCTGGGACGCGGCGTTTTTGTACCACTGCGTTTCAGCGCCGCTTGCTCCTCCCGAAAAGGAGATTTTGTACGCCCCTGCGGCCAGGCGTTCCATGCGGTAGGTCCCGTCCGGTGCCACGGACGCATATCCCCAGGTTGACTGCATACCTTGAGGTTGGGCGTTTACGAACACGTCCGTGAGAGCTACCCCGGCAGGTGCGGTCACGGTGCCACTGATGGTGGCCGTGTTGGCATCCGCCGCTGTGGCAGAGACATTTCCTAAAAGTAAGGATGCGGCAAGAACTGCCGTGATTGTGGCGATAAAACGCCTGAAAACATGCGTGCGTAAGCGCATTCTGATGAAGCCCCCATTAAAACCCGTGCGGGTGAACACTGCCCCCGCGAGTGATCCCTGCAGATGGCAGGTGATCGGACTCTATAGGAGAAAGATCAAGGTTTACGCATTTGTTTTATTTATTGCAGCAAGTCACGGCTGCACTTCCATTGGAGCGAATGGAGGCGCTTCTTTAGGAGCAATGGCTGGTCGTTTCAGCAGATGATCCAATTAGAGCAGGAGCGAGATTTACAGGTACTAGTGAGAGGACTGCAGGAATTGCAAACGCTCGCTTAAACTCCATTAAAGTTTTGCGGTTAGGCATGCGGGACTGCAGCGTTCGATCAACACAAAACTGTCTGGAGCCCTAAACGACGATGGCGCGCGCCGCCGTCGTACCCTCGTGGGAACTGGAGTTGGGGGTCAGGCTGCAGGGGCTGCGGTGGAATCGCGGCTGACCAGCGGGCAGTCCAGGATGGTCGGGCTGAGCGCCATGCGGGAAAGCTCGTTCTTGCCTTCAATGGCGTCAATGAGCTGCTCTGTTGCCCAGGCACCCATCTCGTAGTGCGGAAGGGCCACGGTGGTCAGGCCAGGGTGGAGGTTGGCGGCGATGAGCTGCTGGTCATCGAACCCCACAATGGAAAGGTCATTCGGGATGCCCAGCCCCAGTTCAGCGGCGGCACGGTAGGCGCCCATGGCCATCCGGTCGTTGTAGCAGAACAGGGCCGTGGGCCTGTCGCTGCGGCCGAGCATCCGGCGGGCCGCCTCATAGCCGCCGTGCACCTCGGACGGCGCAGACTCCACCGGCGCGCTGCCGCCGTCGAGCCCTGCCCCGTCCAGGGTCCTCCGGAAGCCCTGGACGCGCAGGCGGGTTGCCGGGACGTCGTCGGTGTTGTTCAAGAAGCCGATCCGGCTGTGGCCCGCCTCCAGCAGGGCAGTTACGGCCGTCCGCGCGCCGCCTTCCTCGTCCGGGATCACGGCACAGATATTTCCGCTGGCAGACACGGAGTCCACCAGGACTGACGGAACGCTGTCCAGGTTTGGGGGCAGCTCCACGGTGCGGTGATACATGGTGGCATAGAGGATGCCGTCCACCCTGCGCTCGAGCAGCGCCTCGACGTCGGCCGTCCTGGACTCCAGGCTGGCGGAAGCGGAAGTGTTGAGGATCATGAGGTTGTAGCCGCGCCGTTTGGCAGCCTCATCGGCGCCCAGGATGATTCGGCCGGCGTGCGGTGTGGTGGCAATGTCCTCGCTGAGCAGCCCCAGCATGCCCGTCCGCTGGGTCCGCAGCGCCTGGGCCAGCCGGTTGGGTTCGTAGCCGAGCTCTTCAGCGGCGGCCCTGACCTTGTCCTTGGTTTCAGGACTGACGCGGGCATAACTGACGTTGTTGAGGACATGGGAGACAGTGGTCACGGACACCCCGGCCGCTTGCGCCACGTCCTTGATGCCGATGTTCTTGTTGCCCATCTGTCTCCCACGTCCTCATGGTCGGTGATGGCAGCTTGCGTACCGTGCCGCAAGTGCAGCTGCCATTTAGAAACCTACCGTGGGTGTGGGCCTGAAGGCATTTACTGCCCTGTCCGCCACAACCTGGGCCTCACTTCCCGAATCAAGGATGGTATTCCGGGCTGACCCGGGATCCACCATCACAGCGGTAACGGCGAGGCCCTCCGAAGCCGCGGTGGCCAGCAAAGCGTCCACCTGGGCTTCGAAGCAGGAATCACTGGACGTGGAATTTACGTCCAACCCCACCGCGTGGTTGTTGGAGACGAAATTGCCGGTACCCGCCTTCAACCGGATGATGACGGGCACCGCACCCGCCGGACGGATCCCCTGCGAGTCGATGATCTGAGAGAAATGGTTGCCCACCACCGAGTTGTTGTTGCCGTTGACGCTGAGGAGTCCGGTGAGGTCATCCAGCCCGTTGTCCACTCCCAGGAAGGGCGTCCACGGTTCGTGGTCCCGCAGGAAGTGGTTGGTTGCCACCAGGTTTTCCGAGCTGTTGCCCTCAAGAACCACCATCCCCGGGTAGAACGAATGCAGGCGGTTGTTGGTGATGCTTGACCGCGTGACGCCGTCGAAGTGGACGCTGCTCGACCCGCGGGGGAAGACGTTGTTCGCGGTGACCAGCAGCCCGCCGTGGTTTTGGGCGTAGATCGAGTGGCCCTTGAACCCTGCACCGATCAGGTTGTCTGTAATTTTTGAGGCCTGTCCCCACCCGCGCAGCTCGATGCAGCTTCCGCATTCGGCGATGAAGTTGTCGTGGATGGACAGCGCGTCCGCGTTGTGGATGGTGAGGGCGTTCTCCAGGTAGATGAACCCCATGCCGTTCACCCGGAAGGAGTCGTTGGCGCTTGCCACGTAGATGCCGGTTTTGCCGTTGACGTAAGTGTTCTCCGCAGGCAGTCCGGAGCCGTCCGGCATGAAGTGCAGCCCGTCGATGCAGAAGTTGGAGAACTCCACCGAGCTGATCCGCGGGCTCCCGCTCCGCTCAACATAGAACGCGGCCCCCGCGGATTCCTCCCCGTCCCTGCCGGCGGGAAGGTCAACGATAATACGGCTACCGCCGGGCCACAGCTCATGGAGATCGGGCCATTCGTCCTCGGGAACATTGAACCGGATGCTCGATGACGTGAAGCCGTGCCCCGAGCCCTGGATCCGAAGGAAGCTGATGTCGATGACCACCTGCGTGCGGAGGTGGTAGTCCCCCGGCGGAAGGTAGATCACAGCGCCGGGCTTTCCGCCGTCGTCCACATCGGTGACGGCCTGCCGGCCCTTGATGTCGGCGATGATGCTGTTGATGACTTCGCCAACGTCCTTGGACGGGTTGCCGACGGGCCACGCCGTGACGTCGTAGTAGTTATTGCTTGACATGCCTCTGGTGGGCCTTCCTTTGGGTAGGTGCGCTTAGTTGAGTGCCGTGACGGTGAGCGTCCGGATGGTTGCCTGCCCGCCGCTGACCGTCAGCCGGTTCCCCGTCTGTCCCTCTTTAGGGAAAACAAGGTCGGTCAGGACCACCTTGCCGTCCTGCGCGAACACCTCCACCGAGCAATGGTCGACGACGATCTGCAGCTTGAGTGCGCCGTCCTCGAGGACCAGCGGGGCGGCTTCCACGGAGGGAAACTTCTCGTGGAAGCCGGTGTTGCCCGACATCCGGCGGTCCAAAACCAGCTGATTGGCCGCTGCGTGATAGGTCAGCAGCGTCCCCGCGCTTCCCTCACTGTCCCCCAACAGGTGGAAAGCAACGTGGCTGGCGCTTCCGGGCAGGATCTCCGCCTCGATGATGTGGGCGCTGCCGGGTACCGCATCAGGCAGGCGGAAGGCTGAATCCCGCAGTTCAAAGGTGCCCAGTTCAAAGGTCCCCGCGTTCAGGTGCACGTTGGCCGCGGGGACGGCTTCCTCCGGTCGGACAGCAGGAAGGACCGGTTGCTGGATCAGGCGGGCGGAGCCGTTGACTTCGGTGAGGCGCAGCTCGCGGGCAAGGGTCATGGATGACCGCCACGGGGCGGTGGGCAGCTGGTTGGCGTAGTCCCAGTTGTTCATCCAGCCGATGATGATGCGCCGGCCGTTGGGGGCGTTGTCAAAGGACACCGAGGCGTAACAGTCGCGTCCCCAGTCCAGCCACAGGCATCGCTGCAGCGCCGCAGCCGCTGCGGCGGAATCGTCCAGGGCGCTGACCCCCGCCGCCGCGGCAAGTGAACCGGCGTCCGGGACGAAGCGGACGCCGTCGAACGTCCCCACGAAGTACTGGCCGCCGGAACCTCCGGCCACTGCCCCTGGGTTGACGTTGACGATCAGCACCCATTTGATGTTGTCCGGGTCCCCGTCCACCATCAGGGGAAAGAGGTCCGGGCACTCCCATTCGCCCTGGTCCGCGTTGGCCGGCCCGAAGTCGCTGAGGAAGTCCCAGGATTTGAGGTCATCGGAACGGTAGAGGACCACCTTCTGGTGCTGGGCCTCGACGGCGACCATGATCCAGCAGGCGCCCTGGTCCCCCTGATAGCGGAAGACCTTGGGATCGCGGAAGTGCGCGGAGTCCCTGCTGAGAACGGGGTTCCCGCCGTACTTCCGCCAGGTCATTCCTGCGTCCGTGCTGTAGGCCAGGGACTGGGCCTGCGTCCCATAGTGTTCGGACGCCGCCTTGTAGGCGCTGGTGTAGATGGCTACCAGTGCGGGTGCGTCCGCAGTGCCGAAACCGGAGGTGTTGCCGTGGTCCACCACCACGCTGCCGGAGAAGATGTCCTCCTCCTCGTCGCAGGCAATGGCAACCGGGTGCTCCGTCCAGTGCAACAGGTCGCGGGAAGTGGCGTGGCCCCAGGACATGTTGCCCCAGACGCTGCCGAACGGGTTGTTCTGGAAGAACAGGTGGTACAGGCCGCCGTAGTACACCAGCCCGTTGGGATCGTTGAGCCAGGTATCCCTTGCCGTGAAGTGGATGGCTGGCCGGAACCTGGAGGTTGCGTGCCGGGTTGTTTCCGGGATTGCTGCGTCAAGGCAACTGGACATGGATGGCGTTCCTCTTGGGAGTGGAAGGGACGGGAGGCCTAGTGCCGGGGAGCCGCGATGGAATCACGGCTCACCAGGGGGCAGCCCAGGATGGTCGGGTGAAGTGCCATGAGGGCAAGATCGGTCTTTCCCTCCACGGCGTCAATCAGGTGCTCAGTGGCCCAGGCACCCATCTCGTAGTGGGGCAGGGCAACGGTGGTGAGGCCCGGGTTCAGGTTGGCGGCGATCAGTTCCTGGTCATCAAAGCCCACCACGGAGAGGTCGCCCGGGATGCTGAGTCCCAGCTCCGCAGCGGCACGGTACGCTCCCATGGCCATCCGGTCGTTGTAGCAGAACAATGCCGTGGGCCTATCGGCGCGGTCCTTGGGTGACAGGATCCGCAGGGCCGCCACGTAGCCGCCGTCCACCTCGGAGACCTCTGACTCCACCGGTGCCGCGCCGCCGTCGAGCCCCGCTTCCGTCAGTGCCGCCCGGAAGGCCTGAAGCCGCTGGCGGGTTGCGGGGACGTCATCGGTGTTGTTGAGGAAGCCCACCCGGGTGTGGCCCGCGTCGAGGAGCGCGCCCACGGCTGCCCGCGCGCCGCCCTCCTCGTCCGGGATCACGGCGGTGATCTTTCCTCCGGTGGCCACCGAGTCCACCAGGACCGAGGGCACGCTGCCGAGGTTGGCCGGCAGCTCCACGTTGCGGTGGTACATGGTGGCGTAGAGGATGCCGTCCACCCGGCGTTCAAGGAGGGCCTCGATGTCTGCCTGCCGGGATTCGAGGCTGGCCGAACCTGAGGTGTTGATGATCATGAGGTTGTAGCCGCGGGCTTTGGCGGCCTCGTCAGCGCCGAGGATGATCCGGCCTGCGTGGGGCGTGGTGGCGATATCCTCGCTCACCAGCCCCAGCATCCCGGTCCGCTGCGTGCGCAGGGCCTGGGCCAGGCGGTTGGGGCCATAACCCAGCTCCTCGGCCGCGGACCGGACCTTGTCCCGGGTTTCGGGACTGACCCGGGCGTAGGCAACCTCATTCAGGACGTGGGACACAGTAGTTACTGAGACGCCGGCGGCCACAGCCACGTCCTTGATGCCGATGTTCCTGTTGCTCATCTTCTTCGTTCCGTTGTTGGTGGTTCAGCCCTTGACCGCGCCGAGCGTCATGCCGGCCACGATCTTGCGCTGCAGGAGCAGGGTCAGAAGGATGACCGGGATGGAGTACACGGCTGCCAGCGCCGTCATCGATCCCCAGTCCAGCCCGAACTGCGTCTGGAAGTTGGCGATCACCACGGGGGTTGTCTGGGAGCGGATGGCTGTCATCAGGAGCGCGAAGAGGAACTCGTTCCAAGAGGCCAGGAAGGCGAAGATCGCGGTCACGGCGATGCCTCCGGAAACCACCGGGATCACCACCCGCCACAGCGCTCCGAGCCTGCTGCAGCCATCCACGGTGGCGGCTTCCTCCAGGTCTTTGGGCACCGCTTCGAAGAAGCTGGCCATCAGCCAGATGGAGAGCGGCAGCGAGATGGTGGTGTGCGCGATGGACAGCGCGATGGGGGTGTCGGACAGGCCCATGGATGCCATCATCGAGGCCAGCGGAATGCCGATCGCCACCGGGGGCACCATGCGGGTCACCAGGGCGGCCATGATGAAGATCCTGCCGCTGAGGGTTTTGTACCGGGTGATGCCATAGGCCGCCGGTACCGCCAGCACCAGCGAAAGCAGGGTGCTGATGATGGCCGTCTGGATGCTGTTGATGAAGGAGGCCAGGACTCCGTTGCGGCCCAGCGCGTTGGTGTAATTCTCCAGCGTCCATTCCCGGGGAAGGATGGTGGGCGGCACGGCGATGGTGTCGATCGGCGTCTTGAAGGACGTGAACAGCAGGTACAGGAACGGGAATCCGTACAGCACCATGGCCGCGGCGAGCAGGATCCACAGCAGGGCCCGGGTGCCGCGCCGGCCTGCTTCCAGGCCTTCCCGGTTCACGCCGCGGCGCCTGCGGGGACGGACGACGGCGGGAGGTGCGGAAGGTGCCGCGGCCGCCGTAGCGGAGGTCCCGGCGTCGTGCGTTGCTTTTTCTGCGACGCGCATCAGTTGTCCTTTCCTGGCCGCCAGATGGTGGCCACCGCGAAGAACGCGACGGCGAGCATGGCCAGCAGGTAGATGGTGCCCATGGCGCTTGCCAGGCCGGGATCGCCGAAGCGGATCATGGTGCGGTAGATCAGCAGGCTCATGGTTTCCGAGGCGGACTGCGGGCCGCCGTTGGTTTGGATCAGGATGGTGTCGAACGCCCGGGCCGCGTCGATGCCGCGGACCACCAGGGCCACGGCGATGACAGGCCGGAGCAGCGGCAGGATGATGCGGAACAGCATGGCAGGGGCGCGTGCGCCGTCAAGACGGGCCGCCTCAATGAGGTCCCCCGGGATGTTCTGCAGCCCGGCGAAGAGCACCAGGCACATAAACGAGGTGGTCAGCCAGATGTCCGGGATGGCGACGGAGTAGAGCACGATGTTCGGGTCCGAGAGCCAGCCGATCTGGTTGGGGTTGGACAGGATGCCTGCCTGGTGCAGGAGGGTCCCGATGAGGCCGAAGTTGTCGATCATCAGGAACTTCCACAACAGGCCTGCCACGATCGGGGCGATCATCAGCGGGTACATGAACACGGTCCGCCAGATCTGGGAACTGCGGCCCAGCATGGTGAACAGCAGGGCCATGCCCAGGCCGAGCGCGAACTCGAGCGTGACCACTACCAGGGTGTAGGCCAGGGTCCGCCAGCCGGCGCCGGTGAAGGCCTCGGAGGCGAAGGCCCGGAAGTAGTTGTCCAGGCCCACGAAGTCGCGGGGGCCGCCGGCGATCGGCGAGATTTTGAAGAAGCTGTCCGCCACCAGGCGGAACAGCGGGAAGGCCACGAATACTGCCAGGAACAGCGCCGCTGGTGTCATCAGGAACAATGCGAAGCGGCGATCGGAAATGCGCACGGTTTTCTCTTCCGCTGGTTGGGGTCCGCGGCCGGCACCGGTTGTCAGGTGCCGGCCACGGAGGTCTTACTTGAGGAGGTCCTCGATCTGCTTCTTGGCCTCAGCGAGCAGCGTTGCGGAGTCACCGCCGGCCACGGCCTTCTGCAGCATGGGGACCAGGACGGTGTCCACAATCTGCTGCCACTTCTCTGTGGCCGGGCGGGTGGCGGTGGCCTCACCGTTCAGGGTCTCGATCAGCGGACCGAAGCTCTCGTAGCCCTCCTTGTCCTGGTACTCCTCAAAAGCGGAGATCCGGGAAGCAAGGCCCAGGCTGGATTCGATGCCCATGCTGTTGTGGTCATAGGCGCACTGGACAAACTTCTTGGCGGCCTCCGTGTTCTTGGTGGCCTTGGGAACCGTGAGGTACCAGGGGCCGGGGACGCCGCCGATGCCAGCGGAACCGGCGATCATGGGGGCTGTGCCAACCTTGCCCGCAACCGGTGAATCCTTGGGGATCTGGCGGTAGGCGTGGGCCCAGAAGCGGGTCATGGCGGTCTGGCCCTGGTTGAACAGGTTCTGCGCGGCGGCCCAGTCCACCTGCGCGGCGCCAGACGGTGCGGACTTGGTGAGGCTGACGTAGAAGTCCAGCGCTTCCTTGTGGGCGGCGTTGTCGATGACTACCTTGTTGTTTTCGTCCAGGATCATGGGGCCGCCGGCCTGCAGCACGTGGGCGAGCCATTCGGTTTCCACACCGCCCTTGACGTCCGTGCCGTACATGCCGTCCTTGGTGAAGAACTCGGAGATGTCCTGGTACTGCTTCCAGGTGGTGGGGGCAGCGAGTTCATAGCCGTACTTGGCCTGGAAATCGGCCTTGTTCTTGGCGTCCTCGAAGAGGTCTTTGCGGTAGAGGATGATCTCGGCGTTGGTCCACGCGGGCAGGCCGATGAAGTGCCCGTCAACGTTCGCTTCCTTGACGAGGGAAGGGAAGATGTCCTTCTTGGCCTCGTCGGTGAAAATTTCGTCGATGGGCTGGAGGGCGTCCTTGAAGCTGGGAAGCCAGACGGAGTCCAGTGCTGCGACGTCGAAGGAGACGGCGCCGGAGGAGAATTCGCTGGAGAGCCGGTTGAACATGCCGTCGTAGGGCAGTTCCACGAAGTTGACGTCAACGCCGGCGTCCTTCTTGCACTGTTCGGCAACGCCGGTGAGCTCGGCGTGGCCGCCGGCTTCCACCAGGACGTTGACTGTGTTGGTGCCGGCTGTTCCTGATGAGCTGCTGGCGGGGCCCCCGGCGCCGCACGCGGAGGCGGCCAGTGCGACGGCGGTGCAGATGCCGCCGATGGCGAGCCTGCTGATGTATTTACGAGTGGACATCGCTGTCGACTCACTTTCTCTCGAACGAAAAGGATAAGAATGTTCAGGTTGAAAAATCGTTTTGCCAAAACGACTTGGCACTTACGTTAAGGCCGCTGTCATGCACGTGTCAAGCGTCACTTTGAAGAGTTTTTACTATTGACGGCTTGTGTATACCGGCCATAGCGTGAGGCTTGATTCCTTTTGACGAATCGTTTTGGCAACTTTGGCAAATGAACGCCTCGCGGCGGTTGCACGTCACCCTCCCGGTCGGTTTACTTTGCGGAATGGCCCGGCCGGCGCGCACAGCATATTCGACGCCCAAATAAGCTGGCGCGGCCAATATTTGGGGTGCGCCAGCGCCCTTCCGTATCGGGAACGCTTATGCGCGTCGAAAACGACCGGGGTTTCCGGGAAGCCCGCGCACGGCGGCGGCGCGCGGCCGCCGTCGTACGCGTTCCCTTCCCGCCGCGGAAGCAAACGGCAGCGGTAACGCCGGAGTAACGCGCAGCGGGGTGCACTGGGTCTTCCGGAACAGCTTTCGAGGGAGTGGAGCGCAGACATGGGATGGAGCGGCTGGTTCAATCTGGGTGGGCCTGCGGGCGGGTTCAACGGTGGCCCGGCCACCATCTCCCGCAACAAGGACGTCTGCAACATCTACGTGCGCGGGAATGACAACGCACTGTGGCAGCGCGCCTGGTTCTCCAACAGCTGGCATCCGTGGGGCCGGCATAACGACGGCGGGGTGCTGGCGTCGGAGCCCGCGCTGGGTTCCATGGGCCCGGACCATGAGCACGTTTTTGTGCGCGGGACGGACGGGAACGTCTGGCAGAAATACTGGACGCGGACCGGCGGGTGGAGCGGCTGGTTCAACATCGGCGCCCCGGCAGGCGGCTTCAGCGGCGGGCCAGCCACCATTTCGCGGAACAAGGACGTCTGCAACGTCTATGTCCGCGGGAACGATGGCGCCCTGTGGCAGCGCGCGTACTTCGCCAACAGCTGGCACCCGTGGGGCCGGCACAACGACGGCGGAGTCCTGGCGTCGGAGCCCACGCTGGGGTCCATGGGGCCGGACCATGAACACATCTTTGTGCGCGGGACGGACGGCAACGTCTGGCAGAAGTACTGGACCGCGGGCGGCGGCTGGAAGGGCTGGTTCAACATCGGCGCCCCGGCCGGCGGCTTCAACGGCGGGCCCGCAACCATCTCCAGGAACAGGGACGTCTGCAACGTCTACGTCCGCGGGAATGACAACGCCTTGTGGCAGCGCGCGTACTACGCCAACAGCTGGCATCCCTGGGGAAGGCACAACGACGGCGGCGTCCTCGCCTCGAAGCCTGCGCTTGGTTCCATGGGGCCCAACCATGAGCACGTCTTCGTCCGCGGCGCTGACAGCAATGTGTGGCAGAAGTACTGGGTCCATGAGGTGGAGCCGGCGGGCGAGGTGTCCTTCGGGGTGAGCGAATGCGTCTACAGCTGGACGGCGGCCTACCACCAGTCCGGAACCCGGGTCACCGTGCGGATCCAGCTGAACCCGGACGCCGGCATCAGCACCGCCACTATGAACACCCTGCGGACCACGTGGCGGAACGGCATCATCAACACATGGTCGGACAGGTTCAGCTGCCTGGCCCCCAACGGCGGCCGCCAGTCCGTCACCTTCGATGTGCAGTGGGTCAGCTCCGGAGCCCACCACGTGGTGCGCGTCCAGCCGGGGCCCGCGCGGTCCAACATGCGGCTGTGGGACACCAGCGATACCGGCGATGTGGCCGCCCACGAGTTCGGGCACATGCTGGGGCATCCCGATGAATACGCGGACGCCGCCTGCCCCGCCAGGAGCCCGGTGAACACCGGCACGGTTATGGCGGACAACACCGAGGCCGTGGCCCGCCACTACAATCGGATCACCGGATTCCACGGGTCCGGGCACTCCCCCGTCGCGGGTCCGTCAGAACCGGCTGAGGTCCCCGAGGAGGCCGCCATGACGCTGAAGAACATCGACAACCTGAAGCCGGAACCGCGCACCGCCGTCCTGCAAAGGCTGCGCAGCATGGCCGGCGGCGGCGCAGCCCCCGAGCGTGCCGAGGATACCGAGGTCTCGTTTGAGGTCAGCGGCGGCGCACCGGGTGAACGCTACGTGTACCGGCTGGGTGTCCACGGGGACGGGGCGGCCCAGCGGAGCGTGGTGGACGAGATGCAGCAGGGCGCCGGCGAGGAAACCTCCCACGGGGTGGACCGGCAGCTGGCGGGCCGGGTGTTCCAGGCGGCGGCCGACGCCGGCCTGCTCAATGACGGTGCCCCGTCCGTGCCCCAGCAGCAGCTTGAGGGTGAAGTCCTGCCGGACAGCATGGTTGCCGTCCTCACCGTCCGGGACGGGGACGCCATACGGCGTATCGCTTTCCCGGCGGACGAACCCGCCAACGCCGCGGCCAGCCTTCCCGGCGAGCCCGCGGACATCCCGCTGCGGACCCAGGTCCAACTGCCTGCCGAGTCGGTCACGGCCCTGCGCCCGGTCCTGGACGCGCTGGGGGCGGTTGAGGCGGCGCTGTAGGGAGCCGGGGGCTCCCGGCGGCGGCCAGGCAGCGAAGGACAGCGTACGACGGCGGCGCGCGGCCGCCGTCGTACTGGTCACCTTCCGCTTACCAGCGTGAATTTTTGTCCAGATATGCAGGCTTTTGTGGCCGGAAGCCTGCATATCTGAACAAAAATTCAAGACGAGGGGCGATGCGCAGTCAGGAGCGGCGACTTGGAGCCGTTCCGCGGCCCGGGGAACGGGTCCGCGTCCCGTCCTGCGCCTAGCTCAGTCCCGATGCATGTACGGCCTTCTCTGACCAGCGCTTGAGGAATGCCGCCATTGCGTCCCGTCGCACGGGCCCAGTGGGCCGGTAGGAACCGTCTGGGAACCCTGTGGAGATGCCGAAGCAGGACATCCAGGCGATGTCCTCAGCAAATTGCGCGGCGGGAGGGTTATCCGTGAAAACCGGTATCTCTTCTGTGGGCCGGATACAGGAAACGTTGTTGCTGTACCTGCGAAGGAAGGCCGCCATCGCGTCCCGGTTCACCGCATTCTGAGGGCGGAAAGTGCCGTCCTCGTAACCCCTGGTGATACCTGCCGCATGGAACCAGGTGATTTCCTTGTAAAACGCCGTCGTCGGGCTCACATCGTGGAATGGGGACTGGGCCGGAGGCACAAACTCCGGCCTGCCGGCCGCCCTGTACAGGAAGGCTGCCATCGCGTCCCGGTGGATGGTTTCCAGGGGCTTGTAGGTGTTGTCCGGAAAGCCTTGAGTCACTCCCCGCGCTGCCAGCCACCGTATGTCTTCAGAGAATTGAAGACCGTCGGCAACATCAGAAAAGGCCGGCGCCTCTTTCAAGGACATGTCGATGCCGCGGCTTGTTTCCTCTGGACCGACAGAAACACTGGTGGCCGAGCCTGCCGAGGTCCCGTCACTGAACCACTGATCAACCATGCCGCTTGCCCCTGCCGATACTTTGATCCGGTAGCTGCCCGGGAGCAGGGCCGTGATGCGGTAGGAAGAGCCCGGCCCCACCGTGCCGTGGCCCCGCAGGTTGTTGTCCAGGCTTCTTGCCGTGACGCGCAGGCCCTCCGTGGTGGCACCCTCAGGCAGTGTCAATGTCCCTTCAATCGCGGACGCCTTGGGAAGGTAAGCGTCAATGCCTGTCAGTGTGTCAGGTCCGGATATCGTGAACGGTGTAGGCAGTTTCGACGGTTCCCGGCCGTAGTCGACGGACCGAAGGTCGGGATTTTGCGCATGAAAGTAGAGGGTGTAGGTTCCTGGGGCCAATCCCTTTATCAGGTAATTTCCCTGGGCGTCCACCCACGCGAAGGGGCCGTTCTGGTTGGATTCCAGCCGGTAACTGTGCACGGTGATCTTATCGAAAGTGAACCCTTCCGGGACGGACACCTTTCCGGAAATACTTCCGCCAAGGGGAAGTTCCACGTCTATACCGGTGAGGGCCTCGCTTGAAGCTAAGTTCACGGGTTTAGCGAGTTCCCTTGTAATTCCGCCATACCAGGTGTCATGCCCGCCGCTGCTGACGCCGCTGATCCGGACCACGTAGGAGCCTGCCGGTAATCCGCTGACCTTGTATGAACCATCGGCCGCTGTTCTGGTCCAGCCCCAATGCTCGCCATCGGCGGCGCCAATTACAGTCACAGGGAGCCAGTCGACGCTGATACCGGCACTGGTGGTGACGGTGCCACTAATCGAACCTGTCTCTTCCGCTTCTGCTTGTGCGGGAATGCCAAACAGGGACATGGCCACTGCCAGAATTAGTGCCGGCAAGACCCGTGTAAGGCTGTGCCCGGCCCGAGCCCAAAGCATAGTTTTCCCCCAATATAGAAAAGTGAATGCTGGATAGCAGCGAACGTGAAATTACCGCTCCGCAGGCGAACGATTACGCCTTATAGGCGAAGCGTACCGCGAAGTAATCGGCCTATGAAAGCGAATGACTAAAAGGATGCTCTGCGTCTAGATCGCAATTGCAGCAGACAGAAAAGGCGCGCCGCATCCGGGCATAAGAGAAAAGCGTACGACGGCGGCAGTTGGCCGCCGTCGAAATGCTCACCTTGGAGCGACGGGTAAAGGCGCTGTTAACGCGGAAGCCCCGGCACTTTCGTGCCGGGGCACGGGGTCCGGATGCATGAACGGATCAGGCAGCGAGTCCCATCAAGCGGTAAAGGAAAGCCGCCATCGCGTCACGGTTGATGGCCTGCAGGGGACGATACGACCGGACACCGTTACCCTCGTCCCACCCAGTGGAGATCTTCTGCTCAGCAAGCCACGCCATCTCCTTGTAGAACTGCTGCCCAGTGGACACATCAGCAAAAGGCGAAACGGCCGGCGCGGCGTACTCGGGCGAACCAGCCATCCGGTACAGGAACGCGGCCATCGCATCACGGTTTATCGCCTGCAGCGGACGATACGTCCGGACGCCGTTACCTTCATCCCAGCCGGTCGAGATCTTCTGCTCAGCCAGCCACGCCATCTCCTTGTAGAACTGCTGCCCAGTGGACACATCAGCAAAAGGCGACACGGCCGGCGCGGCATAGTCGGGCGAGCCAGCCATCCGGTACAGGAAGGCCGCCATCGCATCGCGGTTGATCGCCTGAAGCGGACGATACGACCGGACGCCGTTGCCCTCGTCCCACCCAGTCGAGATCTTCTGCTCAGCCAGCCACGCCATCTCCCTGTAGAACTGCTGCGCCGTGGACACATCAACGAAAGGCGAAACCGCGGGCGGGACATACTCCGCAGACGTGGACTTGAACGCGTGCGACCACTCAGCGGTCGCGCCGTCGGCAAGAACGTGATCGGTGGTTGCACGCGCAGTGACCGTCACCGTCCCGGTGCCCGGGTACGTCCCGGCAACAGTCACCGTTTCGCCAACCAGGTATTCCACCCCATCAGTCACGGGAATTGTGTACGAATCGTCATTCGTCCCGTCCCGGTCCATGAACTCGACCGCTGCAGGCGTCACCGTAAACGGCGTTGCCTTGAACTCGTGTGACCACTCAGCCGCCGCGCCTGGCGCGAGCACGTAATCCGTCACAGCGCGGGCCGTCACAGTCACTGTCCCCGACCCCGGATAGGTTCCGGCCGCGGTCAACTTGTCACCGACCAGGTACTCAACGCCTTCAGTCACCGGAACCGTGAAGGTGTCCTCGGCAGTGCCGTCCTTGTCCGTGAAGACGACAGCGTCCGGCGTTACCGGATACGGCGTCGCTTTGAACTCGTGCGACCACTCAGTGGTCGCGCCATCGGCGAGGACATAGTCAGCCTTGGCACGGGCGGTCACAGTCACTGTCCCCCACCCCGGATAGGTTCCGGCGGCAGTCACCCTGTCACCGACCAGGTACTCAACGCCCTCAGTAACCGGAACCGTATACGCGTCCTCAGCAGTGCCATCCCTGTCAGTGAAGACGACCGCTGCAGGCGTTACCTGATACGGCGTCGCCTTGAATGAGTGCGCCCACCCAGCCGACGCGCCTTCAGCGAGGACGTAGTCAGCAGCCTTGGCACGGGCGGCCACTGCGATTGTCCCCGACCCCGGGTACGTCCCGGCCGCGGTCACCGTTTCGCCAACCAGGTACTCA
The DNA here is from genome assembly GCF_021129155.1 of Arthrobacter sp. AK04. Classification (GTDB taxonomy): domain Bacteria; phylum Actinomycetota; class Actinomycetes; order Actinomycetales; family Micrococcaceae; genus Arthrobacter; species Arthrobacter quantipunctorum. The sequence continues at coordinate 43,383 of NZ_JAJOMC010000040.1, forward strand.
ACGCCTTCCGTGACCGGAACCGTGAAGGTGTCCTCGGCAGTGCCGTCCTTGTCCGTGAAGACGACGGCTGCAGGCGTGACCTGGTACGGGGTGGCCTTGAACTCGTGCGACCACGCAGCCGACGCGCCCTGAGTCAGCACGTAATCCGTCTTCGCCCGGGCGGTCACTGCGATTGTCCCCGACCCCGGATAGGTTCCCGCAACAGTAACCTTGTCACCGATGAGGTACTCGATCCCTTCCAATTCAGGGATGGTGTAAGTATCGTGCGCAGTTCCATCTGGGTCTGAAAACGTTACCGCTGTGGGTGACACTGATTTCGTCGGCTCAACGACACTGAAGCTAAGGGAGCCTAGATCAACTCCTTCCCCAAGGGCATTACCCTCACGGGTGTCGGCAAAATTGTCCGCCGCATCATAAAACTGCGCGAAGTCAACGCGATACTCCCCCACAGGCCACGTCAAACTATCAATAACATCCGAATACATCACCCCCGAAGACGTATCCCCCACCTTCGTGTGACCTGTGGTTGTCTTGACGTGCTTAATACGGCCGTCAGGGGCGTACACCCAGAAAACAACACCCTCAACATCGCTGGCATCCGTAGCGCTCCACGCAATCCGAACCCGATCACCAACAGTCACCGTCTTCTTCGACAGCAACGACACCGATGACAACACCGGAGGAGTCACGTCAGCCTCCGTACCCACGACTGTAAAGCTAAGGGAGCCTAAATCAACTCCCTCCCCAAGGGCATTGCCCTCACGGGTGTCGGCAAAATTGTCCGCCGCATCATAAAACTGCGCGAAGTCAACGCGATACTCCCCCACAGGCCACGTCAAACTATCAATAACATCCGAATACATCACC
>NZ_JAJOMC010000041.1 GCF_021129155.1 Arthrobacter sp. AK04
ACATCGCTGGCATCCGTAGCGCTCCACGCAATCCGAACCCGATCACCAACAGTCACCGTCTTCTTCGACAGCAACGACACCGATGACAACACCGGAGGAGTCACGTCAGCCAACGCCATCGCCGAATTGGCCCCAAGGAAAACCAGAATTAATGCCAAAAATGACGCCAACATACGGCGCAGGCTCTTCCCCAAAGTATCCCCATTATTCAGAAGTTCTATGCAAACCTTCGAATCATATCCGCAATTCCGCACACGGATAACATCGCCCTGGAGGCATTGGGAGGAGCTGTTTAGGCGCGCGTCGGGTAGGGGCTAGATGTCTACCAGGAGGGCCTTTGGGTTTTCTATGGCGTCGGCTACGAAGCGGAGGAAGCCGGCTGCGGTGCCTCCGTCGCAGACGCGGTGGTCGAAGGTCAGGGTGAGCTCGGTGACCTTGCGGACGGCCAGCTCTCCGTTCACTACCCACGGCTTGTCGATAATCCGGCCCACACCCAGGATGGCCACCTCCGGGTGGTTGATGATCGCCGCGGACCCGTCCACGCCGAACACCCCATAGTTGTTGAGCGTGAACGTGCCGCTGCCCAGTTCCGTGGGGGTCGCCTTGCCTTGGCGCGCGACTTCGGTGAGCCGGCGGATCTCGGCGTCCAGTTCCCGGGCGGTCAGCTTCTCTGCGGCACGGACGGACGGGACCACCAGGCCGCGGTCGGTCTGGGCTGCGATGCCCAGGTTGATGCCGTCGAACGAGACGATCTCCTGCGACCCGTCTTCCGCGGTTTCGATGCGCGTGTTCAGCTCCGGGTACTTTTTTAGCCCGGCTGTGACAAATCGGGCAAGGAACGCGAGCAGGCCGGGCACCTGGTCACTGCCGGACTTGAGCCCTTCACGCAGTTCCATCAGCCCAGTGGCGTCCACGTCCACCCAGACCGTCGCCTCCGGGATCTCGGAGCGGCTGCGGGCCATGTTGGTAGCCACGGCCTTGCGTACGCCCTTGACCGGCGTCCGGGCGGCGATCGGCAATCCCGTCCGGGCGTCGGTAGTTGCGGTGCCGGTGGCCAAGGTTTCTGCAGGCTCAACCGAGCGGGTCTCGACGGGCCTAGTCTCGGCGGGCTTGGCTTCGGCAGGCTCAACAACCGGAGCATGAATAGCCTTTTCCACGTCGCGGCGCATGATCAGGCCGCCCTCGCCCGAGCCGGGGAGTTCACCCAGGTCCACCCCGTGCTCCCGGGCCATGCGCCGGACCAGCGGGGAGATCACCGCGCCGAGCTTGCCGGGGACCCGGGTGCGCAGGAGCGAAAGGTCCACGTCGGCATCCGGAGCCGCGCCGCCGTCGGCCGCTCCATCCTCCAACGGAAGGGTGCTGACGGACCCGGCCCCGGTAGCAGCAGGTGTCTTCCGCGCACGGGTGCGCCGGGCAACCCCGTGGCCGCCCGAGGTCCCGTAGCCAATGAGCACGTTGCCGGACCCGGCTTTTTCTTCTTCCCGGTACGCCTCGGCCTCAGCCTGGGCAGGGGTGTCCGCCGGCTCGTCCAAGGCTTCACCCAGCTCGGTCTCGGCAGGCTCGGCGACCGGCTCAGCCGGGACGGCAGCATCCGCGGCAACGACAGCACCAACAGGCGTCACCGAGATCAGCGGCTTCCCCACGTCGAGGGTCTCCCCCGGCTGCCCGTGCAACTCGGCCACGATGCCGGCGTACGGGGACGGCACTTCAACGGTGGACTTGGCGGTCTCCACCTCGGCGATGGGCTGGTCCACGGCAATCGTGTCGCCCACGGCAACGTGCCAGGACACCAGTTCGGCTTCGGTGAGGCCTTCGCCCAGGTCCGGCAACAAAAACACGCGTGTTTCACTCATGGTCAGTTCTCCCACTGAAGGTCGTCAACGGCGTCGAGGATGCGGTCCACGCCGGGCAGGTAGTACTTCTCAAGCTTGGGCGCCGGGTACGGGATGTCGAACCCGGTGACGCGGCGGATGGGGGCGGCCAGGTGGTGGAAGCAGCGCTCCTGCACCCGGGCCACGATTTCGGAGGACACGGACGCGAAGCCGTGGGCCTCGGCGATCACCACGGCCCGGCCGGTCTTCCGCACCGACTCGCAGACGGTGGCGTCGTCGAACGGCACAAGGGTGCGCACGTCGATGACTTCCAGCGAGCGCCCCTCCAGCGCGGCGGCCTCGGCGGCGGCGAGCGCGGTGGGGACGGACGGCCCGTAGGCAATGAGGGTGGCGTCGGTTCCGGGACGGGCGACGGCGGCGCGGCCTTCCGAGGATTGCCCCGCCGAAGCAGCGGCTGAGTGGGCGGTCCGAAGCTCGGCAAGGTCCACCAGGTCCTTGGACCAGTAGAGCTTCTTGGGCTCCATGAAGATGACGGGATCGTCCGAGTCGATGGCTTCGCGGAGCATCCGGTACCCGTCCGCCACGGTGGCGGGGGTGAACACCTTCAGGCCGGCGGTGTGGGCGTAGTAGGACTCGGAGGAGTCGCAGTGGTGCTCCACTCCCCCGATGCCGCCGCCATAGGGGACCCGGATCACCATGGGCAGCTTCACGGCGCCCTTGGTGCGGTTGTGCATCTTGGCCACGTGGCTGATGATCTGCTCGAACGCCGGGTAGGCGAACGCGTCGAACTGCATCTCGATCACGGGGCGCATCCCGTTGATGGCCATGCCCACGGCCGTGCCCACAATGCCGGACTCGGCCAGCGGGGTGTCGAAGCAGCGCTGCTCGCCGAAGGTGGCGGTGAGCCCGTCGGTGATGCGGAAGACGCCGCCCAGCTGGCCCACGTCCTCGCCGAACACCAGGACGGAGGGGTCGGCGTGCATCGCGTCGGCCAGGGCGGTGTTCAGCGCCTTGGCCATGGTGACCGGCTGGGGGGCCGCAGCCTCGGACAAAGCGGCGGCGGAGGCGGCAGCCCGGGCGGTGGCGGCGGAAACGTTGCCGTTGGCCTCGGACGAGGCGGTGATGGTGGGGCTCACTTGCCGGCCTCCTTCGAATCAGATGTTGATGCTGCGTCGCGGGCGAGCTCGTCGGCGAGCAGGGCGGACTGTTCCTGCAGCTGCGGCGTGGTCTTTTCAAAGACGTGGCGGAAGAGCTCCTGCGGGTCCACGGGCACATCCTCACTGAGCCCGTCGCGCAGTTGCGTGGCAACCGCTTCCGCCTTTTCGCGGATCCGTGCCTCGCCGTCGTCGTCCAATAAACCGCGGTCCGTGAGGTATGTGCGCATCCGGTTCACCGGGTCCTTGGCCCGCCACTCCGCAACCTCGGAGCTTTCCCGGTAGCGCGTGTCGTCGTCGGCATTGGTGTGGGCCTGCATGCGGTAGGTGTTGGCTTCCACCAGCAGGGGGCCGGAGCCGCCGCGGCACAGCGCAACGGCGCGGTCCAGGACGGCGAGGAGGGCCACGACGTCGTTGCCGTCCACGCGTTCGCCGGCCATGCCGTAGCCCACGGCCTTGTGCGCGAGCGACGGCGCCACGGACTGGTGCGCCAGCGGCACGGAGATGGCGTACTTGTTGTTCTGCACGAAGAAGATGACGGGCAGGTGGAAGACGGCGGCGAAGTTCAGGGCCTCGTGGAAATCGCCTTCGGAGGTGGCGCCGTCGCCGCACATGGCCAGCACCACGGTGTCCTCGCCGCGGAGCTTGGCAGCGTGGGCCACGCCCACGGCGTGCAGCAGCTGGGTGGTGAGCGGCGTGCACTGGATGCCCACCTTGTGCTTGAGGGGATCGAACCCGCCGTGCCAGTCGCCGCGGAAGATGGTCATCACCTGCACGGGGTCCACGCCGCGGGTCATCACGGCCACGGCGTCGCGGTAGGTGGGGAACATCCAGTCGCCCTTGGAGAGGCACAGGGCGGCGGCCACCTGGCAGGCCTCCTGACCGTGGCTGGAGGGGTACACGGCCATGCGGCCCTGCCGGACCAGGGCAGAGTTCTGGTCATTGACGCGGCGTCCGACGACGAGCTGTTCGTACGCTGCGAGCAGTTCCCCATCGCCGGGCAAAGGGTATTCGTGGCCGGGTTCGGTGCCCTGCTCACCCTGAGGCTTGAGCCGGCCGTCCGGGTCCACCATCTCGATTTGGTGCCGGGCGGGGAGCATGTAGTCCTCGGCAGTGATGCCGAACTTCTTGGCTGCCTGGGCGAGGGCGTCCTCGGCGGGTGCCTGACTGGTTGTGTCCGGGTGCGCGGTGTGGTCTGCGGAGATCGTCATTGTTCCGTCCTTCTGTTGCCACTATTCCTTCCCAGTATCGTCCTGCGGATGGTTTCGTATCCAGCACCTGCAGGAATCGTGGAGAAGCTGCTCGATAACGCCGTTTCTGGAAGACGTTTTGGCAGTGTGAGCCACGTTACGGATATGTGCGATGGACAAATTGGCTGATGGGCTAGGGACGGAAGGCCCTTGACCCCTATGCCCATGGGGACCACACTCAGTGGGACGCGATTGACGGAATGGTCTCTCCGTTGCATCACACAGGATCTTTTCCACGCCTCAGGCGGGGAGAAGACTCCGTACCAGGTTGCAGGGTTTTCCCGTGTTGGGGGCGCATGGTGCGGCGATGGATGCGGAGGGGACAGTGCGGCTCCCTCCGCCCCTGAACGATCTTGCACCGGCCAGCCTTCCCTGCGGATGCCGCGGACCGGAGAATCACGCGCCGCCCGTACCCCGGGGGCGCCGAATCATGAACGCGGAAATTACTAAGGGTGGGGCAGCTGCAATGGGCATTGAGAACTTGTGGGACCGGCTGGAGCCAGAGACGCGGCAGTGGCTGGTGGAGAACCCCGGCTGCAGGATCCTTCCCCGGACGGTGGTGGCATCGATTGCCAAGGCCACCGGCACCGAGCTGGAGCAGGACAGGCACGGTGAGAGTACCCTCTCCGCGGGTGACTGCGACTTCATCCGCAGGGCAGCAGAGCTGCAGGAGGCTGAGAGCCACACGTCCTCATAGCTGCACCTCTGCTTGATTCCCGTATCCCACGGCTACCCGAGCCGCTCAAAGCTGGTCAATTCGCCCTAGACTGGGAGACGAATTGTAACTGTGAGGCAGCTTACGGACGGGGGCCTTGGGCAACGTGGCAGCAAGGGATACCGGGACTGAACCTGTCCCGTTGGACGAGATCGACCGCAGGATCATTGCGGAGCTGACCCGGGACGGCCGCATGTCCGTGACGCAGGTGGCCGAGAACGTCCATATTTCCCGGGCGCACGCCTACACGCGCATCGCCCGGCTCACCGGCGAGGGCGTGCTGTCCAAGTTCACCGCTCTGGTGGACCCCATTAAGGCAGGGCTGCGCTCGTCCGCCTACGTGACGCTGAAGCTGAAGCAGGACGCCTGGCGCGAACTCCGCGACCAGCTGGGCGCCATCCCCGAGGTGCACCACGTGGCCCTGGTGGGCGGCGACTTCGACGTGATCCTGCTGGTCCGCGCTGTGGACAACATCGACCTGCGCCGGGTCATCTTCGACCAGCTGCAGTCAATGCCGGGCGTGCTGGATACGCAGACGTTCCTGGTGTTTGAGGATCTGGATACACGCTAAATCCCCTCACAGCCATAAACGGGGGCAATGTGGACTCTGCGGAGAGCCACATTCTTTGGGTGCCCGCCTTCCATTAGCGCCGGCAATGCAGAAGCATTCGTCCAAGGGGGGCAACAGCTCCAGGCCCTCTGCCCACCTGCGGTAGACAAACCCACTCCCGGGTGGGGGGACAAGTCCCCACGTTCACGCTGGCCGTTTCACGGCTGGCCTTGAGGTTGAGAAAGGCTGGCATGCGCTCACGGAAGCGGACATTGACCCGGAACGGCGGCAGGAGGTGGACTGCGTCCGCCCTGGGAGCGGCCCTTGCTGGAACCCTCCTTATCCCCTTCGGCAGCCCCGCCGCCGCCGACAACACAGCCGGTTGGGACTGCGCCGGCGGTTTTGTGGCCATGACCTTCGACGACGGTCCGGACATATCCACCAAGGACCGCACGTCGTGGATCCTGGACACCCTCCGCTCCTACGGCGTGCACGCCACCTTTTTTGACCTTGGCGAACGGATAGCGGACCGGTACCAGGTGACGCGGCCTGACCTTGTCCTGAGGGAGCAGGCAGAAGGCCACACGGTTGCCAACCACACCTGGGACCATCCCGACCTGACCAGGGTGAGCCAAACAGAGGTCCGGTCCCAGCTCACACGCGCCAATGACGCGATCATCGCGGCGGGGGCGGCGCGGCCCACCCTGTTCCGGCCGCCCTTTGGATACAGCAACGCGGACGTTGCCGCCGTTGGCGAGTCCCTTGGGCTGCGCCAGGTGCTGTGGGACGTCAACACCGGGGACACTGCTGCAACCAGCCCGACGGCGGTCTCCAGTGCTGTACTCTCGCGTGTCCGGTCGGGAAGTGTTGTTGTCCTCCATGACTGGGCGCCTCATACCGCCGAGGCACTTCCCGCCATACTGGACGGTCTGAAAGCGCGGAACCTCTGCCCTGGCCTTGTGGCCCCCTCGGATACCTACAACGCCCAGATCCGCAGCTATGCCTCCGTCATCCCGGACCCCAACGGTCCCAACACGGCAAGCCCCCGGCAGTGCCCCTGTTCCATCTTTGCCCCCACGCATGTCCCGGCAGTGACCTCAACATCATCCACGGGCCCGCACGAACTCGGAGTGCGCTTTGCCACTGATGTACCGGGAATGATCACGGCGGTCCGCTTCTACAAGGGTTCAGCCAACACAGGACTGCACCCGGTTCGGTTGTGGTCCAACAGCGGCACGCTGCTGGGCTCGGCGAACGCAGGGAGCGAAACCAGCTCCGGATGGCAGCAGGTGGAGATCCCCGGTGGCATCCGGGTCCAGCCGAACACGGCATATGTCGCCTCCTACTCCGCCCCTGTAGGCCGGTTCGCCCAGGACGTCAACTACTTCACCAGCCCTGCCGGTTCCCCTCCCCTTCGCGGGCTGGCGAGCACCACGTCTTCCTTGAACGGCATCTACGCCACGGCCACCGGGGCTTTCCCCACCCGGTCCTATTCGGCGAGCAGCTACGGCGTGGATGTTGTCTTCGTCCCGGACACGGACCTTCCGGATGTGCCGTTGGTGGCCAAGGACGACGCTGCCTCCGCTTCCTATGAGACAGCCCTGGCTGTGGCCGCGCCGGGCGTGTTGGCAAATGACAGCGGCAGGGGCCTGTCCGTTTCGGCCTGGACGCAGCCGGCCCACGGAACGGTCACCATGCAGCCGTCCGGAGGGTACAACTACACGCCGGCAGCAGGGTTCTCCGGAGCAGATTCCTTCACCTACACGGTCCGGGACGAGGCGGGAGCGACGGCGTCCGCCAGCGTGGCGGTCACCGTTTCAGCGGCGGAGGCGGTCCTTGCGCGTGACTCCTTCACCCGGATCCTGACGGGCACCTGGGGCACGGCGGACCTCGGTGGTTCCTGGACGCCCAACAGCTCCACGCTCAGCGTGGACGGCCAGCGCGGCGCCTTCACCCTTTCGCCGGGACAGACCCGGCAGGTCTTCCTGGGCGTCAAAGCCACGGATACTGATACCAGGGCCACGGTCCAATTGAACGCGGCAGCGAGCGGAAGCGGCGCGTACGCCAGCATCGTCACCCGCCGCGTGGCTCCTGCCGTTGAATACCGAGGCACGGCCAGGGTGCTGCCCAACGGGACCGTGAGCGCCCTGATCTACCGGATGAACGGCTCTGATCCCGCAACCATCATCGGACCGGAGGTCGCTGTCCAGGGCCTTTCGGCCGCCCCGGGATCCACGCTCTCGCTGCGCCTGAAGTCCGTGGGCGTGAGCCCCACCACGCTCGCGCTGACCGTGTGGCAGGCCGGCACGGCGCAGCCTGCTCCACAGGTCACCGCCACGGACAGCACTACGGCCCTCCAAACGGCAGGAGGTACCGGGCTGACGGCGGCCATCTCCTCCAAGAGCACAACAGGGATGAAGCTTAGTTTCGACGACTTCGTGCTGAGCGCTGGATAGCATTTTCGGGACAGAACGGAGCGTCCGGGGACCCTTTGCGTACTTGCGCAGAGGGTCCCCGACAGGTCACCTCTACGACCTGCAGTATCGCTGAAACCATTAGCGTTGTTCGTCTAGTGTTACCAGGGCCTCTAATGGAGCGCCTTTATGAACAAGTAATACTGTTCCGGGCCGTAGGCAGCACGGGGATCGCATTGGTCGGTCCTGGCCAGGACCGCTCGAGCGCTTTAACTGGCGTCGATCGAGAATCGCCCGCTCGAATCCCACCATCAGCCTGGAGTTCGGCAACAGTCCGTCGGTCACCGACGCATAGTTGTTCAGGCCGACTCTAACTCATTCTAACGTTGCTCCTCCAAAGTGCCGGAGTAAACCAGTGCGTATCCGTCCAAGCGTCGGTTCCACCCGCCTGCGTCTTGCATTTCGGGAGATGTCGGTGACGGTCGAAAAGTGAGCCATTGTGACGGCTTGGCGTCCAGCGGTCGTTGCAACATCTGAGCGATTTAGGAGTTGCAAGTGGCAGAGATGAAAAGGCGGAGGAAGTCCCGGGGAGCGCCTCCGAAGAACGCTGCGCGTGCCAGATGCACGAGGACAATAAGGCGGGTTGTCCGTTCGACTAAGGCGCCAATGGCAGACCGGCCACCCTTTCCAATGATTAAATCCCCCTCCCAATGTGCTGGTACTAGTCCATGTCGGGAAAACGCTTCGTCCGATGCTCCTTCCGGCGGCGAGGCCGGCGACCGGTCTGTCCGCTGCGGAGTGTGATAGCCGGATCCACCGCCAGATCCAGGCTTCCACGCCCGTACAGGGCCTGATACACGGTCTCAGGCGCCACGTGCATCTCCGTTTGTCCGGGGAAGTCAGCGCGTAAGCGGTTGCATATCTGACGGGGGCTCCAGCGTTGCTCCAAGTGTTCCTTCACAAACTCGCGCAGGAGCGGGTTGCCGGCGTTTTTCCCGGTGCGCTGCCGCCTCCGTCTGCGCTCGGCACTCCGCTGAGCCGTCCGCGGACGGTAACTGCCCGAGGGCACATGAGTGTTCCGGCGAATCTCCCTGCTCACCGTCGATGGACTCCGTCCGAGCTCCCTAGCAATGGCACAGATGCTCCGGCCGCTATGCAACAGGTCTGCGATCGTGATCCGTTTCGACTCCGGGAGGAATCAGGCGGAGATGACCGTCGGCCTCCGAAGCGAGATGGGTGGCGTCCGGTCGGGGTATCCGGGGGGACTGGCGACCCCGGCAAACAGCATTCGCATGGTGGTCGACAAGCATACTTCTTTATGTCTCCCGACTTCAGAATAACTGTGTGGCCGTGCCGCCATCGAGTACCCGAACTACGGCTGATTCCCACGATCCGGCAGGCTTCGGAATTGCCCAATCCCTGTTTCATCAGCTGATCATAATGAGCCCAACCGCGGTGCAGAAAATCTCCGCGACCGGCTGGCAGCCACAATGGGTTCACTTCCCGCCCATCTCCGGCGTTCCTTGACGTGGGACAGGGCACTGAAATGGCCTGTCATCAAGATTCACCCGGCGCACACGATTTCCCGTCTACTTCTGCGACCCCGCCAGCCCCTGGCAGCGATGTTCGAACGAGAACACCAATGGCCTGCTCCGGCAGTACTTCCCGAAAGGCACTGACTTGAGTGTCCACAGCCCAGAACATCTCTCCAAGGTTGCTGCTGAACTCAACCGCCGCCCACGCGAGATCCTAGGCTGGCAGAGTCCTCTAGAACGTCTGGCTAGACTGTCTTCATCCGCGGCAGAACCATAAATTGTTGCAACGACTGCTGGAATCCTCCGCCCACGAAATGGCTCACTTTTCGACCATCGCTGACAGGAGAAGTGTTCAGTGGGGAGGGCAGCGCTTCCAGACACTTTGCGCCAGCAAAAATGACTGTTGTTGTAGTTCTCTCAGAGGATCCAAGAACGCTTGCACAGCTTTGCCGCTGAACTATGTCGCCGCAACGAGTACGTGCGCAAACCAAACCACGTACACACGCTGCCTTCGTAGAACCGATATCTGTTTTACTTGTAGGCCTCCACGCTCTCTTGCGGAATGCAGCCATTCTCGTTAGTGCTGCTTGTCTAATATCTTCAGCTGGACGGTCATGCCACCGCCAAATTATGCCTCAACGGATGTCTAATGTCCGGCACCGTGGGTTTCGCGGTGCACAACCAGACGATGAGCATCACTGACATGATCTGGCCCATGGACTGCAGGAGCGACCCTCTCAGGATGATTACTTGGTAGACGGACACCATCGGAACCATCAGCCCGACAAACCCGCGCTCCGTAATGGGCTTTTGCGCCTGGCGCTCGGCCCACACTGTGAAAGCACCAAGCACGAGAAACGCCAGCACGACGAGAAATAAGCCACCGTCTATATACATTTCAGCGGGAAGCGGGGCTGACAGGTTCGTAAAGTAATAGCCTCGTGATGCACCCACGAGAGCCCCGGTGTCAAGGCCCTTCTCCGGCCAGAGAGAGCGGGGAACGAAGAACAAGAGGGCTGACAGGAACTGGTGGCCGTAAGTGTGCCCATGTTCGGATACGTGGTCCACGGTATTGGCAATCTGCTGGAAGGAGTCGTAGTCCCCCTGAATTAACGTACCGTTTAGCGAGTCAGAGGTTGTTGCCCTCCCGCCCTCCCTACGAAAAACGTTTAGTAGCGGAAAAATCACCAGAAGCCCACCCGTCACCGCTAGGGCAAGGCATAGGAAGGCCTTCCTCGTGAGGGGCCACAGCAGTGCCATGAGGATACCGACCCAGACGCTTGTCGTGACATAACGGGCGGAGGAATTCGGGTTGGACGCGAAGAGAGCGAGCGTTACAAGAAAGACACTTGTAAGTGCCCATCCGTGGATCACCTTATTCCGCTTCGCAAGGACGATCAGGTAGGCGGAAGCAAAAGAAGCACTAATCAGCGCGGCCACGGTAAGGCCGGCGGTTGCCCGGGCATCTGCACCAGCACCGGCCGCTAACAGATTGCTGAAAGATTCCCGGTCAGCAAGTAAAGTTGATGGACCAATCCGGATAATTTGGCCAATACTCACGAGGGCAGCAACAGGCAAAACGACAAGCATCCTCTTGGGGCTCAGAACCCGTGGGGTTTGAGCCCAGCCAACTGTAGGTGGCCGCCGCTCGCAGTACATTCTTCCTGTTTCATAGGCAAGCAGCGCGGCAACGATGATAACCGACGCCATTTCCCCAGTCTGCGTACTAACCGTCGACGGCCATGGCCATATCCCTTCGGTGATTTGGGCGAGCGGCGCGAGGCCAAGGAAAAAGTAGGCGTAAACCCAGAAGAAAAACTGCATTGTGCGCCCACGCCCGTCCGAACCGATGACGGCCAAGCGAAGCCCAGCATATGCAGAAATGGCGAACAATAATCCAGCGTTGAGCGTCCATTCCCGAAGGGGAGCTGCGACGAAGAGCGGTGTAATCAAGGAAGCTGCAATGACCAACGCCGGTGTAAGGGCATTGAGCATGGCAGCCGGAACTTCGCGTTGGGGGTGTACATGTGATGCAGGTCTGGAGTGCTTCACGCGGTCCTATTTTCCGATGTCTGGTACCGGTAGCTGTCCCGGAAGCAGAAGAAGTCGAGCGCTTCGGCGGTCACCGTTCCGCAGCGCAGGCAGAAGCATCGTTGCACGTCGAACTTCGAGCACAGATAAAGGAGGTCTTTCATATGATCCATCACTTTCAGGGTTTGCCGCGCGGCATGTTTTAAGCAGTACGGTCTCGGCCTGGCGCTCCGGCATAGTACGCTCAATTCCACACAGTACATTTTCCCTAAATAGTAATGTAGGGAATCATAACGTCTCTTGGTATTTGTCGCTCGAGCCTAGGGCTCTGTGCGCAGTAGCCGGGACGCCTACGTACTGCGTGTCTGGTCTGCAGTCTTTAGTGACGACGGCACCTGCCCCGATCACAGCACCGTCACCGATAGTAACTCCCGGTAACACGGTCACGCCTGATCCTATCCAAACGCCGGAACCAATCACTATCGGTGCGCCGTAAGCGGCAGCCGCTCGCCTCGTGCTTCCCCCTAATTCATGAGTAGCTGTGATGAGGCGTACGTGGTCCCCTATCTGAGTCTGGTTCCCGACGGTGATGTCGGCTTCGGCATCAAAGTAACAGCCATAGTTGACGAAAACGTCATCTCCTAAGGTGATCTGCCCATTCTTGGCGAACCGGACACCGGACATCACCAAGGGGCGATCCCCGATGACAATACGGGCCTTGCGCAGTATCGGCGCCCGAAATCTATGGGGCAGCAGTTCAAGCCCAGCAACGTGGCGCAAAATATCGGAAGTTACTCGTCTCTCCATGAGAGCCAATCATAGGGGGAGCCAAGACGAGTCAGAGGAACTGGCGGGCGCGGCTGCGTCCACATCTAGTCCAGCCTGTCACCAGCGGAATGTCCGAGCGGCAGCGTGCCATGTCGGCGGCATCGCTTTTTGCAACTTCCCTGCCCGGAAAGATGTGCTCGTGTCAGCCTGGTAGTGGCGGCTAATCATGATCGTCCGACCCACGTTTTGTACTGCGGCACTTCTGCAAGCTCGGAAACGATGGCCGCTTCTGATTACGACGGATACTCGATACGCCCTTGGTCCAGTTACGGATTCCCCGAGGTCGCCGCTTGCTCCAGACACTGCCGGACCAGCGAAATTACCGCACCGAACCTGCTGGTGGCCCCGGTTGAGAGAGTGAGTCTCGGTGGGCTTAGCGTCAACCGCTGACGACTTGCGCACGTGTTCGTCATGGGAACGCAGCTGTAGGCGAAGTGCACCAACTTGCCTTGCCTGCGGGATCGATCGCCATGCCAGCCACTGCGGAAGGTGCTCATCATTTGCGTTGGTGCAACGCCTCGGGTTATAGGCCCAGGCCGTCCGGATTAGGTAAACTCCAAGCCCGGTGGACTAATTGGCTGCATGGGGGCCTATACCGCTGGTTGATGGCCACCGTAATGGCACTATTGGATAAATCACAAACACCGAACAAATGTCGCTGAGATTACGAAAGCGACGGCCCGACGTCAAACTAAGATCGGCACTCTCGGAGCTTCACCCTGTGGCTAAGTAGCTGCCGCTCCGACTATAGGCCTCTGCGCCAGGCCGTGGAAAACACGAAATGCGGCGCGTCATCCGGACCAGCTGCAGTTCGTACGCGTGACCTATCGTTCTTCATTTTCAGGGACGTCGACATAGGGCACACCAGTGGCGGCAGACATCCTGCCTTTCGCCCATACAGTCGGTGTCTTTATCAGCACTCGCACGGTCTGCGTAGCATTGATGGGCTCGCCCGTCCGCGTCCGCAGCAAGTCCCAACAGTGACGTCGCACGTTTCCGGTAGGCGTCCTTAACTTGGCTTCCTAGGGGCAGGGCGTCAAATTCCGTCTCCCCGTATAGTGACCTTGCCACCGCCTCAATAGCGTCGACAGAGATGCGGAACAGTAGTCCGCCGCCCTCAGATCTTGACGTGCTGTTCATCCCCATGCGTCCTGACTCTATGAAGAGAAGCTGCCGATTACCCTCAAGGACCAATCAAGAGACCAACAGTTTTTCGACGATTGGACGAGGTCTGCTCTAGGAAAATCAGGAAGCTGGCACAGCGTCGTACGCATCAGCGACTAACCCCTTCTGCCCACACGAGCTGCAGATATTCGTAGGACTGTAAGCATAGTCCCCCATCGTAAAGTGCCGGGCGAAACGGGCCGCAAGACCGTAGTTGCTCTGTGACTTCCGTCCTTGCTTATGAGATCAATGATGTCTTGAATGTCGCGCTCGGTAGGTCGTTGCGGTTGGCAACGCTGGCCCCCTGCGTAAGTTCCACGATCCATGATCCGACCGTAAGCGCCAGGGGCAAGCGGCGCACGCGCATGAACTACCTGTCTTTTCCGCACCGCGCTACTTACTGAGCGTGCAAGCGTGGAAGTATTAGCCTCTGGTTCGACTCTCTGAAAAGGACCGTCCCAAGGTATCTTTGCTCGTATGAACAAACCGTGGTCTGGCAGTGGGATCCTAGGGCGGAAGAGGCGCCACGCCCGCTTCTTTGACCTGGCCAGTAAGCCGACTTTCGAGTCTCGGATACCTGCGAGATTCGCCACTCACCAGGACTTTGCTGCCTTTGTTGAAGGTACCCGAACATGGGCGGGCGGGGAGCCGTCGTTCAGGGTGTTCTATCCCAGCGGCCACGATATCGTAGGTGCCTTCTCTGTGGAAGACATCTTCCGCATTTCCCATAACCAACTGGACTTCCTGTCGGTATTCACCTTGGCCGGGGAAATGAGGTTCGACTACCGATACGGGCCGTTGATCCAGGTTTTTCCTGCTAAGGGTCATGAGGAAGACGTTGCTGAATGGGTGTGCATTCTACAGCGGCACCTTCGGCCAGTAGCTTGGCACAAGCGGTTGATAGGATATTCGCTAGCAACGAAGGGTCAGTAAGGGCACCGCCCTGCCCTTGGGCCGCGGCCGCTGCAGGCAACAAAGCTTTTCCGGCTACCGGTACCCCTCCACCATGGCTGCAGCAATCTCCTTGTACGCACGTCGTATCTCGGGCTTAAGCCGGTCAAGAGTCACGAGGTCGCCGTCGGCCCGCGATCATGCGGGACGGCAACGAGCACGCGGCAGATGTCGGCAAGGTGCTCCTCCATAGCGTCCTTGTCTACGCGGGCGGAAACCTCGTCCTTGTCTGTGATCACCACGATGGCATCCCCGGGCCAGCTCTTCGTAGCCGTGGCTGGTTAGCCAGTGCAGTGTGCTGCAAGCGCGCTTGGCGCCGCTCACCGCATAGCCCGCGGCGATCACCCGGTTGTCCGCAGACTGCAGTATGCCGCTCATGGCATTGTGGGTGACACCGGTGCCGCAGCCGGTGAGGGCTACCGAGTAGTACGTCGCAATGAGTTTACGGATGCGAAGATACTCTTCAGCAGTCAGTGAGTCTGAGACTTCCGGGCCTTGTTCCCCGCAATCAAGTGGAGCCGGCCAGCGTGGTGCATGTAGCGTGTCTGACCGGTTAGCGAATCGATAGATTCATGTTCTGCAGCAGGTCGGATATGGTACGGGGCTAGACTGCTGATATATGCCCTCTCTCAGGGTGCGCTTCACCAGGTCGCCGGAATCAGGGTTTGCATCAATGGCGCAGGCTGCGTCGCCGGTCATGTTGAATATGGCGCCGCGCACTCCGCCCACCGGACCCGTGGTCTGCTCCTTTGTAAACAGTCCAGGTGAGCTGATGAAGGCTGGCACGGGCGAATCGGCGATCACATCTGCAGTGGTCGGACGGGTCCGGCGTAGAGTTTCAGCTTCTGCAGGAAGAGAAAGCAGTGCTACCGGTGCTTCCGAAGCGGGTGCACCCGAACTACCACGATCGTGTCGGCAGCACCGCCCGTCGACACAGGCGCCCGTAGGGGAGCGGAACCGTAAGCGGTAGGTGCGGCGGACGCTACCCTTGCCGCCTCCGCCCACGAAGTCCGCCGCGTCAACGGCCGGACGGGCTCCCGCTGGTCGGGAGAGGTGGGTGTTAAAGCTGGCATGATTCCTGTCCGGACATCAATGACATGGCCCTCGGCGCGGCGAATTTCACGACGTCGGCGGGGATTGGTTGCCCCGTATCCTCTGCATCGGCACCTGCGTTGTGATCCGCTCGATCGGGCATATGTGTCCCCCAGGACGCTCGGCAAATGGCCTTCATCACTGGTTCAAACAGCAATTCTAAAGGCTGCGGGAATGGTATCGTCTCAGACGCGAGCGAAGGCCGCCCCGATTACGGCGGCGCTGAGGATGACTAGGACGACAAGGAGGGCGTAGCCCTGCCACTTAGGGCGGCTTTTATGTGGATTGATGTCAACGTACGGCATGGGTAGCGGCGACTGCCTCTCGGTGCGGCGGGAGCGGGGACTGGATCCTACGGCGCTTTAGCCGAAGTGTCTGCTGCAGGACGAAGAAGGGAACCAGCAGGGTGCCCAGCAGCGCGCATAGCGCCAGGGCAAACTCGGATATAGCCACAACAGCCTCCATCGATCACGGTGATTCCCATCGACTTTGACCTAATCACGTGACAGGCGGAATGACAAGTCATGTAAACAAGGGCTTCAACCCTCTCGGTCTTACCGTTGTAGCGCTACGAACACCGCTGTCACCGTTGCCGCGGCAAGCACGGCCAACAAAGCGTACGTAAGAAGCTGTACCCGGCGCCTTCTTACCTCGCGACGCAAATACCGGCTCTCATAAGTGCCCCCATATTTACCCATGGCCCCGATGTTAGGATCACAGTCTCAAGAAATGATCAAGTCTAACTGTTTGTGACGAAGGCGTTCAGCCCGATCATCGGCGCTGTAGGTAGAACGTGATCCAACCGAATAACGGACCATAGTAAAGAGTTATTTCCAGGCCCGTCACGCGCTCACACTTACGTAGTCTCTCAGCACATCCGAGATCACTTTCGGGCAATCATCGAAGGCGCGAGCGCAATTTCGGATGTAATCGGATACGACCGTCATGTAATCATCGAAGAAAGTAACTAGGCCCGCCCGAGTACTAAATCTAGGGCCGCATTCCGCTGGATGCTCGCACCGCGTTCTCCTATGTTCACTCTTATCTAACCGCCATGCAGAAGGGATGTGCAGCCTCCTCCAAAAGACGAACTCAGCGCACATTTAACTACCAACGGGAAACATTCATGATAAAGCGCACACGGCCAAAAGACGGAAGTGAAACGGTCGAATTTCGCCAGGACAGCCTGGCAAATAATTATGCCGAATGCACAACACGCCAGTGCTGCATCCCACATAGTAGCCTTCCCTGTTTCGTCTTACGCCTCAAGCCTCATGCCCTGCAGCTTTGCAACAACTGCTCCCATCGTATCCTTGGCGAAGCGGGAAGCCACTCGGCTGTGGAAGCCCATAGCCTTGCCGGAGCGCTCCACGAATTCACTGCGTTCGGACTGCCAAAACCAGGAGGTACGGTCCAGCGCAAACGGGTAGAGGCGGCGAAATCCTCTATCCTTTTCTGCTGGCAGATGCCAAAGAACAAGGTCGGACTCCTTGCCGTTCACCTGCCTGTACCGGTGCGTGGTCCAGATCCTACGTACGTAACCGGCCAAATCTTGGGTCGGGAGCCCGCGAAGCGAATAGCTGAGAATGTGCTCTTCTGTGGTGAAGGTGGGCAGGTCCGCCGCTCGTCGCCGTAGCGCTAGGGCCCAGGCAGCCTCATTGCGCTCCACGAGTACCCCGAGTTGGCTCTGAGGTACAACGTAAACTTCACCGCCGAAGTGTTCCGGCGAGTCACAAGGCTCGCCAAGCTCTGCATGTAACCCGCCGGCCTGCGCTCTTGTCAGCCCGTTGATGTCCTCATTGGGTGGAAATGGCATCTTCAGCGCAGCGGCATGGTGGGGCAAGGGCAGCATTTTGTTGAGTCGATCGATACACAAAACGTCGGGATCAATCAATACAGTCATTTCAGCTGTAGAGGCTGCTAGAGCATCCAGCATGTAGAGCGAGGCGCTAAAGCGCTGCGTGAAGCCCGAGGGGGGACGGTGGTCGAAGGGTACGGACTTATACTCGACGCCAACGCGTTCAAGGTTTCGAAGGTGCACCAGTTCTGGCGGGACGTTCGAGATCAGCTCCAGTTTTGCATCGGGGTTCCAGCGCCGAATCGAAGCAAACGCAACCGTCATAGCTCGCATATAGGGTTCAGCGGGATCCTCTCCTGTCCTGACGCTCAGGTTGGGATTTTGGCTAGCCTCCGTACGTACAAACGGAACTGCAACGGTAGTCATTGTTGGTTTCTACTCCCTTGATAGAGCTAGTTTCTTGTCCGACCTTGTCTGGCAAAACACGAGCACACTTATCATCAACTTCTGGTCTTTGTACTCTGTGATCCTGTTAGAACGGCGGTAAGCCAGGCCTTACGCTCGCGGTCAGACGTGTCCTCCCACACGTCAGCATGAGGAGGATACGCATTCCCGCCCTCAATGAGCAGCAACGGTGTTGCACCAAGAAATGCACCCCACGACGAAAAAGTCGATCGACTACCAACTATTCCTCTCGACCTCGACATAATAAATAACTCGTCCAAGGCATTTCTTGCGGTAGTCCGCTCGACGCCCGGAATACGCAACAACGGGGCCAGTTCATCATCAGAACCATCTGATGACAAGACAATGGCGAGGTTTAGATTCGCAGCTTTCACAAAGCGAATTATCTCCGCGTACCACTCTAAAGGTGTGCCAACGTTATTCTGCACAAGCTTGTTTGTGTCGGTGGCAGGCCGCGCGAAATCACCAAGTCGTACGTGAACACTGAGATAGTCTTGCTCAAATTGTGGCGATAACATCCCTTTCCGTAACTGGGCAGCCAAGAATTCGCGATACCACGGCCCCGGACGTTTCAGGGATTGAAAATATTGCTCCATGCCCGTGATGATTAACGTCGACGATCCGGCGCCCTTGAAAAGCGGCCATTTGTTGCGGAAGTGATAGAGAACGTCCAAAGACAGTTGATGTGCGAACTCCCTACAAGTCGGCGGGCGAAATAGACGCCAGTAGTTCCTCAGGTCGCGTTCCCTCCGAAGCCAAGGCCCTAAACGAGGCTGGATCCAACGAGGTGGCACAAGGTGCAGATCACCATCAAGATGAGCGTCTACAGCACGGAGATATGGGAACAACTCATTCCCCAGTCCTGCTCGCCCTAGCTTTGCGTACACTCTTTTTTTCATCATTTCAATTCCATAATTTTGCCGGAGGCCTC
The DNA here is from genome assembly GCF_021129155.1 of Arthrobacter sp. AK04. Lineage (GTDB taxonomy): Bacteria > Actinomycetota > Actinomycetes > Actinomycetales > Micrococcaceae > Arthrobacter > Arthrobacter quantipunctorum. The sequence continues at coordinate 18,711 of NZ_JAJOMC010000041.1, forward strand.
CAATACGGGCCCGGGTCTCTTTGATGCGATCTTTGTTGCTCCCCAGAAAAAAACATCTCGGGCCAGAGCCGCGACCGAGGCACCGAGAGCACCCCAAAGTCCGGCGCCGATAAGAAGCCCAACGACTGCAAATACAGCGGTGAACGACCACACTTTCGCCACCTCAGAAGCGCTTCCCCTGCCGGTTAACTGTTGCATTCCAACGCCACCGAGACATGAAAATAGTCCGGCAATAATACATATTTGGAAGGGTAACGGATCTGAAATACGAGTGCCAAAGATTAAAAGAACGAAGAACTCAGTGAAGAACAGGAACGGAGTCGCCAACAGGCAATAGCCAACTCCGACGAACCTAGCACTTATCCTGCCAATTTCCCTCTCCTCCGCTCTGGTAGTCGCCTTGGCGGTATAAGCGATAACTGCTCCTGCGGGAATTAACGCAGCGGTTGTTAGGGCATTTTCTACCTGGCTGGCGAGACCGTAAACCCCTATTACACCGGCCGACGCTACCAAGGAGACGACGACCGCATCGCTTCGGTTCATTACGGTGTTGGCTATCGACCCCGTGCCATACTTCCAAACCTTGGCCAGGCGAAGGGTTGCCCGAGCGGCGGCCTCCTGTTTGTCGGCCGATCGGGGAATCATCCCATACTGAAACCCAGCAATCAGTATCTCAATCACGGAGAGAGCAATGACAAAATCGACAACCCCTGCCTCTAGTACAGCAAGAACAACGAGAAGGACCACGCTGGCGGCGCGGAGGGAGCCGTTTAAGGCGGCCGCCTGCTTAAACCTACCGACCCCGTAGGCAAGCTGCGTTGTTGTCATTGAGGACTGGTAACCGATTGCGTAGAGGAATATAGCGCAAGACCAGATCAAGTATTGCCCGCTTTGGATGCCGCCATCAAGCGATATTGCTGTTGCAGCCAGGCTCAGCGGGGCCAGAATGGCGGCTCGCCAGAGCAGCGGTCGAACAATAAGACGCCTGTCCCAAAGAACCTGCTGAGCGAAGAGCCGCATCACCTGCGGTGACAGTCCCATGTCCGCTATAGCCACGAGCAATAAGGCTGCGGAAATGGCAAGAATCGCCTCCCCGACACCGTCAACGCCGTGCGCTCGAGTAACGAAGGCCAAAAGAGCAAGAGTCTGAACCTTGGACCCGAGCGAAGCAGTCACTGTAGAGATGCCGTCGACAATGCCAATTGCGACCAGCCTTTGCCAGCCTTGCCGGAGCCTCCGGTTATAGCCTAGGTGCCGCATTAAGAGCCATCTGCCAATGCAGACAAAACTGCAAGCATCACCGCGAATTTTCAGCTGCTCGGCGACGCGCGAGCCGTGATGCAAAGCCATCCCGCGTATCGTCCGCGTCGGAAGGCGAGGTATGTACACCTTCCACGGGCGGCGAATCTGGACCTTGATTGTTCGAATGTTCATGGTCCTTTACAGACGAGCCGCCCTTAGACTCATAGCTGTAATAGGTATATGAATATGCATCAGGTCCTTTGCTCGGAAGGCGGTTAAGCACCAGCCCCATCACATTAGCGCCAACTAGTTCCAGGGACCCGAGAGCTCGCTTCAGGTGCTGTTGCCTCACTCGCTGGGAACCCACAACTACGAGCGCGCCTCCAACGTGTTGCGCAAGAACAGCTGCATCGGTCACTGGAAGCAGCGGCGGAGCATCTACGACGACCGTGTCGAAGCTCCCTTCCAAACGCCGCAATAGACTCTGCATTTCCCGTGATCCCAACAGCTCGCTCGGGTTTGGCGGTATTTGCCCCGAGGTTAGAATAAACAATTCGTCGGCTCCCCAAGGTTGAAGCAGATCGAATACATCGGACTGCCCCACCAACGCCGTCGTCAAGCCGGCACTCCGCTCGAGACCAAGGTAATCGTCAATCATCGGCCGACGAAGGTCAGCGTCAATGAGGCACACCCTTTGTCCCGTCTGCGCCAGCGCAATCGACAGATTTATAGCTGTCGTGGTCTTTCCTTCTCCTGGCAAAGAAGAAGTAACCAATACTGTCGGCGCGGGGCCCGAGACATTTGCAAAGCTCAGGTTGGTACGTAATTGCCGAAAGGATTCAGCACGCGGGCTCTGATGGCGGGCCTGCGTCAGCAACGGCCTCGTGTTCGCTTGTTGGTCAAACGCTATTCCGCCAAGGACCGGGACGTCAGTGAGGCTTCGAATGTCCTCCTCACCCCGAATACGACTGTCAATAGTTGTGCGAAGAACAGCAGCCGTGACACCCACGAGCAGCCCAAGCAAAAGCCCAATGGAAAGATTGAGGCGCATATTCGGACTTGCAGGGGAAGGAGGGGCGGTGGCAGGCCGAATTATAGATAGGCTGACAGGAGAACTCTCGCCTGCTTTGGGTCGCTCCAAAGTATCAACCGCAGTTACAAGGCTATTCGCGATTGCTTGTGCAATGGCGGCTGCCTGAACTGGCGAATTATCTTCAACTGAAATGTTAATGAGAACGGTATTAAGATCTGTTGTGGCTGTAACCTTCTCAGCTAGCTGGTCGGCCGTGACATCGAGGCCGAGATTCTGAATGGCGGGCTGCAGGACAACCGGGGTTCTTACAGTTTTGACGTATGACTGAACTCGCGCCTGACTAAATGTATTGCCCTGCTGAAGCTCGCTGACACTTCCCGAATTTTGAATGGCAACGAATAGCTGCGTGTCCGACTTATACGTCGGTTTCACGAAGATGGACACGGCAGCTGCGAACAGCAAACCTGCCAAAGTCACGGAAACCAGCAAAATCCAATTGCGGCGCAGGACGCGCAGATAGTCGCTAAAATCCATAGACCTTGGTCCCCTGTGCTTATTGATGGGGACTACCGATTGCGGCCAGCCCCCAGATCGGCCATATTCACGCGCTAGACCAGTGTATGTTTCCTGATTCATGCGGTCTCGATCAGTGTACCTGTTCTGGTCGCGACCCGTGCTACGTTGTGCGCGGGGTATGAAGGAGCTGTGCTCAGCCAGCCGCTCGCCTTCGATACAAATTACTGTCCGTGACGATGCCAACGCTCACACCAAGTGTGTCCAACATAACGGCCAGGACCCCTGCTATCCGTCATCTCCCTTGGTTCAAGTCAAGATCAGGGACAGATTGTCGGGCTAGCCGGTTGCCGGCTTTGACAACTGAGTAGCGAAGCCGTACCAAATGCGCCGAGGCAGCGTGAGGACGCAATAGATCGCTAGCATGTGTGCAAGCCCCCTTGAAGTGACAGCACCTGGCACCCGACACTCAGGGCAAGGTCGTTGGGTACTGAACTAACATCCGCCCCTACTAGTTCCGCCATCCTTTCCTGTCCAAAAGTCCTTCTATTTATGAAATGTGGAGTTTTATGATGCAGTACCACAATATCGACGTCAATGCCGGTAAATTGCGCCGAGTTTACTGCAGAAGTTTTTGCGCTCACGCCCTGGAAATGAAGCACGCGAGCGGCAACAGATGATCTACAACCCGCGAAAAGAGCCATCGATTTTCGAGCACCAACACTTAAAGGTGCTCTGGGTAACGAATTTAGCTGCCCCTTACCGAGTGCCTGTGTGGCGAGATTTGGGCCGGCGTTGTGATCTAACTGTCGCTCTGCTTGAGTCGAATGCCGGTTTGCAACGGGACGCGGCTGCCAACCGTGGTCAAGATTGGCATCATCAAACATCTCAGGACTTTATATTCGCAGAACTACCAGCGTGGAAGGTTTCCCGGGGCGAATCTCGTTTTTACTTTCTAAAAAGCATCAAGGCTGCTATGAGCGTATCTAGATACAATGTTGTGCTTTTTGGTGGTTGGGAGTCACCCGCCTACTGGGTTCTTATGCTGGCTTGTATGGTGTCACGCACTGCCCGCGTTGCTTTCTACGAAAGTCCCAAGAACACCATGACGCACACATCAGGTCCTGTCTCTTTCCTTCGTGCTGGTTTCTTCCGCTGCATGAACAAAATCGTCGTGCCCGGGGCAGCCGCGTACGAAGCCGTAACGGGTATGGGAGTAAGGCCGAATAATGTCTTGCAGGGATTTAACGCGGTAGACGTAAGAGCCTTCCACGAGGCCGCGCTTTCAGAGGGTGATAGAGCGGCTAATAAAGCCCCTAATGGTCACAGCTACCTCTACGTGGGGCAACTAATCGATCGCAAGCGTGTCCAAGACATAGTCGATTCTTTCATTCGGGTCGCGGAGCAAGAGGATCGACTCACCATTGTTGGCACGGGTGAGCGACTGGATGAACTCAAGAAGTTGGCTGGCGCGCATGAAGCTCAGATATCGTTCTTAGGCCATGTGGAAAACAGTGAATTGCCAAAGATTATGGCAGCTCACCACACTCTGGTTTTGGCCTCCAATCGTGAGGTTTGGGGACTAGTAGTCAACGAGGCTCTAGCCTCTGGCATGCACGTGGTAGTCACGGAGAATTGTGGAGTCTCTCGATCGGTAAGAAGCATGCACGGAGTGCACATCGTTACGGAGGACCTTCAAGACTTGGGGGAGCAGATGAAAATTTCACGAAACAAGTGGACTGGACGAGTTCAATCACCTGAAATACTGCAATATACGCCTGCTCATTTTGCCGAAGTGTTTTATGAAGCCTTCAAAACCGCGCAAGGCGCACCAACATGCGCTGCTGAGAACTGTGCTGTGAGGGGATAGCTGTGAATTTAGACTTTGTACGACAGTTGTCGAAGTTTACGGGTGCCGGGTACGACAAGGGCCGGTCCAGGCTTACGCAAGCTCTGTGGGTTTGTGCTTCGTCACTAATTATCGAAAAAGTCTGGTGTCCTGCGCGCCTTCGCGTTGCCGTTCTAAGGAAGTTCGGCGCACGCATAGGCGAGGGCGTACTGATCCGGCACGGAGTCCGCATCCATTGGCCATGGAAGTTGACCGTCGGTGATGACGTGTGGATCGGCGTAGACGCATGGCTGCTGAATCTCGAGCCAATCGATATCGGCTCCAATGTCTGCATCTCGCAAGGTGCCTTCCTATGCACAGGAAGCCATCAGGCGGATTCCCCGAGCTTTGAATATGACAATGCCCCCATTCGAGTATGCGACGGGGCCTGGATCGCCGCTAAAGCGATCGTACTGCGGGGGGTAACCGTCGGAAAAGGGGCGGTTGTAGGAGCCGGAGCGCTGGTCGTGCGGGACGTTCCCGAAAGAGCAAGGGCCCTCGCACCTAAAGCACAGATACTGGAAGATGGAGGACGCAATTGAGGATCGTCCAAGTAGCAACCCTCGTAACCCCCGACGGCGCCTACGGTGGACCTATCAGAGTGGCAGTCAACCAAACTCGCTCTCTACGTGCCGCTGGCCACGACGTGGAGCTGGTGGCAGCGGCGAGGGGCTTCGGTAGTAATCTTCCGGACCATTTCGACGGGGTCCCGGTTAGGCTCTTCCCGGCACGCGTTATTCCAAAATTGGGGTTCTCGGGCACATACGCCCCCGACCTTCAACAATGGCTAAAAGCTAACCTCTCGGCTACGGACGTCGTCCACATTCATATGGGCAGGGACCTGGTGACGCTTCCCGCCGCTCTAGCCGCTCGAGCTGCCCGTACTCCCTATATCGTGCAGACGCACGGAATGGTCGCACCTTCACGGCACCCGCTGGCTGGGATAGTCGACCGAAAATGGACAATACCGGCCCTGCGTGGGGCGGACCATGCCCTGTACCTCACGCCAGAAGAACGCGGCGGCCTGAACGGAGTCACTGATCTTGGCGCGAAGCTGGAACAGCTTCACAATGGGGTTCCCGAGTCCCCGGTTCCGGCCAGTACAAGCGAAGACGACCCCTTGGAAGTTTTGTTTCTTGCTCGTCTGCACGAGCGCAAGCGCCCGCTTATGTTCGTAGAACTGGCCAAGAGGCTGCATGTTGATCACCCCGGTGTCCGCTTTGTACTAGCCGGACCCGACGGCGGCCAAGGCAGGGCGGTTCGAAGAGCCATCGATTTATCCGGGATCACGGATGCACTCTCTTGGGAAGGTCCGATTGCCCCGGACCAAACGACCGCGCGAATCAGCAAGTGCAGCGTGTACGTGTTGCCGTCCATAGACGAACCATTTCCGATGTCTGTGCTGGAGGCTCTCGCCCAGGGAAAACCTGCGGTAGTAACCGATTCATGTGGCCTTGCAGAAACCATCACCTCAGCAGGGGCGGGCGCCGTTGCTGATTCCTCGCTGGAGTCACTGACGACAGCCGTAGACCGGCTCTTGACAGATGCCGCAGAGAGACGCAGTAGTGGCGAAAATGCCTTGGCCTTGGCTCGAAGGACATTCAGCATGAACAGGATTGCGGAAAAATTGGAGAGTCTATATGAAGGAGCGGTGAGTCATGCCTAGCAGCCGACGGTCCATCCTTATCGTGCAGCCTTACGTGCCAAAATACCGCGAAGCTTTCTTCTCCGCCCTTATAGCTGCCTTGGATGGAGCAGATATCAATTGCAGGGTTGCTGCTGCTGCTCCCAAGCAGGAACAGGCAGAGCGGGGAGACGCCGTCACAGCTGACTGGGTTGAGACCTATGAGCCCAAACAGTTACATGTGGGCGGCAGGACCATTGGCTTGGGTGGCGCACGGCACCTTTGGCGCCATGATGACGCTGTTGTGGTGGGTCACTTAGGATCGTCCTTGGACACCTATCGAGCAATTTATGACGCAGCCAGGAATCAAATCCGCGTAGGTCTTTGGGGACACATTAAATCGTATGTCAATGACGGGAATCCCCTAGATGTCGCGCTGGAACGCTGGCAGTTACGTCGATCTGATCACGTTTTTGCATACACCCGCGGAGGGCATGACTACGCCATACGCAGTGGTGTGGATCCGTCACGGGTTACCGCTGTGATGAATGCTACCGACACGACACGTTTGGAGACCGCGCGGGATTCGATTTCCGAATCCCAGAAATTGTCCTTCATGGCCGCGCACAACCTCACATTGGGCCGGACTTTGGGTTACATCGGCGGCCTCGATTCCAGTAAAAGAATAAACTTTTTGGCTGATTCTCTGGAGCGCCTTTGGGCGTTAGATCCTGATGTGAAACTGATAGTGGGCGGCAGCGGATCGGATGCACACCTCCTGGACGCGGCACGCGCTCGGGGGCAAGTCGTAATGCTCGGATACGCATCAGCTGTCGATCAGGCACTCATTGCAGGCGTATCGTCTGCGTTTCTCATGCCAGGTCGCATCGGGCTTGTAGCCGTAGACGCCCTTGTCCTGCGGAAACCGATTCTTACGACTGCCTGGCCATACCATGCTCCAGAGCACGAATACCTGACCGAGTCGGCATCGCGTTTTACGTCTGCAAACAACGTGGAATCCTATGCCCTACTGGTTCATAATTTTCTTGCGGCCGAGCAATCAACTGTTGGTTCACAGAATAACTTTAACTGGGGCTTTCCTACCATTGATAAAATGGTGGACAACTTTGCTTCCGGCATCTTGGCGATGCTTGAACGTCGGTAATGACGCCCGAATTGCATAAACCCGAAAATTAACTAAAGGCTATCATTGCGATGACCAAATTGCGTATTACTATACTTGGACTGAACTACGCTCCTGAGGCGACCGGCAATGCCCCATATACCACCAGCCTTGCGGAAGGCCTCTCCCGGGCCGGACATAGCGTGCACGTGGTGGCTGGCTATCCGCACTACCCCGAGTGGACGCTGCGGGCAGGCTACACCGGCTGGAAACGAGAAGAAGTGATCAACGGGGTGTCGGTCAAACGTCTTCGTCACCATATCCCCGCGAACCCTTCTGCCATTTCTCGCCTCCACATGGAGCTCAGCTTCGGCGTTCGCCTGATTTGCGCCCGGTGGCACAAGCCGGACGTCGTCCTTGTGGTCAGCCCGGCGCTCTTCTCCAGTGCACTTGCCATGCTGCGTATCCGTCTCCGGCCGCGCCGCCCAGCCGTAGGCATTTGGATACAAGATTTGTACAGCCGAGGAGTAGTTGAGACGGGCGCCGGCGGTGGAAAGTTGGCGGGCTTGGCCGCTTCGTTGGAATCTAAAGTTTTACGCTCAGCTGATGGTGTTGCAGCGATTCACGACCGTTTCAAGCGGCACATGGTTTCGTCTCTTGGAGTTACCGACGAGCGCGTACGAGTTATCAGAAACTGGACGCATTTGCCTGATTCCCCCACTTCTGGAGTAAAGGAGATGCGGGCCAGACTGGGGTGGACTGCCGCCGACGTGATTGTCCTTCACGCCGGAAACATGGGGAAAAAGCAAGGTCTCGAGAATGTTATCGAAGCGGCGCGGATCGCAGACGAACGCAAGAGCGCTGTGCGTTTTGTTCTTATGGGTGACGGCAATCAGCGAAAACAACTTGAGACGTTAGGCGCTGGAATTTCCCGACTCCATTTCCTGGATCCACTCCCGGATTTGGATTTCCAACGCGCGCTGGCTGCTGCCGACGTTCTGCTGGTGAATGAATTACCCGGGGTCAAAGACATGGCTGTCCCGAGCAAGCTGACCTCGTACTTCAACGCAGGCGTTCCCGTAATTGCCGCTACCGATGAGGACAGCGTGACCGCTTTTGAGATATTGAACTCTGGGGGTGGTATAAGGGTTGATGCAGCAGCCCCCGCCGCCTTGGTGGAAGCCGCGGAAGCGCTCGCCCTTGAGCCGCTCACCGCCAAGCGGCTGGCCGAAAGCGCTTTGCGGTTTCGGCGCGAAACATTGTCCGAAGCAACGGCCATCGCCAAGTATGATGACTTCATCACGAGTCTTGCATCGTCGCGCGGCCGATAGGTCGTGCGATTTTTTACTTCAGGGGGGCACCATGACAAAGCGCGCACTTATCACAGGAATTACCGGACAGGACGGTTCCTATCTCGCCGAGCTTCTGCTCAACAAAGGGTATGAAGTTCATGGGCTAATACGCAGGGCCTCAACGTTTAACACAGCACGCATAGACCACCTGTACGTTGATCCGCATGATCCCAAGGCCAAGCTTTTTCTCCACTACGGCGACCTGAGCGACGGCGCCCGGCTGGTTACCCTGCTTGCCGAGATAAAGCCTGATGAGGTCTACAATCTCGCTGCTCAGTCCCACGTGCGCGTTTCCTTCGACGAGCCTGAGCACACTGGCGACACTACCGGGGTAGGCACCATTCGGCTCTTAGAAGCTGTTCGGATGTCCGGAATTGAGACCAAGTTCTACCAAGCATCTTCATCAGAGATGTTTGGCGCCACCCCTCCCCCGCAGAACGAGGAGACGCCGTTCTATCCCCGGTCGCCGTACGGCGCGGCGAAGGTCTACAGCTACTGGATTACGAAGAATTACCGCGAAGCGTACGGGATGTTTGCTGTCAACGGCATCCTGTTCAACCACGAGTCGCCCCGGCGCGGCGAGACATTCGTAACGCGAAAGATCACGCGGGCAGTTGCAGCAATTAAGGCAGGAAAGCAGGACCTGTTGTATATGGGCAACCTCGACGCCGTTCGTGACTGGGGATATGCCGCAGAGTACGTCGAAGGCATGTGGCGGATGTTGCAAGCGGACGAGCCCGATGATTTTGTCTTGGCCACAGGCGGCAACTACACCGTCCGCGATTTCCTCCAGATTGCATTTGAGCATGCCGGCCTGAACTGGGAAGAGCACGTCCGATTCGATGAGCGCTACCTTCGCCCCACGGAAGTTGACGCCTTGGTGGGTGACGCGTCCAAGGCGCAGGACAAGCTCGGCTGGAAGGCGTCAGTACATACTCCTGAACTGGCCCGCATCATGGTAGACGCCGATATCCAAGCTCTCAAGCATGCCGGCGGAAACTGGATTGACACCGTCGAGTTGTCAAGCTGGAGCAACTGATGGCAGAAAGCGGCACCTTCCAACCACGGCCCCTCGACCGATCCGCGCCCTTTTATGTTGCCGGTCACCGGGGACTCGTGGGATCGGCAATATGGCGGAACTTGGAAACAGAAGGATTCACCAACCTGGTGGGTAGGGCGTCTTCAGACCTTGACCTGAAGGACCGGGATGCCGTGTTTTCGTTCTTCTCGCTCGTGCAGCCTCGCTACGTGGTTCTCGCGGCCGCAAAGGTGGGAGGTATTCTCGCCAATAACACCTACCCCGTGGACTTCCTAAGCGAAAACCTGCGCATCCAAGTGAACGTTCTCGACGCAGCACGAGAATTCGGCGTTGAAAGACTTCTCTTTCTGGGTTCGTCCTGTATTTACCCGAAGTTTGCGGAACAACCCATTCGTGAGGATTCCCTGCTTACCGGGCACCTCGAACCCACAAACGACGCCTATGCAATTGCAAAGATTGCCGGAATCATGCACATCCAGGCAGTTCGACGGCAGTACGGGCTGCCCTGGATTTCGGCGATGCCAACCAATTTGTACGGACCAGGCGATAACTTCTCCCCTCAAGGGTCGCACGTTTTGCCAGCCTTGATTCGGCGCTACGACGAGGCGGCAAGAGCCGGCACCAAGGTGGTTACTAACTGGGGCTCGGGCACGCCCCGCCGTGAGTTCCTCCACGTAGATGACATGGCCGCTGCATGTTTGCACCTGATGGAACATTATGACGGCCCCTCCCAGGTCAACGTGGGAACAGGGACAGATGTCACCATTCGTGAACTCGCCTCACTAGTCGCCGACGCCGTCGGATACTCAGGTGAGATTTTATGGGACACGTCAAAGCCTGACGGCACTCCCCGCAAGCTTCTGGACGTTTCAAAGTTAGCCGAAGCAGGCTGGTCCGCTTCCATAGGTCTTGAAGAAGGAATTAAGAGCACAGTGGCGTGGTACAGGGACAATCTGCTTTCTGTTCGCGGCTAGCCATTTCTCTAGGTATGCCATTTGGGGGAGCGGTTTTGAAGGTGGGGGTGTCCGGTGAATGAGGACGCGGATTGGCGGAGGCGTTGGTCACGCCTTTTAGGCGTCGTTGACGCGTTCGTCATCATTTGGGCCGTCGTTGGAGCATTCATCATCCGTTTCGGAGTGGAGCCCGACTTCATGGTGGCTGGCCAGGAAGTTGCGTACTTATGGCTGTCGGCGGCTTTGGTAATCGCTTGGTGGTTCATGCTGGGCGCGTGGAACAGCCGTCAGAGCAGGATTCTGGGATCCGGTGCTGATGAATATAAGAGGGTGTCTGCTGCGTCTCTCTGGCTTTTCGGCGTTGTGGCAATAGTTTCTTATGTCCTCCGCTTCGATACGGCCCGCGGTTATGTAGGACTTGCACTGCCGGTTGGTCTGTTGGGCTTGCTGCTTGGACGATGGCTCATCCGGCAGCACCTCAACATCAAACGCCGCCAGGGCAGGCACATGTCGCGATTGCTACTCCTGGGCGGCCCGGGTGCAGTTTCGCACCTTGCTGCCTCCTTCCGGCGATCAAAAAACGCCGGCTACCTTCCGGTGGCGGCGTATATGCCCGGAGTGCAAAGCCAAGGGCCCGTCGAACCGGACTCGGGGCTGCAGATACTCGGCCACAAGCCTGATACCGTGTCCATAGTTGCCGCCATCGAGTCGTGCGGTGCGGATGCGGTTGCAGTATCGGCTGGCGTTCAACTGCACCCGCAAACACTGCGGCACCTGGGCTGGGAACTGGCGTCCCGGAATATAGGCCTGATCATGGCACCGGCTCTTACGGACATCGCCGGTCCACGGATCCATACCCAACAGGTAGCTGGCTTACCGCTGATCCATGTGACCACCCCAACCCTCGAAGGTGGCCAGCGCGTGGCGAAACGGCTGTTCGACATCGCCGTTTCCGGAACTCTTCTCGTGCTTGTGTCTCCTGTATTGATGGTCGCTGCAGCTCTTGTACGCCTAGACAGCCCAGGGCCTGTTCTTTTTCGCCAAGAGCGTGTTGGGATGGAGGGCAACCGCTTTGTGATGTTGAAATTTCGGTCAATGGCAGTTGACGCGGAAGCCAAGCTTGCCGCATTGGAGCAGAATAACGAAGGTAGCGGTCCACTCTTCAAGATGAAGAATGACCCACGCATTACACGAGTGGGACGCTTCCTTCGTAGGTTCAGTATCGATGAACTGCCACAACTTTGTAATGTTCTGGGGGGCTCCATGAGTCTGGTAGGTCCCCGGCCCCCGCTCCCCCGCGAAGTTGAAGCCTATGAACACGACGTCCGCCGGCGTTTGCTCGTAAAGCCGGGGCTAACGGGACTATGGCAGGTCAGCGGCCGTTCCAATCTGTCCTGGCAGGACTCAGTCCGCCTGGACCTTTATTACGTCGAGAATTGGTCCTTGGCAGGTGATTTCAGCATCCTGCTCCGAACCGTGCGGGCTGTCTTCAAAAGCACGGGCGCTTATTAACCAGTAGCCGGTCGGTTGACGGCATTATGGGAAGGAACACTCGCATGCGTATCTCTGTTTTAGGCTGTGGATATCTGGGAGCGGTGCATGCAGCCTGCATGGCCAAATTGGGACATGAAGTGGTGGGAATTGACGTCGATGCACGAAAGATTTCCGAACTCTCCCTTGCTAAGGCCCCCTTTTACGAGCCAGGATTGGACGAGCTACTGGCAGAGGTGCAGCGCACAGGAAGGCTGTCGTTTACAACAGACGTATCAGCCACCCAAGGAAGCCGAGTGCACTTCATCTGCGTTGGCACACCTCAAAAAAAAGGTGAGAACGGGGCGGACCTGACGTACGTCGAGTCAGCGGTCACCAGCCTCTTGCCCCACCTCTCGCCTGGTGACCTCGTTGTTGGCAAGTCCACCGTACCGGTGGGAACAGCTTCACGCCTTGCCGACCGGGTTAAGACGGTGGCACCAACTGCTGATCTGGCGTGGAACCCCGAATTTCTAAGGGAAGGGCATGCTGTTGCCGACACTCTTCAACCGGACCGTCTGGTTTATGGTGTGGCCGACAGCTCAGCGCAGCACCTAACCATTGAGCTGCTTGACGAGGTGTACTCGGGCCCGTTGTCCGAGGGAACGCCGAGACTGGTCACAGACCTCGCGACTGCGGAACTTGTCAAGACGGCGGCTAATTCCTTTCTGGCCACCAAGATATCCTTCATCAATGCCATGGCTGAACTTTGCGAAGCGACGGGCGCCGACGTCACCCAACTTGCCGATGCCATTGGAATGGACGACCGAATCGGCCGTAAGTTCCTTAACGCTGGCATCGGGTTCGGGGGTGGTTGCCTTCCTAAAGACATTCGTGCCTTCATGGCGCGAGCAGGTGAACTCGGAGCCGATCAGGCCCTTACATTCCTAAGGGAAGTGGATTCCATCAACATGCGCAGGCGCAGCCGTGTGGTTGAACTAACGCGCGCCTTATGCGACGGATCATTACTAGGAAAAAACATCACCGTACTTGGCGCATCCTTCAAGCCTGAGAGTGACGATGTCCGGGACTCGCCCGCCCTTAGTGTTGCCGCTCAGCTTCAGCTCCAGGGCGCCATTGTTACGGTGAGCGATCCCAAGGCCCTTAGAAATGCCTCCCTCCGTTTTCCGGAGCTACAGTATGAGCCAAATACTGAGATGGCCGTCAAGGGCGCGGATGCGTTGCTGCTGCTCACGGAATGGCAGGAGTACAGAGACCTCGAACCCTGCGAGTTGGTCGATGCAGTGGCCACTCCCCGCATCCTGGATGGACGCAATGTTCTTGATCCAGCGAAATGGCGCGCTGCCGGATGGACCTACCGCGGCCTAGGCCGTCCCTGATAAGTGATGAGGAAAAACATTTCAGATAAACAGCCCGAGCCGAGAATGCACGGAAAAATGCGTAAGATCCGGCGGCGCCGCCCCTTTCTAACCGTTCTCACCTGCGTAGCAGCCTTCTTTATCATCATGGGCAGTGGCTTTGCTTGGCTGGCAGTCAAGGCATCCACTATCACCAAAGAACTTGATGCCGCCGCACAGCTCATACCGGTACTCAAGAATGACCTCGCAAATAGCAAACCCGACGAGGCAACCGCTGCTGTGGAGAGATTGCGAGTCCATACAGCGGCAGCCAAGGCCGCTGCGGACGATCCGCTTTGGACGCTGGCTTCCAGCGTCCCAGTGCTGGGACCCAACTTCAGCGCAGTAGCCGAAGTCGCACGATCAGCCGATGATGTCGCGAGTATCGGGCTAACTCCGCTCGTAAAAGTCTTCGCCTCTCTAGATTGGGACACTGTCTTACCCAGCAGTAACGGCACCGGTCTCGGCCCGCTACAGGCGGCCTCACCCAGCGTTTCATCGGCCGCACGCACAGTGCGGCTTTCTGCAGAGCGGCTAAACCAGATCGACGAGAGCAATTTGATGCCTCAGGTCGCAGAGCCCTTGGCACACGCGAGAAGCCAACTGGCGCAGGTAACCGGCACCCTCGACTCAGCAGCTGCAACCGCAGAAGTTCTCCCGGCCATGCTGGGTGGAGACACGCCGCGGAGTTACCTCCTTATGATTCAAAACAATGCTGAATCGCGAGCCTCGGGAGGTATCCCCGGTGCACTCGCCATACTGAACTTCGACCAGGGCAAACTCACCTTGGGAGCCCAAAGCAGTGCGAGCTCGCTCGGAACCATGTCACCGACCCTGCCACTGGACGCAGAACAACAGCAGATTTACTCGGGACGACTCGGAAAATTTATGCAGGACGTCAACCTCACCCCGGATTTTCCATCCGCAGCGCGAATTGCTCAAAAAATGTGGGAAACAAAGACCGGACAGCGCGTAGACGGAGTGCTTTCCATCGACCCGGTCGTCCTGGGATACATCCTCAGCGCTACCGGTCCGGTTGCAATCGCTGACCCCGCACTCGCTGCTGTAGTGACCGACGTCGGATTGCCGGTTGAGATGAATGGAACGAACGTTGTCCACACCTTACTCTCGGACGTTTACGCCAAAATTGAAGAACCCGCAATGCAGGACGCCTACTTCGCGGGTGTAGCAAAGGAAATCTTCAATGCCCTATCCGATGGCGAGGCCGATGCGAAGGGTCTCATCTCAGGGCTTACACGGGGAACCGACGAAGGGCGTGTCCTGATGTGGTCTGCCCGGAACAAGGAGCAAGGCGTTCTGCTGAGCTATCCCTTAAGCGGGTCGATATCGGGGCCAGCTGTGCAGCCCGCACAGTTTGGCGTCTACTTCAATGACGGCACCGGGGCCAAAATGGATTACTACGTAAAACGAACAGTTCAGCTCGTGAAGGAGTGCCCGCGAGACGGCTATCAAGAAACCACAGTCCGTGTCACGTCCACTAATACAGCATCCCCCGACGCCGCCAGAGCCCTCCCTGAATACGTCACCGGAGGCGGCGTTTACGGGGTACCGCCAGGATCAGTCCGGACGAATATTGCCGTCTACGGTCCCGTCCAGGCAAACGTCGAGACCGTCAAACTTGACGGCGCAAAGGCCGAGTTCGCACCCTACCTCCATAGCAACAGGCCGGTAGGCGTCTTCGCTGTCCAGCTGGCCCCCGGAGAAAGTAAGACTTTGGACTTTACCTTTAGCAAAATAGTCCAGCATACGGAACCTAACGTTTTTGTCACGCCTACTGTTCAGGATGTTAAGGATGTGACGTTACCCACAGAAAACGCAACCTGCAGCTAGAAGTTGGGAACTTTGCGTAAACACTATGTAAACCGACTGGATTGACGTTGCTCACAGTCAGAAGCAGATGGTAGCGTCTCTCTTGGGATCATTATCCGTAAGTTCCGTACAGGTCTCGTGCGGAGAGGAAAATTTCCTCACAATCGGGTACACCAAAACTTAAACGTCTCCGGGGGGACACTCATGAAGAAAACACTCGCAGCACTCGCACTCGCTGGCTCACTTGCGCTAATCGGCTCACCCGCCGTTGCAGCCACCTACCCTGCTCTTCCGCCGCAGGCGAATGTCTCCGACGGAACCGTCGGCCCGGGCGAACGCTTCGTATTCCGCGGCCAGGGCTTCCTTGCCGGTGAATCTCTGACAATCAACGTTACTCCCGGCAACCCGCCGGCCGCTTCTGGAGCAAACGTCCCCGGCGGCCGGTCAGTTGCAGCACGCATCGCTGTTGTAACCGAAGCACAGACCCTCAAGGCAACAGCTGACGCTCAGGGCGCTTTCTCCGTGGAGATCGCGATCAACGAAGCGGGCAGCTACGCTCTCACTGCCACAGGTGACACCTCAAAGGTGACCGTCGGCCCGGTCCGAGTTGTTGTTGCTCCCGGTTTTGCTAACAACGGCGCTGCGGGGTCTAACGCTGGCGGCGTCGCCCTGGCCAACACAAGCGGAACCGGCCTTGCCAACACTGGCGCCGACTCGGGCTTGGTCCTCTGGACCCTGGTGGGTGCCGGTGCACTGGCCGCTGGCGCAACCTCAGTTGTTGTTGTTCGCCGCCGCGCCAAGGCTGAGGTCGCTGCATAGCTGCAATACCAATAACCACCGAAGAAGGTGGGTGTACTCCAGAAGCGGAGAACACCCACCTTCATCGTTTAAGGCCTTAAAGGGCTGAGCCGCGATCGGGGAGGCTGGGCTGTGGTATCAATATGAGCTATGGGGAGACATTGGCGAAAGGCACCACGGCAGTACGATTTCTCCTTTCCCCTCCCCAACACCCACGCGCTCCCCTACATCCTTCTGGCACTGCTGGCGGTTGCCGCCTTGGGTACCGCAGCGCTAGCCCTTCTACGGACCTCCTGAAGGCTCTGTGAGGCGGCTCGAGAACTACCGGCTCTGGCGCTTTGCTCTTATCGCCATGCTGGTCCCTCTGGTGTTTATTGCCTTCTGGCCGAGCCCAGTGGACCAGCCGGTTCAGGGCCAGCTCGCAGCCGTCCTGAATTTCCTCCACTACCACGGAGTTCCTGGGTGGTTGAATTACCGATTTGTGGAGGCGTCCGCCAACGTGGCACTTTTTGTCCCCGTTGGAGTAGTAAGCTCGTTGGCTTTTCCCAGCTGGCCTTGGTGGAAAATCGGCGCATTCGGATTCCTAATTTCCTGCTGCATGGAACTGGGCCAGCTGCTGTTTCTTCACGACCGTTTTCCAAGCCCGATTGACCTTGTGACAAACACGTCAGGCGCTGTCATGGGCGCCATCCTAGCCGCGGCAGCCCTTAAGGAACTACAGGTCCGCGGCCTTCCGGCAGCGGACCTGTAGGCAGGTCTGTAGCGTCGCCTAGTTGACGAAGCCCTTCATCCAGGTCTTCAGGTCCTCGCCGAACTCCACCCGCTCTGACGCGAGGGTGATGACGGCTTTGAGGTAACTGAGCTTGTCACCAGTGTCGAAGCGGCGGCCCTTGAACACCACGCCGTACACGCCGGAGCCTTCGCCCTCGCCGGCGGCCAGGGTCTGCAGCGCATCCGTCAGCTGGATCTCGTTGCCACGGCCCGGCTCGGTCTCCTCCAGGATGCCGAACACGGCCGGGTGCAGCACGTACCGGCCGATCACGGCCAGGTTGGACGGCGCATCCCCCACGGCAGGCTTCTCCACCAAGCTGTTAACGCGGACGTAGTCCTCGCCGTCCACCGCGGTGATGTCCGCGCAGCCGTAAGCGCTGATCTGGGCCGGGTCCACCTCGATGAGAGCGATCACCGAACCGCCGGTCTTCTGCTGCACCTCCATCATGGTGGTGAGCAGGTCCTCGGCCTCGTCAATGAGGTCATCGCCCAGCAGCACGGCGAAAGGCTCGTTGCCCACGTGCTGGCTGGCGCACAGCACCGCGTGGCCCAGGCCTTTCGCCTCGCCCTGGCGGACGTAGTGGATGGGGCCCAGCTCGGAGGCGTACTGCACGGACTCCAACTTGTCCTTGTCTCCCTTGAGCTCCAGGGCACGTTCCAGGCCGGGCTCGCGGTCAAAGTGGTCCTCGAGCGAGCGCTTGTTGCGCCCCGTGATCATCAGCAGGTCGGTGAGGCCGGACTTAACCGCTTCCTCAACGACGTACTGGATTGCCGGCCGGTCTACCACCGGCAGCATTTCCTTTGGCATTGCCTTGGTGGCGGGCAGGAAGCGAGTTCCCAATCCGGCAGCAGGAATGACGGCTTTGGTTATTGCTTTCCCCGTTGTCATAGCTGTACCCTACAAATCCCGGGCGGGAGATAGCAATTTTCCACATGTAAAGCGTGGCTGGCGGACTCCTTGTGAAGCCTTGGGACGCTCGGTGCGTGCGATGCCACAAAGTAACCGCGAGGACCGAGGAGCGGAACGCAGGAAGCGAGCCCACCTGGCACGGTGCTGGAGGAACCGTCCGCGCAAGGACATGTCGGCGTAGATGTTTGCGCTGAGAAAAGCCTCCTGCGACGGGAAAGCACCGCGCCACAACGTCCATAGTTTGTCCTGCCATGGAGCCTGAACAATCGCGATGAGCTGGGCGCTTCCCGGTGCCCTGGCTACTACCCGGTTATGCCATTCCCTGGATGGCTGTGGCCACTCCACTGCCGCATCTTTGGGGAGCAGGGCTTCGAGAAAGGGGCGCCCGGCGGCCAGGGAGCCAGTGGCTGTGGCTAACTCCAGTACAGCGGACGCATGCGATTGGCACCGCGTGACCTGGGCAAGAAACTCGAGCTCCTGCCGACACGCAGGCAGTTGGGCTGACCGGAGGGCATGAAGTGCCAGAATCAGGATTCCCAGGGCCTTCGACGGAACGCGCACTTTCTGTCCTGCAAGGTCAAGCGTCTCAGTGTTTGCGTACATTGAGTCGAAACACTCAACTGCCGGAGTTTCCATGCCGGGAAACCTGAAGTGAACGTCAATGCAACATGGCCACTCGGGATGATGGAGCGTAACGGAGTGCTTGGGGAAAGCCCTGTTTTCAGGATCCACAGGGCGTTCCCGCCAGCCCCGCTCCCGGAGTCCTTGCAGCATCTTTTCCAGATTATGGGGAGCCACAAAAACGTCAACGTCGTAGGAGGTCTTGGGCAGGCGCAGCCCCTGGACCGCACTTGCCGGTCCCTTGATGAAGAAGGCCCTGATACCCAGGCTGTCCGCCACACGGGACACGAGGGCGTGGCCTAGGAGCACGCCCTCGGGAATGCTAAGGCGCGTTTTAATATCACTGCCTGTCATGGAAGCACCTAGTCCTTGGCCCTGCGCCCGCTTAATGCGGCTTCAAATGCGCTCTCGTCTTCGATACGCCGCTCACGTCCTAGTGGCTGGGTTTCAGCTTGCGACGCGGGACTGGGCGTGGAGGTGTACGTTCCGTAGTACGAGTAGGCGTCCGTTCCCCGCGTCGGCACGCAGTTGAGGACCGCGCCGAGTATCCGGCCCTTTACCTTCTCGAGATTGCCCAGCGATTGCTCCAATTGCTCCTGAGTAGTCTTGCCTGTCCGTATCACCACAATCGCACCGTCGGCGGCGCGGGAGAGGACAGCGGCGTCCGTCACTGGTAGCAGCGGCGGTGCATCGATGAGAACAACAGCGTCTTCGGCCAACGCCTTCAGCATCTTCTCCATAGCCCGAGACCCGAGCAGCTCACTGGGGTTCGGCGGGATGCGGCCTGAACCAAGGACGAAGAGATTCGGCAACGCACCCCAGGGCTGGAGGACGTCCGCCAACTCAGCCGTGCCGGTCAGTACGTCCGTGACACCGGCTCCCGGGACAAGGTTGAAAACATCCACCAGCGTGGGCCGGCGGAGGTCGCCGTCGACCACTACGACGTTTTGGCCAGCGGCTGCCATGGTGACCGCGAGATTGGCCGTGACAGTAGATTTGCCTTCAGTCTGCACCGAGCTGGTAACCACGATGATCCGCGGCGGCTGGTCCACATCAAGGAAGCTAAGGTTGGTGCGCAGTTCCCTGAGGGCCTCGGCCATCGCTCCCCCCGCGTCGTGGACTTGCGCGGCGGTGCCGGCGTCCAGGATGGTGCTTTTTTCATCCAGGCGATGGTCCACAGGCAGGTTGCCGACTACCGGTACACCGAAGAGCAGCTCTACGTCGGCGGCCTTGCGGATGCGTCGGTCAAGGTGGCGGCGGAGCACCGCGTACGCCACACCGAGAGCCAAGCCGACGAAGGCCCCCAGCAGCAGGTTGAGCTTGGTATTGGGTGAGGTAGGGCTGGTGGGGAGGACTGCCTTGCCCAGCGGCAGCACCCGGACAGCCGTTGCGGTGGCGTTCATAGATTCAGGCATTGCGGCGGCGCCGGGATCAGCGACTGGTTCAGCGGGTGGAGCAGTTTCGATCGCTTCCACCTGGGCAGCGAGGCCGTTGACCCAGGCATCGGCCACGCGTTGTGCGGTGGCGGGGTCAGTGGACTCGGCAGTTACCCGGATTTCCGCAGTGTCTAGGGGGACCTTCACACTGATAGCGCCGAGCAGGGCATCGGCAGTGGTTTTCAGCTCCAGGGAGGCAATCACCCGGTCCGCCACGAGCCGTGACTTTGCCACAGACTCGTAGTTCTTGACCTTGGCCTTCGCCAGGCTGTCCCCGGCGAGAGACAGGCTCACGTTGTCCGAGCCCGGCGTCACCACGATGCCGCTGGAATCCGAGGAGTAGATTTTGGGCTGGAGGACCGTCCAGCCGCCCGCAGTCACGGTGGCCAGCAGGGTGAAGGCGACAATTGCCTTCCAGTACACCCGCAAGATGCGGAGGTAGTCCGCCAGGTCCAGGCCGGGGGGTGCTTCCGCCGCGGCTGCTGTTTTGCTCATGGTGCGTCCTTTAGATTCGAGTTCTTCGGTTTCCCGGACTTTGCTGCCGGTATTCTGCATGGGGCGGTCCCCCAATCGGACGGCTACTCGCCGCCCTCGGTTAAGACGGATTTCTGGATAAGTTGCTCTGTGGCTGCCGCTACGGCGTGCCGGTACCCTTCCGGAGTTCCGTGCACCCTGCCGACGTCCTCAGCAAGCTGGACCAGCGCGACTGGGCTGGCAGATGCTTCCCAGATGGCCGGACCGATCCCGCTGAGCCGGATGATCTCGTTGTCCAACATCACCAGCAGATCACTGCCGATGCTTACGGCGTCTTTCGCTGCTGTGCGCCTCACCCAGCCGTCGAGGATGAGGCCGGACTGAACTTCGTCTGTTGGGCCGGCTTCCCATTCCGGCTCCGCCTTGGGCTGCGGCTGGAACAACGGTTCCAGCGCCGCCGGCAGGCCACCAGCTTCCGAGTAAGTCACCTGCCACACTCCCCCGACAGTGTCGATCAGGCGGCACAACGATTGCAGTGGTCTTGCAAACTCTGCCTGCGAGGATGAGTCTGGAATCAAAGCAAGCAGCGCATCGGCCAGCGGCACCCTCTCCAACTCTGGGGCTAATGGGTGGGCACTTTCGACGCGGTTCAGCAGGACGATTGACCGGATGAAGAGTTTGGACGGCGCCGGCAGGAGTTGGAGCTCGTCCGGTCCCAGCTGGTGTTTGGCTTTGCCCAGTCCCTGCTTGAGGGACAAGGGCTTGGGATAAGGCATCACTGAACCGTCCCGGCTTATGGCGACGGTTTCATCCGTAACGTACCCGTACGTCCGGGCCAGCACGGAGACCGCCGTGGTTTTGCCCGTCCCCGACTTTGCCACGAGGGCAACCACCGCCCCCGTGGCAGGGTCAGCCACTCCACAGGCGTGAAGCATTGTGAGTACGCCGGCATTGGCCAGGATGGCGGCCACGGTCAGCCGGGACGTAAGGTTCTCAGCCAACTCCTCAAAGGAGGCTGCCTCCAGCCGGAAAGTGCCGGCGTCGTCATTTCGCGACCGATACGTTACTGAAGCAGAAAACGGCTGGGCGTCGGTGGGTTCCACCGGCAGCGGTGCCAAAGGCACCTCTGTGCTGGCGCACCGGGCCCAGGCCGATCTCATGCTTCCCTGCTGCTCCAGGGGAACCCCCCGGCCCCACCGGACAGTGAACTGCGTCCCGAGCACATCCACGCACAGCAGATCGCTGCCGTCTGGTAAGTCCTCAAACCTGCCTGGCGCCCACGCCATTCGTGCCTTGCTCATAATTCCCCCCGGAATTGAAGCTGCTAAAGCGAAGTGTTTGGTGAAGCCTCAATCAGGCGCTGGGCTTCCAGGCTGGCCAGGAAGCCCTGCACTTGGGACTGCATTTGCCCCGATGGATCCTCAAAGGTGGCCTCAAGCTCGGCGACGATGTCCTGCTCGTTCCGCTGGCCGTCGATCAGGTCCCAGATGGCTGCAGCTGTGCCCTCCAACACGACGGGCTGGTTTGCGTCCAAATGGAGCAGGGCAACACGATTGGTGCCGTCGGTGCGGACTTCTGCCACCAGACCGGCGTGGTTCCAGATCATGGGAACGTGACGGTCAGGGTTGAATTCCCCGGTAGAGAGGCCCCGCCGATTGTTACCATCAAATCGAATCTGTACGTATATGTTCCGGACTTATTCGGCTTGGTATAGCTGAACCCGCCGAGTTCGACACGGAGGGCATGATCGCCTGGGGTGGTGGTCAACGTTCCAGTGAAGGTCGTAGCCTTATCACCCTGTTGAACAGGCAGCGCGTTGCCCGTCCCAGGCGAAGCAGAAGCAATTCCGACCTTTGAATTCTGCTCTGATTTGTCGACAGTAATCGTGATCGTGTAGGAGACGGACGACCCGGTAAACGCCGTGCCGGTTTGAATATCGAACACCGTCGGCGCTTGGACAGTCAGCTGGCCAGAACTTCCCGCGGCAGGCGCTGGCCCGACAGGCCCTACGGTGACCGCCGCCGGAACGGGCGCAGACGGTCCTGGTGATGCGGCAGCAGCCGGGGCAGCGATGGCGGTGGCGATTACCGGCAACGACCACGCCACTCCAGCGACTACCCGCCGACGGCTGAAACTTTTTTCTTCGCTGTCAATGACCCCAGAATTCAAATCCCCAGACAATGTGCCCCCATGTAGACGTAAGCTGCAGCCAATTCCGATAAGGGCTGGCAGCGTGCATTAGCCGTGTTTCCCGGCTTCGCCTACTCTTTCCAACGTAACCAAAAGTTCCCACAAGCAACCGGCAAATTCGGCTCAAGATCTCATCTAGACGAAGGCTGCGCTTTTGTCATGCGGGGGCGTGGGGGCGCCGGAACTTCGATGGGGG
>NZ_JAJOMC010000042.1 GCF_021129155.1 Arthrobacter sp. AK04
GGGGGGGCTAACGGCGCATGATGCGCCCCGCGGGCTGTCCGGCGGGGGCCCCCCTAACTGCGGGGAATAACCATATTTCAATCGCGATTAAACGACCCCCGGCGCCGCCGGGTATCAGTCCGGGGGGGCGCCTTTGTGTATGTCGTAAGGACTGCGTCCTGGGGCGCGGCCTGCCTAAGGCTTGGCGGCGCGGTCTTCTGCGTGCTGGGCTTCCGCGAACTGGGCGGGCGCACCAGGGGCAGCGGCTACGGCATCAGCGGGCTCGACGGCTGGCCCGCTTGCGGCAGGCTCCGTGGCGGACGCGTCCAGGATCCCGGGCCCCTGGGGGTCGTCATGGGTTTCGCCGTCTGCAGGATTGGCTTCCTGCCCGCCAGTTTCCGGTTTCCCTACCCGTATCTGGTCCTGCTCCTGGTCCTGCTCCTGTTCGTCCTCGGGCCGGACGCGTTCAGCCCACGGCACCCATTCCGGGGCAAGGATCGCATCGTCCGACGGCAGCAGGCCGAGCTCGCTGACAGTGACCACCTTGGAGCGGGAGTTGCGGGTAAGTACCGCATACCACTGCCAGCCCAGGTAGCCAGGCAGCCTGGATTCAAACAGGTGCGTCACCAGGCGGTCGCCCTCGCTTTTGGCGGCCAGGTGGTGGCCAATAGTGGGCGCAGCCGTGATTTCCTCCACAGCGGCACGCGCCGTGTCCACGGCAGCGGCGAGGAAGGCATCCGGCTTCCCTGTCCGCCATACGGGGACGCCCGCGCGGCGCTTGGACGCAGCCCTGGCCCCTGCAACGGCCGGGCCGGCAGCGGCTGGGCCACCCGCCGTCGTGCCGTCCTGTTCCTGCACAGCTGGGACCGGCTGTTCAGCTTCCGGGTTCATCAGTGCCTAAACGTCCAGCTCGTCGGCAACCTTACGCAGGGCAGCGGCGATGGCCTTGCCCTTGTTGCCTTCCGGGTATTTTCCAGCGGAGAGGGTTCCGGACAGGTTGTCCAGGACCGTCACCAGGTCCTGCACAAGAGGAGCGAGGTCCTTTGCACTGGGCCGCTTTGCCTTGGCAATGGAGGGTGTCTTGTCCAGTACGCGCAGGCCCAGGGCCTGGGCGCCCTTCCGGCCGTCAGCCACACCGAATTCAACCCGGGTGCCGGCCTTAAGCTCGGTTACGCCCTCGGGCAGCGACGATTTGGGCAGGAATACCTCCTGGCCGTCCTCGCCCGCGAGGAAACCAAAGCCCTTGTCCTTGTCATACCACTTGACCTTGCCGGTAGGCACGTAATCAACCTTCTTCGTTCTGCGTCTTCTGACACGGCCGCCCGCCACCGCATCCGCATTGCTGTGCGGGTTTAGGGTATGGCGGCTGCAGACCGTGTTGGTCTATCCCTCAAGGTTATCCTGCCCACCGTCCTATTCCTGCTTTAACCCGCCTCGCGGAGGCATTCAAGGGCTTCGTGCGGCACCGTTCACGCCGCAGGGCGCAGGAGCTGTAGCGTTACGTCCATGACACCCTCGCGTTACCGGCGTGCCCTGATGATCACCGCCGCAGCTGTCGCCGTCCTCTCCCTGGTGGCAGTGGGCGCCGTGATGGCTTTGGCCTTCGCAGGGTCAGTGGCCCCCGCCTGGGTTACGTACTCGGCGCTTTATGGCCTGCCGCTCGCCTTCCTCCTGATGCTTTTCCTGGTTCTGGACAGCGTTGCCGGGCGGCGCCGGGCAGGAAATCCGGACCAGCGGTAACGTTGGACTGATGTCCCTCATTCGTGCGTTGAGCAAGGAGCTGGAGGCACGCAGCGACGATTCCCTGCGTGCACTCTTCGACGCCCGGCCGGACCTCATCTCCCCGCCGGTCCCCGACTTCAGCGCCCTCGCGGCGCGGGCCAGCGCCCGGCTCAGCGTGCAGCGTGCGCTGGAGCGGCTTAACAGGCCGCAGATGCAGGTCCTCGAAACACTCCACTTGTGCACCAATACGGACACCGGACACAGCGCCTCGGCGGCCGGACTCCGCAAAATGATTCCCGGATCGTCGGGAGCCGCGGTTGAGCGGATCCTGCATACGCTGCAGGACCTGGCGCTGGTGCATCGTGCCGAGCCTCCGCACGGGACCCCGGATTCGGCAGCAAAACAGCGCCACTACCTCCCGGTGGGTTCCCTGAAGGACGTGGTGGGGATCTATCCCGCCGGGCTGGGCAGGAGCTACACGGAACTGGTCCGGCTTCAGCCCGCCTTCGCGCAGCGCGTTGTCCAGCTGGTCTCCGAGCTGCACCGCAGCGGCGTGGCCATCCACGACGCCACCACCCCCATGGAGGCGGCGCTTGCGCTGCAGCACTGGACCTCCTCTCCTGACGCCCTCAACAGCATCCTGTCCACGGCCCCGGAACGGACGACGGCGCTGCTCGCCAGGTTCCGCAACTGGGCCATGGGCGCGGTCCCCCAGGCGCAACGGAAGGCTTCCATCACCACGGAGGGGTCCGACGTCGGGCCCGTCGACTGGTTGCTGGCGCGCGGATTGCTGGTGCCGCTGGACGCCGCGCACGTGGAGCTGCCCCACAGCGTGGGGCTCTCCCTGCGCGGCGGTGCGATCATCAACGATTTCACCCTGCAGCCCCCCGTCCCTGAGCTCGGCCGGACCTCGGCGGTGCTGCGCAGGAACGCTGCGCTCAGTGCAATATCGGAGACGTTGCGGCTCATGGGCGAGCTCCTCCACGCCGTACGGGACCAACCCCTGGCCACGCTGCGCAGCGGCGGCGTAGGGGTCCGCGAGATGAGGCGGTTGGCCGAATTGCTGCGGATCGACCAGCAGCAGGCGGGCCTCCTGCTGGAACTGGCCGCGCTGGCGGGCCTGATCCGGCTGGACGTCGATTCCTCGTCCTGGGTCCAGCCTCCGCAGCTTGAATGGCTTGTCCTGCCGCGCCAGGAGCAGTGGCTTTGGCTGGTAAACGCCTGGCTGGCCAGCGAGCGGGTGCCGTCCCTGGTGGGCCAGCCCATCAACGGGTCGCGCGGCGTGCCGGGGGCGCACCGTTCAGCCTCTGGAAGCACCATCATTGCATTGTCGGCGGAAGCCCAACGGCCTGATGCCCCGCTGGTCCGCAAACGCATACTCGAAATCCTGCACGAGCTGACCGTGGAGGCGGGCCCGGCGGACGGCACCGCGCCGGTGCTGGACGCGGCAGCGGTTCTCCAGCGCGCCGAATGGGCCCAGCCGCGGATGGCACGGCGCTTCAGCTCGATGATCCGCGGCGTGCTCGCCGAAGCTGAACTCCTGGGCCTTGTGGGGTCCGGCGCCCTGAGCCAGTTGGGCAGCGCGCTGGCGGAAGACAACCCTGAGGCCGCCATTGCCATCCTGGGTGAGCACCTGCCGGCGGCTTTGAGCCATGTCCTGCTCCAGGCAGACCTGACCGCGGTCGCCCCCGGGTACCTTGCCCCCGCGCTGACCGAAAAACTGCTGGTCATGGCTGATGCCGAAGGCCAGGGACCGGCCACCATCTACCGCTTCTCGGACGCCTCCATCAAGCGGGCCCTGGACACGGGATACGACGCTGCCGGCATCATGGACTTCCTCCGCGAGCACTCCGCCACCGCGGTGCCCCAGCCGCTGCAATACCTCGTGGAGGACACGGCCCTGCGGCACGGAAGGCTCCGCGTGGGGACAGCGGCGAGCTTTGTCCACAGCGAGGACGAGGGCACCTTGCTGGAGCTCCTTTCCGGTCCGAAGGCAGCCGCCCTGAAACTGGAGAAGATCGCCCCTACAGTCCTGGTCTCCTCCGCGCCGCCGCGGGAAACCGCGCAGGTTCTCCGCAGCCTGGGCCTCTCCCCTTCCGTGGACGGCGCGGATGAGCCCGTGGTCCGGCTCCGCGGAACCCACACCGCCCAGGACGCCCGCCCGGTGTACACCGCGCCGCGGACGGCGCCCGGGGCGGAGGAGGTGGAAGCCCAACTCGCGGTCCTGCGCCAGGGGGGCGCCGCCGTCGGACACCGCGGTGGTTCCGGGGACCACGCTGGCGAGGCAGGAACGCAACTGGGGCTCGAGGCCCTGCAGCGCGCCATCAGGCTCAAGCAGCGGATCAGCATGAACGTGGTGGACGGCCTGGGGAATGCCAACCTGGAAACGGTTGTTCCGCTCTCTGTAAGCGGCGGACGCGTCCGGGTATTTGATCCCGCCAAGGAAACAGAACGGGTGCTGTCCATCCACCGCATCATCGACATTGAGGCTGCAGGGGAATCTGCGCCAGTGAGGGACTTCCCGGCGTGAACGACGGACCTTTGATTGTCCAAAGCGATAAGACCATCTTGCTTGAGGTGGACCACGAGCTGGCCACCGAAGCCCGCCATGCCATTGCACCTTTCGCCGAACTCGAGCGTGCTCCAGAACATATGCACAGTTACCGGCTCACGCCGCTGGGGCTCTGGAACGCCCGCGCCGCTGGGTTGGATGCGGAAAAGGTGCTGGACACGTTGCTGAAGTACTCGCGCTTCCCTGTACCCCATTCGCTGCTGATTGATGTCGAAGAAACCATGTCACGGTACGGACGGCTGCGGCTGGAGAAGGACCCGCAGCACGGGCTGGTCATGCGCACCGATGACTATCCGGTCCTGGAGGAAGTGATCCGGGCCAAGAAAATCCAGCCCCTGCTGGGCCCCCGGATCGACGGCGAAACCGTGGTGGTGCATGCCTCCCAGCGTGGGCAGCTCAAGCAGCTGCTGCTGAAGATCGGCTGGCCTGCGGAGGACCTTGCGGGCTACGTGGACGGCACTCCGCACCTGATCGCGCTGATTGAGGACGGCTGGAAGCTGCGGCCGTACCAGCAGATGGCGAGCGACAACTTCTGGTCCGGAGGCAGCGGCGTGGTGGTGCTGCCCTGCGGTGCCGGGAAGACGCTGGTGGGGGCCGCCGCCATGGCCACCGGCTCCACCACTACCCTGATCCTGGTCACCAACACAGTTGCAGCCCGGCAGTGGAAGGACGAACTGCTCAAGCGCACGTCCCTCACCGAGGACGAAATCGGCGAATACTCCGGAGCGGTCAAGGAAGTCCGCCCGGTGACCATTGCCACGTACCAGGTCCTCACCATGAAGCGCGGCGGACTCTACCCCCACCTGGAGCTGGTGGACGGGCACGACTGGGGTTTGATCATCTACGACGAGGTGCATCTCCTGCCCGCGCCGATCTTCCGGATGACGGCGGACCTCCAGGCAAGGCGGCGCCTGGGGCTGACGGCAACCCTGGTGCGGGAGGACGGCCGGGAGGGTGAGGTGTTCAGCCTGATCGGGCCCAAACGGTACGACGCGCCCTGGAAGGACATCGAGTCGCAGGGCTACATCGCGCCGGCTGATTGCGTGGAAGTCCGTGTGGACCTGCCCAAGGACGAACGGGTTGCGTACGCCATGGCTGAGGACGCCGACAAGTACCGGCTTTGCGCCACCTCGGAGTCCAAGACGCAGGTGGTGGAGCAGCTGGTTGGCCGGCATGCCGGTGAACAGCTGCTGGTCATCGGCCAGTACATAGACCAGCTGGATGAGCTCGGCGAGCGCCTCAACGCGCCCGTGATCAAGGGCGACACCTCGGTGAAGGTGCGCCAGAAGCTGTTTGACGCCTTCCGTGCCGGGGAAATCCAGACGCTGGTGGTCTCGAAGGTGGCCAACTTTTCCATCGACCTTCCCGAGGCCTCGGTGGCCATCCAGGTGTCGGGCTCATTCGGTTCCCGGCAGGAGGAGGCCCAGCGGCTGGGCAGGCTCCTGCGGCCCAAGAAGGACGGCCGCTCGGCACGCTTCTACTCGCTCGTGGCCCGCGACACGCTGGACCAGGACTTCGCCGCCAAACGCCAGCGGTTCCTTGCGGAACAGGGCTACGCGTACCGGATCATGGACGCCAAGGATGTGGAGACGGCTGACTAGGACCGTCGCCCGTCAGGCAGGGCAGGGTCACGTAACGCCGCGCGAGCTGTCCCTTTCCATGGTTCCGGTCCGCGGATCGAACTGCGGGCGCTCGTAAGCCAGTTCTCCACCGCTGCGGCCGCCGTAGGGGCGCCCGTGGTCGGCGAATTCTTCCCGGAAGAAGGCCAGGCACCACTGCCCCATCTGTATCCTGGCGCCGGTACGGAGCACTGATGGCCCGCCCTGCGCCACGCTGCCGCTGACAGAGCCATGCGGAACCAGGACGTACTCGTCCAGCTCGTCATGCCTGATCTCGGCGTGGAGCCCGTCCAGCCCGTCCAGGACGATGTCGGAGCCCGGGTCGCTGCCGATAGTGGTCTTCTCCCCTGCAAGCGTTACCTCCCGGGGGATCTGCCCGGTCCATGTGTCCGCGTCCTGGACGAAGATCAGCCGCGGCCGGCCGCTGCCCCGGGTGTAGTGCGTCGTGGTGATCCGGCGGCTGATTTTCCGCCTGACGGTGGGCAGCAGGGGCAAGGGGGTGGACGGCGGCAGCAGCGGGACACCCGCAGACTTGCGCCGGCCCTGCCTGACAATCGGCACGAGCGCTCCCAGTTTTCCCAGTTTGATATGCGGGGAGCGGGTCACCAGGCGCTGCGATGCCGGGCTGTTCACCGCGCCCAGGCTGACGATGCTGCCGTCCGGACCGGAGAGGGTGACGCTGAGCCCATTCCCGGCCAGCATCTCCGCCAGGGGCCTGATTTCCTCCAGTGACGGGATGCCTCCGCCCCCCAGGGGTGCCAGGCTGTCCATGGACACCGTGACGTCCGTCCCCGAGGACCGGGCGCTTCCCCTGGTAACCGATCCGGCCCCGTCTGTGTAGGAGAAGTCCAGGTCCACGTCCAGGCGGTATTCAGCCATCTCCGTCAGCCACGGTTCAGATCGGAACCGGCGGCATCCTTGTCGCTGGTTGTGACGCGCAGGCTGCCATTGAGCTTCCAGGTGGCGCGCGGAGCATCGGGGCCAATGTCTCGCGGCACTTCGATGGTCATGTCCACGAACTGGTAGTTGATCGCCGCACCCTTGCCGGTGAGATATGACCACATTTCCTCGGCCAGGTCCGCCCAGTCCCGGATGCTGCGTTCATTGGATGCGGTGTTTTCGGATGCACTCAGGTCAGTCATGATGGTTATCCCCTTCATTGGGCCGGAAATCATTGAAAAACGTGGTGTGGAGCAGCCAAGCGCGGATCTGCGGGCGCCGGGAGGGCCCTGCGATGCCGGATCGGGACGAAGCCAAGCCCGGCACCATCACTGTATTCCCGTGCTGCACCCGGCGGAAGGAGTGCAGCACGGAACGTTCTCACTCCGGTTTGGGTTCCCGTCGGGCACACTGGAGGCATGCGCCGCAAAGTTACCCCCGATGTGCCCCGTCCCGGACAGGAATCCGTGTGGGACTACCCCCGGCCCCCACGCGTCGAGCCGGGGACCGAACGGATCCGCATCGTCCTGGGCGGCGAACTGATCCTCGACACCGTTGACTCGCTCCGGGTCCTCGAAACCAGCCACCCGCCGGTCTACTACCTGCCCCGGTCGGCGTTTCGGCCGGGAGCTTTGGAGCCGGCACCCGGAAGCAGCTTCTGCGAGTTCAAAGGTGCAGCGCACTACCTCACTGTCCGAGGGGGCGGGGCGGTGGCTGAAGCAGCAGCGTGGTTCTACCCGGAGCCGTCAAAGGGGTACGAGGCGTTGGCTGACCGGGTGGCCGTGTACCCGGGCAGGATGGACTACTGCGAAGTAGAGGGCGAGCGTGTCCGCCCGCAGGCAGGGGGCTTCTACGGCGGCTGGATCACTGACCGGGTGGCCGGCCCGTTCAAGGGCGAACCGGGGACCAGGGGCTGGTAGGCGCCGGGTTTCCCCACCCGGCTTCCATCCAACGTCCAGACAACTCCCAGAGTCTGGGAGCATGATGGAAGCATGAACAAGAACGGTCCAGAAGCGAAGCTCCTCGTTGTCGACGACGAACCCAACATCCGCGAGCTGCTGTCCACCTCGCTGCGGTTCGCCGGATTCGACGTCGTTTCGGCGTCAAACGGACGTGACGCCCTTGCCGCCGCGGATGCCCACACCCCGGACCTGGCCGTGCTGGATGTCATGCTCCCTGACATGGACGGTTTTACTGTCACCCGCCGGCTCCGCGCCGCCGGGAAACACTTCCCTGTCCTGTTCCTCACCGCCAAGGACGACACCGAGGACAAGGTCACCGGGCTCACTGTCGGCGGGGATGATTACGTCACCAAACCGTTCAGCCTCGATGAGGTGGTGGCCCGGATCCGGGCTGTCCTGCGCCGGACGCAACCGATGGTGGATGACGACGCCGTGATCCGCGTGGACGACCTTGAGCTCGACGACGACGCCCACGAGGTACGCCGCGGCGGCACCGTCATTGAGCTCTCCCCTACCGAGTTCAAGCTGCTCCGCTACCTCATGCTCAACCCCAACCGGGTGCTCTCCAAGTCGCAGATCCTGGACCACGTCTGGGAATACAACTTCAACGGTGACGCCTCCATCGTGGAGTCGTACATTTCCTACCTCCGGCGGAAGGTTGACATCGATCCCGACGCCCCCGCCCTGATCCAGACCAAGCGCGGCGTGGGCTACGTGCTCCGGACGGCAGAAAAGCGCTGACCTTGCTGCAGCGATGGAAGTCGGCGTCCCTGAGGACGCAGCTGGTGGCCATGATCATGGCGCTGCTGATAGTCGCCCTGACGGTGACCGGGGCTGGAACGTTGGCCCTGCTGCACAGTTACCTGCAGGCGCAGGTGGACGACAAACTGTATGCAGCTGTGGACCTGGCCCGGAAACAGCGCTCCTTTACGCCCCTGCAGGCTCCCACCAACCCGATGGTCCCCACAGACTATTCGCTCATTCTCTTCGCCCCGGGCGAAGACCCCTATCCCTTCGGCGGCGATGTGGACAACCGCCCGGACATCAGCTCCATCTCGGTGGAGCAGGCCCAGGCACGCGGGGCGGTCCCCTACCAGGTGCGCGGCACGGACGGCGAGAACTGGCGGGTGGTCGCCGTACCCGTCCAGAACGGCCAGACGACTGCGGTGGTGGCCATCGGACTGCCCCTGCGAAGCGTGGACGACGTCCTCAAGCACGCCACCCTGGTGGTGACCGGAGTGGGCCTCCTGACCCTGCTGCTCGCATCCCTCATTGCAAGCTGGACCGTCTCCCGTTCCTTCCGGCCCCTGGCCCGGGTGGAAAAGACCGCGGCCGCCATCGCCGCCGGTGATCTCTCCCGCCGCGTGGAGGTCGAAAACCCCGGCACCGAGCTCGGGCGGCTCAGTAGGTCATTGAATGCCATGCTCGCCCATATCGAAACAGCCTTCGCGGCCCGCACAGCATCGGAGGCGAGGATGCGGCGCTTCGCGGCCGACGCCTCCCATGAGCTGCGGACCCCGCTGGTGACCATTCGAGGTTTCTCCGAGCTGTACCGGCATGGCGCGCTGGCCACG
Source organism: Arthrobacter sp. AK04 (assembly GCF_021129155.1). Lineage (GTDB taxonomy): Bacteria > Actinomycetota > Actinomycetes > Actinomycetales > Micrococcaceae > Arthrobacter > Arthrobacter quantipunctorum. Next base: position 9,368 of record NZ_JAJOMC010000042.1, read on the forward strand.
GAGGAAGACGTGTCCACTGCCATGGGGAGGATCGAAAGCGAAGCCAAGCGCATGGGTTCGATGGTGGAGGACCTGCTGCTGCTGGCCCGCCTTGATGAGCAGCGTCCGCTGCAGCAAAAGCCCGTGGACCTGCAGCTCATTGCGCACGATGCCGTGGTGGACACCCAGGCCAGCGACCGCTCCCGCGTGATATCGCTGACGGGCCTCGACGGCGGTCCCGCCACCCCGGCCCCTGCCCTGGGCGACGAAGCCAAGCTCCGCCAGGTGGTAGGCAACCTGGTGGGCAACGCCCTGCGTTACACCCCGGAGGGCAGCCCCATCGAGCTGGCGGTGGGGGTCCGGCCGGCGGAAGACGGGCAGCTGCGCTCCGTCATCGAAGTTCGGGACCACGGTCCGGGCATCTCGGAAGAAGACGCGTCCAAGGTCTTCGAGCGGTTCTACCGCGCGGACACGTCCAGGACGCGGGACACGGGAGGCAGCGGGCTGGGACTCGCCATTGTCGCCGCGATCGTGGGCTCCCACGGCGGCAGCGTACGGGTTGAAAAGACCGACGGCGGCGGCGCCACCCTTGTGGTCAGCCTGCCGCAGCGTGACGACGTTCGAGATTCAGGGATGCGCGTGGACGAGAGCCCCGGGGAAGCAGACCGTGTTGACGAGAATAAGGGCAACGGCGAGGTTATGCACATATAGCCGCCGGCGGTGGAAGCGTCCGGTGCGGTTTCCCTACGCTCGAGGGCAAGGGGCCGGACCGGCCGGGCCCGCAGGCGCAAGCTGCCGCACAGCGAAAGGCACCACCATGAGCATTATCTCCGTCGATACCGAGCTCCTCCAGCTGAAGTCCGCCAGTGTCCAGGCCACGGTGGACAGAATCAGCGCCGACGTCCAGGCCATGAAACGAGGCCTGGACGAACTCCAGGGTTCGTGGCGGGGAGCTGCCGCCACGAACTTCCAGGCACTCATCACCGAATGGACCCTAACGCAGGGACGGGTGGAAGCCTCACTTGCATCCATCAACACGGCGCTTGCCTCAGCAGCGGCCACCTACGCGCAGGCGGAGCAGGGCAACACCCAGCGGTTCAGCTGAGCGGTGGCTAGGCTTCAGGTGTCCCCTGATGGAACCGCAGCCGCCACCGGCCGCCGTCCAGCACCCACAGTGAGCTTCGCAGAGTCGCGCCTGAGCGTGCATAGCTGCGGTAGGTAAGGAGGACCGCTTCCGCACCGATGCGTTCCGCGCCCAGGATCTCAATGTCCGTACGCTCGCCCGGGTCCTCCTCGAGGGCCATCATCATGGCGTCCCGGGTCCACATCCTGCCCGAGCTGCCGATCTCCATGAAGTCGGGGTGGAGCAGGACCGCTGTCCGGCCGATATCCCCGCGAACCAGCGGCCCCAGCAGCTCCCGTTCAAGTTCCTCCACTATGGCCTCGGGCGGCGCTTCAGCTGCCTTCGCTGCAGTCCCGGGCTCGTCGAACCCACCGTTATCCAGCTGGCTGAACAGGTCCAGTTCCTCGTAGGCCACTGCCGGTTTTTCTGGTTGCAGGGGTGCGCTTCCGGCTTCTTGCTTTGCTGGCACCGAGTGTGCATGGTGGGCCCCGGGAAAGCCTGGACCGGAGCGGGCAGCCACGCCCTGCTGGTAGGCCGTTGCGGCGGCCCTGGCACGTTCGTCGGCGGCCTCGTTCAGGTCATGCCCGGCGTGCCCCTTCACCCACTCGAAGGTGTACTTACGGCCGGCAAGCTCCCGGTCCAGTTCCTTGAGCAGGTCCACATTGAGGACCGGCTTGCCGTCGGCCTTGCGCCAGCCCTTCCGCTTCCACCCCGGCATCCACTTGGTAATCGAATTGATGACGTACTGGCTGTCGCAGAGGATGTGAAGTTCCTCCTGGGGAAGGTGGGCCGTGGCCCGCAACAGATCCAGGACCGCCATCAGTTCGCCCTGGTTGTTTGTCCCATGGGGCCACCCGCCCGCACGCCAGCAGTCGTCATTCACGTACCAGGCCCAGCCGGCCGGACCGGGGTTTCCCAAGGCCGAGCCGTCAGCCGCTGCAGTTATCGTCACCGGTCCATCCTGCCAGACGGCCACGACAAACCGGAGACCGGCCCCGGCCATCGCCTGGAAAGCGGTTACCGAAAGTACTTGACGTGGACAGAGCGGGAAAGGCAGAATCGCTATATTGAAACGAGAAAGCGTTTTCTCATTTGCCCGATGTACGCAGATGCAGCGGCAGCCGACGGGAAGCGCCCTCAGCACCAGGAAGGCACATCAATGACGATCCCAACCCTCAGCCGGAGGAAATTCCAGCTCGGCGCAGCAGCAGTTGCGCTTTCCCTCCTCGCCACAGGCTGCGGCACCTCTTCGGGCTCGGAGAGCAACGAGGAAGTGACCCTCAGGTTTGCCTGGTGGGGAAACGAGTACCTCAACGCCCAGACCGAAAAGGTGATCGACGCCTTCGAGGCGGAACACCCGAACATCAAGATTGAATCCGAGCCCGGCGAGTGGGGCGGCTACTGGGACAAGCTGGCCACCAAGACTGCTGCCAACGATGCACCGGACGTCATCCAGATGGACCAGAAGTACATCGCGGAATACGGCGGGCGCGGGGCGCTCCTTGACCTGTCCAAGCAGGAAGGCATCGATACTTCCAAACTTGATAAAGAAGCGCTTGCCTCGGGCCAGTATGACGGCGCCCAGTACGGACTCAGCACCGGCCAGAACGCCTACGTCATCATGGCCAACGCCAAGGTCTTCGAAGCAGCGAATGTTCCCATCCCGGATGACACGACGTGGACGTGGGACGAATTCATGGAAACAGCCTCGAAGATCAGCGCCGCCGGAGACGGCAAGAACTACGGCGCCGCGTACGGCAGCAATGAAGCAGACCTGATCATCTGGCTGCGCCAGCACGGGGAAAACCTGTACTCCCAGGACGGCAAGCTCGACTTCGATACCGCCACCGCAGCATCGTTCTGGGAACGGCTGAAGGAACAGCGCGACTCCAAGGCGAGCCCGCCGGCCACGGTGGCCACGGAGGACTCCGGCGCCGGGCTCGAGGAAAGCCTCTTCGGCACCAACAGGGTGGGCATGGCGTGGTGGTGGACCAACCAGCTCGGATCCCTCGAGTCCACCACCGGGAGCAGCATCAAGATGCTCCGGGCACCCAGCATCGACGGTTCAGCGGCTGAGAACGGGATGTACTACAAGCCCACCATGTTCTGGTCCGCCTCCTCCCGCTCCAAGCACCCGGAAGCCGCATCCACCTTCATCAACTACCTGGCCAACAGCCCAGAGGCCGGGGCAATCCTGATGACGGACCGCGGCGTGCCCACCAACCCTGAAATCGTTGAGAGCATCACACCGTCCCTGAAGCCCGCGGACACCACGGTGGTGGGTTTCCTGAAGGACATCGCGTCCGACGTCCAGGAGGCTCCGCCGGTCCCGCCGGTGGGCGCGGGCAGCGTGCAGAACGTCATCAAGCGCTACACCGATGAGGTTCTCTACGACCGCCTCACCCCCCAGGCCGCCGCTGAAGCCTTCAAGAAGGAAGTTGAAGGGATGCTGGCCACCGCCAGGTAGCAACAGCCCGCGGTAAACACAAATGTGGCCCCCTCCGGAGAGGGGGCCACATTTATGTGCAGCGGGACAGGTCCCGGCAGGAAGGCTTAGAAGCCGCCCATGCCGCCCATGCCGCCCATGTCGTCTCCGCCTGCGGGGGCAGCGTTCTTCTCGGGCTTGTCAGCCACCACTGCTTCGGTGGTGAGGAACAGGCCGGCGATGGAGGCCGCGTTCTGCAGGGCAGAGCGGGTTACCTTGACGGGATCGTTGACGCCGGCAGCCAGCAGGTCGACGTACTCGCCGGTTGCTGCGTTCAGGCCGTGGCCTGCGGGCAGGCCGCGGACCTTGTCCACGACCACGCCGGGCTCGAGGCCTGCGTTGAAGGCGATCTGCTTCAGCGGGGCGTCGATGGCAACGCGGACGATGTTCGCACCGGTCGCCTCGTCACCCGTCAGGTTCAGGTTGGCGAATGCCTTGGCTCCGGCCTGGATCAGGGCCACGCCGCCACCGGCAACGATGCCTTCTTCAACTGCAGCCTTGGCGTTGCGGACTGCGTCCTCGATGCGGTGCTTGCGTTCCTTGAGCTCAACCTCGGTGGCAGCACCGGCCTTGATGACTGCAACGCCGCCGGCCAGCTTGGCCAGGCGTTCCTGCAGCTTCTCGCGGTCGTAGTCGGAGTCCGAGTTCTCGATCTCGGCGCGGATCTGGGACACGCGGCCGGCGATCTGGTCGGCGTCGCCGGCACCTTCGACGATGGTGGTCTCGTCCTTGGTGACAACAACCTTGCGGGCCTGGCCCAGGAGTTCCAGGCCGGCGTTCTCCAGCTTGAGGCCCACTTCCTCGGAAATGACCTGGCCGCCGGTGAGGACGGCGATGTCGGCAAGCTGCGCCTTGCGGCGGTCGCCGAAGCCCGGAGCCTTGACGGCGACGGACTTGAAGGTGCCGCGGATCTTGTTGACGATCAGGGTGGCCAGGGCCTCGCCCTCGATGTCCTCAGCGATGATCAGCAGCGGCTTGTTGGACTGCATGACCTTTTCCAGGACAGCAACCAGTTCCTTGACGTTGGAGATCTTGGAGTTGACGATCAGGATGTACGGATCCTCGAGGACCGTTTCCTGGCGCTCAGCGTCGGTGACGAAGTAGGCGGAGATGTAGCCCTTGTCGAAGCGCATGCCTTCGGTGAGCTCGAGTTCCAGGCCGAAGGTGTTGGACTCCTCGACCGTGATGACGCCTTCCTTGCCCACCTTGTCCAGGGCTTCGGCGATGAGTGCACCGATTTCCTCGTCACCGGCGGAGATGGATGCCGTGGCGGCGATCTCTTCCTTGGTTTCGATCTCCTTGGCGGAGTTCAGCAGCTCGGCGGTGACGGCTTCAACGGCCTTCTCGATGCCGCGCTTGAGGGACAGCGGGTCGGCGCCGGCGGCAACGTTGCGCAGGCCTTCCTTGACCAGGGCCTGGGCCAGCACGGTAGCCGTGGTGGTGCCATCGCCGGCGACGTCGTCAGTCTTCTTGGCAACTTCCTTGACCAGCTCGGCGCCGATCTTCTCGTAAGGATCGTCCAGCTCGATCTCCTTGGCGATGGAAACACCATCGTTGGTGATCGTGGGGGCGCCCCACTTCTTCTCGAGGACGACGTTGCGTCCACGCGGGCCGAGGGTGACCTTAACGGCGTCGGCGAGGATGTTCAGGCCCCGCTCAAGGCCGCGGCGTGCCTCTTCATCAAATGCAATGATCTTGGCCATAACGGCAGTAGTCCTTTCGGGACAGTCGTTAAGAATGAACCTTCGCTGCAGTGCCCGCGACGGACGACCCGTTACCGGCGGCCTCTGTATGCCTTCGGGTGTGGGTCTCACTCCAGTTAGGTGTTTCTTCGCTCCTTGACCGGTGCCGGCGCCGCTGGCCGAAGCCACGCTTTGCTTAGCAGTCGGTACGTCAGAGTGCTAACTCAATAATTAGCACTCCCCACGTGAGAGTGCAAGCGAATAAGCAGCGTAAAGCGCCTTGGCGGGCGCGTCTTCGCCGAGGGCGATCAGCCGGCGGTGCGGCCTGCCGTTTCAACGCCGGTGGCCGCGGGAATGTTGTCGGCGCCGTACGTGAACACCGTGAAGGTGGCTGAGGTGATGTCACCGTTGGCATCGAAGGCGATAGGGCCCGATTCGCCGTCGTAATTGATGTCCGCACCGGCCGCCTTGCCTGCCAGGCAGTCTTTGTAGCTGGTGCAGGGCGCCGTCCCGGCTGCGCCCGCGCCGTCGGCGGTGCCGCCTGAAACGGCGATCAGCCCTGCAGCGATTGAACGCCCGGCATCATCCTCAGCCTTTGCCGCCGCGAGCGCGGCAAGGGTTACGGCGTCGTACGTCTCGGCCGCAAAGGATACGTCCTTCAGGGCGGGGTCGATGCCCAGCAGCCTGTCCTGGAACCCTGCCGAGGGAAGCTGCCCCGGGACTACCGCCCGTGCACCGTCCAGGGTTTTGGTTCCCAGCCTGGAGCCATACCGACTGAAGGCGCCGTCGCTCAGAATGAGCCTTGAGCCCGCGAGGGCTGCGTTGTTCAGCTCAGCCAGGGCGCCCTGCGCGCCGTCACGGGCTATCAGGACGACGGCGTCCGGTTGCGCCTCGCGGACTGCGGCCGCGGCAGCCCCCGCCTCGCCCGGCGTGAACCCAACTGATGCCAGCACATCCAGCCCCGCCTGTTCAGCGGACGCGGAGACGGCTGCGGAGACATCGCCGCCGTAGGAACCTTCCTGGTACACCACGGAGACGGTGGCGGCTCCGGCGTCCTTGGCGAGCTTGGCCAGCACGGGTCCCTGCGCGACGTCGGCGGCGGCCGTCCGGAAGTAGTATCCGCCGCTGGCAATGCCACTGAGTGCGGCGGCGGTGTTGGCAGGGGAAACCAGCGGCGTCCGAGCCCTGGAGAGGACGTCAACGGCCGCGGCGGCATGGCTGGAGTCGGTGGGGCCGATGACTACATCCGCCTTGGCCTGGACCAGCGCCTGCGCCTGGGACGCTGTGTCCCCGGCGGCTTCAACAGGCAGGAGTTCCACCGGCCGGCCCTTGTGCCCGCCGGCGGCATTGATCTCCTTGACGGCGAGCCTGGCGGCGGCCAGTTGGGGACCGTTCAGGAAGCTGTTGGCACCTGCGTTGTCCAGGATCAGGCCAACCCGCAGCGTGCCGTCCCCCGAGGCCTCCGCCGGCTCCGTGCGCGCGTTTCCGGTCACTCCGGAGCAGGCGGTCAGGGCCAGCGTGCCGCAGAGCGCTGCGGCGAACAACGGACGGATGGGTGCAGCGGAGGAAAACGGGTGCTTCACTCGGCCGGCCGGACACTTTCGGCCTGCGGGCCTTTCTCGCCTTCGCCGACTTCAAGTTCCACCCGCTGGCCTTCATCCAGCGCACGGTAGCCCTCACCCTGGATGGCGGACCAGTGGACAAAGATGTCGTCCCCGGAGCCGTCAACGGTGATGAAGCCGTAGCCCTTTTCCGCGTTGAACCATTTGACGGTTCCTCGTGCCATGATGACCACTCTTTCCGTTAGGTCCGGGGTGTAGCGCCGGTGCCGCCGTGACTCGAAGCCCGGAATTCACTTTAGCCAATGCGCACCGGCAGCGCCGGGGCACGGCATGGCGGGCAGCAAACGTTATTCAGGCGTAACCCCTGGCCCTGACAGGGGAGCATGTTACGGAAAGTGTTTTGTTGGGAAACCCGGCGCTACCGGTATCCGGGGCCGAGCACCACCACCAGGGGAACCTGGAATTCGGCGCTCTCCACTACGGCGGGAACGCCCAGGAGTTCAGCGAGGGCTTGCGCGCTGGCCTCCTGCGCTGCTCCCGCGAAGAAGATCACGGAGCCCTGCTGCGGCGCCCCTGCCCAGTTGCCTACCTGGCCCAGGGTCCAGCCGTCCGACTGCACGGTTCCCCCCACCCGGCCTGCCAGCCCGGCAATTCCGGCAGCGTTGTACACCGCCACGGCCTGGGTTTTATCCACCGTTGCCGTTTGAACTGTGGGCTCCGGGCTGGACGGAGTCTCGTTGCCCGCTGGGTCCGGTTCGGAAGAAGACGACGGCTCGGGTTCGGTGGAGGGGCCTGCTGACGCGCCCAGAGCAGCGGACGGGGTCGGACCGGTTTCGGCCAGCGGCGCTGCTTCCAGGCTCGACGCCGCCTGGGTGGCGGGGCCGTCGAACCCAAGCTTCGGCAGGATCAGGAAGGAAACCATGCCAATGGCCAGCGCAACAATCCCTGCGGTCAGGATGGGCCACAGACGGACCCGGGCCGGAGCGGATGCTGTGCGGTGTACACCTTGTCGCGACGCGGTCTGCGGAACCTTGTCGAATTCATCGCGGGCGTATTTGGTCATGGGAAAGAGACATCCTTGTGTGTAGCTGCTGAGGAGTCAGCGTGAGCGTCTTAAGCGTCGGACCCCAGGCGGCGTGCAGTGCGTGCACGGTGACGCGACGTACGTAGTCTACGCAATCTCTTGACCAGCATGGGGTCATGCGCCAGCGCATCCTCGGTGTCGATCAGGGCGTTGAGGAGCTGGTAATAGTGCGTGGCGGACAGATCGAACAGTTCCCGGATGGCCTGTTCCTTGGCGCCCGCATACTTCCACCACTGCCGCTCCAGGGCGAGCATCTGCTGCTCCCGCTCGCTGAGCGGCGACTCCCGCGGCGTGAAGTCCGCCAACAGGGTGTTCCGTTGCTCCTGCTCCGGCAGGTGCTCCCGAGCTGGCTCCGCCACGGCGCACTCTCCTTCGCTGGTTACGTAAATGTCTGACCCCCATGCTACGGACGAACAACACCGTTGTCATTTGCGCGGAAGCTGAGCCGCACCCGCCGCAAGCACAGCCGGCGCCTCCTGCCGCCTGCAAGAATGGACTGATGTTTGAATCGGACGCCTTGTTTGAGCTGGAGCAGGAATCGGCCGGCAGCACGGGCTTCGCCGGCCAGGCCCAGCTTCCACTGGCAGAGCTGATGGCACCGGACTGGGCCGCGGCACTCTCGGACGTGGACGCCGGACTTCGCGCCGTTCTTCGATTCGCGGCCGGTGAAGCGGCGGCAGGGCACCAGGTCCTCCCGGCGCCGTCGAACGTCCTGCGGGCCTTCCGCCAGCCCCTTGCGGAGGTGAAGGTCCTGGTTGTGGGACAGGACCCGTACCCCACGCCGGGGCACGCAGTCGGACTGTCCTTCTCCGTGGATCCGCACGTCCGGCCCATTCCCCGGAGCCTCGCGAACATCTACCGCGAGCTCGAGGCAGACCTGGGAATCCCACCGAGGGTGCACGGAGACCTCTCTGCGTGGGCCGGCCAGGGGGTACTGCTCCTGAACCGCGTGATGACGGTACGGGCAGGGTCTGCGGGATCCCACCGGAGGAAGGGCTGGGAAGAAATTACGACGGCGGCAGTCAAGGCTTTGGGCGCGCGGCGGGCACCGGACGGGTCACCCCTGCCGCTGGTCGCGGTCCTGTGGGGAAAGGACGCCGAGAGCGTGCGCCCGCTGCTGCCTGGGGTCCCCGCGGTGTCCAGCGCGCACCCCAGCCCGTTGTCGGCTTCCCGGGGCTTCTTTGGTTCCCGCCCCTTCAGCCGCGTCAACGCGCTCCTGCGAGAGCAGGGGGCAGCCGGCGTAACCTGGGAGCTCCCGGCAGTGCCCTAGCTTAGGCTTGCCTTATGAGCATTGTTCCCGCCGCCACCAGCGCCAGCAAGAAAAGCCGCCCCCAGGTCAACCTCACGGTGGTGCGCCGCGAACAACTGGCGCCGCATATGGTCCGGATTGTTGCGGGCGGGGACGGTTTTGCCGATTTCGTCAACAACGGCTTTGTTGACCGCTACGTCAAGATTGTCTTCCCGCAGCCAGGTGTCCAGTACCCCTCACCCCTTGATCTGTGGAGCATCCGCGAGACCATGCCGCGGGAACAGTGGCCTTTCACGCGCACTTACACCCTTCGCTGGGTGGATACCGGAGCACGGGAACTTGCCATCGACTTTGTGGTCCACGGCGACGAAGGGCTGGCAGGGCCATGGGCGGCCAGGGCCCAGCCGGGAGACACCCTGACCTTCACCGGCCCGGGCGGTGCGTACAACCCGGACCCCGAGGCTGACTGGTACCTGTTCGCCGGTGACGAGGCAGCCCTGCCCGCCATTGCCGCCTGCATCGAATCCCTCCCGGCGGAAGCGGCCGGCGTCGCTTTCCTCGAGGTTGATTCCGAGGCCGACATCCAACCGATTGCCGCCCCGGCCGGACTTGAACTGCACTGGCTCTTCCGCCGTGGCGTCCCGGCTGGCGAAAGCAGCCTCCTGGTGCAGGCCGTCGCCGATGCTGACTGGCCCGCCGGCAGAGTGGACGTTTTTGCCCACGGCGAGCGGGGGTACATGAAGGCGCTCCGCGATGTCTTTTTCGTCCAGCGCGGCCTGGAACGCAAGCAGGTGTCCCTGTCCGGGTACTGGGCCAAGGGCCGCGTTGAGGACGTTTTCCAGGCGGAGAAGAAACTGCCCGTAGGGCAGCTCTAGGCCAGGCCCGGTCAGCGGCGGCGGGCCCGCCGGCGCTCGTTGCTGGCCAGGCTGCGGGTCAGGGGCCTCGCCAGGGTATCCCCCAGCACGATCCCGCCGGCAGTCCCCAGGACAATGGCACCGGCGTTGAGCATCCCGCCGGCGCCGAGCAGGATCTCGGCTTCCTCGATGGTCAGCACGTACATCGATCGGAAGATGGTGAGGCCGGGCAGCAGGATCAGTGCCGCGGGCACAGCTACCACCAACTGGGGTGCACCCATCCGCAAGGCGACCACCCGGGCCAGCAGGCCGATCACCACGGCGGCCAGGGCCGGAGAGAACCGGTCGCCGATGCCCAGCAGGCCGCCGCCCAAGAGGACGAGGTAACCTGCGACGCCCACTGCCGCTGTGGGAAGCAGGAGCTGCCAGGTGGTCTGCTCCGTGACACCTATGGCCATCACCGCCACCGCCACAAGGATTACCAGGACCCACAGGTCGTAGGCCGGCGGGAAGGTCTGCGTCACGTCGATGCCCTGCATGCCCGTCAGCTGGCCCACCACAAAAGCGACGGCGATGCCCGCCACGAGCGCACCAAAAGTCAGGAGGGTGGAAAGGAACCGCCCCGCTGCGGTCACGGGGAAACCGTTGATGGCGTCCTGCACGGAGGAGACCAAACGGCCCGTGGGCAGGAGCAGCAGGATTCCCCCCACCACCACGATGGCTGGCGAGGTTGTCAGCCCAAACTGCCACAGGAGCAGGGCAAGCAGGGTCACGGCGAAGGAACAGCTGGCGGTGGTGAAGAAGTCCGGCACCCGCCACCGGCCCAGCTGGCGGGCCAGCAGGCTCACGCCGATGTTGACGGCGAACGCTATGGCAGATGACACCGGCCCGCCACCCAGCACGGCAACGAACGCTGCGGCGAAAATCCCGAACGCCGCCGTCACCATCCAGCGGGGGAACGGCTTGGGGCTCGTGATTGCCTCATCCAGCCTGCGGATCGCCTCGTCACGCCCCACTCCCCCGGAAACAATGTCCGTCACCAGCTGGTGGACCTTCGCCAGGCCCGCATAGTTGTTGGTCCAGGACCGCACCACCCGCAGCAGCGCGATAGGCGTCTGGTCCTTGGGGGCGTAATTGATGCCCACCGACTGGTTGGTGATGTCCACTTCGATGTTCTTCAGGCCCAGCGCCGCCGTGACGGCAATGATGCTGGTTTCAACCTCGAGGGCTCCCGCACCGTAGCGGAACATGGTTTCTGCCAGGTGCAGCGCGAAATCCAGGGTCTTCCTGGCGGACGTGTCCACGCCGCCAACCTGGATCATGGGGTTGGCGTAGGGGCTTCCGGTGAGCCTGTCCACGATGCTCATGGGAGCCGTGGGCGGGTTCTCACCCTGGACCAGGCGCCGCAGCATCCTTCTCGCAGCTGCGTTCTGCCGTACTTGGGAGGGAGTCAGCGGCTCGGTTTTGGGCAGGCCGTCGGTGCGCGGCGTTGCTTTCGGTGATCCACCGCCGGGATAGTCAGGCCGGTCGGTCATGGGTCCCTCCTCCCGTGATGGTGATGTGCAGTGCTTGTCCCGCGGAGCGCGTCAGGCGGAGCGCCGCAGGGGCAGTTTGCCCAGCAGGAGGCGGGCGGCGCCTGCTGCCGCGCGGGCAAACTTGTTGGCGCGGAACACGGCCGGGCGGACGGGCATTACGAAGTCGCCCACGAGATGGACCACTTCCCCGCCGAAGCCCTTCTTGAACTCGTAGCCGCCGTGGCCTTCCTCGTCCTGGCCGGAGATGCCGAACGTGCCGTAGAAGTTGTACCGCGGGTAGCCCTTCTCAAGGGCGTGCAGCATCATTCCCCAGTACAGCGACGTGGCGCCGTTGAAGTAGATGTAGTCCTGCACGGTGCCGCCGATGACGCAGACCACCTCGTCGCCGTAGCAGACGAAGTGGATGGCGGCCACGGTGGCCACGCCAACGGAATCCGGAAAGCGTTCGATGTCCTTGAGGCTTCGCTCGTAGCTGTCCACCAGGTCCTGGACCACTTTGAGCCGGTTGGCCTTCTTCTTGCTGCCTGTCTCTTCCACTTCGCGGCGCAGCTCCGCCGCGGTGGCCGATTCCTCGGCAAGCCGGTCCGTAATGGATTTCCGGTAGGCGGGAATGTCGATCTTGGCCATCATGAGTTTGGTGAACTCGGCGGAGGTGGTGCGGAGCAACTGTTCGTAGTAGGCGCGTTCGCGGTAGACGAAACCCTTTTCGTCGCCGGCCCGGCTCAGGGCGCCGTAGAACTCGTCAAGGGTTTCCAGCGTTGCCTGTTCCAGGAAAACACCGTTCTTTTCCGCTTTGCGGATGGCTTTCCGGGTCCGGTAGCTGGTGCCCATGATCAGTTCTTCCGCGTCCTGGACGCCTTCCAGGCTCTTGATGAACATCCAGTTCACGTTGACGAAGTTCATGTCCAGCCCCTGGTGCTGGAAGCCCAGCCCGCCGAGCTGTGCCACCAGCGGCCTGTTGTCCTCCACCTCGGGGTGTTCCGCGCCGTCGGCGTCGCGGGCAATGTACTTGAGGTTCGGGGAGATCCGCAGCTCCGCGGCTTTCCGTTCCACGGCGCGTTTGCGGAGAAGTCCGACGACGGCGCGCACCAGCCCAGCGTCCGTGTAGTCCATCAGGGGGCCCTTGGCGCATTCGCAGATGGTGTAGCCGAGGCGTGTGGTGGTGTAGTTCAGCTTGCCGGCCGCTACCAGTTCACCGTCGCGGCGGACGCCGAAGAGTTCAACCTGCTGCCCCCTGGCGCGCTGGAACCTTGCGAAGTCGAGGGACTGGAGGAAGCTGTTTTGTGGGTGCTTCAGCGCGAACTGTTCGAATTCGGCGTCGCTGAGCACGGCGAACTCCAGGTCGGCGGCGGAAATTGCAGTCAAGGGGTTACCTTCTTCACGAATGGGGGCTGGCAGAGGCAGGCTGTGGGCTGGTCGGCGGCGGGACGCGGAACAGGAAAGGCGGCGTTCCCCGCTTCCGGGTCAGTAGAACTGCTGGCCGGTGCGGGCAGTTTCGATCCGGCGGAACACCTTCTCGGCTCCCTTGACCCAGAGCTTGTGTTTCACGGGCGAGAGAACGAAGTCGTGGCAGCCCACAAAATCGGTGACGGTTTTGGTGAAGCTGGTCTTGAACATGCCCATCCCGTAAAGATTGTGGCTCTTGTCCTTGATCCGTGAGGCTGGCGGGGTGCCGCAGAAGTCGTATTCCGTGCATCCCAGCTCCTGCATGCGCCGGATGGCAGCCCACTGGACCAGGTGCGAGTCGCCGTACTGCTTGCGGTTCTGGGTGGAGCCGCCGTCCTTGTAGGTTGCTTTGGCCCCGTAGTTGATGACGAAGGCTCCCACGCTGGGTTTTCCGTCTTCGTAGGTGAAGAAGAAGCTGCCCTGGCCCCGGTTGCAGAATTCGTCCCAGAAGGCTGCGTAATACTCGTAGCTGCGCAGCGGCATGGAGCCCTTGGCATTGACGGTGTCCGCCATGAGGTCGTAGAGGGCCCGGTAGGTTTCCGGACCGTGTTCCTGGCGGACCACTTCGCAGCCTTCGCGTTCTGCCCGGCGGATGGCGTTGCGTGCCCGGGAGGAGATGGACTTGAACACTGCTTCTTCCGGGGCGGACATATCCAGGAGCGCCGTGGAGTCGTTGGACTGGATGTTGGGCGCCTTGACCAGGCCCGCCTCCAACAGTCGTGCCTGCGCCTCTTCGGAGTCCACGATGTCCGGCTCAATCTTGATGGTGAAGACGTTGAGCTTCCGGCCGCGCACCAAAGCTGCACAGGCCTCCAGCGCCGCTTTCAGGTCCGCCGCCGCCTCCAGGTCCGGGCCCTTGATGAGGTACCAAAGCCGGCCCAGCAGGGGGAAGCTCTTTTCGAGCACCAGGTTGAAGCTGGCAGATTCACTGTTTTCGAGGACCAGGAAGCGGACTTTCCAGCCGGTGCCGTTCTTTACCGACGCGTACGCGGCGGACTGCAGCATGTTGCCGCCGTTGGGGTTGGCCGTGACGTGCTTGTCCCAGTTTTCAATCTCTTCGGCTGTGGCAAAGCGTGCGGTAAATTCTCGCAAGGGGGCCGTGTCCAATCGGTTTCGTGCGCGGTTTCGGTACTCGTGTCTGCGTGCGGACATGCAGCCTCAAGTCTAAAGCCTGATGCCGCCGCGGCTTTTCAGGAGCCCGCCCGTGCATGCCTTGGCCCGTGGCCTTGACTCGGGTGGACCGGTTGGCAAGGGTGGAGGCATGCAGCCGAACCGTGAAGAGTTGTCATCCCCGCCGGATGGAAGCGGCCAGCCGTACAGCGCGCGGGTCCAGGCAGCGGTGCTGGCCGGATTCCTGCTGGCATCCTTCCTGGTGGCCGGGCTCGGCGGATTTTCCACCGTTGACAATGTGGACGGGTGGTATTCCACAGCTGACAAGGCACCGTGGTCCCCGCCCAACTGGCTCTTCGGCCCGGTATGGACACTGCTCTACACAGCCATGGCGGTGGCTGCCTGGCTGGTCTGGCGGAAGCGGACTCCTAAGACCAGGCCGGCTTTAACGGCCTACGCGGTCCAGTTGGGCCTGAACCTCGCCTGGACTCCGGTGTTCTTCGGCCTCTACCCCGCTATGGGGACGGCGGCCCTCTGGCTGGCTCTGGCCATTATCGTGGCCCTGATCGCCGCGGTTACGGTGACGGTGCTCTATTTCGGCCCCATCAGCCGAACCGCAGGACTTCTGCTGCTCCCCTACATTGCCTGGCTGGTCTTCGCTTCCACCTTGAACTGGTGGGCAGCAGTCCACAACTGAACGTTTCCTGGGGCTGTCAGCATTCCACGACGTTGACGGCGAGGCCGCCCATAGCCGTTTCCTTGTATTTGGAGCTCATGTCCTTGCCGGTCTCGCGCATGGTCACGATCACCTCGTCGAGCGACACCCGGTGCGACCCGTCGCCCCAGAGCGCCATCTTCGCGGCGTTGATCGCCTTCGCCGCCGCGATCGCGTTCCGCTCAATGCACGGGACCTGCACCAGCCCGCCGATCGGGTCACACGTCAGGCCCAGGTTGTGCTCCATCGCGATCTCCGCCGCGTTCTCCACCTGCGCCGGGGACCCGCCCATCACCTCCGCCAGGCCGGCCGCGGCCATCGACGACGCTGAGCCCACCTCACCCTGGCAGCCCACCTCAGCCCCCGAAATAGACGCCTGCTCCTTGTACAGCACCCCGACCGCGGCGGCGGCGAGCAGGAACTTCACCACTACGTCGTCGCGGTCCTGCCGGGAGGCGTTCTCCATCCCCGGCGCGAAATGCAGCGCGTAATACAGCACCGCCGGAATGATCCCTGCCGCCCCGTTCGTCGGCGCGGTGACCACCCGGCCCCCGGAGGCGTTCTCCTCATTCACCGCCAGGGCGATCAAGTTAACCCACTCTTGCCAATACTTCTGGTCATGGAACTCCCCCGCCTCGGCGTCGGATTCGTCGCCGGCCCCGCCGGGGCGGGCGGTTTCCTTCCGCAACCGGTCATACCAGTCAGGCGCCCGCCGTCGGACCTTCAACCCGCCGGGCAGCACCCCCTCACGCTTCAGGGATGTGGCCACGCAGCCTTCCATGACGGAGTAGATGTGCAGCAGGCCTTCCCGGATCTGCTCCGGGGTGCGGCTGTCCTCCTCATTGACCCGCATCACGTCGCTGATGCCCAAACCGGTCTCCCGGCAGTGCTCCAGCAGTTCGGCGGCGGTTCGGAACGGCAGCGGCAGTTCCTTCTTGGACTCCTCCAGCTCCTGCAGCGCCGCGTCCTCCTCACCTTCGCGGACAATGAACCCGCCGCCCACCGAAAAGAACGTGGCGCTGTGGAGGACGTTGCCTTCGGCGTCGGACACCGTAAAAGTCATCCCGTTCGTGTGCCGGGGCAGGACGGTCAACGGCCGCAGCACCATATCCTTCACCCCGTACGGCAAGGCCACCGCACCAGCCAGCTGCAGCATCCCGGTTTCGGCGATCGCGGCCAGGCGTTCCTCCACCTCGTCGGGCAGGATCAACTCCGGATGGAACCCTTCCAGCCCCAACAAAATGGCCGTCATCGTTCCGTGCCCATGACCCGTCGCCGCCAACGACCCATACAGATCCACCCGCAACGACGCCACCCCCGCCAACACCCCCGAAGCCTTCAACTCCTCCGCAAACACAGCAGCAGCCCGCATCGGCCCCACAGTATGAGACGACGAAGGACCAATCCCAATAGAGAAAAGATCAAAGACGCCAACAGCCATGCGATTAGTTCCTAACTAAAGAGTTCGTGGTGGGTTGGGTGCGGCCGGCCGAATTCCTCCGCGGGCTCGGTCGCGTGGACGCCCGCTGGGCGGACGTGACGCTCCCTTAGACGCCCGCCTCCGGAATCCGCCCAGCCGCCGGGGCCCGTCACCTAAGGTGATGAACGCACGAGGGGCTGGCGGAGCCGGACTTTTCGATAACGTGAGCCGGTGAAATGGAGAAACACGCACGTAGTCCGCGTCCACCCGTTTCCTCTCTTGGCTCCTGCCCGTTTCCACACGGGGACGTGCGCACGAGGGGCCGGCGGAGCCGGACTTTTCGAAAGCGTGCGTCAAAGGCGAGGAACGAGCCAGCACGCGTGAAAATGTCCGGTCCGGCGTCCCCGGACGTAAGTCAGGCCGGGTGCACCTACTTGGCGCGTTTATAGAACGGCAGGTCGACGACTTCGAACGGCTCTGCCTTGCCTCGCAAATCAACGTCCAGTGCTGTGCCAACGTCGGTAAACGCGGCGTCGACGTAGGCCATCGCTATAGGGTAGCCAAGGGTGGGTGAAGGCTGACCCGAGGTCACTTCGCCAACTGTCGTGCCGTCCTTGAGCACGGGGTAATGTGCCCGGCCGGCACGGCGGCCCAGTCCCTTGAGTCCCACGAGACGGCGGCCGGCAGTGACGCCTGCGCCGGCTTCCTTCCTGGCGGCGAGGGCAGCCTTTCCCACGAAGTCGCCTTCCTTGGACAGCGCGACGACGGGGCCCAGGCCGGCGGCGAAGGGGTCAACCTGCAGCGAAAGTTCGTTCCCGTACAGCGGCATGCCCGCCTCAAGTCGGAGGGAGTCGCGCGAAGCCAGCCCGGCAAGCGTCAGCTCCCCGTCCTCCGCGATCGCGACGAGTGCCTGCCAAAGGCCGGGGGCGTCGTCGTTCGCCACAAAGACCTCGAAGCCGTCCTCACCGGTGTAGCCGGTGCGGGCGAGCAGGAGGTCCTGCCCGGCACCGCCCACCAGGAACGGGACCTCCACGGCGGCGTAGTATTTCAGCTCCGTAACCAGGCTGTGCTGGGCCGCGGGAACAAGGCGCAGCAGCAGCTCCTGCGCCTTGGGACCCTGGACGGCGACCAGCGAGGTGGCCGCGGAGGCGTCGTCCACCTGGACGTCGTACCCGCCTGCACGCTCCGCCAGGGCCGCGCCCACCACGCCGGCGTTGCCTGCGTTGGGAACTACCAGGAAACGGTCCGTACTGTCACCTGCCGTTGCCGGACGGCGGTAGGTGATGAGGTCGTCGATGATACCGCCGTCCTCATTGCAGATCAGTGAGTACTTCGCCTTGCCCACCGCCATGGCCGAGATCTTTCCCACCAGCGCGTAATCCAGGAACGCGGCGGCATCCGGCCCGGTGACCCAGACCTCGCCCATGTGGGAAAGGTCAAAGAGGCCGGCGGAGTTCCGCACTGCGTGGTGCTCGGCCAGCTCCGAGCTGTACTTCAGCGGCATCTGCCAGCCGCCGAAATCGGTGAAGGAGGCCCCCAGCTTCTTGTGCTCGTCGTAGAGGGCGGTGCGCTTCTCAGTCATGGCAGGCGTCCTCAGTTTTCGAATTCGGACAGCGGCGGGCAGGAGCAGATCAGGTTCCGGTCCCCGGCGGCGCCGTCGATGCGGCCAACGGGCGGGAAGTACTTGTCCTGCTTAAGGGATTTCACCGGGAACACGGCCTGCTCGCGCGGGTAGGCGCGATCCCAGTCGCTGCTGATGGCGGCGGCGGCCGTGTGCGGGGCGTTCCGGAGCGGGCTGTCCGTCACCGTGAAGTCGCCGTTGGCCACCTGGTCGATTTCCTTGCGGATGGCGATCATGGCTTCGATGAAGCGGTCGATCTCGCCGAGGTCCTCGGATTCCGTGGGCTCCACCATCAGGGTGCCCGCCACCGGGAAGGCCAGCGTGGGGGCGTGGAAACCGTAGTCGATGAGGCGCTTGGCCACATCTTCGGCAGTGACGCCGGTGCGGGCTGTAAGTTCGCGCAGATCCAGGATGCATTCATGCGCCACGAGCCCACCCTCGCCGGTGTACAGGACCGGGAAGTGCTCGTTCAGCCGTGCCGCGACGTAGTTGGCCGCCAGCAGCGCTGATTTGGTGGCCTCGGTGAGGCCCTGGCCGCCCATCAGCTTCACGTAGGCCCAGGAAATGGGCAGCACGCCCGCGGAACCGAACTTGGAGGCGGAGATGGGGACGTCGTTGCCTTCCGTCCAGGTGGCGGCGTTGCCCGGCATGAACGGTGCCAGGTGCGCCTTGGCAGCAACGGGTCCGACGCCGGGTCCGCCACCGCCGTGCGGGATGCAGAAGGTCTTGTGCAGGTTCAGGTGGGACACGTCCCCGCCGAACTTGCCCGGCTGCGCCAGCCCTACAAGGGCATTGAGGTTGGCACCGTCGATGTAGACCTGGCCGCCGGCGGCGTGGACGGCGTCGCAGACCTCGCGGACGTCGGCGTCATAGACGCCGTGCGTGGACGGGTAGGTAATCATGATGCAGGACAGTGCGTCCTTGTTCGCCTCGATCTTGGCGTACAGGTCGGCGTGGTCGATGGTTCCGTCGGCGGCGGTGGCCACCACAACAACCTTCATGCCCGCGAGTACTGCGGACGCAGCGTTCGTGCCGTGCGCAGACGCGGGGATCAGGCAGACGTTGCGCTGCTGGTCACCCCGGGAGTGGTGGTAGCCGCGGATCGCCAGCAGGCCCGCAAGCTCACCCTGGGAACCGGCGTTGGGCTGGATGGACACCTGGTCGTACCCGGTGATCTCGGTCAGTTGGGCTTCCAGGTCTGCGATGAGTTCACGCCAGCCCTCGGTCTGGGAGTCCGGAGCGAACGGGTGGATGGATGCGAACTCCGGCCAGGAGATCGCTTCCATCTCGGCCGTGGCGTTCAGCTTCATGGTGCAGGAACCCAACGGGATCATGGTGCGGTCCAGCGCCAGGTCACGGTCGCTGAGCTTCCGGATGTAGCGGAGGAGCTGGGTTTCGGAACGGTGGGTGTTGAACACCGGGTGCTGCAGGAAGTCGGAGGAGCGTTCGACGGCGGCGTCCAGGCCGAAGGCAGCGTCACCTTCGGCGTCAACAACGGAAACGCCGAAGGCTTCGAGGACGCCCTCGACGATTGCCGTCGTCGTGGTTTCGTCAGTGGAGAAGCCCACCGTGTCAGCGTCGATGCTGCGCAGGTTGATGCCCTGCGCCTCCGCTGCGGCGATGATGCCCGCAGCCCTTCCCGGGACGGAAACGGTGACGGTGTCGAAGAAGCTGGTGTGCAGCACGTCGAGGCCTGCTGCCTTAAGGGACGCAGCCAGGCTCCTGGCGTGGGCGTGCGCCGACTGGGCAATCGCCTTCAGGCCCTCCGGACCGTGGTAGACGGCATACATGGAGGCCACGATGGCCAGCAATGCCTGCGCGGTGCAGATGTTGGACGTGGCCTTCTCGCGGCGGATGTGCTGCTCGCGCGTCTGCAGGGCCAGGCGGTAGGCGGGGACGCCCGCGTTGTCCTTCGAGACACCCACCAGGCGGCCGGGCATCGAGCGCTCCAGGCCCTTCTGCACGGCCATGTAGGCGGCGTGCGGGCCGCCGTAGAACAGCGGGACGCCGAAGCGCTGCGCCGAGCCCACGGCGATGTCCGCACCCTGCTCGCCTGGCGGGGTGATGAGCGTGAGGGCCAGGAGGTCGGCGGCGACAGTCACCAGCGCGCCCCGCTCCTTGGCCCCGGCAATGACCTGGCTGTGATCGAAGACCCGGCCTGAAGCACCGGGCTGCTGCAGGACGATCCCGTTGATGGCGCCGCCCGGCAGTCCCTGGGAAAGGTCGGCCACTTCAACCTCAAAGCCGAGTGCCTCGGCCCGGCCCTTGACGATGGCAATGGTCTGCGGAAGGCAGTCGGCGTCCAGCACTGTCTTGCCGTCCCGGGCGTCCTTATTTTTGTTGGCCCGGCGCATCATCAGCACGGCCTCTGCAACGGCGGTGGCTTCGTCCAGCAGCGAAGCATTGGCGATGGGCAGGCCCACCAGGTCCTGCACCATGGTCTGGAAGTTCAGCAACGCCTCGAGACGGCCCTGGGAGATTTCCGGCTGGTAAGGCGTATAGGCCGTGTACCAGGCCGGGCCCTCGAGGATGTTGCGCCGGATCACCGGCGGGGTGACAGTGTCGTAGTAGCCCTGGCCGATCATCTGCACGGCAGTCTTGTTCTTGGCGGCCAGCCTCCGGAGCTCAGTGAGGGCATCCACTTCGCTCAGCGCACCTGCCAGTTCCAGCGGGAAGTCCTGCCGGATGTCCTTGGGGACGGCGGTATCAACCAGTGCGTCCACCGTGTCGTAGCCCACGGCCTTGAGCATGGTGTCGACGTCGGCCTGGCGCCTTGCGCCGATGTGCCGGTCAACGAAGGCGGCAGCAGAAGCGGGTTCGGCAGAAGCATGGGTGGCGGTGGCCGGGGTGGCGGAGGCCGGAGATACAGTCACGAGGAACTCCATAAATAAGGCGGCGCAGGGTACGCCACATCGATTCGTGTCCCTCCCCGCTCTGTATTGGACCTGAGAGTTTCCGCGTGGCCTGCCTGGGCTGGCCCCGCTTGCACCGTCGGTGAGCACAGCTGCCTGGATTTCCGGGAACGGATCTCCGAGCCGACAGCCTGCTGCTTTCCAGAGTTGCCTCGCCGCGGCGGTACATGGGCCTGTGAGATTCCTGGGGAGGTATTGCTCCTACGGCGCCTGCTTGTACCTTCTGGCAGAACTCTCCCGCCGCAGATCAAAGGCTATTGATTTGTAGTTTTTGTGGTTGCCGGTGACGGCCCACACATGGGCTAATTCTCCTACGCTGCGGGCCCGCGGGCAAATGCCGGCTAACCCCGCAGGCGCTCCACCGCCGCCAGGAGTTCTTCCACTTCCTCCTGCCGGTTCCCGGGGTTGCCGGACGGACCGCTCTCCCACATGGCATTGAAATAGAGTCCATCACCCATGTACAGCACCGCCTTGGCCATTCCCGTGCCCACATCCTTCCCGATCAGGTCCAGCCACTGCTGCTGGATCGCGGCGAAACGGCGCCGTGCGCCCTCGTGCGCCACCTCCGCCAGGCGGGTGGCAGCAACAAAGGAGCGGTCCATCGGGGTGTCGGTCCAGAGCGAGGACCGGATGAAGTACGCGGCCGCGCCTTCCTGCGCGGCGGCCATCGCAGCGAGGTCCTCCCCCGCCAGCCGGTCCAGCCGCTCCAGGGTGGCCGTGATCAGCGCTTCCTTGTTGGGGAAGTGGTACAGCAGGCCTCCTTTGGAGACCCCGGCACGCTTGGCCACCGCATCCAAAGTGGCGGCCCTCTCCCCCACATCGATGAGGAGCTCTTCAAAGGCATCGAGGACGGCATCTCGCGCTACGGGTTTTCTGGCCATGGTTCCCATCATGCACGGTGGGGATTTGATTTCTTAACTGTACCGTCCAGACGGTATAGTTAAGCTCATGACCCCATCTTCCGCTTCCCAGTCGAGGACCGCCAGCCCCGCTTCACCCGCCCTGCCCGCTGGCAACCCATCCCGTGGCACCCGGAGGGACTGGCTGGCCCTGGCATTGCTGATGTTCCCCGTCCTGCTCGTGGCCGTGGACAACACAGCACTGACCTTTGCGCTGCCGGCCATCGCGGGCGCCTTGAACACCTCGGGGGTTGAGCTCCTTTGGGTCGTGGATGCGTACCCGCTGGTACTGGCCGGCCTGCTGGTTGCCATGGGCAGCCTGGGTGACAGGATCGGGCGCCGGCGGCTGCTGATCATCGGCAGCATCGGCTTCGCGGCGGTATCAGCAGCCACCGCCTTTGCGCCCAGTGCCGGCTGGCTTATCGCCGGCAGGGCGGCGCTGGGATTCTTTGGCGCCATGCTGATGCCCTCCACGCTGTCACTGATCCGGAACATCTTCCCGGACCCCAACCGGCGGCGGCTGGCAATTGCCATCTGGGCTGCGGGGTTCTCCGGCGGCGCCGTGCTCGGGCCGATCTTTGGCGGCTGGCTGGTGGAACAGTTCTGGTGGGGCGCAGTGCTTCTGGTGGCGGTACCCATCATGCTCCCCCTCCTGGTCCTCGGCCCCGCCTTCATTCCTGAATCCCGGGATCCATCACCGGGAAAGGTGGACGTGCCCAGCATCCTGCTCTCGCTGTTCACCATGGCCCCCGTGGTCTATGGGATCAAGGAGTTCGCCACCGAAGGGCCAGGCGCAGCGGGCCTTGGCACCATAGCGTTCGGCGTGTTGATGGGTACTGTTTTTGTCCACCGCCAGCAGCGCCTGCCCAGCCCGCTGCTGGATCTTTCCCTGTTCCGCAACAGGGTTTTCAGCATGGCCATCACTGCCAACATCCTGGCCCTGTTCTCCTTCAACGGGTTCATCCTCTTCCTGGCCCAGCACCTCCAGCTCATCGAGGGGATGTCGCCTTCGGCCGCCGGGATGGCAATGATCCCGGCCCTGGTGGCCACCATCGTCGCGGGCCTTGCCGCAGTGCCGGCCGTCAGGAAGATCCGCCCGGGCTTCGTGGTGGCGGCCGGGCTTGCGATGAGTGCCGCCGGCTACAGCCTGGTGACTTTTGGCAGCCATGCGGGCGGACCTTCGCTGCTGCTGGCCGCACTGCTGGTCCTCGCGCTGGGCGTGGGGACTGCCGAGACAATCTCCAATGACCTCATCCTGGGAAGCGCTCCGGCGGAAAAATCAGGCGCGGCAGCAGCAATCTCCGAGACGGGCTACGAGGTCGGTGCCCTGCTGGGAACCGCCATCCTGGGTTCCATCCTTACCGCCTCCTACCAGCACAACCTGCGGCTCCCGGCGGGCATCACCGAAGCCGCCCCCGCCTTAGGCACTGTGCATGCCGGCGAGACCCTTGCCGGCGCCATGGAGCTCGCGGCCCGGCTGCCGCAGCCCCTGGCAGACGCCGTACGCCAGGCCGCGGCGGCGGCGTTCGATTCAGGAGTGCACATCACGGCGGCAATTGGGCTGGTACTGATGGCGGCGGCGGCCGTCCTCGCCGCCGTCGTGCTTCGCAGCGTGCCCAAGGCGGACGGCTGAAAGCTGCCCTGCGCACCGGGCCCGGGGACAGCAAAGGCGCCCGCAGCCGGAGGATAACCTCCAGCAGCGGGCGCCCTGCACTTCGCAACCCTGCGGGCGCTGCCTACTTTGCGTCCGGCGCCGTAACGCTGGCGGTGGGCTTCATGTTTTCCGCGTTCACCATCCAGGCGTACTGCTCGAGCTTGGCGATGAACTCGTGCAGCAGGTCCGCGGTGGTGGGATCCTCTTCATCCACTTCATCGTGAACCTTGCGCATGGTGCCCACGGCAGCCTCAAGGGCAGCAACGATGCGCTCGATCGCGTCCTTGGTGCTGATCAGGCCTTCAGGGAACTGGGCCAGGGACGTGGACTCGGCCACGGTGGAGCTGCGGCCGTCCGGCAAAGCGTGCAGTGCCCGCATCCGCTCGGCGGTGTCATCAGCGAACTGGCGGGCAGCGTCCACAATCTCATCCAGCTGCAGGTGCAGGTCGCGGAAGTTGGTTCCCACGATGTTCCAGTGCGCCTGCTTGCCCTGGATGTGCAGTTCGATCAGGTCGGCGAGCACGGCCTGCAGGTTATTGGTCAGTGTCGGTGAAGCTTTCATGCGTCCTCCTCAATTGGTCCAGTAATCCCGACGCTATCAGCACCACCGCGCACTGTGGCGGGTCCGCAGGGAATTTCTCAGTGAGCTTACTAATTTCGCAAACGGAGACATAAACGAACGTCATTCATATTTCCCCTTGCGCCCTGCGTCACACACCCCCATACTAAATGAACGCCATTCATATAGTGACCGTTGTCTCAACACCTTCCAGAAAGTGGTGCCATGACCGAGACCATCCGCACCAGATCCACCCCTGCCGGTTCCGGGCCGCACTCCCCGGGGACTTCCGGCATCAGCCCCAAAGGACTGAAGGGCGGGCAGCTGGGACTGCTCGCCGTCGTGGTCCTGGGCATTTCCACCATCGCACCCGCTTACACCCTCACCAGCGCACTGGGCCCCACCATCAATGAAGTCGGACTCCAGCTGCCTGTCATCTTCCTCATCGGGTTCATCCCCATGATCTTGGTGTCGCTCGCCTACCGGGAACTCAACGCCGATTCCCCGGACAGCGGCACCACCTTCACGTGGGTTACCAAGGCCTTTGGGCCGTGGGTGGGCTGGATGGGCGGCTGGGGCCTGCTCGCCGCCAACATCATTGTCCTGTCCAACCTCGCGGGCGTGGCCGTCGATTTCTTCTACCTCTTCCTGTCCCAGCTCACAGGCTCCGCCGAAATGGCGGACCTTGCCGACAACAAGGCAATCAACGTCCTGACCTGCTTCGTATTCGTGGCCCTGGCGGTCTGGGTCAGCTACCGCGGCCTGCACACCACCAAGCTGGTGCAGTACGGTCTGGTGGGCTTCCAGCTGCTGGTCCTTGGCCTGTTTGTGGCCATGGCGTTCGCCAACTGGTCTGCGTCCGAGACGGCCATCCCCTTCAGCTGGGACTGGTTCGACATCACCAAAGTCGAAACCTTCAGCCAGATAGCCGCCGGGATCTCGCTGTCCATCTTCGTGTACTGGGGATGGGACGTCTGCCTTACCCTTAACGAGGAAACGGCCAACGGCAGGAAAACAGCCGGCGTGGCCGGTACCCTGACCGCCATCATCGTCCTGGCCATCTACCTCCTGGTCAGCATCGCCACCATGATGTTCGCCGGGATGGGCGACACCGGGAACGGGCTGAACAACGAGGACAACCACGAGAACATCTTCACAGCCCTTGCCTCGCCCATCATGGGACCGTTCGCCATCCTGATGTCCCTTGCAGTGCTGTCGAGCTCAGCTGCATCCCTGCAGTCCACGTTCATGTCCCCTGCGCGCAGCCTGCTGGCCATGGGCCACTACGGCGCCCTGCCGGAGCGGTTCGGCAAGGTCAGCAGGAAGTTCGCGACGCCGGGCTTCGCCACCGTCATTGCGGGCCTCGTTTCCGCCGGGTTCTACGCCGTGATGCACGTGGTCAGCGAAAACGTCCTGAACGACACCATCGTGTCGCTGGGCCTGATGATCTGCTTCTACTACGGGCTCACCGCCCTGGCCTGCGCCTGGTACTTCCGGCACAGCGTCTTCAGCAGCGCCCGCAACTTCGTCCTGCGGCTGCTGTGCCCGGTGCTTGGCGGGGTGGGCCTGTTCGTGGTGTTCTTCCAGACCGCAGTGGACAGCCTGGCGCCCGAGTTCGGCAGCGGTTCCGAGGTCTTCGGCGTTGGCCTGGTCTTCGTGCTGGGTGTCGGGATTTTGGCCTCGGGCGCCGTCTTCATGCTCATCATGGCCCGTGCGCGTCCCGGCTTCTTCCGCGGCGAAACCCTCAAGCGGGATACCCCCGCGCTGGTGGTGCCGGAGTAGCCGCCGTGAGCTAGTCCAGCCGCCCTGCCTCAGGAAAGGTGCCGTCCCCCGCACATGGGGGAACGGCACCTTTGCGTCTACGGCCGACTGTCACCAGTAGTGTGCCACGTCCACCACCAGGCGGGACCCGGAGCCCGGTCCATCCAAGGTGAAGACCCGGAAGGGAAGGCGGGCCCGGACGCCCAGGCCAATGCTGGTGTAGCCCTCGTAGCTTCCGGCCCAGACCACCTGGCGGAACGTCTGGTAGCCGGCGGCGTTGGACAGCTCGTTCGGGTCAGCCGGGGTATAGGTGGAGTTGCCGTTGCCGTCGTAGGCGGGAGCGTTGACTGTCACCTGCAGGCGCCCGTTTCCCCGGACGGGGATGGTGAAGCCGGATCCATCCTGGACGATCTGGGGAACGTACCGCACGGTGTAGCCGGCGGGTGTGCCGTTGAGGTCCACCACCATCCTGTCGAAGCAATAGTGCTGCCCCGTGCGGACGTTGGTGACGTTGGCGGTGCCCATGTCCGGGTCGGCTTTCACCAGGGACCCCCACACAAGCCCGCAATAGGAAGTGGTTGCCGAGGCGGGCCCCGGTGCCACGATTCCCAGCCCGGCAGCCATGAGGATGGCGGCGAGCCAGGTGGAAAACTTTTTCATTGTGGAGCCACCCATACGTTGAGCGATTGGATAGCTCAAGGGTAGGAGCGTTTACGGCGCAGATCGAGGGCCGTGGCCGGTTCGCCGCGCAACCGTTAGGGTGCGGCGCCGCGCATCACGCGCACATAAATCCGGAGCGGAAACCGGGCGTTCCTTGGCCCTTTTGCGCTGGTTCTGCCCCCGTTGTTGCCTTGGTCCGGCACCTCGCCGTTACCGGCATAACGACGACGGCGGGAGGCGAAGAAGCGCCGGCCGCCCCGTTGGGGGGTGGCCGGCGCAGGCAAGTTCGGTGGCGTCAGCCTTCGCAGTCCCGGCAGTACTTCATGCCGTTCTTTTCGCGGGCAACCTGGGAGCGGTGGCGGACAAGGAAGCAGGATGAACAGGTGAACTCATCGGACTGTTCAGGAACAACAATGACCGTCAGTTCCTCGTTGGAAAGATCAGCGCCGGGCAGGTCGATGCCTTCGGCGGTGTCGTTCTCATCGACGTCGATGACTGCGGTCTGCGCGTTGCCGCCACGAGACGCCTGGAGGGCCTCCAGCGAGTCGGCGGGAGATTCTTCTTCCTGCTTGCGTGGGGCATCGTAATCGGTAGCCATAGCGTGTTCACTTTCGTTGCTGCGCAGCACCATTTCAGGCACCTCAGTGAAGCAGTTTAGGGCATGATCCCGCTACCGGTGCAATAGTGTGCTTAACCAGACATTCCGCTGCGCTGCGCCGCGGATTCAGCATGGCTCTGCCGGGCGTACTCTCCCCCTACCGCCACCCCGCTCAGGGCGGGCAGCCATCCCCAGCGGGTCACGTCAGCCATGGCATCGGCTGCGTGCTGGCCTGATTCGTAGGTAAACGTGTCAATAAACCACGCGCGGAACCGGTCGAGGATGTTTGCGCTCATGCCTGAAACCTATGCAGCGATTGTTGTGGGCGCGTTTCGTCGCGGTCTCCCCGGCGTAAACCCGTAGCGGTTTCCCTGCCGCGGTTCTACGCTGGAAGCGCTCCGGCTGGCCGCGGCCGGAGCCCGGACCGGAAGGACACAGGATGGCAGTACGGCTGAACCGGAAGGCACTCGCCAACGCCCGCAAGCTCATTGAGGCAGGAAAGGTGGAACGCGATGTCCGGGATGACTGGAGTGAGCACGCGCCGTCCACGGAGCAGGAGAACACCTTTATCGACAAGCACGGGTTCGGGGACTTCGCGGACTGGCACCTTGGCCGGGATGACGACAAGTCGGAAGGGACCAAAGGCAGCGTCAGCTTCCCGTACGGCGACTTCAGCAAAGTCCACCGCTGCGCTGTCATCTCGCTGGAAAGCCGGGCCGGGCAGTACGGGCACGATGACATCAGGGAGGCGGCCAGGAAGCTGCTCGACCTGATGGACTCCGACTGAACTACACGTCCGGCGCAGCCCGGGCTGCTGCTAGGGCGCGGCCCCCGGGCTCCCCTCCGATGCCGTGTCCGCCTGCGGGCGCTGCCTGCGGCTGAGCAGGATGAAGGGCGCTGCGATCAGCTGCAGCGCGCCGCCCACCGCCAGGGAAGCCGGATAGCCGTAGAGGTCGGCGGTCCTGCCCAGCGCAGGCTGCACCACAACTCCCCCTGCCGAACCCATCAGCGAATCGAAGCTCAGCACTGTTGCCCGCTGCTTCGACGCAATCATGTCGTTGAGGTACGCCTGCCGCACGGGAGTGCCTGCGGACGCCACCACGGCCCAGAGCGCCAGGAGTGCCAGGGCAAGCCAAAAGACGGTGGTGAACATCAGTACCACCAGGACGAGTGCACTGAGGATGTTGGTGGCAATCAGCACGCTGGTCCGCCGTTTGACCAGTTTCCG
The DNA here is from genome assembly GCF_021129155.1 of Arthrobacter sp. AK04. GTDB lineage: Bacteria > Actinomycetota > Actinomycetes > Actinomycetales > Micrococcaceae > Arthrobacter > Arthrobacter quantipunctorum. The sequence goes on from NZ_JAJOMC010000042.1 coordinate 37,504, forward strand.
GATGCGCGGCGCCATCCAGCCGCCCACGATGTCCGCTCCTGCCACCAGTGCCGCTGCCAGGCCCGCGATTGCGTAGGCCCGGGGATCTCCAAACAGTTGCAGCAGGTAGGGCTGCAGGGCGTAGAACACGTAGATGCCCACACCTTCGGTGAACGGTGCGGCCAGCATGATGTACCGCACGGGCGGATGCCTCAGGCCGCCGTCCACCGACGCTTTAAGGACTGCCCGGGTGGCCTGCAGGGGGTGGGCCGAACGTTCCGGTGTGAAGCCGACGTCGTGCATGAGCAGGAAGGCCACCGCGAACATTGCCACCAGCACACCCACGCGCACCAGGAACGGAACCCCCAGGTTCGTGGCCTGGGCGATCACCCCGCCTGCCACGGAGCCGCTGAGCATGGCCACCCCGGAGACCATTTGTCCGCGCCCGAGCACCACCTCCAGCCCGCCCTCATATCCGGAGAAGCGCAGGGCATCCACCAGCCAGGCCTCCACCGCACCCGAAAAGAAGGTGAAGCCCAGGCCCAACAGGACCGAGACCGCGGCCCACCACCAGAAGGGGGCCGAAAACTGCCACAGCAGGAAGTACAGGAAGGTGGATCCGGCCAGGGTGACTGTCCCGAGGAGGAAGGACATCCGCCGCCCCCAGCCGTCCGCCACCACTCCGGTGGGCACCTCGAAGAGCACCATGCCCACCGTGAAGAAGGCGTTTGCGGCAAAAGCCTCAAGGTTGGTCAGCCCGGCATCCAGCAGGAAGAGCGTATTGATCCCCCAGATGAACGAGGCCGCGAGGGTGTTTCCTAGGGTCAGTGTGAGGTAGACGCGCTGGATCTTCCGGGCAGCGGCGTTCATGGCAGGTGCTGCTATGAGGGGCTGAAGCTGGCAGGCACAGGGTCGTGCCGCAGGTACCGGCGGCGGAAGCGCCCGGTACCGGCGGTGAGTGCCCGCAGGTCCACGGCGTACCGCAGGAGTTCCTGGTCCGGGACCTCAGCGCCGATCTCAGTGAGCCCCTCGCCCGAGGATGTAGTGCCGGTGAGCCGGCCGCGACGGGCTGACAGGTCGCTCATTACAGACCCCACGTGCTCGTCCGCCACCGTGATGGTCACGGAGGACACCGGTTCAAGCAGTTGGATCCGTCCGGCCGCTGCGGCCTCCCGCAGCGCCAGTGCACCCGCCGCCTGGAATGCTGCGTCCGAGGAATCCACGCTGTGCGCCTTGCCTCCCGTGAGCGTGACCCGCAGGTCCACCACGGGGAATCCCGCGCTCACGCCCTTCTCCATCTGGGCGCGGACGCCCTTTTCCACGGACGGGATGAAAGTCCCGGGAATGACGCCACCCACCGTTTTGTCAACGAATTCGAAACCCCCGCCGCGGGGAAGCGGCTCCACGTCGATGTCGCAGACGGCGTACTGCCCGTGCCCTCCGGACTGTTTGACGTGCCGGCCGTGTCCGGCTGCGGGCGCTGCGAAGGTTTCACGCAATGGCGTCACCACGTCCACGGTGTGCAGTTTCACGCCCTGGTCGCGGAGCCGGTCCAGGACTACCTCGACGTGGGCCTCTCCCATGCACCAGAGGACCAGCTGGTGAGTTTCGGCATTCCGCTCCACCCGGAGGGTGGGATCGCCGGCCGCGATCTTCCCCAGGCTGCGCGCCAGCGCGTCCTCGTCGCTGCGTGAATCGGGTTCCACCGCCACCGGCAGCAGCGGCTCGGGCATCTCCCACGTGGCCAGCAGCAGTGGCCGGTCCCGCCCGGAGATGGTGTCGCCGGTTTCGGCGCTTCCCACTTTTGCCACGGCGCACATGTCGCCGGCGACGCAGTACGGAACGGGCCGCAGGGACGCCCCCAGCGGTGAGTAGAGGTGCGTGACACGTTCATCCGAATCATGGTCCTGGTGGCCGCGGTCCGCCAGCCCGTGTCCTCCGACGTGCACCGGCGCATCCTCCCGCAGCGTCCCGGAGAATACCCGGACCAGGCACACCCTTCCCAGGAACGGATCCACGGAGGTCCGGACCACTTCAGCCGCCAGCGGCCCCGCGGGATCGCACCGCAGGGCTTCCACTGGTGCCCCCGCCAGGTCGGCCGCCCCGGGCAGGCGGCCGTTCGGCGGAGACGGAAAGGCCCGGACCAGCACTTCCAGCAGTTCCGCGGTGCCCAGCCCGCTCACGGCGGATGTGGACAGCACCGGGAAAAAGGTGCCGCGTTCGACGGCGGTTTCCAGGTCGGCCGCCAGGACGTCAGTGCCGATGTCCTCGCCTTCGAGATAGCGGTCCATCAGGGTCTCGTCCTCGCTCTCGGCGATGATCCCTTCAATGAGCTCGCCCCTGGCGGAAGTGGACGCTGCCAGCTCTGCCGCATCCGCTGCCCGCACCGCAGCGGCCGGCTCCCCGGACGAATAGTCCGTGACCGTCCCGGACAGCAGTCCCAGCAGGCCGGTGACCTCACCGCCCGTCCGCACCGGGACATACAGCGGCAGGACGCCCTCGCCGAACGCCTTCCGGCAGGCGGCCAGGACGCCGTCGTAATCCGCCCGGGGGTGGTCCATGCGGGTGATCGCGACCGCGCGGGGCAGCCGCATGAGCTCGCATTCACCCCACAGCGCGGTGGTGGTGGCGTCGATGCCGTCCACGGCGGACACCACGAACAAGGCGGCGTCCGCCGCGCGCAGGCCGGCCCGCAGCTCACCGATGAAATCGGGGTAGCCAGGGGTGTCCAGGAGGTTCACTTTGATGCCGTCGATCAGCAGCGGCACCAGGGCCAGGGTCACTGAGCGTTGCTGGTGCACGGCCGCGGGGTCGGAATCGCTGACCGTTGTCCCGTCCGGGATGGATCCTTTGCGCGTGATCATGCCGTGGGCAGCGAGCAGTGCTTCTATCAGCATGGTTTTTCCGGCACCGGAATGTCCTACCAGCGCCACATTCCGGATTTTGGCCGGATCTTCCGCGGCAAAACCGGCAGAGGCGTCCGAACGGCGCGACTCGGCTCCGTTGCGGCCGGCTGCCGTCCTGGCTGAGTCCTTGGTGCCCTTGACCGACATGGGAAACCTCCTGGCGTCTTTGCCATCCGACCGGACTGAAACGTGTCCTCTGATTCGACACCCTGGAGGGTGGATCGGCAAGAGCCGTTGGGCCCGGGGTCAGCTGCCGCGCGCCTTCCGGGTGGCCGCGTCGTTGGCCTTCTGGATGGCCTTGACCAGCTCATCCTTGTCCATGGTGGAACGGCCGTCGATGTCCAGCTCCTGGGCAAGCTTGTAGAGGTGCTCCTTGGAGGCGTTGGCATTCACCCCGCCGGCGGTGGGCTCGGAGGATGTGCCGCCTTCCTCGGCCCGCTTGTCCGAGGGGCCGCGCTTTTCCTTCGGCTCCCAATGGTCGCCCACCTTCTCATAGCTGTGCTTGAGGGAGGCGTAGGCCGCGCGTGCAGCCCGGCCCTCGTCGTTGTCATAGCTTTCAAGGGCTGAATCGTAGGTCTTGGCGAAGGTGTCCTGGGCCTTTTGTTCAGAGCGCTGCAGGGTGGAGGGCAGTTCTTCCTTGCGGGCGTGGTCGTTCTTGCCGGTCTTGGGCACGGCACCCACACTCCTTTCATCAGCAGGCTGATCATGCGGATGACTCCAGCTTAGCTGCGGGGAGCACCAGGCGGCGGGGTGGCCTGGAGGGAATGTTTTGCGGTGGAGCCCCCTGTCGGATTCGAACCGACGACCCCCGCTTTACAAGAGCGGTGCTCTGGCCAACTGAGCTAAGGAGGCGTGCCCCTGCGGGCGGGCGCCTGAACGGCGCTAGATAAGGTTAGCCCAACTGGTGCCGGTGGTAAAAACGCCCGCGGCTCCAAGGGAATCCGGCTTAACGCGGGGGGGGGGGGGGGGGGGGGGGGGGGGGGGGGGGAGCGCGCGCGGCGGCGCGGGGGGGGCCGGCCCGGCGCGGAATGGGGGCGGAGG
>NZ_JAJOMC010000043.1 GCF_021129155.1 Arthrobacter sp. AK04
AAGTTTACCCCCGCGCCCGTTGGGGCCCCCCCCCCCCCCCCCCCCCCCCCCCCCCCATCCATCAAAAACCCGTCCCGCGCGCGACGGGGCACCGCCTTTTTCGCCCGCAAGCTCAACGAGTTGGCAGACGCGGAACTGGACGGCGGCTCGCTGCTGCCGGGCTGGACCCGCCGTCATATCGTCGCCCATGTCGGCTACAACGCGCGTGCCATCGCCCGGTTGATCGAGTGGGCGGCCACAGGCGTGGAAACGCCGATGTATGCCTCCCCGGAGGCGCGGAACCATGAGATCCAGTTCGGCGCCACGCTGTCTCCGATTGCGCTGCGGCACCTCTTCGACCACTCGGTCGTGCACCTGAACGTCGAATGGCGCGACCTGCCCGCGGACGCCTGGCACCACAAGGTCAAAACGGCGCAGGGGCGGATCGTCCCTGCCGAGGAAACTGTGTGGATGCGGACCCGGGAAGTCTGGATGCACGCCGTGGACCTGGACAACGGCGCCACCTTCAATGACATCCCGGCACCCGTCCTGGAGCGGCTCCTCGGTGACATCACCGGCGCCTGGCACACCCGCGGCACCGACACAGGGCTGGTCGTCAGAGTCACCGGTACTGACCTGGCGTTCGGTGACACCAGCGCCGCCGACCCGACGATCATCACCGGGCCCCTGCCCGCCGTCGTCGAATGGGCCGCAGGGCGCGCCAACGGCGGCATCACAGCCACCGGCTCCGCAGCAGCGGGAGGCACCCCGACCGCGCCAAAGTGGATCTAGGCCGGAGGGCTTTTTCAATGACAAGAATGCTGATTATTGGACCTCCCGGTTCCGGAAAAGGAACGCAGGCTGAGCGGATTTCAGGGCGCCTCGGCGTTGTGGCGATCTCCACCGGCGACATCTTCCGTGCAAACGTAAAGGGCGATACGCCGCTTGGCATCGAGGCGAAGAAATACATGGACAACGGCGACTTCGTCCCGGACAGCGTGACCAACAAGATGGTGCGCGACAGGCTCAGCGAGCCCGACGTCGAAAACGGCTTCCTGCTGGACGGCTACCCCCGCACCACCGCCCAGGTGGACTATCTCGATGAAATCCTCGCCAAGGGCGAAGAGAAGCTCGACGTCGTCCTGCAGCTGACTGCCGACGATGAGGAACTGGTACACCGGCTCCTCCTCCGGGCCAAGGAAACGGGCCGGAGCGACGACAACGAAGCCGTCATCCGCCACCGCCTGGACCTGTACCACGAGCAGACCGAAGCCGTGGTGGCCAAGTACGCCGAGCGCGGCATCCTCACCCAGGTTGACGGCATCGGCCGCATCAACGAGGTCACCGACCGCGTGATGCAGGCCATCAAGGCAGCACAGGCAGTTTAGCCAAATCCCTGCAAGCCTTAGTTTTGCGGCTCCAGCTGGTTGAAAAGGAGGAGACGCTCCAAGTCATTCCATCGAGTAACCAAGAACGGCGCCCGGCACCCCGCTTTTGCGGGTTCCGGTCGCCGTTCGTTTTCTTGACGCCGGCTGTTGCTTAGGCCAGGGCCGCGAGGGTACGGTTTTCGCTCCGGCCGAAGACCAGGGCGTCGATGGAGAAGCGTCCCGCCCCGACGATGGCGAGGGCGGCGGCGCCTGCTGCCAGCACGAGCACCAGTTCGTATCCGCCTTTATCAGCGAAGATTCCGGCGGGGGCGTGTACCAGGAAGAGGGCGCCGAGCATGTTCAGGGCCAGCAGGGCGGCCACTGGGCGGACCAGTACGCCGAGGATGATGGCGGCGCCCCCAAGGAGCTCCAGGAAGCCGATGGCGGGCGCAACCAGCTGGGCAGCCGGCACCCCCATCTGTGCGAAGGCTGCCTGGGTGCCGGGGATCGTGTATTCAAAGATCTTCTGCCAGCCGTGGGCGAAGAAGACAACGCCCAAGGCGAGGCGCAGGACTGTGCGGGCGAGATTGGACTGCGTGACTGCGGGATAGACAGGAGAAGTCATCGGATCGTTCCTTTTTTCTAGGCTTTCCTGAAGGATGGGTCGAAGCCTGCTTCAGAAGATTGGTTGATCTTTCAAGTAACCGTCTAGAGGGCATTAGTTGTTGCGTCAACTATTTCAGAAGTGTCGCCATGTGCGCCCTGCCCGGCCGCCAGCGGAGCTGACCCAGTCACATCATGTCGGCGATAAAGGGGCGCCATTGCCTCGTCAGGGTCGAGCCGCCCCAGGAGGGCATCGGCAATCCCTCGCAGTTGCCCGAGCTGCTCAGGGGAGAGTGCATCAATGACGTGCCGCCGGACATTCGCCACGTGGCCAGGTGCAGTTTCCACAACCTTGCGCCACCCGTCGTTACTGAGGCGTGCGTTGGTTGCACGGCGGTCCTCCGGGCAGGGAAAGCGTTCCACCAGACCGCGCGCCTCGAGCCGCTTTACGACATGTGACAGCCGTGGCAGTGTGGCGCTGGTCTGGGCCGCCAGATCGGTCATCTGCAGGGTCCGTTCGGGGGCTTCGGAGAGCATTGCGAGCACGTAGTACTCAAAGCTGGTGAGGTCCGCGGCGCGGCGGAGCTGCGAGTCGAGCACGTTGGGCAACAGCTCGACCACTGTATAAAGCCGCACCCAGGCGGCCAATTCGTCTTTGGTAAGCCATCTCGTCTCCATGCCCTCATTCTCCTTCAGAAAGGTTGTTGCAACAACCTTCGAAGCACGCTACTGTTTAGTTGAAGCCTCAACCAACTGGGGTGAATTACGAAGGAGATCGTTATGACCACTGTGAGCATCCTCGGAACGGGCAACATGGGCCCGGCCATCGCTGGCATCGTAGAAAAGGGCGGCAACACCGTCCAGATCCTCGGCAGCGAGGACACCGACAAGACTCTTACCGGAGAAATTGTCGTCCTCGCCGTCCCCTACCCCGCGTTGCAGGAGATCCTGGCGCAGCGTGCTGACCAGCTCGCCGGCAAGATCATCGTTGACATCACCAACCCGCTGAACTTCGAAACCTTTGACTCCCTGACGGTGCCGGCTGATTCCTCGGCTACTGCCGAGATCCAGGCCGCGCTTCCGAACTCCAGCGTGGTGAAGGCATTCAACACTACTTTCGCGGCCACCCTGGCCTCGGGCGAGATTGCCGGGCAGCCCACCACGGTGCTGATTGCCGGGGATGACGCCGACGCGAAGTCCCAGCTCGCCGAGGTCATCACCGCTGGCGGCCTGCGCGCCATTGACGCCGGCTCGCTGCGCCGGGCGCGTGAACTGGAGGCAACGGGCTTCCTGCAGATCGCCCTTGCCGCCGGAGAAAAGATCGCCTGGACCGGCGGCTTCGCCGTCAAGGCCTAATCCAGCCGTCAACCCAGCTTCCCAGCACTGCCTTCCCCCGGGAGCCGGCCTGCCTTCATTCGGCCGGCTTCCCGGTCACTCATTCGGCCCGTACCAGAAAGAATTGTCTCCGATGCCAGTCTCACCCGTCCGGCTGAACCATGCCGTACTGTTCGTCACCGACCTTGACCGGGCCGAGCGCTTCTACATCCAGGTCTTTGGGATGGAGGTCGCCGCCCGGGAGCCGCGCGCAAACGCGACTTTTCTGCGGTTGCCCCGCTCCGGTAACCACCACGACCTCGGCCTCTTCGGGGTAGGCCCCGGTGCCGCGCCCAAGGTGGCTGGTGGCGTCGGGCTCTACCACCTCGCCTGGCAGCTGGACACTATCGAGGAGCTTGCCGAGGCGCGCAGGACCTTGACGGAGGCCGGGGCGTACAGAGGTCAGTCCAGTCACGGCGCCACCAAGAGCATCTATGGGGCAGATCCGGACGGCAACGAGTTTGAACTTATGTGGATGCTTCCCCGGCAGCACTGGGGTGAGTACGAGAACGCGGCTCCCGTCGAGCCGCTGGAGCTCGAGGCCGAACTGGCCCGGTGGTCCGGTGTGGCCACCGCCGGCCGAATCACCGTAAGCAATTCTGATGGAGACAACCAATGAATAACGCTTTCGACGAACCCACGGTTGTCTGGCACAGCCCTGACACCTCCGACCGTCCCCTTGTGGTGCTGTTGCACGGACGGGGCGCCGACGAGGCCGGCATCATTGGTTTAGCCGCGCACCTCCCGACCGGGCCCTCATACGTAGCCGTCCGCGCACCAATCCCAGCCGGGGAAGGGTACGCCTGGTTCGCCAACCGTGGAATCGGCCGTCCGGTCGCGGAGTCTCTCGCTCAGACCATGGCTTGGTTCCGGAAGTGGCTTGACCATGTGGCACCTGCGGGACGCCCGGTAATACTCGTTGGCTTCAGCGGCGGAGCCGCGTTTGCCGGAGGTTTGCTCCTGTCCGATCCGCAGCGTTTCGCCGGCGCTGCAATTCTGTACGGAACGTTACCGTTCGACGCCGGCGTCCCAACCTCTCCTGCGCGCCTGGCCGGAGTGCCGGTCTTCGTAGCCCAGGGCGAAACGGACACAGTCATCCCCCGCGAACTCCTGGATCGCACGTGGACCTACTTGCTCGGCGATTCCGGTGCGCCCAGCTATGCTCGGCGTGACCCCGGTGGCCATAATCTCACCACTACCACTGTTGCCGAGCTCGGCGGCTGGATCGCAGAACGTCTGAACTTCCTTGCCTCCCGCAGCGTTCTCCCTGCCGCCGCGGACAGCTGGAGCACCCTTCCGGGCGGGGAACTTCCAGCCCGCCAAGGTACCCGGCCCGACGTTTCCTGGTCGATTCCCCAAGAGCAACGCTCTGACAACAGCCCCCTCCATATCCGGGAACAACTCCTTGGCCGGGTCATCGCGTTGCCGGGGGTAACCGCACGTCAGTCAGCCATCTCCGTACCCGGTGCATCTGGCTTCATGGTTGCCCGCAGCCCGGGGGCGCCGCTTGACGCATTCCTCGTGCCGCAGGCCGGAGAGTTCGCGCACCTCCACCCCGAATACGACGGATCACTGCATCTGGCCCTGCCTCCGGCGCTTACGCGCGACGCAATAGCCAAAGGTTGGGGCGTGGCCCACCCACTGGCCGGCGTCCGTCTCGCCCGCGGAATGGTCATGATCTATGGGCCACGGAACAACACGGAGCTTGATGTCGTTGCCGGGATCCTCGGGGCAAGCCACGCCTACGCCACAGCGTCGCGCCCCGCCAACGAGGGAAACGCGTGACGTTCCACGGAGCCATGGCGATAGACCGGCATGGCTTCCGTGATTCTAGCTTTGGCGTATTGCTGTCCGCACGGTTTGCGAAAGGCGGAGCGCCCTCGCGTCCGCACCGCCAGGAAGTTGCATTTGAAGCGGGATGTAGCCAAAGCTGATGTCGTAAAGCGGATCGGCGAACCCAAGTGCTCCACCCGCCCCATCATGGCCAAACGCCTGAAAACTTCCAAAATCACTGCTTGGGTGCGGCTTCATGAAAACGACGCCGAACGCCGTCGGGAAATTCAGGACTCTGTCAACACCCCACACCTGCTGCTGCCCCATGGCCGCAAGGGTGTCCGAATCAAGGAGGGCATCCCCTGTCAGGCCAATGGCGGCAGCATAAACCTGAGCGAGTCCCCTCGCCGATCCGATTCCGCCTACTGCAGCCGGTCCAGCCGCTCGTACTTCCCGACGATTGGGTGAGTAGGGTCCGAGGTTCGGCGGAACCATATTGTTCACACCGTTGAACATCAGGGCGCCCAGACCATCCGTCGTCATCTGGCTCGCGGACATCATTGCAAACTGTTCAGCCGTCGGATGGGCGGGACGTAACGCTTGGAACCGGTCCTCCTGTGACTCCGGCAAGGCGAGCCAAAAGTCGATGTCACGGGGTGCGCGGATGCTGCCCTCGTACAGGTCTTGCAGGGTCCGGCCCGTGATCCGGCGCACCAGTTCCTCCATGAAGGATCCAACGGTCAGGCCGTGGTAGCCGAAGGCGGTCCCTGGGCGCCAATACGGCCGTTGCGCCGCAAGCTTGGGGGCCGCACGGCTCGAGTCCAGTATGTCCGCAGTGGACAGTCCCCCATCTACGTTGATAAGCCCGGCCTGGTGCGACAGGAGCTCACGAACGAGGATCGTTTCCTTCCCATGCGCACCAAACTCCGCCCAATAGTGAACCACCGGCTGATCCAGATCGAGTTCGCCCGCGCCGACCAAGGTTCCAAGAGCGATAGCGGCGACACCCTTTGTTGCCGAAAACGTGCCCATCAGTGTGTCGTGGTTTAGGCCGTGCCCTCCTACCAAATCAACCACCAGTTGGTCTTTCCAGTACACGGCCAATTGGGCGCTGTAATTGGGGTCCTGGGCGAGGTAGGAATCAAATTCGGCCCGCACGCTCTCGAACCCGGGAGCGACGGTGCCTATGGACTGGTTGTTGGCGGGAGCCGTGACGGCTGACATCTGGTGCGGACCTTTCCCTCGAAACTAGTAGTGGGACGGCAGCTTGCTGTCCGTGGGTGCCGCCTTCGCGGCGGAATCATGGAGCCATGCGCGCATCTGCTCAACGGAGTGCCTGGCCGGTGCTGTATGTGGATGGTCCAGGTGTCCGTGCATGCTGCCCGGTTCCATCTCCATGCGGACTGGCACTCCTGCCGCCTCCAGTTGGGCCGCGAAGCGTTCCCCGGAAGCACGCAGCGTGTCGGCTTCGGAATTGATGATGTAGACAGGAGGAAAACCCTCGACGTCGCCTTCTCCGGCAAACGCATGAGGGTCCTTCAAATTGTCCTCGCTGCCCGCGAAATTGAAATTGATGTCCCGGATAAAGTCCGGTCCGAAGGCGAGCTCAGCGGGAACACCTGCTATCTTCCCCAGTAAATCCTCGCTAAGCGGGGGAAGCTCGGCATGGACGAGAGGATATGCAAGCAACAGGGAAGCCGGCATCTGCCCGGCGCCGTCCCTGAGCCGTCCAGTAAGCGCGGCGGTCAGCGCGGCCCCGGCGCTTGCCCCGCCGAGGTGAAGGTGGTCTGCAGTTCCCAAGCCTAAAGCGTCGAGATTTTCAAGTGCCCACTGCCATCCGGCGAGCACATCATTAGAGGGCGCGGGGTACTTCACGCCGTGAAGCGCCTTGCGATAGTCAAGTGACAGCACCGAGATTCCGTGGGATGCAAGGTACAGACTGACCCAGTGGGCCTCTGGCATGTTCAGGTCCCCGGCGATGAAGGCTCCGCCGTGAACCCAGACGAGGCCGGCCGCAGCTTCGCCGGCAGCGCGGTAGAGACGTCCTGGAACCCCTCCCTCCGGAGTCGGGACGTTAATATCGACTGCCGATACTTCGACCAGCTCCGGGTAGATGGACACCAGCGACTGGTGGTCTGTGTCTGTTCGAGGGTCAGGAAAGGCCCCATTCAGTTCCAACTCGCGTATCAGCTGGCTGGCCATGGATGTATTCGAATTCTGCGTTGGCGTCTCGGCCATGTCTTTGTCTTCCTTAGATCGGGTTCTAGTTTTGGGCCAGTTCCAGCGTGGTCTGCAGCGGAAGATCGTTGACGGAGGTGCCAAAGCGGAGGGTGTAGCCGCCAGGTTCGTAGGTCCAGCCGTTGTCCCAATAAGCGAGGAGACGGATGGGGACCTCCAAAGCGGCTGTCACGGTTTCGCCGGCTTCTGCCCAAACGGGAGCGGAGCCCACAAGCCATCGGACCGGGCGGTCGACGGCGGAGCCCGGCTTCTCCGCGTATACCTGCACGACGTTCTTACCGGCGCGGGTGCCAGTGTTAGTTACTGCGATGGTGACCGGAATGACTGCGCCAGGTATGGCTGTGGGCGGAGCCTCCACAGTATCGAGAGTCCATTCCGTGTAACCGAGTCCGTAGCCGAATTCGTATGCCGGGCTCGTGCCGGCTTTAAGCCAGGCCCGGTAGCCAATGTGGATGCCTTCGTCGTAGGTGAGGGTCCCGTCGGCCTCCGGCGTGACATTGATGACTGGCACATCCTCCTGGCGGGCCGGCCAGGTGGTGGGCAACCGGCCGCCCGGCTCGGCCGCCCCGGTGAGGATGTCGGCAAGGGCATGGCCGAACTCCTGGCCGCCGAAGTAGCCGATCAAGGTCGCCGCCACTTCGTCCCTCCAAGGCATCAGGACAGGGGATCCGGAGTTCACGATAACGACAGTGCGGGGGTTGGCGGCCGCGACGGCGTGGACCAGACGGTCCTGCAGGCCGGGGAGTTCGAGGGAGGTCCGGTCGTACCCCTCGGATTCGACGCGGGAGTTGGTGCCCACCACGACAACGGCAATATCGGCCGCACGGGCAGCCTCCGCTGCCTCGAGAATCAGGGCGTCCGGGTCTTCGTTGTCCGCTTCGACACCAATTGTGATTCCGAGCGTGTTCGACAAAGCACCTGTGGTCCTGGTGGTGAGTTCCACACGGATCTGCATTGGGATGCCCGCTGCCACTTCCACCGCTACCGAGACTGCTGGGGGAGCAAGCAATGCCGCCCCCAAATCCGTTCCTGCTGGTTCAACCGTGGCTTCGTGCACGAGTACCCCGTTCACGAAGATCCGGCCATGCCCCACGCTGGAGAAGCCCAGCCGGATGGTGCCGGTCTCGTCCGGTGTGTAGATGGTGTGGAACTGTACCGTAGAGGACGCCGAGACGGGCGCGTCTCCCCCGAACCAGACCAAGGCTGTGGAGCGCCGGTCCTCGGCGAAAAGCTCCTGACCGTTTGAGTCCAGGAAACGGACTCTAATGCCGGGGCCTCCGGTCACTGGATTGGTGATCTGCTCCAGGGGAAGTTCGGCGATTCCTTCCTGGACCACCGCTCCCACCCTGTAACTGACATTGTCCGGACCGAACGCGGCTCGGATTCCATCCAAGGGCGTAATTATTCTTTCGGGGACCACCGTCGCAGAGCCGCCGCCCTGCGTGCGCGCGTACCGTGCATTGTGTCCGATGACCGCGACGGTTCGGGTCGCCGCGGGATCCAGCGGAAGCAGGCCGTCGTTCTTCACCATGACGGTACCGGCAACGGAAGCCTCGCGGGCGAACGCGACGAGATCCTCCCGGTCCACCGGTTCGGGCCGTGCGGCATCGAAGCCTTCCAGGGCACCCACGCGGGCAGCGAGCTGCAGGATCCGGAACACCTTCCGGTCGATCGCGGACTCCGGAACCTGGCCGGCTTTCACTGCCACTACCAGCGCCTCGCCCCAGGGGCCCTCCGGTCCGGGCATAACGAGGTCTTGGGAGGCGGCGGCACTATCGATGCTACGGACGGCGGTCCAGTCGCTGATGACAACCCCGTCAAAGCCCCATTCGCTGTTCAAGGGGGTTTCCAGGAGTTCGTTTTCAGTGGCTGTGACGCCGTTGACGGAGTTGTAGGCACTCATCACCAGCCATGCTTTTGACTCAACGATGGACCTTTCGAATGCGAGGAGATACAGCTCGCGCAATGGCCGGTCCCCCACCTTGACGTCCACGGTGAACCGGTCAGTTTCGGAATCGTTGGCTATGTAGTGCTTCGGGGTGGCCCCCACACCATTGCGCTGCACGCCTGCTACGTAGGCTGCAGCCAGCTCGGCAGTGAGTACCGGGTCTTCGCTGAATGCTTCGAAGTGCCGTCCGCCCAGCGGCGAACGGTGCAGATTGATCGTCGGGCCAAGCACCACGTCCACGCCCTTGCGGCGGGCTTCAACAGCTGACGCAGCGCCAAGCCGGTCAGCGATGGCCGGGTCCCAGGAGGAACTGATGGCTGCAGCTGACGGGAAGTTCATGGACGGCTGCCGCTCATCCCAGACCTCGCCGCGAACCCCTGTCGGACCGTCTGAGAAGAGCATGCGCCGCAGCCCGATCTTCTCGAGAGGCCACGTAGTCCAGAAATCACGGCCCGTCAGCAGCTGGACCTTTTCGACAAGTGTCAGTTCAGCCATGAGGGACTTCAGTCGTGCATCGGTGCTCTGGTCGGTGTCTGGTGCGGTGGTGAGGAGTTCCATGGTGGCTTTCTTGGCTGTTCTTGCGATGGTTGCGGCGTTGTTCGTGCTGGATTTGGTCAGGTGACGCCGGCCTGGAGGTCCTGCTCGCGCTGGATTTCCAAGAGGCGGAGCCTGTCGGCCCGGTGTTTTGCCTGCCGGTCGGGATCGGGGATCGGAGCGGCCATGAACAGCCGCTGGGTGTAAGGGTGTTCGGGTGCGCCGGTGACTTGTTCGCCGTCGCCCCATTCCACAATCTCGCCGTGAAACATCACTGCCACGCGGTGACTGAGATGGCGGACGACCGCTAGGTCGTGGGAAACAAAGAGGTAGGCGACGCCGGTGCGTTCCTGGATCTCAATAAACAGTTCCATCACCCGGGCCTGCGTGGAGAGGTCCAGCGCAGAAACGGGTTCGTCGCAGACGATGAGCTTGGGGTCCAGGGCCAAGGCCCGGGCGATGGCGACACGCTGGCGTTGGCCGCCGGAGAACTCGCGGGGCAGCCGGTGTGCGGCACCGTGGGGCAGTTGGACCTGGTCCAGTAGTTCGGCGACACGCTTGTTGGCGGCCTGCCGTTCCACTTTGCGGACGGTGAGCGGTTCAGTGAGGATCTGCTCGATGGTCATGGACGGATTTAGCGACGTGTACGGGTCCTGGAAGACCACCTGGATCTCGTGGCTGAGTTCCTTGCGCTGGGCGCGGGTGGCCTTGGAGATCTCCTGGCCGCGGTACTTGATGCTGCCGCTGGCGACCGGTGCCAGCCCTAGTACGGCGCGGCCCAAGGTGGTCTTCCCGGAACCGGACTCCCCCACCAGTCCTACGGTTTCTCCCGGACGGATGTTCAGGGAGACGCCCTTGAGCGCCTTGAACGGTTTTGCGCGGAAGCCCTTGGGCGGATACTCGACAACGACGTCCTTGATGTCCAGCAGCGTCTCGGTCATGATGTCACTCCTTTCAGTTCCTTGGGCGTGCCGGCCGTGACGAGCGGGCCGCGGGGAGTGGTGTCTTCGAGAATCGCATTCAGCAACTGGCGGGTGTAAAGGTGCTGTGCGTCGTTGAAGATGGCACGGACGGGTCCGGTTTCCACCACCCTGCCGGTCTGCATCACAGTGACGCGATCGCAGAGATCCGCGACTACACCGAAGTTGTGGGTCACCAGGATCACGCCCATGTTCAGTTCGTCCTGGAGTTCGCGGAGGAGGTTCAGGACCTCGGCCTGCACGGTGACGTCCAGTGCGGTGGTGGGTTCGTCGGCGATCAGCAGGTCCGGTTCGCAAGACACTGCACCGGCGATCAGGACGCGCTGGGCCATGCCGCCGGAGATCTGGTGCGGGTAGGCGTTGAAGGTCCGTTCAGGGGTCGGTATTCCCACCCTGGCAAGGAGGGCCAAGGCACGTTTGCGCGCTTCGGCCTTGGAGATTCCCAGGCAGACCCGCATGGGTTCCATCAGCTGGCTGCCGATGGTGAACGCCGCATCCAGGTTGGACATGGGTTCCTGTGGGATGTAGGCGATGCGCTTCCCGCGGACCTTGGTCATCTCCTTCTCGGAGAGGTGCGCCAGGTCCTTGCCCTCAAAGAAGATGGAACCACCGGTGATGCGCCCATCCTGAGGCAGAAGACGAAGGATGGAGAACGCGGTCTGCGTCTTGCCGGAGCCAGATTCGCCCACCAGGCCGTGCACCTCGCCGCGGCGGACTGTCAGGTTCACATGGTTGACCACATGGGTAGTGGATCCATCGGGTTGGTCGTAGCCGACCCCGAGGTCCGTGACTTCCAACAGCAACTCGCCCCAGTTGCTGTTCGATTCGTCGGCATGGACGACGGCGGCTTGCCCGCGCTTCTCTGCTGCACCTTCAGCTTCGGCTGCTGCAGCGGCTGCCGCTGCCTTGCGGCCCTTCTTCACCGGGCCCCGGCTCCGTTCCAGCTCGTCGCGCATTGCGTTGGCCAGCAGTGTCAGGGCGACGCAGACCAGACCGATGACCAGGGCCGGCCACAGCACCAGGGTGGGTGATTTGAAGATGTTGATGAAGCCGTCGTTGAGCATGCTGCCCCAGGTGGGGATGCTCCGGTCGCCCAGGCCCAGGAATTCCAGTCCGGCTTGGATGGCGATGGCGATGCCCAGGACCATGGCGGACTGAATGATGACCGGTGCCCGGACCACTGTGAGGATGTGGCGGCCGATGATCCGGACGTCACTAAGGCCGGAAACGCGCGCCGCATCAACGTGCAACTCGTTGCGGACTGCAGTGACGGATGCATACACGAGCCGGAAGAACGCCGGCGAAAGCAGCACGCCGAAGATCATCATGGACAGCCACATGGAGGGGCCAACCACGGCGCGGGCCGCCAGCAGGACTACCATGCCGGGCAGGGCCATCATCAGGCCGGTGAGCCAGGAGGAGACCGAATCGAACCAGCCTCCGTAGTATCCGGCGATAAGGCCGGCGGTGACGCCCAGAATAAGTGCGACTGCAAGGGCAACCAGGGCACCGGCAAGGCTGAACTGGCCCGCGAAAAGCAGGCGGCTGAAGACGTCACGTCCAGCACTGTCAGCGCCGAGCAAGTGTTCTGATCCGGCTTTGGCCAGTACGTTTTTCAGATTGGCTGCGTTGGGATCATGCGTTGCCAGCAGCGGCGCGAAGCCCGAGGCCAGTGCCACCAGGAACAGGACAAGCAGCGAGGCTGCACCCGTTGGGTGGGTCAGGAGCTTGCGGAAGAGGGAAACCTTGGCTGCCGTGGTGGGCAGTGCGAGGGGAGCTTCGATCATGACAGCCGAACTTTCGGATTGAGCCAGCCCTGGGCGAGGTCGATGATGAGGTTGACGGTGACCACGATGGCAGCCGTCGCAACGACGACTCCCATAACCACCGGGATGTCGCCCTGGCCGGTGGCGGCGACGGTGATCTGACCGAGGCCGGGCAGGGCAAAGATCTGTTCAACGATGACGGCACCGCCCAGCAGTCCAATGAACTGCACGGCCAGCACGGCAAGGGCCGGACCGCCGGCATTCCGCAGCACGTGCTTATAGACCACGCGGTTGAAGGACAATCCGCGGGCACGCAGCGTGCGGACGTAGTCTTGGCGGAGCGCGTCGATCAGTGAACCGCGGATCTGCTGCACCACGGCAGCAATGCAGCCGATGGAAAGCGCGATGATCGGCAAGGTGACGGTCGCCGCCCAGCCGCCGAACGACGTCGTAATGGGTACATACCCTGTGGCCTTAAACCATTTGAGGTTGAGCGCAAATAGGGACACGAGCCCAAGTGCGATCAGGAACCCCGGGATGGCGAAGCCCAGGACGCCTACGAACTGGACCACACGGTCCACCCAGCCCCGGCGCACTGCTGCCCAGACAGCCACGACGACCGAGACAACAGCGGCGATGATGGTGGCCCCGAGAACCAGGGAAAGTGTGACCGAGACCCTGCTGCTGACACCGGCAGTAACCAGTTGGCCGTTGAACCAGGACCGGCCCAAGTCACCGGTCAGGGCGCTGGAGAACCAGTCCCAATACTGCACAGGAAGGGGACGGTCGAGACCCAGCTGACTTGCTTTCAGTGCGACTTGGGCCTCTGTGGCGGTCGGGCCAACGATGCGGCGGGCGATGTCACCCCCACCGGCGTAGAGCAGCAGGTAGGCGACCGTGGTGATGACGAACAACAACAGGACGCCGGAGAGCAGGCGCCGCAACACGAATCGGTACATTCGAAAATCCTTTGAAAGGGCACTAAGGCCGCCGGACCGGAATATTTTCCGGTCCGGCAGCTCTCCGCTAGGAAGCGGGGGTAAAGGACCAGATGTAGGGGTAAACGTTGCCCGTCTGAAGCTCGACGTTGGTCTTTGCGTCAGTCACGAAGCTGTTTTGCGGGCGGTACCAAGGTGCGAACCATGCCTGCTCCACGATGTACTTGTTCAGTTCCTTGGCGGCAGCTTTCTGCTCATCCTCAGAACCCAGGTTGACCTTCTTGATCAGTTCGTCAACCTTGGGATCCGCGTACTTGTAGGGATTCCAGCCCGCGTTGGGGGCAATTTTCATGTTGATCAGCTGCCAGTCGGACTGCTGCTCGAGGATCATGTAACTCGCGGCGTACTTCGCTGCCAACAGGTCGGCAATGAAGTTGTTGCCTGCGTCGACGGTCTCGACCGTAACCCCGATTTCCTTCAGCTGCTGCGTGATCAACGTGAAAATGGAGCTGTTGACCAGCGGCGTGGAGGGCATCTGAAGGGTGAAGCCGTTGTCGTATCCAGCCTCGGCCAAAAGCGCTTTGGCCTTGGCAGGATCGTAGGCGTAGCGCGAGTCCAGTGATTCGTCGTACGCGTCCGACGACGGCGGGAAGACCTGGGTGGTGGGCGTGCCGCGACCCTGATTCACGGCATCCAGCAGAGCCTTCGTATCAAAGGCGTAATTCAGTGCCTGCCGGACACGGACATCCTTGAGTGCGGGGTTGGTCGTGCCAGCACGGTCGAACAGCATCAGTCCAACCCAGTTGCCCTCGAATGCGTTGTTCTTGTAGCCGGCCGCCTCGGCTTCCTGAACCATTGAAATATCAATGAGTGAGCCGTTGAGTGTCCCAGACTTGACGGCGCTAAGCAGGGACGTCTGTTCCGGATAGACATTGAGGACCAGGTTGTCGTAGTGGACCAGGTCCTTGTCCCAGTAATCAGGGTTGGTCTTGTACGCATAGGAGGTACCTGTCACCGTGGCTGCCGTGTCCAGGATGTAGGGCCCGGACCCTACCGGGTTGGTGGCGATGTCCGCGTTGCCAAAGGAGGCGGGGCTCTGCATGAATGAGGCATCTTTGGACAGGTAGCCGAGGAACGCCGGGTCAGGGGCCGAGAGGGTGAGTTCCAAGGTGGTGTCGTCCACAGCCGTGGCGCTCTTGAGTGCGGCCAGGAACTGGGCATCTGCTGACGTCCCGGTCTTGAACCGCTCGAGGTTCTGTTTCGCTGCCTCGGCATTGAAAGCGGTTCCGTCTGTGAACTTGACGTCATCACGGAGCTTCAGTGTCAGCACGGTCTTGTTTTCGTTGTACGTCCACTCGGTTGCGAGCATCGGCAACAGCGTGCCATCAGGCTCCATGCGGAGCAGGGTGTCGTAGACGGCCTGGTAGAAGGGCGACACGTTTGCGAAGTCGGAATCGGCAGCGGCGAAGGATTTCGGCGCCATAAGAGTACCCAGGGTAAGCGTTTGAGAGGACTGCTCTGCAGAGGAATCGCCGCCGGCACCGCAGCCGGTGAGGCTCAGGGCGACAGCGGCAACAACTGCGGCCATTCGCGTAGGTCGGAACATCATTGGTCCCTTTCACGGTCAGTGCCGTCCACCATGGACGGCCATTGGGAAAGACCGTAGCACGAAAACCGACCACACGGTATGTTTTTGGTGCCGCCTTCCATTTTTTGCACAATGTGACGTGCTGCACAGCAATTCGCAGGGACCGCGGCTACGCCCATTCAACGTTGTTAGAGTTTCAAGATGACTGAAACAGCGACCAGTGCTGTCGAGCGTGAACCCCGCCGTGGGCGGCCGCGCGGGGCCTACGCCAAAACTGAGCAGCGCCGCCAGGAAATCTTGTCGGCTGCCTTCGAGGTTTTTTCCACCTCCGGGTATCGGGCAGGATCCATTCAGGACATCGCTGACAAAATCGGCCTTACCAAGACAGGCCTCCTCCACCACTTCCCCAGCAAAGAGGCGCTCCTTGAGGCCGTCCTTACCCTGCGCGACAAGGACTCCTGGGCAGCCGCCGGCATCGTGACTGACAACGGCATGGAAACGCTCAATGGCATTGTTCGACTCGTGCACAACAACACCCAGGTGCCTGGACTTGTTGCCCTGCACTGTGTCTTATCCGCCGAATCAACAGACCCGACGCACCCCGCCCATGAGTACTTTCAGCGCCGTTACGACTGGGTCCGGGAAGTCGGCGGACAGGCATTTGCCGACTTGGACCGGCGGGGCAAGTTGCGGCACGGGATAGCACCCGCCGCAGCCGCGCGGCAGCTGGTAGCGCTCATGGACGGGCTGCAGGTGCAATGGCTGCTGGACAACAACTCAGTGGACATGTCCAGCGAGTTGAAGAATTTCCTTTGCTCCATCACCACCGAGAAGTTTTAGTTCCAAGCGGGAGTTTTCATCCTTTGCTTGGAGCCAGAACCTCCTACAAAGTGGTGCCCAGGAAAGCGAGCAGTTCGCGATTAAATTCTTCCGGCTCGTTCCAGTGGGGGCAGTGGCCACTGTTTTCGAAGACGGAAAGGGAAGACTTTGGCAGTGTGTCCGCCAACCACTGCATGCCTTCGAGCGGGAAAGATGGCGAATAGCGGCCTGTAGCTACCCAGGAGGGAACATTCAGGGTCGGGACAACGTCGCGCCAGTCTGCAGTGAAGTGATCCACCAAAAGTTGGAGGACGGCCCCTTCGGGAAATTCAGTGAGTCCCCCAACCTCGGAGAAGAGCTGCCCGACATGCGGCGGCATCGGAGGCTCAACGGATGGATTGCCCCACTGAAATCTTCCGTTGACACAATCCCAGACGTTGGCCCATTCGACAGACCTGACTCCCCAGGCCCACGACTCATCATTGACGATTTTCGGCGACTGATCGATGGCCACGAAAGACCGAGCCCGGTCCGTTCCGTGCAAGTCGAAATAAGCGAGGCAAACCGACACTCCCAAGGAGTGTCCGACCAGCGCCACGTCTACGAGTTCTAGATGCTCGATGAGCTCCCCGACATCCTTGCCCAAGCGCGAGACTCGCTGGCCGCTGCCCCGGAAGTCAGAACGGCCATGGAATCTAAGATCCAAGGCTAGGGTCCGGTAGCCCGCCGCCACCAGCGCATTACGTTGGAAGGACCAATGTGCCGCCTGGCAGCTGAACCCGTGAACGAGCAGTACGGCGGGCCCGGAGCCGAAGTCGTCGTAGACCAGGCGGGCGCCGTCTGAAGTGTGGAAAGACTTGGAATGACCAGTCAATTGCGGCCTCCTCGTGCAATTGGTCGAAAGCAGGGCGATTCATTTCGCCGCATCGGAGCATACAGGAGTTGCTTCAATCTACAAATAGAAAGACTCAGGGCGACATTGATTCAAATTCGCTATAGGCCAATCACTGATGAGTATGAGTTCCATTTTGAGTCAGGCAGTAACCTCAGTGGAGGCGGTCCAGCTGTGGACTAACGCCGGATGTTCGGCCGCTGCTCCAGCGCCGTCCCTTGCTGCCATCGGTTCACTGTCGAGTCGACAGAGACCGATCAATCCACATCACCCCGGGGGCATCCGCAGTTGTCCAGCACCGCAGCCAGAATGGCGTCTCAAGTGCCGTCACCGCTATAGCGGCGGTGCCGCTTCTAGATCGTCTGCCAAGGACCGAGGTTCCACCGGCACACCCGCCAGGCGATCCCGCACCGATAGCCGTAAATGATGCCCTCGACCACCCGGCGGTCGTCCCGGGAAGGACGACCCCGGCGGCCAACAAAGGACGGCAGCAAAGGCTGAACGCGCGCCCACTGCCCGTCGGTCAAACCACAAGTACGACAGACCCATCAAGCGTCTCGGCTAAAGAGGGCGAGATTTAGGAGACACGTCCTAAAGGCGGCTCAGCAACTCCGCCTTCTTTACATCGAACTCCTCAGCAGTCAGCACCCCTGCATCCCGGAGTCCGGCGAGCTGGGCGATCTGGTCCAGAACTGTCGGAGCAGGCGCCGGAGCCGCTGCGGGAACCGGGCTGTGGCGCGCCGCAATGGCCTGTTCAATCGCGTCACGAAAGGCCAGAAACGTAGCCTCCTGATCTCGGGTGAAGACGATTGAGTTCTCGTCGCCCGCGGCATCGTACGTCTGCCTCACTCACGTAAATGATCAATGCCACATAGTCCCTCCTGCTGCAGAGCTCCTTATACTACGATCACCACCAGGCTCTCATGGCATCAGCAAGCCATTTCTTTGATGACATCGTTAGATCGCGGACCCAATTCTTCGACTTGCCTGCTTCCGGCAGTTCGCGGGCTCAGCGAGCGGACTCGGCACCATGTGTGAGTATCCTCCCTAGTGGTTGCTTGCCGGCGGTCAGTCCGCGGGTGGAATTTTTAAAGCCGTTACTCGAGTGACTTGTGCGTCGCGATGGTCGTGAATATGTATTCCGTTAGCTTTCCTAGCGCCTCATCCACATAAGGAACAAACGGCGGGTCAACGTACCAGTCCATCGTTATGGGAAACCAGGGAGGCGGCGCCTTAGCTCCTTCGGGCATTTTCCCGCTCTGCCCGAATTTGCCGAAGTGATAGATGACAATACCCCGGTCATCAGGCAGCCACGTGCTCATCCAGTTCGATACTGGAGTCCCGGCAGGATGGTCAAGATGCGTCCGATAGGTCCTAGCCTCTTCTAAGACGTTGCATGCCTGAGAAACTTCAGAAATTTGCCCCAAATGCCGCAGGAATTTCTCCATGCTGCGCCAGGGGATGCCAGGGAAGGCTTGGGGAAAAACAACCGTGATGGCAGCCAGCTTTGAAAGAGTGTTGTAGACACCCTGGAAGTAGCCTTCGCTCAGGTCATAAAGGTCGTGCTGCTGCGCCTCTGAAAACCTCATAGGCGGACCCCAAGGCCGTGCAAGCTCGGTAAGCTGGGCTCGTTTCCGAGATAGCCTGAGCGCTGATTCGGTGAAGTTTTGAACGGCTCGATGCTGCTTCTCGCTTGTTTTCCCTGAGAAGATCAACGTCGCGCATTGCTCCAAAAAGTCGACGTCTATAAGGCGGACCTGAGCCTCCGTCCTCACCTTCGCCGGCAGCCCGAAATCATCCACTGCTCGTCCTCACTTTCGTGCACGAGTTCCAGATCAGTCGCAGGAGCTCCTAGTTGTCGAGTGGCAGCGGCACAAAACGATCTTGGTCGGGTTCGTAAGCGCAAATCTTGTCACTCATGACGTTATGGCCGCCAGCTCGGACATCGCCCACAACTGCCTCTAATGACCCATCAGCAAGCAGGGTGTAGAGCCTCCCATCCTTCCGTGTGACTAGAGAATCAATGCCGACAACTACCTTGCCAAAACCTGCATCCAAGGGAGTGGAGACCAAGCCGTACAAAAGGAGGAGACCCTCGTTGGACGAGACTGTCCCAGTAAACGTTCCCTTCACAGTGCAGAACCCTTCTTTGCCAACATGTAGCGGCCCGGCGAAGATTCCATTCACCACTAAATGATTCCCTGCGAGAACTTCGGCGCCGTTGGATAATAAGCCATGAACAGTAAGATTTGAGTCCACTCGAAGTAGGTCTGCGAATTCACCCGTAACAGTTTCCATAGTGCCCCCAGTTTGACTACGACTCTTCGTGTTCTTGGAAGTCTGCCACAGCGGGCGCTCGACTTGTGGAAGCGCGCCGATCAGGACCTCTGGAGAAATTTGTCGGGTCGTCTGCCTAAACCGGATAGGCTCCGAATAGATCGGGGAATTGAAAGCAGTAGTGCGATGAACGACGAGAATTACCTAATTGATAACAACGTCCTTTCGCGCTTGTCGCATACCCAGCGAGAGGGCCTGTTTATTCGGACACAATGCCGGCTCACGTCGGAAGTGCTTCACGAGGCCGAGGGCCACCCCGACATCGAGGCGCTCAGGACGTCGCATACCAAACCTCGGCGAGCGTCCTGAGATTCCTCCAAATAACTATGACCTCCGTACCTGAAGACGATACTGCCCTCGTAACCCTCTACCTGAATAAGGGCGCCGCCGACCCGCTGCTCGTTGCCTGTGCCTTGGACGCGATGCAGGAAACCGCATCACTCTTTTTCGTGCCTGATTGGTTATCGTCTCAAAGGACAAAGCTGTCCGTACAAAAGCCACAGAGTTCCGCGTCGAATCGTGTACACGAGAGAATTCTGCTATTCGGAGCTAAGGTTACTGGTAAATAAGGGAGCGGCGTTAGGACAGCCGTACTACAATGCCGTGCTAGGTTTCCAGTGACAACGCGAAGTATCTCTACCCGCTTGAGTGCGGCTCTGAGCGACACTACGCAAAAGGCGCTACAAGGTCACGGCGTCATTAGTTACCTCTGGTTCAGCCAAGGCCGTCACTACCTCCGATCGAGCTGCCTGCCGCCCTTCCCGTCGATTCTCCTGCAAGATTCGAGTAACAACCAAGGAGCGACTAAGGCCTGGAAACGCGCGGCCGATCTCTGCCCTTCCTAGCGGGCTCAGCACGACGCGCCAAACACTGGCGCAATAAGTTCGTGCTGGGGCTGAGTGGCTTAGGAGCCCTCGCACTCTGTACTCAGTTCTCGCGCGCCAGTGTCCGTCCTCGCCGATCCAGCCAAAAAGGTTTTGCGGGTCTGGTGTCCAGTGCATGTCCGCAGCTGCCGCGGGGTGGAAAGCCCACCAATCTAGGAACGGTGCGTCCGTGAATTGCTCCTGCCCCTCGACGACAAGTTCCATGTGCGCCCATTGCGTAGCGATGTGCGGGTATCTACGACTGCTGTAGGCGTAGGCCCAAGAACAACCATGGGAGTCGGTGAGCAAGGGGTTTGAACCGCGCCTATGAGTGGCGAAGACACGGCGTTCTTCAACTGGATGCCCCCATTCGAGGCTGTGCCATTCACTGGCTTCAGCCAGCACGTAAATGCCGTCGGTGTCGAGGAGATCCTTGTAAGATTCCGCTGCATCCGCCGCCTCGTTACACCATGCTCGCGTGTCGTAGTCCGCTGTGCCCGCGGGCCTCCAAACAGAGGGTATCCCTGCTGTCAGAGGCTCGGGTTCTATGGCAAGCAGATGCGGTGCTATGAGCCCGATTCTCGTGGCAACGTCTGCAGGAAGTCCAAACTCCTGAGCGTCAATGAGCTCAGTCAATACTTGGGAAACTGCACGACGGCCAACGAGGTAGGCCCATGGCCTATAGATGTGCCGTTGTCCTCTCCTGTTGAGTCGTTCGGCCATCTCCTTATGCCCACCGTCGGTCCATTGATTTCCGTGACTCGATAGAGCCAAATAGGACGCCCGGTAGATAAGCGGAATTGGGTCTAGGCCGAGCCTTTGGGCCAAAATGCGCAGTACGTGGTCAAAGGGGGCGATAACCTGCTGTGGGTCATTGGTATCAACGAACGGGGTTCCATCCTTATCAATTTCTGGGATTCGCTGTTCTGGAAGCTCAGGGAACTGCATGCTGTAGATGGCCGGCAATGCATGAGGTTCGGGCTTTGGACGTGGCCTGCCTACTAACTCGCAGACTCTCCCGGCGAGGTCCCTGCAGATTGCGTCGTTGCCAACGGCTGCAGAATCGACCGCTGCTGCCAACTCTTGTGGGATGTTACGAACTTCGCCATATACCAGAACCTGCAGGGCTGCTTCAGCCGCCCAGCCTCCCCGGTACACCGCATCGGCAAGCAGGTTAAATATCGCACCTTCGGCGTACGACACAGACTCCGCGAGAATCCGCCGGGCTGCTTCTTGCGGAGCCTTCGTCGGGTGATCAAGGAAGTCTGCGATCAGCGTTACCAACGAAGTTGTTCCGTTATCCGGCAGGTCGGACGTCGGCTCGTTTTGCGGTATGTCCAAATCAGCGGAGGGTGGTGCAAAGACATCCAAGTACGCCTCGACGATCGGCCATGCCCCTGCGACTGCAACAGATCCAGCCACTGTTTCCAGGACCTGCTTTAGATCCCCTGACATTGGCAACTGGCGGGAATCACTCGATATGGCTTCCGCCAGATCTCGAAGTGCCAGAATTCTGAGTTCAGGGACGTCGGAGGCCAAAACCGACTCAAACAGTTTCAGCCGTTTCCCGCCGTCGTAATACGGGGACCAACTGGCGCTCGGAAGTCGGGAAAGAGATGCCTGTAATCCCTCCATCGCAGCTTCCAAGTGTCCGCTGGTCGCAACGATGGATACGATCTTGCCGAATACGTGAACAGGAGGGTCGAGTCGTACGGCCTGCTCCAGGATTGCCGCGGCCACTGGCCCTGGGATGCGCGGCGTTGCCAATGCGCCGCCCGCCGCCTCAGTCCACCAATTGGCGCTAAGGGACAGGGGTGTGGAGACTGTCCGCAGTTGGCTGAGGAGCCCAGCTGGTGTCGGAAGCGGGCTTGGCCATTCCGACGGGGAATCGGAGGTTTCCCTGCCGGCGCCCACAACACCAGCAGTTTCCGGGTCAACACTTGAATCCAGGGGCACTTCCGCAAGGTGTTGCGGACTCTTCCTAGGGGATGTCAAAGAACTTGCGTACGCGCCGTCGACGGTCCAAGTCTGGAAACCCAAGTCGAGGCTTACCAGGGCGTCAGGATCGCCCCTCTCCTCGAGGAGCGGACGCAAGCTGTTCGACGGGTATTTCGCGATTGGGAGTAGGAGTTTTGTTGCGACAACGGAAAGGAGTTTCGGATTGACGGATTGATCTTGGCATGCCGCAAGGATGACGGCTTGAATGAGGTCCGTTTCGGCCAGCACTCCCGCTTCACAGAGTGCCCTCCCCACCTGCGCAGCGGCCCGAGGTGACACCGGCCAAAGCGCGTCTATAAGCCGCTCCCCTGCGGCGGTGGCAGCGCTTTCGTCTTGTCGTGCAGCGGCCGTGAGGCGGGAGGCAAAAACAGTGCCAGCGTTGATGAACTGCTCGGAGTTCATGCTTCCAAAATTTTTGGCCGCGACGAGCCAGTCGATCCAGTGGGCAAGTTGCTCCGAATCGTCGCGGTAGCCCAGGGAGGCCGCCGAAGCCACAGCGGAACGCACTGCATTTAGGGACTCGTGGCGCTGGCCAATATGGGCACGAAGAGTGGCCTGTTGCAGCCAAGCCTCAACGCGGCCGGCCGGGTCCAACCCCGATGTGTCAATGATTCCATCAAGGGTGTTAAGCCATGCCCGAATCCACTCTTCTGCAGCGTCGTCGGCCTCGGCGAAGGCCTTCAACACTACTTGTTGTAGGTCTACTGACCAATACTGCGCTCTTCTCCCCGTCCAGGCAGAGTCTAGTTGCCGTGCGAGGCGCAGCAATTCAGCGGAACCGCCTGAACGTGCGTAGAGCGCGACGAGGTTCCCAAGGACCTCTGGCATTGCCGCGCGAACTTGATACCATCCGGTCCAGGCTCTACTCTCTTCGCGGGAAACTTCAAGTATCCGAAGGATCTGGTCAGCGCAAAGTGCAAGCACAGGAGAACGATCTCGGAAGCCTGTTCTATAAGCGAGGTGTTCCGCGTGAGCAATGCCGAGAGCACGAAGGGCTGCACGGAAACGCACCCGGCCTGGATCACTCGCTGGTGGGTGCGCTGCGGGGCCCGCTGGATCTGTTAGCAGATCGCCCCTCGCCGATAGGCTTGTTGCTTGACCCTCAGTTCGGTGTGGCTTGTCCTTGCCAAGGTTGATCTCGGTCGAGGAACGATTCTGTGCCCGTTTATGCAGATGTGCGATGTCACGGAAGTTGTTCAGGATCGAGAGGTTGAGTGCGTCGCGATAAGGTTCAAGCCCCTCGCCGTAGAAGTCTCGTGCGGTCCCGGCCGTCTCGTCCGGGTCGATGAGTCTATTCAGTTCCGGAACGTCATACAGCCCGGCCTGAACCAAGGTTAGACCAGCCTTCAGCCGTAGGTTCAGTGCAATTCTTGGCTTTGGGGCATCGGATAGAAGGGTTTGGTCGCCATCGCTCAGTGCTGCCATGGTTTCGTCAGCGCCATGTGTGGAATCGGTGTGCCCAACACTATGTCCCTGGCTATTCGCGTTGCCCTCAGCCTCGGCTTGTCCGGATTTCGCATCGGCCCGGGCCAGCGGTTCTGTCGATTCGTTTTCCTCCTTGGCCTCAAGTTCAAGCATCTCGCGAATCCAGCGGATCACTTCAGAGCTAACGCCATCCTCCATCGCTGACATGGCCCGTACCAGCCGCGCTCTGGCCCTCCAATCTAGCGGCGCTTCTCGGTCAATGACCTTCATGAGCCGATCTAGACGAAGGTTGTCCCGCACGTCGACGAGGCGATCTGTGCAACGAGCCATGGCACGAGCCCTGTCGTTTTTCGTCTTTTTTGCTGCTTGTCGGACTCGGTCCAGCCCTTGACGCTCTACCGGGCTTGGCTGCTGCGGGTCCTCGCTGCTCGTCGTCCTTGGCGTGGGCAGCAATGTTCGGTGTCGGTCGAGCTGTGTGAGGACGGCATCTAGACCTGAGACAGCCAATGTAGCTTCGGCCCAGTCAGCCACGGCATCGGATTGGCGGGTGGCGAAGTCTCTCTCATCCAGGGCCTCCAAACCATTGGAGGCGTTGAGTACCGTTGCTGCCGCTCTGATATGACCCTCGGATGCCCACCGCGCGGCCTGTTTCATAGCTGACGGCGCGGGGACAACGAGTTTTCCGGCGCGGACAATGTGGCCGAGCGCCTCGGTTGGGTGGAGGGCAGCGGCCAAAGAATCTACGAGCTTTTCGGGCTCTGCTACTTGGTTGCGCACGGCCAGTTCACCTGCGAAAAGGGCCAAGGAAACGAACGCACTCGAATTGTTGGACTCGGCCGCCGCCTTCAGCGCAATTCCCGTGTGGTCCGAAACGGTGGACAAGGCGTGTAGATCGATTAGCTTGCCGCGTAGCTTTGCAGGGGTAGCAACTTCGAGGACAGCATCGTACTGCTCTGCCAGGAAGCGCTGGGCAATTTCTTCGTCCGCGTAGACGGGCCACTCCATACCGGAGTCGGCACAGAGCTCGGCCAGATTTGCATGAATCGAGCGATCACGCTGCATGCTATAGTGCCCGCCTATTTTAGCTGATTCGTTGATCAGAAACAGACGAAAACTGTTGTGAATGAATTGCCATTCCTCGTCTTCCGAGCGGAAGAAGATTCGAGTGGCCTCCAGGAACTGACTGACTGTCGGCTGAGGTGCCCATGATTTTAACCAGTTGATGTTTAGTGACGTGCGCAGGCGTGCCACCAGTCCAAGCAATTCGACGAGCTCGGAATTATCGCTGATTGCCTTGAAGTAACCCACATACCGTTGCTCTACGTCGCCTCCGTACTCGGAGGCGTTTGTGAGTACGCGCCCGGCCGCCAACCTACGTTGGTCAATGTCGAATTTGGCCTCTGGTAGGCGGACAAGTTCTTCAAGAAGATACGTCAGCGCAAGCGGATGTCCCTCACTTACTTCAATGAGCTTGTCTATCTGTCCTGGCCACATCCAGGATGTCAGCTCTGCCTGCTCTGCCAAGGACCTGATCTCTCCTTGCGACAACGGTGGAAGTGAAACAACCCGCTCGTCAGTCTCAAGAGCCGCAGTTATCTGCTGTGGAAGTATGCCCGTCGTCTGGGAACCGAGGAGAACGAAAACTCCGGCCTCAATACTGCCGGGCGCAGGTAGCTCGTCCAGCATGGAACGGGTGGGATTTTGCTCGCGCGGTACATGGTCCAGCCCATCGATGATGATGACCGTTTTCTCCCGTCTCTCCAGCCAAAGCTGAGCCGCTAGGGCCAATTGCTCTTGGAGAGTTTTCCGCAGGTTTGGAAGACCGACAGGTTGAGAACGGCGTGGCAGACCAGCATCGTGAAGTGCCAGTGACAGGTCGCTAAGAAAGGACTCCGCCTCGCCTCGGCCGCTCAGAGGATCCGGGGAGTCCGGGACATATGCGTAGTAGCGGACGACTCGGCCCGGAATGGAAATATCAGAGAGAAGAGTCGATTTGCCAGAGCCGGCCGGACCGATGAGCGCGAGGTATCCCCCTGAAAGCCGGCTGAATGCATCATCGATTGCTGTTTGTGCAGTTTCATTCGTGATGTAAGTGCCCGGAACAGGAAATTTGTGGCGGTGACGGAACGTTAACCGGTTTTGCCAGCCGAGACGGACGAGAAGTTCTTCCCTCTCGACTTGAACTGGTCGGGCGGCATCAGCGACTAATTGCTGGAAGGTCCATGCCAAAGTGTCCAGATCCGCAAGGGCCTGCTCCTCCAGCAATGTTCCTGCCGAAAATTGTGCTCGCTTATCACCGAGGCTAATGCCCAAATTCAGTTCAAAATCTCGCACGAAAGCTATGAAATCATCGTCACCAAGATGTGTGGCCTGCTGAATCGCCTGCCATGCTGGAAGCCAGGACGCAAATTCTGGAACGTCCTGCAAGGACTCCATATCTCTGAGGCCGCTAACGAGAATGCCTTGTACCGGCTCCCATGACCGCGTAAGGAACGCTGCAAAATGTTTAGGTCCGTCGACTTTAGCAAGGTCGAGTGGAGATCCGGCCCTAGGTTTTGTGATGCTTGGGAAGTTATTGCTACACAGATGAACACGCAGAGGCCCATGGTATGTCTCTCGAATTCGCTTCCAAGCGTCGGCCATCTTGCCAAGCAGCGCTGCTTCCTTGTCCGTTTTATTGACGCAGTCTCCCCATGTAAATGCCGACGGGAATTGCGATGACTTTACCTGCAACGCATGGCGGACAGTCCCAGATTTGAATTGGAAATCATCTGCTACTCCAGCTTGGGGGTCCGCAACACGAATCCATTCCAGCGATCCCAACCGGGGGTAGACAAGCTTTGCCGCCAACACGAACTGACCGACAAAGCCGACTAGGGCGCTTCGCTCCCCGTCCGCTGGCCTCGACCGACCTGACTTCCCGGCTGGGACCTGCTCCTCTGCGGGCTCTCCCCCACTCATTACACTCCCATGCGTGGGCCACGGCCCTTTATCTTTTACTGCGGATTCTTCCACGTTTGCGCTGAACCCGGCCGTAGCGTCCGGCAAAGGCCTGCCCTCGGCTGCGCCGTCGCTTGACACGGGGCATTCAGGCGGTGTGCGCACTGAACGACTAAACGTGGGCCACGGACAACTACGCGTGTTGGAGCTGGATCTCCATTCCGGTGGATCTAAACTTCAAGTTTTTCATCCCAGAAACCGTTCGGACCGTACTTTAGGGCATCGTAAATGCAAATGGCTTTGGCAAAGGCCGTTCGAGGGTTCCCATTCACAACTTCAGTGTGTTCGATCGACAGCAAGAAGTCGCGCAGAAGATCGAGATCAATGTCTTTTCGCGAGAGCGCACCGAAGTAATTCAGTACGTCTGAAGTGGGCCTGTTTTTGATCATAGCGGCGAGGCTCGTGTCTTCCTTAGCGATTCTGGCTGCCTTCCGCCGCATACTAGCCGGTGGTCGCAGCCGTTCTTCTGCTTGCTCAGCACGAGCGACAACTCGCGGCGGCAAGAGATCCCGTTCTTTGACGCGGCCATCAGCCTCCAAGAAGCCGCCCGCACGGAGGTACTTGAAAACAGGAAAGTTGCCAGGTCTGCTAAGGAGGTCCGGGAGAGTCATCTTCACCACGTAGTTTGGTTCTAGGTCTCCTCCACGAAGTGCATCCAAGCAGACCTCAGACCTTGTTAATCCCTTGTAGCCGTGTTTCTGAAGTTCTGCAATGACACCCACGCCCAAAACAATGTCTTCGTTTCCTTCTGAATCGATGCTAGTGACATGGAGCCGATCCTGCGCTTCCTCGTCAAGAACGAGGCTGTAAATTCGCTCCTTTAAATGTCGAAGCGTCTTCGCTGGGAATTTTCGCTCGAGAGCTGAAAGAACCGCGAAGACATCCTCGTAGTCAGGAACGGTAAGTGTATGGACTGGGATGCTGTGCGTACCGGCAGCCATCACGGTTCCCACCATCGCTGGCTGAGCTCCTGGCTGCCAGCTAACGAACAACAATCTGTCCTGGAACTTCGTTAGATGCTCGTCGGTAAGGCAATTGGCCAAGCTCGCCAGAATGGTCAGCACGTCGGGGTCGTTGAACCCGTATCCGAGGAATATGATCGGGTGCTCAGCGAAGAAAGTAAGGAGTTTAGCAGCTAGATAGGCATTCCGTTTTTCAAACTTTTCGTAGTCCGTCGCCGTGAATACCAAACTGTTGGGATCACTAACGCTTCCATGTATCTTGTAGATCTCGCCGATCCCGGTAGGCTCGGAAAAGACAAGCTCATCCTGCCCCACGAAAACTTTGTAGTCCGGGAACTGCGATTCGAGAAAGCTGTCATAGTTGGTCGTGATGATGGCGTCGATGTTTGCCCTGCGCAGGAGTTCCATTTCCCGCACATGGCCGGCCTCTATGCTCTGATTGGTCGCTACTTCGCTGAGCATCTCAGTGATGTATACCTTGAGAGCGCTATCGGGACGCGTGAGCTGGTCCTCATATCGCGTGCGCAAGCCGGCTTCTTCCGGAGTCCACAGACGGTCCTTGAGCGGAGTCACTAGGAGCTCAGCCACTGCCTGTGGCACGTCACTTGCTGTCTGCCGGTAATAGGCGTAGTCCCGGGGAGTGAGGCCGGCAAGCTTTGCGAGCATGGTGCGCCAATCAGGCGCGTCAAGGTATCGGCGAGAAACACCTGAACCAACAAAGAGGATCGGTGCAGCAACAAAATTCCCAAGATGATCGGCAAGCTGACGCGCGAAGGGTGAGAGACCTTCGAATGCCGCATCGTCTTTCCGCATGACACACTCCTTGTTGGCTGATAGGGATAACCCGGCAAATAGGACTACCAGGGGCCGAACCCCTGCTTCCGCTCCAGGTGCACCGAAACGGCAATGTAAGACGGACCGACCAGAATTTGGGCAGGACGGATGGCACTCGGCCAAATGTTCAGAACTGAAAGGTCCACCCAGGCGCTCTGCTTACTACCCACAACACCCAATCCACTGCTGGCCACGGGGGCACAGCCGTTTGGCCAGCAGTGGACTAGGGAGATAGCTAGATATGAAGGGTTGGGCTAATCGCCAACTAGGCCAGTTTTTCGCCAACAACTTAGGACGGAATCGCCAACTAGTCGCCAAACCGCCAACTAGCTTCCGATCTCACAGAAACTCTTAGAAGTCCCAGTCCTCGTCTTCGGTGTTGACAGCCTTGCCGATCACGTAGGACGATCCGGACCCGGAGAAGAAGTCGTGGTTCTCGTCAGCGTTCGGAGACAGGGCGGAGAGGATGGCCGGGTTCACGTCGGTGACGGAAGCCGGGAACATGGCCTCGTAGCCCAGGTTCATCAGCGCCTTGTTGGCGTTGTAGTGCAGGAACTTCTTAACGTCCTCGGCCAGGCCAACACCGTCGTAGAGATCGTGGGTGTACTGGACTTCGTTCTCGTACAGCTCGAACAGCAGCTCGAACGTGTAGTCCTTGATCTCCTGGCGGCGCTCGGCAGAAACAGCCTCGAGGCCACGCTGGAACTTGTAGCCGATGTAGTAGCCGTGCACTGCCTCGTCGCGGATGATCAGGCGGATCAGGTCGGCCGTGTTCGTCAGCTTGGCGCGTGAGGACCAGTACATGGGCAGGTAGAAGCCCGAGTAGAACAGGAAGCTCTCCAGCAGGGTGGAGGCCACCTTCCGCTTCAGGGGGTCGTCGCCCTGGTAGTAATCCATGACGATCTGGGCCTTCTTCTGAAGGTTCTCATTCTCGGTGGACCAGCGGAACGCCTCGTCGATCTCCTTGGTGGAGGCCAGCGTGGAGAAGATGGAGGAGTAGCTCTTGGCGTGCACTGACTCCATGAACGCGATGTTCGTGTAGACGGCTTCCTCGTGCGGGGTGAGCGCATCCGGAATCAGGGAGACGGCGCCGACAGTTGCCTGCACAGTGTCCAGCAGGGTGAGGCCCGTGAACACGCGCATGGTGAGCTGCTGCTCCGCCGGCGTCAGCGTATTCCACGACTGGACGTCATTGGACAGCGGCACCTTCTCCGGCAGCCAGAAGTTGTTGACCAGTCGGTTCCAGACGTCCACATCCTTGTCGTCCTGGATGCGGTTCCAGTTGATCGCCTCAACATGGCTCAGAAGTTTGAGCTTATCGGTCAATTTGCGTCCTCCACCTTATGGCTGTTCACGGGAGCAGGCCTCCGTGCATGTTCAATTCTAGATGGTTGTGTGGGTACCCTTGTTCTCGGCACCCACACAACCAGAGCCGAGCCTAGACCCGCTGCTTTATGGTGCCACCCGGGTTCCGCTTGGCCGCCGCGTCAGTTACGAACTGCCCATTTCCGGCCGAACGGTTAACAACCCGGGTGTTTGAAGTTCCAGCCCCCACGAATTCGGTCGTCGTCGTGGCTGGACGCCGCCGTGCAGTCGCCGGGGAGACAAACTCGCCAGTACGGGCATCTCTTGAGATCTTCTGAGGCACTTGGGGCCCCTTTCTGCCGAATGTTCGGCTGTTGATTCATGGCTGGCATTTTTGTCAGCCATCGAATCTCGCTCTGGGGTTGGACGTGGATCCAACATCCCTGATACATTCGACACTCCAGAGATCGTATTTTGGAATGTCTCGTAAGCGAGATTCTTGAGGAGTCATGTTGACGCATGACTCCTCAGTCTTTTAAGTCTGAAACTTGAACTGGGGCCCGTACGACGGCGGGCGGGCACCCGCCGTCGTACTGGCACATTTAGTTGAAGATTAAAGCATGCAGGAAACGCAGCCCTCAACCTCAGTCCCTTCCAGCGCGAGCTGGCGGAGACGGATGTAGTAGATGGTCTTGATGCCCTTCTTCCAGGCGTAGATCTGGGCCTTGTTGATGTCGCGCGTCGTGGCGGTGTCCTTGAAGAACAGCGTCAGGGACAGGCCCTGGTCCACGTGCTGGGTGGCAGCGGCGTAGGTGTCGATGACCTTCTCGTAGCCGATCTCGTACGCGTCCTGGTAGTACTCCAGGTTGTCGTTGGTGAGGTACGGCGCCGGGTAGTACACGCGGCCCAGCTTGCCTTCCTTGCGGATCTCGATCTTGGACGCCACCGGGTGGATCGAGGAGGTGGAGTTGTTGATGTAGGAGATCGAGCCGGTGGGCGGGACAGCCTGCAGGTTCTGATTGTAGATGCCGTGCTCCATGACCGAAGCCTTCAGCGCCAGCCAGTCAGCCTGCGTGGGGATGTGCACGTTCTTGAACAGCTCCGCAACCTTCTCGGTCTGCGGCACCCATTCCTGCTCCGTGTACTTGTCGAAGAACTCGCCGGAGGCGTACTTGGACTTCTCGAAGCCGCCGAAGGTCTGGCCGGTTTCGATGGCCAGCAGGTTGGACGCGCGGACGGCGTGGTACACCACCGAATAGAAGTAGATGTTGGTAAAGTCCAGGCCCTCTTCGGAACCGTAGTGCACCCGCTCACGCGCCAGGTAGCCGTGCAGGTTCATCTGGCCCAGGCCGATGGCGTGGCTCTGATCGTTGCCCTTGGCGATGGACGGCACCGAGGTGATGTTGGACATGTCCGACACTGCCGAGAGCGAGCGGATGGCCGTCTCGATGGTCATCCCGAAGTCCGGCGAGTCCATGGTCTTCGCAATGTTCAGCGAGCCCAGGTTGCAGGAGATGTCCTTGCCGGTGTCGTCGTAGGACAGGTCATCGTTGTACGTGGTGGGCTGGGAGACCTGGAGGATTTCCGAGCACAGGTTGGACATGATGATCTTGCCGTCGATCGGGTTGGCCCGGTTCACGGTGTCCTCGAACATGATGTACGGGTAGCCGGATTCGAACTGGATCTCGGCGAGTGTCTGGAAGAACTCTCGCGCCTTGATCTTGGTCTTCTTGATCCGGGAGTCGTCCACCATCTCGTAGTACTTCTCGGTGACCGAGACGTCGGAGAACGGCATGCCGTAGACGCGTTCGACGTCGTACGGGGAGAACAGGTACATGTCCTCGTCCCGCTTGGCCAGCTCGAACGTGATGTCCGGAATCACGACGCCGAGCGAGAGGGTCTTGATGCGGATCTTCTCGTCCGCGTTCTCGCGCTTGGTATCCAGGAACCGGTAGATGTCCGGGTGGTGCGCATGCAGGTACACCGCACCGGCACCCTGGCGGGCACCAAGCTGGTTGGCGTAGGAGAAGCTGTCTTCGAGGAGCTTCATCACGGGGATGACGCCGGAGGACTGGTTCTCGATCTGCTTGATGGGCGCGCCCACCTCGCGGATGTTGGTCAGCGCGAAAGCCACGCCGCCGCCGCGCTTGGACAGCTGCAGGGCGGAGTTGATGGAGCGGCCGATCGACTCCATGTTGTCTTCGATGCGGAGCAGGAAGCAGGAGACCAGCTCGCCGCGCTGCTTCTTGCCGGCATTCAGGAAGGTGGGGGTGGCCGGCTGGAAGCGGCCTTCGATGATCTCGTCCACCATCTGCAGGGCAAGCTGCTCGTTGCCGCGTGCCAGGTGCAGGGCAACCATGCAGACGCGGTCCTCATAGCGCTCCAGGAAACGCTTGCCGTCGAACGTCTTCAGCGTGTAGGACGTGTAGAACTTGAACGCGCCCAGGAAGGTCTCGAAGCGGAACTTCTTCTTGTATGCGCGGTTGAACAGCTCACGGATGAAGTTCATCGTGTACTGGTCCAGCGTTTCGCGCTCGTAGTAGTCGTTCTTGACCAGGTACTCGAGCTTCTCTTCCAGGTCGTGGAAGAACACGGTGTTGTTGTTGACGTGCTGCAGGAAGTACTGGTGCGCAGCCTCACGGTCGGCTTCGAACTGGATCTCGCCGTTGGGGCCGTACAGGTTCAGCATCGCGTTGAGCTCGTGGTAGCCCAGGCCCTTGTACGCTGCGGGCATCTCGGGCTTCTCGGCCCTGGTTACTTCTGTGTCTGCGACAGTCGTGTCCAAAACGTGTCCAATCCATTGTTTACGCGGGCCACGTCTTCTGGCGTGCCCATTAATTCGAAGCGGTAGAGGTGCGGCACTCCGCACTTGGCGGCGATGATGTCCCCCGCCATGCAGTAGTTGTCCCCAAAATTAGTGTTGCCGGCCCCGATAACACCGCGCAGAAGCTCCCTGTTCTGCGGGTTGTTCAGGAACCGGATGACCTGCTTGGGCACGGAACCTTCTCCCCCGGTGCCGCCATAGGTGGGCACCACCAGCACGAACGGCCGGGTGGCGAGGAGTGGTGCGTCCTTGGCCAGCAGCGGGATCCGGGCCGCCTCACGGCCAAGCTTCGAGACAAAGCGGCTGGTGTTCTCGGATGCCGAGGAAAAGTAGATGAGTCGGCTGCCGGTGACCACCGGCGGTGCCGGCACTGAAAGATCCACACTCTGAGCCGCGTGGATGTCCTGGACTGCTGGTGCTGCCGTTGAAGTCACCTCGGCTGGTTGCTGGCTGCCGGAAGCCGCCAGGGAAAGGGTCCTTATGCCACAGAGGAAACGGCTGAGAGGGCCAGTTCCTCGATCTTGTCCGGGCGGAAACCTGACCAGTGGTCCTGGTCCGTGACCACAACGGGGGCCTGCATGTAGCCCAGGGACTTCAGGCGCTCGAGGGCCTCGGCGTCCTGGGAGATGTCAACGCTCTGGTAGGTGATGCCCTTTTTGTCGAGCGCCCGGTAGGTGGCGTTGCACTGAACACAAGCAGGCTTTGTGTAAACCGTTACGGTCATGGTTCCTGTCCCCTTTTCTGGAAAACTTGCTGGTCCGGTGTCCCCGCCCAAGCTGTACCTAGATACTACATCTAGTGCAGACGCCTGTTTGGAACCCCAAGATGATGTATTACAAGTATGTCATTTAATGCACTTTTAATCCACAGGCAGGTGCCCCCAAAATGTCCGGAATCCCGCTGTTTTTGTGGACGAAGTCCACACCCTGTGGAGTACTTAGCCACATTTTTCGCCCAGCGTGTCGGGGAAAAGACGGCGTGTCGCGCAGCCCCGGCCAGCCGCGCAGGGCACCAGAAAGGGGCCCCGAAGTGACCTTCGGAACCCCTTTTGGTGATGAAACGCACGGCGGCGGCAGGAGACGAGGCACCGCAGCTAAAGCTGCGCCTCCCGGCGGTCCAGCACAACCTGCTGCACGTCCAGGTAGCCGGACTGGAACCCTGCCCGCGAGTAGCACAGGTAGAACAGCCACATACGCTGGAACACCGCGTCGAAGCCCAGCTCGCCCACCTCGCGGGAGCGCTCCAGGAACCGTTCCTCCCACAGCCGCAGCGTGGCGGCGTAGTGGTCCCCCATGCCCATCCGTTCGCGCACCCGCAGCGTGGTGTGCTGCTGGGTGATGCCCTCGATGGCGCGGACGGAGGGCAGGAAGCCGCCGGGGAAAATGTACTTGTGCACCCAGGTGTAGGCGTTCCGGGTTGCGAGCATACGGCCGTGCGGCATGGTGATCGCCTGGATGGCCACCTTGCCGCCGGGCGCCAACACCCGGTCGATGGTCTGGAAGTAGATGGGCCAGTACTCGTAGCCCACGGCCTCGATCATCTCCACGGAGACAACGGCGTCGTATTCGCCCTCAACAGCCCGGTAGTCCTGCAGCGCCACGGTCACCTTGTCCGCATAGCCGGCAGCCGCGATGCGTTCCTGCGCAAGGGCCTGCTGTTCACTGGACAGGGTGACGCTGTAGACAGTGGCGCCGCGGGCCGCTGCCCGCAGCGCGAGCTCACCCCAGCCGGTGCCAATCTCCAGGAGCCGGGTGCCGGCTCCGACGCCGGCTTTGTCCAGCAGCCTGTCGATTTTCGCCTGCTGCGCTTCCGCGAGCGCCTCCCAGCCAACAGAAGCCAGCGGTCCCGCGGCGAGCGGAAACAGCGCCGACGAGTAGCTCATGGTGGAGTCCAGGAAGTTGGAGAACAGCTCGTTGGAGAGGTCGTAGTGCCGCGAGATGTTGCTGCGGGTGTTCTGCTCTGCGTTCCGCTCCTGCCGGGGCGTGCGCGGCAGGTACAGCGCGCGCAGCTTCTGCAGCGGCGTGGGGATGAGCGTGTCCACCGAGGCGGCAAAGACCTCCAGCACGCCTGCGAGGTCGCTGGCCTCCCAGTCCCCCGCCATGAAGGACTCGCCCAGCCCGATCAGCCCGTTGTCGCCGATCCGGGCTTCAAACGCGTCCGGCCGGACCATGGTCATCACCGGCGCCTCCGGTCCGCCCGTGCCCAGCACGGTGCCGTCGGGGTACTCCACGCGGAGGGGCAGCCGCTTCACGGCCCCCTTGAACAGGAGGCCGGCAGCTTTTCCGGCCACCGCCGCTTTGGCTCCCGACGGCGGCTGCGCAACTTCCGGCCACAGGTCCGGATCGATGGTGGCGGGCGACGCCGGCACCCCGGTTGCCGTCCACGTTGCGGCATACGGCGTGGCAGCATCCTGCAGCGTCTTGCGCTGCGCCTTGCCTCCGGTGGATGCAGTTGCCTGGTTGTCGTCCGTCATTGTCATTGAACTGCCTCCTGTGAGGGGTGGTGGGGTCGGGCGACGACCGGCAGGCGTCTTGCCCAGAGTGTAATGCCCTGCACCCGGATGAGTGCGGAAACCAGCAGTGGCGCGGCAGGCACGGCAACCGCCGCTGCCAGGATGTTCCAGACTGTGGCGGGCCGCCGGACTCCATCCATGGATGCCACGAATGGCCGGTGGCCCTCGCGCTCCAGCACGATGGACACCCCCAGCCGCTCTCCCGGCGCGGGCAGCTTCATGCGGTACTGCCCGTCCACCTCGTTGAACGGCGAAACGTAAAACGCCTTCGGCACCGAGGCGCGGCCTGCCGCGTCCGTCTGCAGCAGGTAGCAGTGTCGCTCCCCGTACGTGTTGTGGACTTCGGCCACCACGCACTCAAGCTCGCCGCTGGTCCGGTAGCACCAGAACAGCGTCAGGGGGTTGAAAACGTAACCGAAGACCCTGGCGCTGGTCAGCATGTGGATCGCGCCGCCGTCGGGCTCTATGCCCTGGGTGCGCAGGAACCGCTCCACGTTGCTCCGGATGCTGGCGCCGGGATCCCCCAGGTGGTCGCCGGAGCGGAACACGGCCAGCGGGCGGAGCAGGAACGGAAGGCGTGGCAGCCGGTCCACGTCAACAAACCAGGAGTAGCTGCGGTAGGTGAAGGCGTTCTTAAGCGGCGTGCGGCGCACATGCGAGATGGCTGTGCGGTAGATCGCTGCCTCGATGGTCATGCCGGCTCAGCCGCGGAAAGCAGCTCCCGTTCCCCGCCGTCCCGCGAATCCACCGGATCAGCAGCCCGGGCCACCGGCCACGTGCGGCCCAGCGCCTCGGCCGCCCGCACGCCGGAGAGTGCGCCGTCCTCATGGAAGCCCCAGCCCAGGTAGGCACCGGCGTAGGCGATCCTGCTGTCGCTCAGCCCGGTGATTGCCTGCTGGGCGCGCAGTGATTCGGGCGTGTACTGCGGGTGCTCGTACACCATCCGTTCCAGGACCCGGTCATCGGCGATCAGCTCCGACTCCCCCAGGCTCACCAGGTATGGCTTGCCATCCGCCGGGCTGAGCCGCTGCAGCCGGGTGAGGTCATAACTGACAAGGACTTTGTCCGGCCGGGCTTCGCAGGAGGGAAGGCGGTAGTTCCAGGACGCCCTGGCGTTGTCCGCGGAGGGCAGGACGGCCGGGTCCTGGTGGAAAACAGTGTGGTTGACCGAGTACGGCATCCCGCCCAGCGCCTCCTTCTCCCCAGGAGTGGCATCGGCAAGGAATCCCAGCGCCTGGGCGGGGTGGGTGGCAATGACGACGGCGGCGAAGTCTTCCGTCCCGTGTTCAGTGGTGACCTCCACGCCGTCCGGATGGCGCCGGATTGCGGTCACGGGCGTTTTCAGCCGGATGTCCGCCAGCGTGGCAGCAAGCTTCTCAACGTACCTGGCTGAACCGCCGCTGACCGTCCGCCACTGCGGGGATCCCTTTACGCCCAGCAGTCCGTGGTGGCCAAGGAAGGTGAAGAGGTAGCGGGCCGGGTAGGCCAGGGCTGTGGTGGGGTCGCAGGACCACACGGCGCTGACCACCGGGGTCATGAAGTGCGAAACGAAGTAGGGGCTGAACTTCTCGCGCTCCAGGAACTCGCCAAGGGTGGGCTCAGGAACGTCCAGGTCCGGGTTCACCGAGGAAACCGGTGCCGACGCCAGGAGCGCCCGCGCCTTGCGGTAGAAGCGGGTTACTTCCAGCAGCATCAGCAGGTAGCGGCCGCGCAGCAGGCTTGAGGGCCGGGCGATGATGCCGCGTCCACCCTCGCGGGCTCCTGCGTACTCCAGCCCGCAGCCGTCACACCGGATGGACATGCTCATCTCGGAGTCCTGCGTCTCCACCCCGAGCTCCGCGAAGAGCCGCAGCAGCGTGGGATAGGTCCGCGTGTTGTGCACAATGAAGCCGGTATCAACGCCGATGGTGGAGCCGTCCGCCTGCGGCATGTCATGCGTGTGGGCGTGCCCTCCCAGCCGGGAATCCGCTTCGAAGAGCGTCACGTCGTCCTGCCTGTTGAGGACGTAGGCCGCGGTCAGGCCGGCCACGCCGCTGCCGATGACGGCCACCCGCCGCCGCCCGCCTCCGGTTACTGCTGGGTCAGGTGACAATGCATGCTCCTCTGCTGGACATTTGCCAATGCTAGAGGGCAATTCGGCACCGTCGCGCCAGCGGATGGGTGCGGCGCCGGGCAACTTCTTCAGCGCCGGGCAGCGGAGTACTGTGGGCAGGTGGTAAACCCGGTACACCTGAAGACCCTCCTGGAGGTCACGCGGCTCGGCTCCTTTGCGGCCGCGGCCGCCACGTTGGGCTATACGGCCTCAGCAGTCTCCCAGCAGATGACGGCCCTGGAACGGGACACCGGCGTCGTCCTGTTCCAGCGCTCGGCACGCAGCGTCGTGCCCACGGAAGCCGCCGTCGTCATGACCCGGCACGCCGCCAAAGTGCTTACGGACATTGAAGCCCTCATGGCAGCCGCCTCCAGGACCCAGGACTCGGCCAACCAGGAACTGCGGCTGGGGATCTTCCCCAGCCTGGCCACGTACGTCCTGCCGCGGATCCTGAAGAACCCGGCGTGGAAGAAACTCGGCATCGACCTCCAGGTGTCCGTGGCTGAACCCGGGCAGACCATCCAGGGGCTGCGCACCGGCGGCGAACTGGACCTCGCCGTGGTGTTCCAGGTGGGGCAGACGGGCTTCGCGTGGCCCAACACCATCAACCGGCAGTGGATCGGCGACGACGACTTCCGGGTGGTGCTGCCTGCCGGCTGGGGTTTCCGCAGCGACGCAAAAGTTGCCGCCGACCACCTTTCCGGGATGCCCTGGATCATGCACCATCCGGGAACGAGCGACGCCATGGTGATCGAGCGTCTCTTCGCCGGCTGCAACCTGCATCCGCGCGTGGTGGCCCACAGCGACGACTTCCACGCCAGCCTTGAGATGGCCGCTGCAGGGCTGGGGGCAGCGCTGGTTCCGGAACTGGCGCTGCGGAACAAGCCCGCCGGTGTTGTGGTGCTGGATGTTCCTGAGATCCGGCTGGCCAGGAACGTCTTTGCCCTCATCATCAACGACAGGAAAACGGCACGGGTCCAGCTCTTCGTGGACCTCCTGGCCGAGACTCTCGCCGGAATGCGCACGGCCGTGAATTAGGCCTGAATGCTGGAATGCGCCGCTGTTCGGGTCTATGTTGAAACTATGAGCAAGGTAGCGAGCCGGCACTTCGGAGAGATCGAACTCAACCACGGCAAGGATCATTTCGTGGCCGCGAAGCACGAGCTGCGCGGGCATCCGCTGGAACTCGACCTCAACATCACGGCGCACGACCACTTCGATGAGGCCGCCCTCCGGAAGGTGGACTACCGCCTGAGGTTCCTGCCCGAGCTCGTGGACGAGGTCCGCGACATGATCGCCGAGGAGCTGGAGCAGGAAGGCACCAGCCCCCAGGAGTACCTGCATTTCCACTGCAACGCCCTTAAGGACGAGCACCTGCAAAAGGTCTTCGGCGTCACCGACCGCAGCCAGCTCACCAACGAAGTCTTCCTCAAAGCCCTGAAACTGGGGCACGTGGGCATCTATCCCGGCCAGCCCGAGCGCTACTTCGTCCTGGACTTCACCCTGGGCGAGCACTTCACCGATGAGGTGCTGGTGGCCTCGGCCGACGAGGACGGCGTGGTGGACGACGAAATCGTCTGGGAGTCCTGAGTCGAGTGCTCCGTACCTGCCGTTTTGAGCGTCCATAACGGCCAGGGCCGACGCCGGCAGGGTTCCCTGGCCGAGCTTGCGAGGCGAGGGTGCCGGTGGGGATCACTAGTCCGAAAATGGAGGGGGGCGTGACCGTGGTCGGTGCGCATTGGTGCAGCCCGTCATGGTCTGGCGGGTATGGGTGTTGGTTTAAGGTCGGGTTGGGGGTCAGGCTGCGGGTGCGAGGGTGACGGTGTAGCCGAGGGCTTCGAGCTGGCGGATGTGGGCGCGTTTTCTGCTCTCGGGGTCGGTGCTGCGGCTGAAGTGGTCCGCGCCGAGGTCATGGAACCGGGAGTCCGGGTCTTGGAGCAGGTGCCAGATGATGATGAGGATGGAACGTCCGACGGCGACGAGGGCGCGTTTCTTGCCCCGGCGCCGGGCGATCCTTCGGTAGCGTTCGCCCAGGAAGGTATCCGTCTTTCCAGCCACGACGGCGGCCTCGCCCAGGACCCGGGCGAGGTAGCGGTTGCCGTGTCCGGTGGAGCCGTTGCCCTTCGTCTTTCCTGCGGAAGAGCTGATGCCTGGGGAGAACTTAGCCCAGGAACACAGGTGCCCCTCGGTCGGGAACCGTGACATGTCGACTCCGATTTCAGCGAGAATAACGGCGGCGGCAACGGGGCCGATGCCCGGGATCTCATCCAGGCGTTCCGCCGCTCCCGCGAAAGGGGCCAGGTGCGCCTCGATCTGTTCATCGAC
The DNA here is from genome assembly GCF_021129155.1 of Arthrobacter sp. AK04. GTDB lineage: Bacteria > Actinomycetota > Actinomycetes > Actinomycetales > Micrococcaceae > Arthrobacter > Arthrobacter quantipunctorum. Next base: position 39,277 of record NZ_JAJOMC010000043.1, read on the forward strand.
CGCGGCGATATCGGCATCGATGCCATCGATCCTGGCCAGCATCCGGGCCAGCAGGAAACGGTGGTGGTCATCGAAGTGGCCGGTGAAAGCCTCTTCGAGTTCGGTGATTTTCGTCCGCATCCGGGTCCGCGCCATCTGCGCGAGCACGGCCGGGTTCCGTTCGCCTGCGATGAGCGCGGCCATCATTTCCCGCCCGGATACGCCGAAAATGTCCGAAGCGACGACGGAGAGCTTGATGCAGGCGTCCTCGAGGAGTTTTTCGATCCGGTTCTTCTCCGCGGTCCGGGTTCCGACCAGATCGATCCGGTATCGGGTCAGGTCCCGCAGCCGCCGGTTCGGGGCGGGCGGGACAAAACTGGGCCGGATCATCTGCCGTTCGGCCACCTTGCAGAGCCACACCGAGTCGAGCACGTCCGTCTTCGGACGGCCCGGCAGATGCCTGACATCCCGGGCGTTGACCAGCCATGGCTCAAGCCCGTGCGCCTCCAGGAGGTAAAACACCGGCTTCCAGTAATCGGAGGTCGCCTCCATCACCACCCGCTCGATACGCAGGTCCACCAGACGGTTCGCCAGTTCCGCCAAGGACCGGCCCATCGTCGAGTGAGTGGATACCTCCTGCAGCCGCTTCCTCCGGTTCCCCTCCGCAGGGACCCGGACACAACACACGAGTTCGGCTTTGCCGATATCCAGGGCAGCGACCCTGGCAATGATCTGTTCCTCATCCTGGGTTGCGGCCAACATGATTGTGTTCATCTCCTCACGAAAAACACCCGCTCTGACTGCATAGGCGGCCACCCGCGGGGATCACCGGGAAAAATGGGAATCTAGTCCTCGTTCTCGGCAAAAGAAACAGTGAAGGGCCCACGGCGTGATCCCCGGCGCCCGGCTCGATGACGGCCTGAAAGAACCATAGTGACTACGGCGTCGGCAGGCGACCACAGGCACATTTTCAGCCCGGAACGGGCGCCCCGCAAGGGGCAAACAGGCTCGATGGTTAATTGCGACGGGGGGGGGGGGGGGGGGGGGGGCGGGGGGGGGGCGCGCGCGGGGGGGGCGAGGGGGGCTGGACAGAGGGAGCGGCGAGAGCGGGGCGCCCGGGAGAGGGAGA
>NZ_JAJOMC010000044.1 GCF_021129155.1 Arthrobacter sp. AK04
TCAAAAAATACCTAAAGGAGGTTAGTTTGCGATGGGGGGGGCTCTGCCCTAAGTATCCCGTGCGCTCGTTCTGGCCGCCGGCCGGGGGGGGGGGCGCCCCCCCCCCCCCCCCCCCCGCGGGTTTTTTGCCACGGCGGGTCCGGCCGGGTCCCGGTAGCTCCAGGCAGCGTCTACTAGACTGGGCTCCGGTCCGCACGCGGCGGAACCGGCAAGATCCCGAGGTGATAATCGAGTGCCCAGCAGTACATCGCGGCGGACGGTCATCAAGGCCGGCGCTGTTTTCCTGGCCCTGGGCGTGACCTCGTGCACCGCTGTTCCATCGCCCTCGCCGACATCCGGCTCCCCCAGCACAACCGCCGCCCCCGAGCCCTCCGCTGCCTTCAATTTCGGAACAGCGGCCCAGCCGTTGGGCCTGGATCCTGCCCTTTCCAATGACGTTGAGTCCCAGCGCATCACCCGCCAGATCCTCGAAGGACTTGTGGGCGTCGACCAGGTCACCGGGAAACCCACGCCACTGCTCGCAACGGAATGGACCGAATCCAACGAAGGCCGCTCCTACACCTTCAAGCTCCGGACCGACGTCGTGTTCCAGGACGGGACCCCGTTCAACGCCGACGCCGTGTGCACCAACTTCAACCGATGGTTTGCCTTCTCCCCCGAATTACGGCGGCAGGCCCCCGGCAGCTCCTTCAAGGATGTCTTCAAGGCCCACTCGGACGAGCCGGAGCTTTCCATCTTCAAGAGCTGCACAGCCATATCGGCGGACACTGTGCAGATTGACCTCACCCAGCGTTTCACCGCCTTCCTGCAGGCCCTCACCCTGCCTGCCTTCGCCATCGCCTCGCCGGCCGCCCTGGCCGCGGGCACGGCCGAGGTCCTGGACCAGAACCGCGGCGGCCAGCCCGTGTCCGTCTTCGGGACCAGTCCGGTGGGGACCGGACCGTTCAGCCTGGCCTCCTGGGACGAGGGAAGTGTCACCCTGGCCACCAACACCTCCTATTGGGGAGAGCGCGGCCAGATTGCCACCATCAACTTCGTCGCCTACGACCACCCGCAGGCGCGGCTCCAGGCCCTGCTGGACGGCAAGATCGACGGCTACGACGCCGTCACGGTGGGCAACTTCGACCAGCTGGTGAAACGCGGAAAGCAGATTGTCCAGCGTGACCCGTTCTCCGTCATGTACGTGGGCATCAACCAGGACATCCCGGTGCTCAAGAACCTTAAGGTGCGGCAGGCGATCGAAATGGCGATCGACAAGGAAACGCTGATCCGCCGGTTCTTCATAGACAACACTGCCAAGGCCACACAGTTCGTCCCGCCCAAGATCAGCGGTTTCAACAACGACGCCCCGGAGCTGGGCCACGATCCCGCCAAGGCCAAGGAATATCTCGAAGAGGGCGGGTATGCCGGTGAGGAGCTGAAGTTCTACTATCCCTTGAACGTCACCCGCCCCTACCTGCCCACACCCGAGAAGGTGTACGCCGAGATCAGCCGCCAGCTCACAGCCGTCGGGATCAACATCCGGCCCGTTCCGGTGGACTGGGCCGACGGCTACCTGCAGAAAGTGCAGTCCCCCGGCGACCATGCGCTCCATCTCCTGGGCTGGAACGGCTCCTACTCCGACGCCGACAACTTCGTGGGACCCCTTTTCGGTGAGAAGAACGGTGAATTCGGCTACCACGATCCCCAGGTCTTTTCGAAGATCAACCGGGCGCGAGGGCTTCCGGAAGGGGAGGAACGGGATGAGCAATATCACACCATCAACGCCCAGATCGCGGCCACCGTCCCGGCCGTCCCCGTTGCCTTCCCCATCTCTGCGCTGGCCCTCTCCGACCGCGTACTGAGCTATCCGGCCTCCCCGGTCTTAAATGAAGTTTTCACGAAGGTGCAACTAAAGCCTTGACGGAGCGGTCCAATTTCAGTATGTCCGCTGCCCGGGGATATTCTGTGACAGCCAGAGCCGCTGCAATCGGAGACTGATCGTGACCTTCATTTCCAAGACCCCACATGCCGACGTCGTCCTGATTGGCGGCGGCATCATGAGCGCCACGCTGGGGGCTTTCCTCAAGCAGCTCGAGCCGGACTGGACCATCTCCCTGTTCGAGCGGCTGGACCAGCCGGGGCTGGAAAGCTCCGACCCATGGAACAACGCCGGCACCGGCCACGCAGCCCTCTGCGAGCTCAACTACTCCCCAGCAGCCAAAGACGGCTCAGTGGATCCTTCCAAGGCGCTGCTCATCAACGAACAGTTCCAGCTTTCGCGCCAGTTCTGGTCCCACCTGGTGGATCAGAAGCTGATCGGATCCCCCAAAGGCTTCATCAACACGGTGCCGCACATGAGCTTCGTCATCGGCGAGGACCACACCCGGTTCCTGCGGACGCGCTACGAGGCCCTCAAGCCCCACCCGCTGTTCCGGAGCATGGAGTACTCCGAGGACCACGCCCAGATCGCCAAGTGGGCGCCCCTGATCGTGAAGGGACGCGACCCGAAGCAGCGCATCGCCGCCACGCGCGCAGCCGAGGGCACCGACGTCGACTTCGGGGCACTGACCCGCGAGCTGACCACCTACCTCGGGAACAACGGCGTCGAAATCAACTACGGCCATGACGTCACGGGAATCTCCAGGGCTTCCGACGGCGGCTGGGACCTTTCGCTGAAGTACCCCAAATCCGGGGAGCACAGCAAGATCCACGCCAAGTTCGTGTTTGTGGGCGCCGGCGGCGGCGCCCTGCACCTGCTGCAGGCTTCAGGGATCCCGGAAAGCAAAGGCTACGGCGGATTCCCGGTTTCCGGGCAGTTCTTCCGCTGCACCGACGAAACCATTGCCGCGCAGCACAGCGCAAAGGTCTACGGCCAGGCATCGGTGGGCGCTCCCCCCATGTCCGTGCCGCACCTCGACACCCGGTACGTCGGCGGCAAGCGGTCGCTGCTGTTCGGCCCGTACGCTGGATTCTCCACCAACTTCCTGAAGAACGGCTCGTACCTGGACCTTCCGCTGTCCATCCGGCCCAGCAACATCATTCCGATGCTGGCAGTGGCCAAGGACAACATGGACCTCACCGCCTACCTGGTGAAGGAAGTGGCCAAGAAGCACGCCGACAAGGTGGAGGCCCTGCGTGAGTACTACCCGGAGGCCAAGGACGGCGACTGGGAACTGATCACCGCCGGCCAGCGTGTACAGATCATCAAGAAAGATCCGCAGAAGGGCGGCGTGCTGCAGTTCGGCACTGAAGTCATCGCCGGCCGGGACGGTTCCATCGGTGCGCTCCTGGGCGCCTCGCCCGGAGCCTCCACCGCGGTACCTATCATGATCGAGTTGCTGAAGAGGACCTTCCCCCGGAACTTCAAGGGCTGGCAGTCCAAGCTCAAGGACATGATGCCCGGCTACGGGGTCAAGTTGGACGAGAACCCGGACCTGGCTGCCGAGCTGGAAAAGGCGACGGCCGCATCACTTCAGCTGGAGAGCGTTTCCGCCAGCCGCTGACCCTGCCGGGGCCGGCGGCCGGCACCTCCGGGTCCGTATCAGTTCCTCAACCCCACAGGAGATCATGCGATGTTCCGGCTGGCACAACTTTCACTGGCAAACCGGGCACTGATCGCACTGATCACCGTCTTCGCTTCTGTGTTCGGCGTGATCACCATGTCCTCGCTGAAGCAGGAACTCATCCCCTCGATCGAGTTTCCGCAGATCACGGTGCTGACCGCCATGCCCGGGGCCTCCCCGGAAGTGGTGGACAAGCAGGTGAGCGGGCCGCTGGAGACGGCGTTGAACGGCGTGGAAGGGCTGGAATCCACCTCCTCCACCTCGCGCAACGGCGTTTCGCAGATCACCATGGTGTTCACCTATGGTGCAAACCTGGACCGGGCGCGGAACCAGATCGACCGGGCCATCTCCAACGCCAAGCGCTCCCTGCCCGAGGACGTCCAGCCGCAGGCAATTGCCGGAAGCATCAGCGACTTCCCGATTGTTTTCCTGGCCGTATCCTCGGACAAGACGCTCAGCGAGCTGAACGCCGACCTCCAGCGGCTGAGCGTGCCCCGGCTGCAGAAGATCGACGGCGTCCGCGGCGCTGACGTGACCGGCGGCGCCTCCCAGCACATCGAGATCCTTCCGCGCGCCGACGCCATGGCTGCGGCGGGCGCGAGCATCACGTCCATCCGGGACGCGCTGGCCAACAACGGCGCGCTTATCCCGGCCGGCACGATCGAGGAACAGGGCAAGACCCTCTCGCTGCAGATCGGCAGCCCCGTGGATTCCCTGGCTGCCGTCGAGGCGCTGCCGCTGGCGGGTGCACAGGGCGGGGCCACCATTGGCAGCGTGGCGGACGTGTCCCTGAAGGATGACGAACGGACATCCATCACACGGACCAACGGGGAGGAAACCCTCGCCGTGTCCGTGACCAAGAAGCCTGAGGGCGACACGGTGGGCATCTCGCACGCGGTGCAGGACACGCTTGGCGAACTTGAGGCCGAACTGGGCTCGAATGCCAAGTTCACGCCGGTGTTCGATCAGGCCCCCTTCATTGAGAAGTCCATCAAGGACCTCACCACCGAGGGCCTGCTGGGCCTGGGCTTCGCCGTGGCGGTGATCCTGGTCTTCCTGATGTCCACTCGCTCCACCCTGGTCACGGCGGTCTCCATTCCGCTCTCGCTCCTGATCACGTTTATCGGCCTGTCCGCCACCGGATACTCCCTGAACATCCTGACGCTGGGTGCGCTTACCATCGCCATCGGCCGCGTGGTGGATGACTCCATCGTGGTCATCGAGAACATCAAGCGGCACCTGAGCTACGGCGAAGACAAGGTCACGGCCATCCTGACCGCCATCAGGGAGGTGGCGGGGGCCATCACCGCCTCCACCCTTACCACCGTGGCGGTATTCCTCCCCATCGCCTTCGTGGGAGAGCTGGCAGGCGAACTTTTCCGGCCATTCGCCCTCACTGTCACCATGGCACTGCTCGCATCGCTGCTGGTCTCGCTGACCATCGTTCCCGTGCTGGCCTACTGGTTCCTGAAAAACACCGATGCAGCGGCGGCTGCGGCAGGGCCGGCTGCTGCCCGGCGGAACGTGGACGAGGCCCGTGCCCGGGCCATGGAAGCCGAACAGCGCAGCAGGCTCCAGCGCGGCTACCTGCCCATCCTCACCAAGACCCAGAAGCACCCCGTGATCACGCTGGTGGCCGCAGCCCTGGTCCTCGGCGCCACCGCCGCCATGACACCGCTGCTGGCCACCAACCTCCTGGGCAACTCCGGCCAGAACAGTCTCACTGTCCGCCAGGTCCTGCCGGCCGGCACCACCCTGGCCGACACCAGCGCGGCGGCCATCCGGCTTGAGGAAGTGCTGCGCGGCATCGACGGCGTCAAGGACATCCAGGTGACGTCGGGCAATGCCCAGGCAGGTTTCGCCGCCCTAACCTCCACCGGTTCGTCCAACTCGACCTTCACCGTGGTGACGGACGAGAAGGCGGACCAGGAGCAGCTGCAGGAGACGGTGCGCAGCGAACTGGCAAAGGTGCCCGATTCCGGCAAGATCTCGGTAGGGACCCAGCAGGGCGGTTTCGGCACATCCTCCACTGTGGACATCACCCTGAAGGCAGCCACTACTGCCGACCTCCAGGAAGCCAGCGACACCATGGTTGCGGCGATGACCGGGGTGCCGGGCACCAGCGAGGTGGCAACCAACCTCGCGGCCAGCCAACCCGTGGTCCAGGTCAAGGTGGACCGGGCCAGGACGGCAGCCGCCGGGCTCAACGAGGAACAGGTTGCCGGGGTTCTGGCCTCCACCATCAGCCCCATCCCGGCCGGAGAAGTCCGTATCGACACCAACGACTTCCCTGTCCAGATCGGCCAGGGCACCAGGTTCACCAGCATCGAGGCCGTCCGTGGCATTCCGCTCCCGGCAGCGGGCGGGCCTGTGCCGCTGGGAAGCATCGCTTCAGTGGAACAGGTGGACGTGCCGGTGTCCATCACCGCCAGCAATGGCCAGCGCACGGCACGCGTGTCCGTGACGCCGTCGGGCTCCAACCTGGGTGCGGTCAACGCGGAGGTCCAGAAACGCCTGGCGGACGTCCAGCTGCCGCCGGGGGTCACCGCCGAAATCGGCGGGGCCACCACCCAGCAGCAGGAATCCTTCCAGCAGCTCGGGCTGGCGCTGCTGGCGGCCATCGCCATTGTTTACGTGATCATGGTGGCCACCTTCAAATCCCTCATCCAGCCGCTGATCCTGCTGGTATCGGTCCCGTTCGCAGCCACCGGCGCCGTGGCGCTGCTCCTGGTGACGGGCGTGCCCCTGGGACTGCCCTCGCTGATCGGCATGCTCATGCTGGTGGGGATCGTGGTCACCAACGCCATCGTGCTGATCGACCTCATCAACCAGTACCGGCAGCCCCGGGACGGCCGGCCGGGCATGAACGTGGCGGACGCCATCACGCACGGGGCACGGCAGCGCCTACGCCCCATCCTGATGACCGCGCTCGCCACGGTGTTCGCGCTGACGCCCATGGCCATGGGCCTCACCGGCGGCGGCGGCTTCATTTCGCAGCCGCTGGCGGTTGTGGTTATCGGTGGGCTGATCTCCTCGACTGCGCTGACCCTGGTCCTGGTGCCGGTCTTGTACAGGCTGGTGGAGGGCAGGCGTGAGAAGAAGGCCCTGCTCCGGGACCTTCAGGCACGTCCGGAATTCGGGCCCGGACCGGACGTCGACGAGGAATTCAGGGACTGGACCACGGGAATGGTTCCCAAGACCAGCGGCCGCCGTGCCGCCCCCGGCGGCCCCGCCTAGGCACGTACTGCCACCGGGCAGGCCTCACGGAATATTTCCCTCCGGGATGCGTTGTACCTCCCGATAGATGCAAATGCATCTATATAGGACTACACTGGAACCAAGCCCGGAGAGTCCAGGAACGGAAAGGCACATCATGCAGATCGGTGTTTTCAGCGTCAGCGACATCACCACTGACCCCACCACGGGGCAGACCCCCACCGAGAACGAACGCATCAAGGCCTCGGTGGCCATCGCCAAAAAGGTCGAGGAAATCGGCATGGATGTCTACGCCCTCGGCGAGCACCACAACCGGCCTTTCTTCTCCTCCTCCCCCACTACCACCCTCGCGTACATCGCCGCGCAGACGGAACGCATCACGCTGTCCACGGCCACCACGCTGATCACCACCAATGACCCGGTCAAGATCGCCGAGGACTTCGCGATGCTCCAGCACCTGGCAGACGGCCGTGTTGACCTGGTCCTGGGGCGCGGCAACACAGCCCCGGTCTACCCGTGGTTCGGCAAGAACATCCAGGACGGCGTGGAACTGGCCATCGAGAACTACAGCCTCCTGCGGAAGCTGTGGGACGAGGACACCGTGAACTGGTCCGGCAAGTTCCGGACGCCGCTGCAGAACTTCACGTCCACGCCCCGCCCGCTCGACGGCGTTGCCCCCTTTGTGTGGCACGGCTCCATCCGCACGCCGCAGATCGCCGAAGTGGCGGCGTACTTCGGCGACGGCTTCTTCGCCAACAACATCTTCTGGCCCAAGGAGCACTACCAGCAGCTGATCGGCCTATACCGCGAACGGTACGAGCACTACGGCCACGGGAAGGCAGACCAGGCCATCGTGGGCCTCGGCGGACAGTTCTTCATGCGGAAGAACTCGCAGGACGCCGTCAAGGAGTTCCGCCCCTACTTCGACAATGCGCCCGTTTACGGCCATGGTCCCTCGCTTGAGGATTTCACCTCGCAGACACCGCTCACTGTGGGCAGCCCGCAGGAAGTCATCGAGAAAACCCTGACGTTCCGGGAGTACTTCGGCGACTACCAGCGCCAGCTGTTCCTGATCGACCACGCGGGCCTGCCGCTGAAGACCGTGCTGGAGCAGCTGGACCTGTTCGGCGAGGAGGTCCTGCCCGTACTGCGGAAGGAGTACGCGGCCCGCAAACCCGCCCACGTTCCCGAGCCGCCCACGCACGCCGGCCGGGTGGCCGCGCTGCTCGCCGCCCAGGACGCGGAAAAGTCCGCCGCGGACGCGTGATGGCCGGCAAGAGCGCAGAGTCGCCGGTGCGGCTCGCCGCAGAAACCTGGGAGTCGCTGTTCCGGGCCCAGGTTGCGGTGATGCGGAAGCTGCAGTCCGGCCCGGCCTTCCGGAAGCTGGCAGTCAACGAGTACGACGTCCTGTTCACCCTGTCCCGCTGTCCCTCCGGCTGGCTGCGGCTGAACGAACTCAACGACAACGTCCTGTTGAGCCAGTCCAGCCTCAGCCGGCTGGTGGAGCGGCTCGAGAAGCGCGGGCTCATCGCGAGGATGCCGGCGCCTGAGGACGGCCGTGGTGTGCTCCTGAAACTTACTGATGAGGGGCGGGAACTCCAGAAGGAGATTGGCCGTGAGCATGTGCGCGATATCTCCGAACTCATGGGCCCCGCGCTGACGCCGGCGGAACAGAAGGAACTCATGCGGCTCACCGCCAAGCTGCGCAGTTCCCTGGACCAGCGGCAGCCCCGGCAGGACTCCCACTAGCCCAGGACTCCGCTAGCCCAGGGCCACCAGCCTGGCGGGGTCTTCCACCGGCAGGGTGCCGTTGACCACGGCCGTGACCTGCATTTGGCTCAACGTCAGGCTTCCGCCCACCGTGGACAGGAATGCCGTGTCGGCCGAGTCCCGGCCGGCCGTGATCCGCAGCATCGACTCCCGCGGGGCCAGCCCCGTGGGATCGATCACGTGCCATCCGCCTTCCACGTAGGCCTCTGCGACAGCGTGAAAATCCATGGGGCTCAGGCCGGGGGCATACACCGCAGCCAGGCGGGCCGGAATGTCCTTGGACCTCAGCAATGCAATGGCCAGGTGCGCGAAGTCCCGGCAGACACCGCGCCGGCTCAGGAGGGTTTCCACCGCGCCGTCCGTCCCGCGGGAGGAGCCGCTGATATACCGCAGTTCCCCGTTCACCCAGTTCCGCACGGCGTGCAGCAGCTCCCCGCCGGCGGCTCCGTCGAATTCTGCGTATGCGGTGGGCAGGAGGCGGTCCGACTCCGCGTAGCGGCTGGGCCGGACGTAGCGGATGCGGTCAGCCAGCCCGGCTTCTTCCGGCCGGGCCCGGCCTGCCACCGTCGCGGAGTACTCCACCACCACCTCGGACGGTTCGGCGAACTCCATGTAGTGGAGCCGGCCGCCGTGGTGGTCCGGAACCTCGCTCACGGGAACCTGCCCGCCGCCGGCCGTGATGGACAGGCTTTCCTCGAAGGACGAGTATCCGGTGTTCCTGGCGGCGGCTATGGCCATGGCCACCTTGGTGTTGGGGGCGGTCTTGAAGACCAGGCGTGCGGAAACGGTGCGTTCCATGACTCTCCGGTGGGTGTCGGCAGGAAAGAAGCCGCCGCTTGTCCCGGCCGGGGATGCGGGCAGGGAACGGGGGCTAGTTCTTGATCTCCAGAGACATTAGCATCCGCTGGACGTTGGCAAAGTCAGCACTCTCGCTGGCGTACGTTGCGGCCTGGTCAATGGTGTCGAATGCTTTGGCCGGCGCCACTTTCTCATCGGGCGCGAAGGCCCTGACGGACACGAGGTCGCCAAAGGAGTAGTCGCCCTTGTCCGCCGGCCCGCGGACGATGTTGCGCAGTTCGCAGGCCTGTCCGTCGGCACCGCCCACGATGTTCGTGATGCCGTAGGAGCCGAAGAACCGGTATCCCTGGATTGCCCGGAACACCACCCTGGGCGGAATGGTCCCCTCCCCGCCTTCGGCGGACAGCTCCACCGGCACGCTGCTGATCACCGTGTAGGGCCGCCGGGCGTCCGCCGGGCAGTCAGCGGACGACGGCGGGAGTCCCGTCCGCAGCGCCGCCACGAAAGTGCCGTCCGGCTTCTTCACCTCAATTTTCAACGCACCGGGCAGGGTTCCGTCCTCAGGAGGGACCGATTGCGCTATCCAGGACTCCGGCAGGTCAAACACAACGGTCTTTGCCGGATCGGAGAAGGTCTTCCACGCAGAGGCTGTGGCGGCAGGCCCGGCTGTTGCGGAAGCGGACGCAGCGGCCGTGGCGCCCGAGGATGGCTCAGCTGATGCGGACCCATCCGGTGTAGCCGTGGCGGTGGCGCCGGAGTCACCGGGCTCCGCTGTCCATGCGGGCCCGCTGTTTGACGGGGTGGAGCAGCCGGCAAGGAGTGCGCCGGCCAGGAGCACGGCGGCTCCGGGCAGGACCCCCGCTGATGCGATGCGTCTCATGCAGCCAGCCTAACGGGACGCGGCAGCGGCGGGACGTGGCCGGGAGCGGCGTTTCCTGCCGCTCCCCCGCCGCCAAGACGACGGGACGGCGCCGGGCAAAAGCGGTGCGTGTCGCCCCCGGAGGGCATCGCCGGTCCCGGGGACTAGGCTGGTGCTATGGCGGACTTCCAGCACGGCGCAGCCGAAGAGAACCCGGCGGATATCTCCGCCGTCGACATTGCTGACTGGCGGCTTCGGACCTTTGCCTTGTATGACAATGTCCGCAAACTCTCCGTGGAAAGCCCGGCGGAAGCACATTCCTACTGGCGCCACCAGCGTGACCTTCTCTTCGCCACGCACCCGGCCTCCGCGCTGTCCGCAACGGACAAAGCGCGATTCTCCGGCCTTAGGACGGCTGATTATGATCCCATCTACCGTTTCCACGTCCCGCTGACCAAGGAGGGTGCGGGGCGGGAAATGAGCGTGGAAACCGGAACCGACGGAGTGGTCAACTTCGTGCGGCTGGGGACGTTCGACCTCCCCGAGATGGGGCAGCTGGCCGTGTGGAAGCTCCGGGGATACGGCGGCGGCATCTTCGTGCCCTTCCGGGACGCGACGGCCGGCCAGCCCGGCGGAAGCTACGGCGCCGGCCGGTACCTGCTCGATACCATCAAGGGCGCGTTCCACGGGGTCAGCGGGACAGGCCCGGACGCCGCCTTCGTCCTTGACTTCAACTTCGCCTACAACCCGTCCTGCGCCTACAACGAGGCCTGGGCGTGTCCCCTGCCGGGCCCTTCCAACCGGCTGGCTGTGGAGATACCGGTCGGCGAGCTGTACTGACCCCTGGGCAGCGACCCCGGTCGCTGCGGGGCGGTTAGCCGCCGAGCGCCCGGACGCTCTCCACTGCGTGCCGGACCGCCCCCGCGGCGGTGTTGAGGTCCTCTTCCGTGACCGCTGCATCGAAGCTGAAGCGGACAGCCGTCTGGGCCACCTCGGCTTCGATACCCAGGGCCGTGAGGACAGGCGAGGGGGCGTCGGACCCGGCTGCGCACGCTGATCCGCTGGAGCACACTACGCCCTGGCGTTCCAGTTCCAGCAGCACCGATTCCCCGCTGGTTCCCGGGAAGCAGAAGGACGCCACGGACGGCAGCCGTCGGGACGGATGCCCGGTAAGGACTGCGCCCGGCACGCCGGTGAGCACGGCGTTGATGAAGTTATCGCGGAGGGCCGCAACACGTCGTCGTTGTTCCTCCTGGCCGGCCTGGGCCAGCGCCAGCGCCGCGGCCATGCCCACGGCACCTGCCACGTTCTCCGTCCCAGACCTGCGGCCCCGTTCCTGGCCACCGCCGTGGATGAGCGGCTCGATCCTGGTGCGGCCCCGGACAAAGAGCACGCCGCAGCCCTTGGGCGCCCCCAGCTTGTGGCCCGAAATACTCATGGCATCAATGCCCAGCGTCCGGGTGTCCAAGGGGAGCCATCCCCCCGCCTGCACCGCGTCCGTGTGGAACGGAACTCCAGCCTGGCGCGCAACCGCTGCCAGCCCGGCCACCGGCTGCACGGTTCCCACTTCATTGTTGGCGTACATGATGCTGGCCAGTGCGGTCTCCGGGCGCAGGACTTCACGGAGGGCCTCCGGCGTCACCAGTCCGGTCCCGTCCACAGGCACCACGTCCACCGTGAATCCGTGGAAGCGCTCCAGATAGCCTGCGGATTCCTCCACGGCCGGATGTTCGACGGCGCTGATCACCACCCGGTCAAGCTTCGGGTTGGCAGCCTGCCGCGCCAGGGCAATGCCTTTGACGGCCAGGTTGTCCGCCTCCGTTCCGCCGGACGTGAAGGTCAGCTCACCCGGCCGGCAGCCCAGGACAGCGGCCACCGAATCCCGCGCAGCGGCGAGGGCGCGCGCGGCGGCCTCTCCAAGGGTGTGGTGGCTGGAGGGGTTTCCGAAGTCGCCGGTCAGGTATGGCCACATGGCTTCCAGCACCTCGCGGCGGACCGGGGTGGTGGCGGCTGCGTCAAGGAAAATCACGGCTTACCCGGCTGTCAGTTCCACGTCCAGGCCAAGGTCCAGGGCGGCCACCGTGTGCGTGAGGGCACCGATGGAGATGACGTCAACCCCGGCCGCGGCAATTCCTGCGACCGTGTTGAGGTTGACGTTGCCGCTTGCTTCCACGCGGGCCCGCCCTGCCACCAGGGCAACACCCTGGCGGAGCTCGTCCAGCGTGAAGTTGTCCAGCATAATGGTGTCCACGCCGGCGGCCAGGACAGGTTCGATCTGGTCCATGCGGTCCACCTCGACTTCGAAGTGGGTGGTGTGTCCCAGCTGGGCCTTGGCCGCCCGGAGCAGCTCCGTCAGCCTGGCGGGGTCCCCTCCGGTCATCACGGCCAGGTGGTTGTCCTTCGCCAGCACTGCGTCGGAGAGGCTGTACCGGTGGTTGGCGCCTCCCCCGCACCGCACCGCGAACCGTTCCAGGATCCGCAGGCCGGGGGTGGTCTTCCGGGTGTCGGTGATCCTGGCCCGTGTCCCCTCGGCCAGCTGGACAAATTCGGCGGTCCTGGTGGCGATCGCGGACATCCGCTGAACGAGGTTGAGGGCGACCCGTTCGGCGAGCAGGACCGAGCGTGCCCGTCCGCTGACGCGCGCAAGGTGCGTGCCGGCGTCGAACCTGTCCCCGTCCGCCAGCAGCAGCTCCACCTCGGTGCCGGGGTCCACCAGCTGCATGGCGTCCCGGAAGACGATGGCTCCGCTGAAGACCCCGGGTACGCGGGCGTTCAGGACGGCCGTGGCGCGGGCGCCGGCGGGAATGAGCAGTTGGGAGGTGATGTCCCCGCCCGGAGCGTCCTCGGCGAAGGCCCGTTCAAGGATCTCGCGGACGGGAGCCGCCGGCAGGGTGAGGTCCAGGCCAACGGCCCTGGCCGCCACGGGTGCAATCACGGAGTTTTCAGTCACGGACAAGGCTCGCTTTCGGGCGCAGGCGGGAGTGTTCTTGGAGTTCATCAGCAATGCCGGCGGCATCAGCGGGGCTGTCGCTCCGGTAATGGGCGCCCAGGGATGCAGTCCGTTCCAGGGCGGCAGCCACCAGCAGCTGGGCGGCCAGCAGCAGGTTGCGGTCCTCATGCTCCTGCGGGTCCGCCCCGGCGGCCGCAGTTCCGGGAAGAACGACGGCGGCCCATCGGCCAAGAGTTTCCGCCGCCTCCTGCAACAGCACCCCATTCCGAAGCACCCCGGCTTTAGCAGTCATCAACCGGCGAAGAGCATCACGGGAAAACGGAGTTTCAGTACCTGTATTCCTCCCGGAGTTGGCCGGCACGCTCCCGCCCGGGCCGTCGGACCTGGCACCCGCGCCTGCTGAAGCCGCAGGGAAGGTGACGGACAAATGGTCGCCTGAGGGTGCCCCGGAAGCATGCGTAAAGGGGAGGCCGCCCGCGGCCGACCTAGCATGCGGAGGGGCACCCTCAGGCGACCCCCAGCCAAAGTCACCGGAGAGGAAGTCCTCAACAGCGCGGCGGCCGAAGACGAGTCCCTCGAGGAGGGAGTTGCTGGCCAGCCGGTTTGCCCCTTGGACGCCCGTGCATGCGACTTCGCCGGCAGCGTAGAGTCCGGGGAGGCTGGTCCGGGCGTGCAGGTCGGTGAGTACGCCGCCCATCCAGTAGTGGGCTGCCGGGGCCACGGGGACCAGGTCCCGGGTCCAGTCGATGCCGGCTGCCAGGGTTTTTTGGGTGAGGGTCGGGAACCGCCGTGCCAGGAAGCCGGTACCCCTGGCCGTCTCGATAACGCGCGCGTCAAGGTACACGTGGCCGTTGGGGTCGCCGAGCTTGGCCAGGTGCAGGGCTATGCTGCGGGAGACCACGTCCCGGGGGGCGAGCTCCGCGTCCGGGTGGTATGCCCGCATGAAGCGTCTTCCGTTGCCGTCAACGAGGACCGCCCCTTCGCCGCGGACTGCCTCGGAGATCAGCAGCGGCTCGCCGGCAAGGCCCGCGGAGGCAGACCCGGCGTTCCGGACCAGGCAGGTGGGGTGGAACTGGAAGAATTCCAGGTCCGCTGTCCGCGCTCCGGCACGGACCGCGAGCGCCAGGCCGTCGGCGGTGGCGACTGCGGGGTTGGTGGTCTGGGCAAACAGCCGGCCGGCGCCTCCCGTTGCCAGCAGGACGGCGTCCCCGCGCAGTTCTGCCCTGTTCCCGCCCTTCAGGAACTCCACCCCGGTGATGGTGCCGTCGTCGTGCAGGAGTGAGGTGGCGTGTGCACCGGTGATGACCGTCAGGACACCGGCCGCCTGCCGGGAGAGCACCGCCTGGATGAGGGCGCCGGCCACTTTCGCGCCCGTGGCGTCGCCGCCGGCGTGGAGGATGCGGGGCGCGGAGTGGGCGGCTTCCAGCCCCAGTGCCGGGCTACCGGCGCGCTGCAGGTCGAAGTGCACGCCGAAGCGCTGCAGCCCGGCGATGTCGTGCCGGGCCTGCGTGCACATCAGCCGGACGGCGTCGGCGTTGCAGTGCCCGGCGCCTGCCTGAAGCGTGTCGGTGATGTGGGCCGCTGCGGTGTCACCCGGGGCTGGTTCATCCAGCACGGCCGAGATGCCGCCCTGGGCGTACCAGGTGTTGCTGTGGTCCAGGCCGCCTTTCGTCAGGAGAACCACGGAGGCGCCGGCGTCGGTTGCCAGCAGCGCCGCATACAGTCCGGCAATGCCGCTGCCGATGACCACCAGCCGGCGGCGGCCAGGCATCACGGGCCCAACGGGCACAAGGGGCTCGGCCTTCATTACGGCCTGGCGGCGAGCATGCGCTCGAGGGCGGTCCGGGCGTGGTCCTGGACGGACTCCGCGACGGTGATGCGGTTGACAACCCGGCCGGCCACCAGCTCCTCCAGCACCCAAGCCAGGTACCCCGGGTGGATGCGGTACATGGTGGAGCAGGGGCAGATCACCGGGTCCAGGCAGAAGATGGTGTGCTGCGGGTACTCCGCTGCAAGCCGGTTCACCATGTTGATTTCGGTGCCGATCGCGAACGTGGTGGGCTCCGTGGCCGCGGCGATCGCCTTCTTGATGAAGTCGGTGGAGCCGGCAGAGTCGGCGGCGTCCACGACGTCCATGGGGCACTCGGGGTGGACAATCACCTGGACGCCGGGGAAGTCGTTCCTGGCCTTCTCGATTTGTCCCACGTTGAAGCGCTTGTGGACCGAGCAGAAACCGTGCCAGAGGATGACCCTGGAATCGAGCAGCGCCTGTTCGTCGTTGCCGCCGAGGTCCTTGCGCGGATTCCACATGGGCATCTGCTCCAGCGGCACTCCCAGGGCTTTGGCGGTGTTGCGGCCCAGGTGCTGGTCGGGGAAGAACAGCACGCGCTGGGCACGCTGGAACGCCCACTCAAGCACGGTCCTGGCGTTGGAGGACGTACACACAATGCCGCCGTGCTCACCGCAGAACGCCTTCAGGGCGGCCGAGGAATTCATGTAGGTGACGGGCAGGACCGGGACCCGGCCTTCAGCGTCGGGCTCGGTGCCGAAGATCTCTTCGAGCTGCTCCCAGCACTCGGCCACGGAGTCGGCGTCCGCCATGTCTGCCATGGAGCAGCCGGCCGCAAGGTTGGGAAGGATGACCGCCTGGTCCGGTGCGGACAGGATGTCAGCGGTTTCCGCCATGAAGTGGACACCGCAGAACACGATCGCTTCCGCGTCCGGCCTGGTGAGTGCGGCGTTGGCCAGCTGGAAGGAGTCCCCCACGAAGTCGGCGTACTGGATCACTTCGTCCCGCTGGTAGAAGTGGCCCAGGATGACGGCACGGTCACCGAGGGCCGCCTTTGCCGCCAGGATGCGTTCGCTCAACTCGGCGTCGCTGGCGAGCTTGTACTCCTCCGGCAACTGGCCCTGGCGCGGGGTCGCGGCAGGCGCAACATCTGCACTGGAAGCGCCGGGTCCGTAGGCGGGAATGCCGGCGAGCGCCTCGGCGAGGTCGTAGTCCCACGGGCCCTTGGCCAGGGCGGGGCTGCAGGTGCTGCCTGCCGCCGTCGCGCCTTTTTCGGCCTGCTCGCGCGTGATCAGCTGGATGGCTGTGTTGACGCTGCTCATAGTGTGCTCCTGTTGTCTGGGTCAAGGCCGGGCCGGCCGGTAAAGCGGTAGAGGCGCGGGGGGCGGTGCTTGCCGCCCTGGAGGTATTCGCCGGTCTCTTCTATTTCGGGGGTGGACTTGAGCTGCCTCCGGAAGTTTGCCGGATCAAGCTCGCGGTCCAGCACTGCCTCGTAGACCTCGCGGACCTGGGCCAGCGTGAAGTACTCCCCCAGGAGGTGGTACGCCACGGACCCGTAGGCCAGCTTGTTGCGCAGGCGCCAGAGCGCGTAGTCCACGATCGCGTTGTGGTCGAAGGCCAGCTCCCCCAGCCGGTCCGCCCTGAACCACCGGACGTTTTCGGACTCGTCGGCTAGCGCAGCCTCTGTCGGCCGGACCAGGGCCCAGTACACGATCGAAACCACGCGCTGGGTGGGTGAGCGGTGCAGCCCGCCGAAAGCGTAGAGCTGCTCCAGGTAGCTGGGGGCGAGCCCGGTGGTCTCCCTCAGGTTCCGGGATGCGGCGTCCTGGAGGGACTCCGAGTGGCTGAGGGGACCGCCGGGCAGCGCCCAGAGCCCCTTGAAGGGCTCCCTGATCCGGCGGACCAGGGGCAGCCAAAGCGTAGGCCGGCCGGAGCTTTCACTGGGCCGGAGGGCGAAGATGACGGTGGAGATGGCCAGCGAAGGAGGGGCTGCCTGGCGTTCCGACACGTTTGCCGAACTGGAGTACATGGTCCACCGCCTTCCTGGCAGCTGGGCCCTCTCCGCGGAAGGGCGCGCTAGTTATGGTCATCTTGACCAAAACTAATTGTACGGGCATGCGCCGTGGAAATGCCAAATGTTTCTGGCCTTGTCCGCCGGCTTCCATCGTGCGCTGCACCAGCGCACACCGCTGCACCGAATACCGCCTACGCGGTGGAGGCGGTAAATTCGAGTGGGCCCACAAGGCGCCACCATCGAGACCCCAAGAAGGTTCACGGCACTATGACGACGAAGTCCACCACAGCCCGTCCCAAAGGAAACTCCCTGCACCACGTCCACAGCATGAAGCCCAGGCAGCTCACCATGATGGGACTGGGCAGCGCCATCGGCGCGGGTCTCTTCCTGGGCTCAGGCGCCGGCGTGCAGGCGGCCGGCCCGGCCGTCCTCGTTTCGTACCTGGTGGCCGGGACGCTCATCATCCTGGTCATGTGGGCACTGGGCGAGATGGCGGCCGCGAATCCCAACAGCGGCGCCTTTTCCGTCTATGCCGAACGCGCCCTGGGCAAGACGGCCGGCGCCACCATCGGATGGCTGTGGTGGCTGCAGCTGGTGGTGGTGATCGCCGCCGAAGCCCTTGGGGCGGCTGCCCTCCTGTTCTCCGTCTGGCCGGTCCTTCCGGTCTGGGCCCTGGCGCTGGCATTCATGGTGCTCTTCACCGGCATCAACCTTGCCGGGGTGCGCAACTTCGGCGAGTTCGAGTTCTGGTTCGCCATCCTCAAAGTGGCCGCGATCGTGCTGTTCCTGGCGGTGGGCGCAGCCCTGCTGCTGGGCCTGCTGCCGGAGGTGGCCTCGCCGGGACTGTCCAACCTCACCACTGATTTCGCCCCGCAGGGCCTCAGCGGCATTGCCTCAGCGCTCTTTGTGGTCATCTTTGCGTTCGGGGGCACCGAGATCGTGTCCGTCGCCGCAGCGGAGACCGAAGACCCCGAGCGGAGCGTGGCTAAAGCCATCCGTACTGTGGTGTGGCGCATCCTGGTCTTCTACATCGGCTCCGTTTTCGTCATCGCCGCGGTCCTGCCGGCAACATCCCAAAGCCTTTCCTCACCCTTCGCCGGCGTCCTGGACACCGCCCGCATCCCCGGTGCCGGGGCGGCCATCACCCTGGTGGCCGTCGTCGCGCTCCTGTCCGCACTGAACGCCAACCTCTACGGGGCCTCACGCATGGCCTACTCCCTCGCCCAGCGCTCCGCCGCGCCCCGGTTCCTGACTCGGCTTTACGGCGCGAACGTCCCTATGCTGGCCGTCGGCGTATCTGTAGCCTTCGGGTTTATCGCCACAGTCCTGGAACTCCTCTTCCCTGAACGGATCCTGCCGGCGCTGTTCCAGCTGGTGGGGTCCACCTGCCTGGTGGTGTGGGGCAGCGCCCTCGTATCGCAGCTGATCCTTCGCCGCCGCGCCGACCGCGCCGGCACGCACCTGCCCCTCCGGATGAAGGGCTTTCCCGGCCTGACCATCCTGGGGCTGGCGCTCCTGGCCGTCATTTTCGCCGTGGGCTTCAGCGCTGAAGGCAGCCGCATCCAGCTGTTCAGCACCTTTGCACTCATTGGCGGCATCGCGCTGGCCTGCGCGTTGGGCGCCCGGCTCACGCAACGGGCCGGCAGGTAGAGTAATTTCCAAAGCAAGAGGCACCCAAGCGCCGGGTCCGCCCGGGCGCCGTAGTTGATGAGGACTGACACCATGAGCGGCAGGCACAGCGGCCAACAGCAGACGCACACCGTGGAGGGCACCGACCCACAGCTCTACGTGGCGGTGCACGAGCCCGCCGCCGACGCCGGGCTCCGCCCCGTCCTGCTGGTGCACGGTTTCTCCTCGTCGAGCAAGCTCAACTGGGAGGACACCGGCTGGGTGGCCGCGCTCCTGGACGCCGGCCGGCGCGTCATCACGGTGGACCTGCCCGGGCACGGCCGCAGCGGCGCTCCGGAAGACCTGGACTCGTACTCCCCCAGCAGGATCCGGGCTGACCTGCTGCAAACAGCGTTCGACGCCGGCGTGCGGCCCTTGCAGGACGGTGAGCCTTCCAGCGGGCTGGACGTGGTGGGTTATTCGCTGGGCTCACGGCTTGCCTGGGAGTTCGGCGCCACCCAGCCGGAAATCACCCACCGCCTGGTGCTGGGCGGCCCCAACATGGCTGATCCGTTGGCGGAGTTCGACCTGCGGGCGGCACAGGACTACCTGGCCGACGGGACGCCCATTGCCGACGAGTCCACGGCCCAGCTGCTCAAGATGGCCCTCCTGCTGCCCAGCAACAACATCTTCGCGCTGCTCTCCCTGGTGGAGGCCATCAAAGCCGAGCCCTACGATCCCACGGAGGCCGTTCCCCACGTCCCGATGCTCCTTGTGGCCGGGGACAAGGACGAACGTGCCGGCAGCCTGCCGCAGCTTGCCGAACTGGCAAGGAAAGCCGGGGGCACGGCCGAACAGCTGATCCTGCCGGGACGGAACCACACAAATGCCATCACCAGCAGGGCCTTCAAGCAAGCTGCCGTCAGGTTCCTGGCAGGCCAGGAACCTACCTGACCCCCGTTTTTCCAGCCCGCTGCCTAGACAAGTCCTCCGCCCGGATTCCGCCGGTACCAGACGGCGCCTGGCGCCCCCGCAAACGGTAGGCTGAACTCTAGGCCGGAGGAGCCTGGAGGGACTGATGGGCACGTTTTTTGAAGACCGCACGGATGCCGGTGAACGCCTCGCTGCTGTGCTCACGCAGTTCCGTGAACGGCCGGACACGGTGGTCCTTGGCCTGGCCAGGGGCGGCATCCCGGTAGCGGCCGCCGTCGCCAAAGCCCTCTACCTGCCCCTCGGAACAGTCCTGGTCCGGAAGCTGGGGATCCCCGGCCACGATGAAACGGCCTACGGGGCACTGGCGTGGGTTCGGGGCCGCACCGTCCGACTGATCAACAAACCCCTGCTGGACCGGGTCCTCGAACACGGCGTGCGCCAGGAGTCACTGGACGCGGTGGAACAGCGGGAACGCACCGAGCTTCTCCGCCGCGTGGAACTTTACCCCGGGGCGGACCTGGACGTGGCAGGCAAGACCGTCCTGCTGGTCGACGACGGACTGGCTACCGGCGCCACCATGAGGGCAGCGGTCGAAGCAGTGCGCGAGGGCGGCGCGGCCACCGTCGTTGCGGCCGCCCCGGTGGGTTCCGTTGAGGCAGAGGCTTCCCTGGAGCGGGTATGCGACGCCGTGCTGTGCCTGCACCTGCCCGGCAAGTTCCGGGCGGTGGGCAGCTTCTACCGGCACTTTGACCAACTGTCCGACGACGACGCGATCAGCATCTTGGAGCAGTGATAACGGCGGCCCTCGTCTGGCCTGATACGCCAAAGCGGGCCGGACCACTATGGTCCGGCCCGCGGTCGTTAGGAAGACGGTGAGGGGTCCACGCCGTCAGTGGTGGCTGACGCCGAGCGGCCGCCCCTTGGTTTCCTTGGCCAGAACCACGCCAATGGCGGAGATGACGCAGAGGATCATGATGTAGATGCCGATGGAGCCTGTCCATTTGGTGGCCTGCAGCAGGGTTTCAGCGATGGTCGCCGCGAAGGCACCGCCAAGGATGGCGCCGAAGGCGTAGCCGATGGAGATTCCCGAGTAGCGGACGTTGGCCGGGAACATCTCGGCGTACATTGCGGACATCGGGCCGTAGGACAGCCCGAGTCCGATGGTGAGGACGAACAGTGCCAGCCCGTACAGCCAGATGTTCTTGGTGTCGATGAGGGCAAACATGGGGATCATCCAGGCAAAGATGATGGCGTAGCCGGTAAGGAAGGTCTTGACCCGGCCGATGCGGTCCGAGAGCCAGCCGCCGGCCAGGGTGAAGATCAGCCAGCCGAAGGACGCCAGGGTGGTGGCCAGGAGGACCTGCGGGGTGGGCATCTGCAGGGTCCGAGTGGCGTAGGCGATGAAGAAGGCGATTAGCAGGTAGCCGGCGGCGTTATTGCCGATGAAGATCATGGTTGAGTACAGGACCGGCTTCTTGTGGCTGCGGACCAGTTCGCCCAGCGGTGCCTTGCTTTCCTGCTTCCGGGCGGCCATCTCCTGGAAGACCGGGCTTTCGGCGACGGCCCGCCGGATCAGGTAGCCCACCACGATCAGGACGATGGAGAGCAGGAACGGCACGCGCCATCCCCAGGCTGCGAAGTCTTCCTTGGACATGTTGGAGTTGAGGAAGAAGAGCAGCCCGGTGGCCAGGATCATGCCGATCGGTACACCGATCTGGGGGTAGGCGCCGAAGAGGCCGCGCTTGTTCAGGGGAGCGTGTTCAACGGCCATTAGTGCCGCGCCACCCCATTCGCCGCCTGCCGAGAAGCCCTGGATGATGCGGAGCAGGATCAGGAGGATGGGAGCCCAGGCGCCGATCTGCGCGTAGGTGGGCAGCATGCCGATCAGTGCCGTGGCTGCCCCCATCATTACCAGGGTGAAGACGAGCATGGCCTTGCGTCCCAGCCGGTCGCCCAGGTGCCCGGCCACCACGGCGCCCAGGGGCCGGAAGAGGAAGCTGATGCCGATCAGGGCGAACGAGAGGATCTGCGCCAGGCCCGGGTTGGACTGGTTCAGCGGTGCAAGGAACAGCGGCGACAGCAGCGTTGCGGTCAGCTGCGCGAAGATGAAGAAGTCGTACCACTCGATGGTGGTACCGACGAGGGTGCCGGCGAGGACCTTGCGTTCCTCCCGCCGGGAGCTGGGGCCGGCGAGTGTGTCCACCTTGGAAGGTGTGGTCATTGAAACTCCATTGTTCAAGGCAGCAGTGCTGCCGGGACGCCTTCAGGATTACCGACAGAACGGTCAGTTAGTTAGTAGGGTACACCGAAAATGTGAGGCGGAACACGGGCTTTCGGAACTTTCTTGCACGGCCGGACGGTGACACTGGATCCTTCCCGGCAAGTCGGGCCCGGCATCCGGAGCCCGTGGACTCTCCGGAGAGGGAGTTCTATATTTGGAATGCCGTTTCGTATTCAGGATGCTCCCCGGCCCCAGGCCCCAGTAAATAAGGGCGTCGTGCGTACCCGCCACCTAGGATGGACACCATGAATCCCACCGCCGCAGCCCCGGCCGGAGCAGCGCCGGCGCAGGCTTCCCCCTCCCAGACACTGTCGCGGGGTATCCGCGCCCTGGAGATTATGGCAGCGGCATCCGCGCCCCTGACGATTGCGGAACTTGCGGACGCCATGGGGGTGCACAGGTCGGTGGCCTACCGCATACTTCGCACCCTCGAGGACCATTCACTCCTGGTACGTGATGACGCCGGCCGGGTCCAGCCGGGGCCGGGCCTTGCGGTTCTGGCGCGTGGCGTTTCCCGCAACCTCCAGGCTGCCGCCCTGCCGGAACTGACGCAGCTGGCTAATGCTTTGGACATGACGGCGTTTGTCGCTGTCTGGGACCACCACGACTGCATCACCCTGCTCACGGTGGAACCGAGGCACTCCGGCGCCACGGTGGCGCAACGTCCCGGCACCCGCCATCCCATCAACGCCGGTGCGCCCGGAATCGCCATCCAGTCCGCGCTCACCGAGGCGGAATGGGACCGGCTGGCTACGGGAATCCCCTACCGCCCCGAAGCCGCTGAAGCCCGCCGCGCCGGCTATTCCGCCAGCCACGACGAGGTGATTGCCGGAGTTTCCTCCCTGGCGGCGCCGGTCCGGGTTCCTGGCGGCCGCCCCGCTGCGCTGTCCGTTGTCTATATCCGCTCATCCCATGATCCCGCTACGGTGGGAGCCGCGCTGGTTGAGAGCGCGGCCAGGATTGAGCGGCAGCTCGCTTAGGCCTTCCGGCGAAGGACGACGGCGGCTCCCGCCCCCAGGAGCGCCAGCGCGGAGGCGGCACAGACCGGGACAAGGAAGGCCGCTGCGTAGCCCTGGCTTTCGGCAAGCTGGCCGCCCAGCGAAGATCCCAGCGCAGTGCCGGCCACGATGCCGCTGGCCAGCGCCGTCATCACAGTACTTAGGCGGCCGGCAGGAGCGATGGTCCCGCCGACGGCGAAGACTGTGACCATGACGGGCCCCACCGGGAGGCCCAGGATCAGCAGCGCCGCCACCATCGAGGGCATCGAGGTTGGCAGGAGCAGCAGCAGGGACAGCGCAGCCATGAGCGCGGCGCACAGAACCCAGCGCCGGGCCGGGCCGAAGCGCTGCGGCCAGTACGCAACGGACAGTGCGGCCACGGCTGAGCTCAGCCCCATTACTGCGTAGAGCAGGCCCGCCGTCTCAGAGCCTGCAAACCCTGCCGAGAAGGAGCTCAGCGCGGTTTGGGTGGAGCCGAAGAACGTTCCCATGCAGACCATGGCGAGCACCGGCACGGCCACCGCTGCCGGGAGCTTTCCGGCCCGGACCCGAGAACCGGCCGGCACCTGGTTTCCCCTGGCTGGCCTGCTTGCCGGAACCGCCCGGTGTGTACGGTGGACTGCGAAGGCGGGAACGAGGGTGATGGTCAGTGCCACCGCCACTGCGAGGGGCAGCCAGGGCGCCAGCAGGCTGGCCAAGATTCCCACCAGTGCCGGGCCCAGGACAAAGGTCACCTCATCTGCCGTGCTTTCGTAGGAAAGGGCAGTGTCCAGGTCCCGCGCCTGGTCCTTGCCCGGGCCGCGGGCGGCCAGGGCCATCCAGCGGACCCTGGCAAGCGGGCCGACCTGCGGGCAACTGGCACCTGACAGGAAGGCCGCGGCCAGTACCGCGGCCGGGATACCCGGGGATTCCGCAATTGCCCACACAGCGAGGATCAGGGCCACCACGGCAACGCTGTTGAGAAGGGCCGCGAGCAGGAGCACCGGGCGTTGTCCCCGGCGGTCGGCAAGGGCCCCCAGAACCGGCGCGCCAAGAGCTGAGCCGATCCCCACGGCGCCTGCCGCCATCCCGCCGAGCGCGTAGGAGCCGCTGGCTGACGTGACCAGGGTCAGCGTACCCACTGTCAGCATCGCCAGCGGCAGCCGGGCAAACAGGCCAAGGGGTATAAAGGCCCGGCCGGCCAGGAGGGGCAGCCTGGCGAAGCGGCTTCGGGAGGCCGCAGGGGTTTCTCCCGGAAGGAGCGGAGCGGCGGTAGCTGGGTCCGGGGTTGGTGACAGCTCTCCGGCGGCGGGGCCGGGTACTTGCGTGCTGGCAGGTGTGAGGGGTGAGTTCAATTCCGGGCTCGTTCATCTCGTGCGCATCGTCCCTCCTCCCGATGCGCGCAACCCGGTAACAGCGCAATTATATCCGGCGCGTATACCTTTTAGGCCTGCAGCGCGCCCGTCAGGCCGGAGCGCAGGGCCACCGTCCGGTCAGACTGGTGCGTCTGCGCCGTCCGAGATCCGGAGCGTTGAGCCGTTCCGCCCCTTGAGCACCTGGAGCTGGGCGCCGATCCGCTGCTTCATCTCCGCAACATGGCTGACCAGGCCGACCACGCGGCCGCCGTCCCGCAGCCCTTCAAGGGCGTCCATCACCTGCTCCAGCGACTGCTCATCGAGGCTGCCGAACCCCTCGTCAACAAACAGGGTTTCGATTTCCACTCCACCGGCTTCCTGCTGGACGACGTCCGCCAGGCCAAGCGCCAGGGACAGGGATGCCATGAACGACTCTCCGCCGGACAGG
Source organism: Arthrobacter sp. AK04 (assembly GCF_021129155.1). Classification (GTDB taxonomy): domain Bacteria; phylum Actinomycetota; class Actinomycetes; order Actinomycetales; family Micrococcaceae; genus Arthrobacter; species Arthrobacter quantipunctorum. The sequence continues at coordinate 24,544 of NZ_JAJOMC010000044.1, forward strand.
GTGGAGGTGTCCCGGCGGAACCCGGTCCACTGATCCACCACCTCCAGTCCAAGCCCCGATTTTGCCCCGCGGGCGGCCTTGGCGTCGGTATGCTGGAGCAGGTAGCGGCCATCACTCATGGCCACCAGCCGTTCTGAGGCAGCCGCGGCAACGTGTTCCAGGCGGGCAGCCAGGACGTAGCTGTTCAGGCTCATCCGGTAGGTGTTCTCGCCACGGCCTGCCGCGGCATCCGCCAGCCCGGCCAGCATCTGCGCCCGCTCTGCCGGCTGCCGCGCTGATCCGGCCACGTCTTCGTACTCGGCACGGATGCTGCGCAGCGCGGCAAGGCACCGTGCGCCCATGCCGGCAGCCAGGTCGGCGTCCCGTGCGGCCTGGAGTGCCTGTGCAGCAGCTTCACGAAGGTCCTCGAGCCGCTTCCCATCCAACTCGTAACCTGCGGACTTCTCCTCCAGCGCCTGCAGGACGTCATCGGAGACGAACAGTTCCGCCACTCTGGCTTCCTCGTCCTGGGCTGCCCGCACCCGTGCCTCGAGTGCGGCGGCCTCGGCGGCGTCGAGCAACTGTTCACGTGCCTCGCGTGCTGAGGTGAAACCGGCCGCAGGCAGCGCCAGGTCGAGCTGCTCCAGCGCCTCGGCGGCCTGGGCCTCCATCCGTTCGAGGTGGGACTGCGCCTCAACCGCCTTGTTGAGCACCGTCACCGCGCCCTCCAGTGCACGCAACCGCTGGGCCAGGGTACGGTGGGTGCCCCGCAGCCCGGCCAGGGCCTGGTCAAGGGCCGAGGATTGTTCGGATACGTCGGCCAGTGTCGCCGCGGTCCTGGCCAGCTCGCCCTCGGTGCCGGTGCGGGATTCCTGCGAAGCCGTGGCAGCGGTGTCGAGTTTGCCGAGCCTCAACCTGACATCTTCGAGTTCCTTGACTGCAGCCCGGGCATCGGCGGCTGCCCGCCGCGCACCGTCCGCCGCGTTGAGTGCCTCGTCCTCCGCGGTGTCACCGCCCTGCCCGGCGAGTACCGCCACCAGCTGCCTGGCCTCCCCGAGTTCGTGGGCCACCTGGGCATAGGCCGCCTCTGCCGCCTCGTGGACCAGCCGCGCTTCTTCCTCCTCCTGCGCAAGTTCCGGGCCTCCGGAACTGCCTGCGGCCGGGGCAGGATGGTCCGGGCTGCCGCATACGGGGCACTGCTCCCCCTGGACCAGCTTGGCTGCCAGCTCGGCGGCGGCATTGGCAAGTCGCCGCTCCCTCAGGTCCAGCCAGCGGCGTTTCGCCTCCAGTTGCCGGTCATGGCGTTCGTCATGGCGGACCTTCACCAGGTCCCGGGCGGCAACGGCGGAACCATAGCGCCTGACCACGTCCAGCAGTTCCTCGGCAGCCGCAGCTTCCTTCTGGCGCAAAGGCGCGGTAGCCGCGTGCTGTTCCAGGACCGGCAGCCCGTCATGGAGCAGGCGCCGCTCGTCCGAAAGCGCATCGGCAAGCTTGTTGGCCTCTGCAAGGGCGGCAGCAAGCTCCTCCTGCTTTTTTACCAGGGTGCCGTGCCGCTTCCGAAGGGCCTGCAGCCTGTCTTCGTCCGGCAGCCTGGCCTCGACCACGGCCAGGAGGGAGCGCAGTCGCGCCAGCTCCGCGGCGGCTCCAGCGACGGGCGTTGCCGCGTCGGCAGCGGGGCCCGGCGCAAAGTGGAGTTCCAGCTCAGCCAATTCAGGGTCCTCCCCCGCAGCCAGGCTCAGAAGGGTCATGGCTGATTCCATGGCGGTTGCGGCGCTCCGGGCCTTGGCGGCACTGGCATCAACGTTCCGCAGCTGCCCCTGCAGGACCTCGGCTTTCCGGTGCCGGGCGAGCCGGAGGATGTGATCGTCAAGCAGCTGCGCGCCCTGCTCCACCGCCACCTTTCGGGCGGCCGCGGAATCAAGCTTCCGGCGCCGGTCGGCGCGCGATGCTTCAGCGTCCGCGGCCTTCCTGCATTCAGTGCTGGCGGCTTCGGCCTGTCCGGCCCCGCCCGTCAGCTCCTCCAGCCGGCCCGCCACTGCTGCTTCCAGCCAGTCGAACCGCACCGCGGCGTTCTCCGGAGAAGGCGCACTGGACACGTCAAGGCCGAGGCGTGCGGCCTCGGCCTCGGCACGGGCTGCCAGGAGCTCGAGCCGGCCCGCAAGATGGGACACCTCCTCCTTGGCCACCTGCGCCTGGCGGGACAGTTCCTGCTCCACCGATTCGAACCGCTGGGTACCGAAAAGCTTCTGGAGGAGTTCCAGCCGGTCCGTGGCCTTGGAGCGCAGGAAAGCGGCAAAGTCTCCCTGCGGCAGCATCACCACACGGGTGAACTGCTCCCGGTCCATGCCCAGCAGGGCCAGGATCTCAGCGCCGGCTTCATCATTGCGGGCAGACTTTTCCGTCCACGTCCCTCCAACCCGTTCCCGCAGCAGAGTCTTGGCCTGCTGGGTGGTGAAGCCGTTCTTGCCCCGGGCGCTCGGTTTGTCCCAGGCCGGGGACCTTGTCACTTCAAATCGGCGTCCCTGGGCCGAGAACTCACAGGTCACCGCGGGTTCCTGGGCCGGCTCGGCATGGTCGCTGCGGAGCCGTTTTCCGTCCTGGCGGGCTCCCGGAACGGAACCGTAGAGGGCAAAACAGATGGCATCCAGCACGCTGGTCTTCCCGGCACCTGTTGGGCCATTGAGCAGGAACAGGCCGTGTGCGCTGAGCCGGTCGAAATCGATCTCCTCGGTGCCGGCAAACGGGCCAAACCCGGAAATCAGCAGGCGGTGGATCCTCATCGTGAAGCCTCCAGGAGGCGGACGTTCTCCAGCGCGGCAGCGAGCGCCGCCTTTTCGGTGTCATCAGGCACCCTGCCGCGCACGTGTTCCAGGAAGCCGCAGCATACCGAGAGATCATCAGGTGCCTCGGCGAGCCTGCTGCTGTAGCTGGAAGCGTTGGATGCGGTTCCGCCCTCCGGATCAAAACCGAGGACCAGCGTGTCCGGGAAACGGGTGCGGAGCCGCTCCATGGCCCGGGCGGGGCGCTGGGCGTCTGTCAGCGTGACCTGGCAGTAGGCTGTTTCCGCCCACTGGTGCTCGGGCCGTTCAAGGAGCTCTTCCAGGGGACCGCGCAGCACGGCCAGCGCCCGGGGCGCCTCCCACAGGACCTCCTGCACAGAGCTGACTCCCTCTGCATCAACGTCCACGAGCCACCCGCCCTTGCGGTGCGCGGCTTCGGAAAAGGAATACGCCAGCGGCGAGCCTGAGTAGCGGACCTGCGGGGACAGGGCCTGGCGTCCGTGCAGGTGGCCCAGCGCGGTATAGGTGAAGCCGTCGAAAAGGTCCAGCGGAACGGCTCCGACGCCGCCGATGCTGAGGTCGCGTTCGCTGTCCGAGCTGATCCCTCCGCTGGCAAAAGTGTGCGCCAGGACCACGGAATGGACGGCAGCGGAAGCTGAACGCCGTTCAATATCGTCCCGGATCATCGCTGTTGCCGCCCGGGTGACCTCGAAGTGGCTGGGAGTGTCCGCCCCGAGCTGCTCGGCGACCAGGCGGGGCTCGAGCCAGGGTATGCCGTAGATGGCCAGCACTGCTTCTGCGGTGCCGGCGTCAGGGGCCTGGTCCAGGGGCAGCAGCAGCGGCGTGTCCAGGCTCTCGATCCTGGTGCGGAGGTGGACTCCCCCGCGTTCCAGGAGGCGGGAGGCGAAACCCAGGCGGATGGCGGAATCATGGTTGCCGCTGGTCAGCACCACCTGTGCACCCGCAGCTGTCAGGCGGACCAGGGCCTCATCCAGCAGGTTCACCACGTCGACGCCCGGAAGGGCGCGGTCATAGACATCCCCGGCCACCAGGACGACGTCAACGCCGTGCTCGGTGACCGCACGGACCAGCTGGTCTACGAAGTCCCGCTGGGCATCCAGCATGCCAACGCCATGGAAGGACCGGCCCAGGTGCCAGTCCGATGTGTGAAGTAACCGCATGTTCCTAAGCTATCGGCTGCCACTGACAGCGGGAGCAAACGCCGCATCCACCGTCAGCCCCGCTTGCCGTCAAAGAATTCCTGCGCTTCGCTGGGCTGGGCTTCACCGCGCCCGGATCCATGCGTGCCGCTGCCGGCTCGGCCGCCCTGCCCGGCCACCCCAGCATCCGCGGCGGTTTCGGCTCCCTGGCCGGTTTCGTTGGTTTCAACTGTTTCAGCGCTTTCGGCGGTTCCGCCGGTTCCGCCGGTTTCCCCTGCTTCACCGGATTCTCCCGCAGCCTGGGCGGCGGCACCGGCATGGGCAGGCGCTCCGAAGCTCCGGAAAACCAGTCCTGCAATGGCTGCACCCAGCAGCGGGGCGGCCAGGAATACCCAGAGCTGCCCAACGGCCCAGCCCGAGCTGAACACCGCAGACGCAACGGCGCGGGCAGGATTGAACGGCAGGTTCCCCACCGACTGGCCCAACTGCAGGAGCACGGCAAAGGTCAGGCCCACGGCCACGGGGGCTGCAGACCGGCTGCCCCGGTCCCGGCTGTCCCTGCCGGACTGCCCCGCTGGGCCGCCGTCCCCGCCAAAGCCGGTTTCCCGGCCCGGCGCGCCCAGGAAGACCGCCACAACAATTGCGGCTCCGAGCATTTCAAGGAGCAGTACCGCCGCGAGCGGCGCCTGGATGATGGAGTGTTCGCCGAAGCCGGCGGTCACGGTGTCAAAAGCGGTTCCGCTGTCCGAGATACCCGGCAAGGTGCGCAGGATCCCGAACAGCGCGGTGGCGCCTGCGAGTCCCCCCACCAGCTGGGCGCCCACATAGGCGGCAGCAGCCCCGGCCCTGATCCGGCCGGCCACAAGGTGTCCTGCCGTGATGGCGGGGTTGAAGTGGCCGCCCGAGACGTGGCCGAACGCCAGCATCGCGGCGGTCACGGCCAGGCCGGCGGCAAGTGCCGCGGGGACAGGGCTGGAATCGGGGATAGTGAACAGCGGCACGCCAAGGCCGGCCACCACGATGAACAACGTGCCGAACGCCTCGGCCCCCAGCCTGGGCAGGAGTCCCGGCGGGGCGGTCTCCGGGCTGCGGGGCAGCAGGACGTCGTGTGGAAGGGGGGCGGGCGTGCTCATGGTGGGACCCTTTGGTAGGCAGGAGATGGCGGTGCTGCCGCCGGGCAACCCTTCCATTATTCCAGCCGACGCTGGACGTTTGCTGGGGCCTCGCGTTTCCGGCCCAGCCCTGCAGGGCCGAGCGGGAATCACTGCGCCGCAGGAGCCACGGTACATTTACAGGCATGAGCATTGACCCCGGATCCTCCGTCCCCGCCCTCAAGTCCCGCATCCATGGCTGCCTGCTGGGCGGCGCGCTGGGCGATTCCCTGGGCTACACCATCGGCACGCAGCCAGTGGAGGAGATCCGGCGCCGCCCAGGCGGGCGCGGCCTCACCGGATCCGGTCCCGTGACAGGCGCATTTTCCGACGAGACCCAGCTGACCCTCTACACGGTGGACGGGCTGGTGGAGGCGCTGGAATGGGCAAACTCGGGCGTGGGCGCGGATGTGAACGCCTGCCTGTGGCTGGCGTATCTCCGGTGGCTGGCGGCGCAGGGCGAGGCCGCTCCGGCGTCGGCCCCCACCCCGCAGCCCCGATGGATAGACGGGCACGCTGCGCTCCGCCAGCGCCGGAACCCCAGCGCTACCTGCATTTCCGGGCTGGCAACGGGTGAAATGGGCACCTCCGCCCGCCCCGTGAACCCCGGATCGAAGGACTTCGGGACCGTGGTGCGGTCAGCACCGTTCGGGCTGATCCCCCATATTGCGCCCGACGCCGTCTACAAGCTGAGTGCCGACGCCGCCTCCCTGACCCACGGGCACCCTGCAGCGCGCCAGGCTGCCGGGATTTTCAGCCTGCTGGTTCACCGGCTGGTTTCGGGTGAGGGGCTCACGGACGCCGCCTCTTCCGTGACCGCCCACGCCCGCGCCCTGGGCGGGGTGGAACCGGAACTGCCCGAACGCCTGGAAGCCGCACTCTCGCTTGCCACCCGGGGCGTGGTGACGCCGGAGGAGCTCACTCATACACTCGGTGACGGCCGGACCGCGGAGGAAGCCCTCGCCGTCGCGCTCTACGCGGTGCTCGCAACCCTCCCCGGCGCTGACTCAGGCAACGCCGGCGCAGACGACGGCGGCACTAATGACGGCGGCGGCACTTATGACGACGTCGTTGCGGACACGCTGCCCGTCCGGCACTTCCGCGAGGCGGTGTCCCTGGCGGTGAGCCACTGCGGGCAGGGCGACGCCACCGGTTCGCTGGCCGGGAACATCCTGGGGGCCTTCTACGGCGAGGAGTGCCTGCCCGCGGACTGGCTGGAGTCGCTGGAGGCACCCGAGGCAATCCGCGGCATGGCCAAATTGCTGGTGGGGGTTACGACCGGCGAAGACTGATGTTGTTGCATGCCTCGCAGACGTCCTCCGGAATCAGTCCGCGGCGCTGCAGGAACCCGAAGACCACGCAGCCCAGGCAGAACCCGGCAAAGGCTTCAAGGGACGCGGCCACGATCAGGACGCCCAGCACCGTCCAGGCGGCGGGTACGGCTCCGGCCGCGAACAGGGCGAGGGCCGTGGTGGAGACTGCCGCGCCCATGCCCTGCGCAAAGCGTTTGGGCGGCCCGGGCACCAGCTTCACCCGTCCCAGCCGCGGCGTGATGACTTTCACGGACACCAGTGCCAGCGGGGAAATCTTCGGTCCGAAGAGCACGCGCAGCCAAAACCCGGCGGCGATGGCCAGCAGGCCCCACCCGGAGCCGACGGCAAGCGTTACAACGGCAAGCGCCACCACCAGCCCGGCAGTGACGCGCGCGGCGTACTCGTTGACCGGATTGGGGAAAGCGAACAGAGAGCCCATGAGCCAAGGCTAGGAGCGTGGAGTGCGCGGGCAAAGCTTTGTTGCGCCCCGTGAAGAAACAGCCCAAGCGGGCGCCTCAGGCGACGGCTGCCGCCGCGAAGTCGCCCACCATCTGCAGGAACTCGCCTTCTGACAATACTTCGATGGCCTGGCCCCGTCCGTGGAGTTCCAGCACCCGGCGGGCTTTGCCGGTCAGCCTGCCGGAGCGGAGGTCGGAGGCAACAAAGCCGTCCCCGACCACCAGGACGGTGGTGCGCCCGGTCACCCGGCTTTCCGGCCGGGCGCCGACCTCGGCAGAGCGCCTTTTGGCTTCCGGGCGCCCAATGGACAGCTCCCCGGTGAAGACGACGGTCTGGCCGTACAGGGGGTGTCCCGGCTCGGCGTCGGGGTTGGGAAGCGGATTGTCGCCCTCCTCCGGCCAGCCCGCCAGGAAGGGCCGCAGCGGCGCAGCAGTGCCGCCGCCGGCAGCGGCAAGGGCCGCGATGCTGGCCTTGGACAGCCCGTCCGTGGCCGGGTCGAAAGCCTGCTGGCGCGGCATCACCAGGCCCAGCGAAAGGTAAAGTTCGGCGATGCTGTTGGCCTGGTTCCGCCGGGCAATGTCGATCAGGATGCCGGCACACGCCCGGGCGTCCTCTGCGGCGTCGTGGTGCTTCACCAACGGCACGCCTGCTTCCTCGGCGGCGAACGGCAGGGAGTTGGACACCAGCGAATAGCACCGCCGGGAGAGCATGACCGTGCACACGTAGTCGTAGGCCGGCCCCGGCAGGCCGGAGACCTCCAGGCCCGAACGGATCACGCCGAGGTCGAAGGCGGCATTGTGCGCGGCCAGGATGTCATCGCCAATAAAGGCGCCGATTTCGGGGAAGAGTTCGCCGAAGCGGGGCTGCCCGGCAACGTCGTCAGCGCGGATGCCGTGGATCCGGACGTTGTGGTAGTCAAAGTGGTCGTGGTTCTGCGGCGGGCGCATCAGCCATGACGCCTCATCCACGATCCGCCCGCCCCGTACCTTCGTCAGGCCCACCGCACAGGGAGAGCCCCGGAAGCCGTTCGCAGTTTCAAAGTCGATCGCCGTAAAGTCCAAACCCACGGCCCCACCTTACCGCCGGAATGCTGCCCCTCCATGCAGGCACAGCTCTGTCAAGTACCCTTGAGGGGTGAACTTTCCTGTGATGAATGACCTCGCCGTGTCCATGCTGGGCGGGGCAGGACCGGTCCAGCCGCAACTGGCCTCCTTCCTGCCCGACTGGCTGAACCCCCAGGTCTTCCTGGCCGATCCCGCCCTGGCGCCGTGGGTGGTCCTGCTGGTCTGCGGCATCGTCTTCGCGGAAACCGGCCTGCTGGTGGGCTTTTTCCTGCCCGGTGACTCCATGCTGTTCACGGCCGGCCTCCTGGTGGCCACGGACACCATCAAGTTCAACGTGTGGGTCTTCGCGCTGCTGATCATCATTTCGGCCATCGTGGGCAACCAGACCGGCTACCTCATCGGGTCGAAAGCCGGCCCCGCCATCTTCAACAAGCCCAACTCGCGCCTGTTCAAGCGGGAGAACGTGGAGAACGCGCACGCCTTCTTCGAAAAGCATGGCGGCAAGGCCCTGATCCTGGCGCGCTTCGTCCCCATCATCAGGACCTTCGTACCCGTCATCGTGGGCGTCGCCCAGATGAACAAAAAGAAGTTCTTCCTCTTCAACGTCATCGGCGCGGTACTCTGGGGCGGCGGCGTGACGCTCCTGGGCTACCTGCTGGGCGACCGCATCCCGTGGGTCCGGGACAACCTGGACATCATCTTCATCGCGATCGTCCTGGTGTCTGTCCTGCCCATTGGCGTGGAGGTTCTCCGCGGTCTGTCCGCCAAGCGCCAGTCGAAGGCCTACGGCACTGACCCCGTGGACGAGTTCATCGAGGAGCACGCCCCCGAAGACGAACAGAAGACCCCCCGCCTCCCGTAAGGCGCCAGATACACAAAAGGTGTGCTCCCCGCTGCGGCGGGAAGCACACCTTTTTGGTTAACCGGCCGCCGCTGGTGCGGCGCGCCCGTCAGGCCTCGGCCCGGCGCAGCGCCTCGACGATGGCCGGCAGCAACGCGCGGAAAGCCTTGCCGCGGTGGCTGATGGCATTCTTTTCCGCTGCGGACAGCTCTGCGCAGCTCCGGTCCTCTCCCGCCGGCTGCAGCACCGGATCGTAGCCGAATCCTCCGCTGCCCCGAGGTTCGCGCAGCAGCACACCCTCCAGCTGCCCGTACTCAACCACCTCATGGCCCGCCCGCCCGTCTGTGTCCGGCACTGCCAGGGCCGCCGCGCAGACAAAGGCCGCACCCCGGTGGATGTCCGGCACATCGGAGAGCTGGCTGAGCAGGAGCCGCAGGTTGGCGGCGTCGTCCCCATGCGTCCCCGCCCACCGGGCCGAGAAGATCCCGGGTGCCCCGCCCATCACGTCCACCGCAAGGCCGGAGTCGTCAGCAATGGCCGCCAGGCCGGTGGCCTCCGCCACGGCACGGGCTTTCAGCAGCGAATTCTCGGCAAAAGTAACGCCGGTTTCGACGACGTCCGGGGCACCTGCCGCCGCCGCGTCCACCACCTGGGTGTCGACATCGAGCCCGGGGACCTGTCCCCGCAGCAGCTCGCGGAGCTCCCGGAGCTTGCCCTTGTTGTGGGTTGCCAGGACCAGGCGGGGAGCTGGGCCGCCGGCCGGATTCACAGCGTGTCCGCCAGGGTCTCCCGCTGGATGGCAGCGAGCTGGGTGGTGCCCAGCAGCGCCAGGTCCAGGAGCTGGTTCAGCTCGGCCCGGTCGAAGGGTGCGCCCTCGGCCGTTCCCTGCACCTCCACGAACTTGCCCGACCCGGTGACCACAACGTTCATGTCGGTTTCGGCCCGGACGTCCTCAACGTACGGCAGGTCCAGCATGGGAACGCCGTCGATGATGCCCACGGACACGGCCGCAATGGTGTCGACCAGGGGCTGGGCATTCTTTGCGATGAGCTTGTTCTCGCGGGCGAAGCGGATGGCGTCTGCGAGCGCGACGTAGGCGCCGGTGATGGCTGCCGTGCGGGTGCCGCCGTCTGCCTGGAGGACATCGCAGTCCAGCACTATGGTGTTTTCGCCCAGGGCCTTGGTGTCGATGATGGAGCGCAGCGAACGCCCGATCAGCCGTGAAATTTCGTGGGTGCGGCCGCCGATCTTGCCCTTGACGGACTCGCGGTCGGAGCGGGTGTTGGTGGCCCGGGGCAGCATGGCGTACTCGGCGGTGACCCAGCCGCGGCCTTCACCCTTAAGCCAGCGGGGCACGCCCGCGGTCAGGGATGCGGTGCACAGGACCCGGGTGTTGCCGAACTCGATGAGGGCCGATCCCTCGGCCTGGGTGGACCATCCGCGGGTGATGCTGATGGGCCGGAGCTGGTCGGGGGCGCGGCCGTCGGCGCGCACGATGGGCACTGCAGTTGCTTCAGAAGTCATGCCTTTAGCTTATCGACTGCATGCCACACCAATGCCGGGCCCCGGTTCGAAGCCAGGATCAACCGAAGGGCTAGATGGTGTAGTGCACTCCCGCAACCGCCACCGCAACGTCGCCGCCGAACACCGGGCGGGCCTCGGCCATCACCGTGGTCTGCGATGTCCACACCGGAATGTGCGTCAGCAGGAGCCGCCGTGCGCCCGCCGCCGCAGCGGCTTCGCCGGCACGCTTGCCGGTCAGGTGGACGTCCTTGATGCCGTCGTCGCGGCCTTCCTCGAAGGCTGCCTCGCACAGGAACAGGTCCGCGTCCTTGGCTGCTTCCTCAAGCCCGGCGCAGGAATCCGTATCCCCGGAATACGTCAGGACCCGGGACACCGGCGCGCCGTCCTTGCCCGGCTCCACCACTTCCACCCGCAGGGCATAAGCCTCCTCCACCGGATGGTTCACGGCAAAGGGGGTTACGGTAAACGGGCCCACGGTCACGGCTTCACGTTCTGCCCAGTTGGTGAAGTCGAATTCCTCGTGCATCCCGGGATCCAGCTCCAGGCCGTACGCTGTGGCCATCCGGTCTGCCGTGGCCGCAGGTCCCCAGACAGGGATCCGGCCGCGTCCCCAGCCGCCAGGCTTCCAGCGGACAGCCACGTGCAGCCCGCACAGGTCCATGCAGTGGTCGGGGTGCAGGTGGGTCAGGAAGATGGCGTCGATGTCCTCCAGATCGGTGTACCGCTGGATGGCACCCAGTGCCCCGCTGCCCAGGTCCATGACCACTTTCCAGGTCCGCTCACCGTCGTTCGCGGTCAGGAGGTAGCACGACGCCGGTGACCCGGGGCCGGGAAAGGAACCGGTGCAGCCTACGATGGTGAGCTTCACTGGCCGGTGCCTCCGGCCACTGAACTGCCCACGAAGTTGGAGATCCGCGGGCGCGCGGCGGCACTCTGCGCGGCGGCGATCATTTCCGGCGTGATCCTGGCCAGGCTTCCCGTGGGGTACTGGGCGGACACATGGTCCACGTGGCGGACGGAGAGGACCTCGGGCCCCAGGAACCTGCGGGCCAGCGCCTCGAACTGGCGGGCGTCTCCGGTGGCCACGAAGTGGTGCTCCGGCGCGGCTGCGTCCGTGCGCTGCAGGTTGTGGGTGGCCAGGGCACGGTAGACGTCCTTGGCAGTTTCCTCCGCGCTGGACACCAGGGTCACATCCGCGCCCATGACGTAGGAGATGACGCCGGTGAGCAGCGGGTAGTGCGTGCAGCCCAGGACCACCGTGTCCACACCGGCCGCCTTGAGCGGGGCGAGGTATTCCTCGGCGACGGCCAGCAGCGCAGGCCCGGTGGTGATCCCGGCCTCGACGTAGCTGACGAATTCCGGGCAAGCCACCGAGGTGATCGCCAGGTCCGGGGCGGCGGCGAACGTATCCTCGTAGGCGCGCGAGCCGATTGTGGCGGAGGTGCCGATCACGCCGACCCGCCCGCTGCGGGTTGCTGCCACCGCACGCCGCACCGCGGGTTGGATGACTTCGATGACCGGGATGCCGTACTTGGCCGTGTACCGCTCGCGGGCGTCCCGCAGGACAGCGGCCGACGCCGAGTTGCAGGCTATGGTGAGCAGCTTGACGCCGGAGTCCACCAGTTCGTCCATCACGCCCAGGGCGTTGGCACGCACCTCCGCGATTGGCAGGGGGCCGTACGGTCCGTGCGCGGTGTCCCCCACATAGAGGATGGATTCGTTGGGAAGCTGGTCGATGATGGAGCGGGCCACCGTGAGGCCGCCGACACCGGAGTCGAAAACGCCGATGGGCCGGGACTCCAGGGCGGCGGCGGGCAGGTCGCTGGCGTCGGACCCCGCGGCAGCGCCGGCTGCCGGATCCATGCTTGAGGCTCTACTCATGATTATTCGAGGATAGGTCTTCCCCGCGGCTCCAGTCATGAACCTGTGGCCGGGAGCTCATGTCTGGTGTGTCACAGCGCAGGGACGGGGAAGAATCCGCGCCGCTCATCGGCGGGAGTCCAGGGACTGCAGCATGGCCTGCACCAGTGACTCCTGGAGCCACGTGGCGAAGTTGTAGACCAGGGCCAGGTAGCTCTCCACGTCCTCGGCCTGGGACCAGTCCTGCATGAGGTGGACGTGTTCGGCGTCCTCCTCGTCCTGGATGTCCAGCCGCTCGGCGAGGACCAGCCGGACATCGTTCAGCGCCATGGACCAGTGCCGTGCACCGTCGGGCGTCAGCACGATCTCGTCCTTGTCCAGGTCCAGGGCGGCCGCCCGCAGGGCGCCGATCTTCGTTTCCCGCAGCGAGCGTTCGGTGAGCTGGCGGAACTCCAGTGAGGCGCCGGCGTCGTCCTTCATGACGTTGGGAAGCAGACGCTTGACGGCCCGGTCGGTTGGCTCTGCCACGTCCATGTCCAGGCCGATCAGGGCAGCCAGGGGATCCTGGCCGTCCCGGTCCTCCGGCTGGAGCATGGAGATGACGTCATGGATCAGGCTGCGCAGCAGGTCGCGTTCCGCGGGCTCCAGGTAGCCGGTGATGCCTTTGAGTCCGTACTTGAATGCCTTAGCCACGTTTCCCCTTGCCCTGGCCTCCACCGGAGTTGCCGGAATTGCCGTTGTTTCCGCCGCTGGCTTTTTCCACGGTGGCCCACAGCCCAAAACCGTGCATGGCCACGGCATGGCGTTCCACCTGCTCCTTGCTGCCCGAGGCAACTATGGAGCGGCCCTTCTTGTGGACCTCCATCATGAGCTTGTTCGCTTTGCTCTCGGAGTAGCCGAAATAGCTTTGGAAAACATAGCTCACGTAGCTCATGAGGTTGACGGGATCGTTCCAGATCACCAGGTTCCAGGGGATGTCCGGTGCGGTCAGGGAATCTGTGGATTCCGCTGTTCCGGTCCGGGTGCCCTCCTGTGTATCAGGGCCGAGCGCAACGCTTAAGGTCATCTGTCCATTCTATGGGGATGCTGGGGCCACGACGGCGAGGGCCCCGCGGTGAAGCGAAGCGAGACGTGGGAGCCGGTGGGTGGGGCCACGACGGCGAGGGCCCCGCGGTGAAGCGAAGCGAGACGTGGGAGCCGGTGGGGACTAGAGTGATTTTCGTGAGTACCTCCGCTGGCTGGGAGCATCCCCGCACGTCCTTTTACACCGACCACTACGAGCTGACCATGCTGCAGGCGTCGCTGCATTCCGGGGCCGCGCACCGCAAGTCGGTGTTCGAGGCTTTCGCCCGGCGGCTGCCGGACGGCCGGCGCTACGGCATCGTGGCCGGCACCGGGCGGCTGCTTGAGGGCATCGCCAATTTCCGCTTCGGGGATGCCGAGCTCGAGTTCCTGGAGCGCACCAAGGTGGTGAACGCCCAGACCCTGGAGTACCTCGCGTCCTACCGGTTCTCCGGCGATATCTGGGGCTACCCCGAGGGCGAGGCGTACTTCCCGAACTCCCCCATCCTGATCGTCGAGGCCACCTTCGCGGAGGCCTGCATGCTGGAGACCTACCTTCTGTCCGTGTTGAACCACGACAGCGCCATTGCCTCGGCGGCTTCCCGGATGGTCACCGCGGCCGGCGGCCGGCCGTGCATTGAAATGGGATCCAGGCGGACCCACGAGGAAGCGGCCACCGCGTCCGCCAGGGCGGCAATCATTGCCGGTTTTGACAGCACCTCCAACCTCGAGGCCGGTATCCGCTACGGAATCAAGACGGTGGGAACGGCCGCGCACTCCTTCACGCTCCTGCACGACACCGAGCGGGACGCCTTCGAGGCGCAAATTGCCTCGCTTGGGGACCACACCTCCCTGCTGGTGGACACGTACGACGTCGAAGCGGCCGTCCGCACGGCCGTGGACCTTGCGGGTCCACGCCTGGGAGCGGTCCGGCTGGACTCGGGCGACCTTGTGGCCCAGGCGCAGTGGGTGCGCAGGCTCCTTGACGACCTCGGCAACGAAAACACCAAGATCGTGGTCACCTCAGACCTTGATGAGTACGCCATCGCCGCGCTGCAGTCCGCCCCCGTGGATTCCTACGGCGTGGGCACCTCCCTGGTCACGGGCTCGGGCGCCCCGACTGCCAGCATGGTGTACAAGCTGGTCAGCCGCACGGACGACGACGGCACGTTCGTCTCGGTGGCCAAGGCGGCCAAGAACAAGGCCAGCGTGGGCGGCCGCAAGTACGCGCTGCGCAAGCTGAACGAGCGCGGCATTGCCACCGCGGAGGTGGTGGGCGTCGGCCGGCGGCCGGAGGATGACGGCAACGACCGGCCCCTCCTGCAGCAGTTCATGAAGAACGGGGAGCTGCTGCCGGGGTGGACCGGCCACGAGGGCGTGCTCCGGGCCCGCCAGCGCCATGCGGACTCCATGGCGGAGCTGCCACCGGTGGTTAACCGCCTGCAGCGCGGAGAAGCCGCCATCCCTACTCTCTATGAAGAAAACTGAGGAGAACCGATGTCCCGGGCACTGATCATCGTCGACGTCCAGAACGATTTCTGCGAGGGCGGTTCGCTCGCCGTTTCCGGCGGCGCGGATGTAGCCGGCGCCATCAGCGAGTATGTGGACGGCCACCACGGCGAGTTCGACCACATCGTTGCCACCCAGGACTGGCACATCGATCCGGGAGATCATTTCTCGGACACCCCCGATTTCAAGGACAGCTGGCCACCGCACTGCGTGGCCGGCACCCCCGGCGCTGAACTGCATCCCGACCTGGACACCGAATACATCCAGGCCTACTTCCAGAAAGGCCAGTTCTCCGCTGCCTACTCGGGTTTTGAAGGCCTCCTGGCCCCTGAGGACGCGGTGCCCACCGGCGAACGGCAGCCCGGGGCCCTTCCCGGCCCCGCGGACGCCGAAAGGCTCGCGCCGGACGAAGACGCGATCGGGCTGGACGACTGGCTGCAGAGCCATGACGTGGAGGACGTCGTGGTTGTGGGAATCGCCACCGATTACTGCGTTATGGCAACGGCCCTGGACGCCGTGCAGGCGGGCTACTCCGTCACCGTCCTCCGCTCGCTGACGGCCGGGATCGCCGAGGACCTTGAAGAAGCGGTGGCCGAAATGGAACTGGGCGGCGTGGACGTGGCCTAGGTCAGCAACAGGAGTGGTGGGGGGGGGGGGGGGGGGGGCCGGGGGGGGGGTGGGGGGGGGGGCGGCGGCCGGGCGCCGCGCGGGGGGGGGGGGGGGGGGGGGGGGGGGGGGGGGCGGGG